>NZ_CP047940.1:1374043-2061065 GCF_014280235.1 Cyanobium sp. NS01 | reverse complement strand
CGCTGCGGGTGCTGGTCCAGCCGGCTGGCCACAGCGGCGATCGGCATCACCTGCCCGGTGTTCCAGAGCAGGTGGGAGAGCACCACCAGGCGGGTGCGGGGGCCGAGGGCGTTCTCCAGCCGCTGCAGCACTGCGGCGTCGGTGGCCGCTGGGTCCTGCAGCAGGTCAGCAACCTTGAAGCGCTCAATCGTGAGTTGCTGGCGTCGGGCCAGCTCCTGGCAGGCCGCCACCACGCCGGGGTGCTCACAATCGCTCAGCAGCAGCACGTCTCCCTGCTGCCAGGGCAGGCCCCAGAGGGGAAGCACGCAGCCGCTGGTCACGTTCTCGGTGAAGGCCAGGCGCTGAGGCGGTACCCCGAGCCAGCGGCCCAGGCGCCTGCGCAGGCCGGCCACCGTTGACTCCACAAAGGGCCACACATCCCCAGTGAATGGTCCCAGCTCCTGCAACTGGCCCCAGGCCGCAACCATGGCCTCCAGACTCGCGGTCGGCAGGGGGCCCTGGCCGCCGTAGTTGAAGTAGGTCTTGTTGGCCAGGGCTGGCAGCTGGTCGCGAAAGCCGCTGGTCATTCAGGCCTGGGTGCCGAAGGTCACCTGGCAGGCCGTATTGATCAGCTGGGCTTCCGCCGGTGTGGTGGGCACCTCGCCGTTCAGCAGCCCCTCTTCGCAGTCGGCCTCCATCTCATAGGTGCCTGAACCGTTGTAGACGGCAAACGTGACTCCCGTGTCTTCCATAGGTTCAACGCTGCCGTAATAGAGCTGCCAATTGGTATCGGGCACCAGCACGGTGGGCTGACGGCGCTCGATGGCCCGATCAATGGAGTCGTTGATGATCGCCGCGGTGGTGAGGGCGGTCACGCCCCACACCACGGACTGCCCGAGCCACCAGCCCCACGGTGGTGAACTGGACCAACCGCCGTACCAGCCACCGCCCCAGGGACGGGAGTTGTACCAGCCGCGTTGACGGGCCCAGCCGCCGCGTCCGTAGTAGTTGTTGACCACCACCGGACGGCGCCATTGGTTCCGCTTGGTGCGGTTGTAGCTGCGCCAGCGGTTGCTGTCCCAGCCTCTGTAGCGGTTTTCGGCCTTGCGGTAGCCGCGGTCATAACCCCGGTGGTAGCCGCGCTTGCGGCCCTTGTCGACCCCCTCCCGGTAGCCGGTCCTGACGCCTTTGTTGTAGCCACGGTCTTTGCCTTCGCGCAGACCCTGGCGATAGATACGATCGCGTTCAGCCTTGGTGAGGCTGCGATCGGATCTTGGTGTTCTGCCTTTTTTGTTGTTGCCGTTGTTGTTGTTTTTGGCGTTCCGATCCCTGGCTCGATCGTTTTTCTGCTTCCGTTCGGCTCGCTCTTTCCGTTCGGCTCGCTCCTTGCGATCGTTCTTCTGGTTGTTGCTGGTCTTTCGATTGCCGTTGTTTTTCTGATTCCTGTCGCTTGTCTTGCGGTTGTTATTCTGGCGCTTCTCAGATTTCTGATCGCGGTTCTTCTTCTTTTTCTTATCCCGGTCTTTATCCTTGTTTTTCTCCTTGGCGATCAGCACTGGGCCGCTGTCGCCGCCGCCCACCATGGCAGGGTTGGCCCGTTGGACTGAGGGTTGCTGCTGGGACTGCCGCAGAGCAGCCACGGAGGGCAGGGCGGTGGCGCCCGCCATCAGCAAAGCCATGCTGATGGCGGGCAGACTCAGACCAGCCTTGTGTTTTGAGTGGAGTGTCATGCCAAGGTCAAATTGGCGATGAAGGCACTATGGACAGCCTGGAGGGGGCTTGACAAGCTTGGCTTTCCAGTTCCCAAGGTGGTGCTGATTGTGTTCTGAAGTAACGCCCCTGCGTGGCAGCCGCAGAGGCCAACCACTCAGCGGCGTTCAGCCTCAGAGCACCTGGCCGAGGGCCACGGCCGCGATGGCCGAAAACAGGGTGATGCCGAGCGCGGTGATCGGGTTCTGTCCCTGGGCCACCGCGACGGTGGTCACCACCCCGGCACCGATGCAGGCCACGGCCAGCTGGGTGAACAGTTCACCGCGGTCACGAGGCGTGGGGCTGGGGGTCATGGCGCTGCCAAGGTCGTCAGCAGACCGTAAGGGGGGTGGACAGGCCGACCCAGCTGGAACCACGGGCTTGTTACCTGGCGTCGGAGTTCGTTACGCCCCGCAACCTGGAGGCGGGTCGGGCTCGCCCCGTGCTGGCCCATTGCTCCAGGGCCTCGAGCTGCTCGCGGGCCGTGCGGCTGAGGGGAACCACCTGGCTGGCCGCGGCGATCAGGTCGGCTTCGCCGAACTCGCGCCGCTCGGCAAAGGCCAGGTGCATGGCCTCGATCACCGTCTGCTCCAGCTCCGCTCCGGAGAAGCCCGCCGTGCGATCCACCAACACCTCCAGCGGCAGGCTGTGGCCCGGCCGGCGCTGGCGCAATTGCAGGTCGAGGATGGCGCGCCGTTCCTCCGCTCCCGGCAGTGCCAGCAGAAAAATCTCATCGAAGCGACCCTTGCGCAGCAGTTCGGGGGGCAGCCTCTCGGCCGCGTTGGCCGTGGCCACCACGAACACCGGGCTGGTCTTTTCCGCCATCCAGGTGAGCACCGTGCCCAGCACCCGCTGGCTGGTGCCGCCGTCACTGCGGCCGTCGCTGCTGGCCCCGAGACCGAAGCCCTTGTCCACCTCATCGATCCAGAGCACGCAGGGCGCCATGGCCTCCACCCTCTGGATCATGTCGCGGGTGCGGGCCTCCGAGGCCCCCACCAGGCCGGCGAACAGGCGCCCCACATCCAGTCGCAGCAGGGGCATCGACCAGCTGTGGGCAATGGCCTTGGCCGTGAGCGACTTGCCCGTTCCCTGGGGGCCCACCAGCAGCACCCCCCGGGGCAGGGGCAACCCGTAGGCCCGGGCCTCCTCGCTGAAGGCCCGGCGCCGTTGCTCCAGCCAGTGCTTGAGGGATTCGAGCCCGCCGATGTCGGCCGGGCTGGAGCTGCTGGGGCAGTACTCCAGCAGGTCGCTCTTGGCGATCGCCTGGCGCTTTTCCTCCAGCACCTCGGCCAGGTCGTCGGCACCCAGCTGGCCGCGGCGGGCCAGGGCGCGGGCCGCCAGCTGGCGCACGCGCTGTTCGCTGAGGCCGTGGCAGGCCGCCGTGAGCTGGCGCAGCACCGGCGGATCGAGCGCCCGGCCACTGGCGGCGGCGATCGAGCTCAGCAGCTGGCCGATCTCCTCGGCATCCGGCAGCGGCAGATCCAGCAGGGTGATGCAGTCATCGAGGTCCGGCGGCACCTTCCAGTCCGGCGCCGTGATGATCAGGGTGCGGGGGGTCTGGCGCAGGCTGCCGGCCAGGTTGCGCAGGCGGCGGCAGATGCCGGCATCCTCGCCGTAGCGGTGGAAGTCGCGCAGCAGCAGGATCGCGCCCTGCTCAGCAGGCAGGGAATCGAGGCAGCTCAGGGCCGCCATCGGATTGCGGCTGGCCTCGCCCTCGCGGTTCGGGGCGCCGCGCAGGCCATCCACGAAGTCCCAGCGCAGCAGGGTGCGGTTGCCCAGCCGCCGCGCCGCCTGCTCCAGCAGGGCCTCCACCCGCTGCTCCTCGAGGCTGCGGATCCAGATGATCGGGGTGCGGGCCCGGATCATCAGGTCGAGGTGGTCGGCCCAGCTGGTTTCGCTCATGGTTGCGGTCTGGGATGGTTTGGCCCCTTGGCGGCGTTCTGGCGCAGAGCGGCCAGGGCTGCCCAGCGGGGGTCGCCGCCGGCGGCCTCGCCAGGCAGCTCGCCAGCGGGCTCCCCCACGGGTGGGCCGCTGCCCCAGTGGGCCGGGCCTGGGCAGTCGGCACCGCAGCGGTTCACCAGGGGCAGCTGCAGGCTCAGCTGCTCGAAGATCCAGTGGGCCGGGTCGAAGTCGCCGCGGGGATCGAGGGATTCGCTGAGGTTGTCGGCGTCGAGATCGAGGCGGGGATCCAGCGCCCGGGTCAGGGCCACATCCAGGCTCTGGGGGTCGGCCGAGCCCAGCCAGATCAGCTCCTGAGCCTTGGCTTCCAGGGAGTGGTTGTAGTGGCCCAGGCAGCGGTCGCAGCAGAGGGTCACGATCGTGGCCGCCTCCCCCTCCACCTCCAGGGCGTCGCCGCGGTGCCGCGCCCGCACCACGCCCCGCACCGGCGTGAGGCTGTCCAGGCCGTTGAGGTGGTGCTCCAGAGGCCATTCGAGGCCGCCCTTGAGGGCCTGGAGCTCACGGATCGGCACGGGCCGCAGCCGTGGCGGCGCAGGGGGGGTGGCGTGGGGAGAATCCATCGGGGGGTGGTGGGGCGGGAAGCACCGGTGGCCGCAGTCCTCCATGCCGCTGCGGTGGACCCGCTGGCATCACCGGCGCGGGATCATTTCTTGCCCTTGGGCTCGAAGGGAAGCCGGCCGCCCCGCTCGCCGATGCCGACGCCGCCGGCTGCCACGGTGATGGCCTGCTGCGACCTCTGCTGATCGAGGATGGCCTGCAGGTTGTCGGGCAGGGCCTCGCGGCTGAGCAGAAAGGTCTGCAGAGCCTGAAAGATATTCGCCACCACCATGTAGAGCAGCACCCCGGCCGGCAGGGGGAAGAACAGGAACATGGCCGTGATCATCACGGGGGTGATCTTGTTGGCCGTGGACTGCTGCGGATTGGCCGGCATGCCCATCCCCGAGAGGATCTGGGAGATGAACAGGGTGGCGCCGAAGCCGGCCACCAGGCCGGCGATGTCCCAGTTCACCTGGCCTTCGCTCATGAAGCCCACCTGACCCAGGGCCTTGATGAACAGGAAGCCGCTGCGGGCCGCCAGGCCTGGAATCTTGGCCTCCACCGTGGCGTCGCCGGGGGCGATGGCGGTGATGGTGCCGTTCTGATCCACCCGCACCACCTCCTCGCCCTTCGTCACGCTCCAGCTGGGCTGGAAGGCGTCGCCGTTCTCCACCCCGGCCAGCACCGAGGCGAAGCTCTCATCGGTCTTGGTGTGCAGCGTCACGGTTTCGCTGCTGCCCACCGCCAGCTTGTTGCCGGCCTCGAGGCTGGCGATCACCGGCACATGGCTGGTGCTGGTGACGAAGATCGAGTGGCTGGCCGTGTTGAAGGGCTTGGTCTCGATCGTGGCCACCTGGTCGGCGGGCAGCACCTTGAGGTTCACGGTGTAGGGCACATCGGCGAAGGGTGAGCCCCGCAGGGTGGCGAACAGGGCGAACAGGATCGGCATCTGCACCAGCAGGGGCAGACAGCCCGCCAGAGGGCTGCCGAACTCCTTCATCAGCTTGCCCAGCTCCTCCTGTTGTTTCTGGGGGTTGCTGGCGTGCCGAGCCTTGATCTCGGCCTGGCGCTTCTGCATCACCGGCTGGGCGATGCGCATGCGGCGGGCATTGCGGATCGATCCGGCGCTGAGCGGAAACAGGGCGAGCCGGATCACCACCGTGAGGGCAATGATCGCCAGCCCGTAGCTCGGCACCAATCCGTAGAAGAAATCGAGGATCGGGAGGAGCAGGTTGTCGGAAATGTAGCCGATCACAGCGGTGGGGGCCTGGGGGTTGAAGGAGGGCGAGGCTCAGTGTGCCTGAGCAGGCGGGGGTTCAGGCGGCCATGCCCTTGGGGGCGGCCGGACGCCTGGCCTGACGGCGTTCCTCGATGTAGGCCTCCAGCTCACGAAACCTGGGCATGGAGCGCATTTCGAGCTTGGCGCCGTCGTTGAGCACCAGCACCATGTCGCCCCAGGCGCCGAAGCCCCGGGGCACGCTGCGCACCTCCCGGATCTGGCTGTACACCACCTGGGTGCGGTCGCGGCCCAGCCAGCCGCCATTGATCTCGATGCGGCGGCTGGTGATGCGGAAGCGCAGCCACAGGGCGCGCACCACGGCGCCCACCGCAAAGGGCAGGCCGATCACGGTGAGGCCGAAGAGCAGGTTGGTGATCAGGTCGCCCTTGGCCGGGCCCCCTTCGTAGAACACCGTTTCCTGGATCTCGGTGGGGCTCTGCTTGCTCATCGTCTCAGACCTGCCCGGTGCAGAAGCTGTTCACATTCTTCCAGCAGGGCGTCGTCTTCGCGATCGACACTGCCTGGCTTGAGGCTGAGCAGCAGCCAGATCGGCCCCTGGCACGGGGCGATCCCCTGGTTGGTCAGGTGGTTGTGCAGCAGCCGGCGCAGGTGGTTGCGCCGCACGGCCCGCTTGTGCACTTTGGAGCTGATCACCACCCCACAGCGCCAGGGACTCTGGGCATGGCCACGCTCGGCGGCGGGCTCGAGAGCCGGCTTGACGGGATGCCAGCGCAGGCTGAGGTGGGGGCTGTGGAGCTGTCGGCCCCGGCGGTAGAGGGCGTCAAAGACCCGCTGCCCCTTCAGGCGGTGGCGGCGGGGCAGAGCCATGGGTTCAGACGGCCAGGCGGGAGCGGCCGCGACGACGACGGGTGCGGATCACACGGCGGCCGGTGTGACTGCGCATGCGCACTCGGAAACCAGAAACCCGCTTGCGCTTGCGGCTCGTGCCCCCCAGGGTTCGCTTGGTCATGGCTCTCTGTTCGCTCCTTCCGTCGCGTGTTGACTGGTGATCGATCAAGCTATCAGGCCAGCTTGCGCCGCCTGGCCTGAACTCAGTTGCTGGGCGGGTCGATCTGGATCAGCCAGCTGCCCAGGTAGCCCGAGATCGGCACCTCGCCGGGGGCCTGGGCCAGGGCATTGAACTGGTACATCCCCACGTCAAAGGGGTTGAACAGCCGCATGTACACACCGATGGTGTCGGTGTCAGACACCGGCGTGTCGGGGAAGATCTCAATGGCACCGCCGTTCTCGGCGATCTCGATCGTGGCGGGGATGGTCTCCAGGCAGCGCGTGCGCGACAGCATGCCGCCCTTGCTCATCCTGCAGAGCTCCACCCGGCTGGGATCGATCTTGGCGTCAAAGTGATCGGGGATCGTGACGCTGAGCTTGAGGATGGCCGTCTTGCGGTCCTTCGGGCGCAGCACCAGGTAGTACTCCGAGCGCTGCAGGCGCTGGGTGTTGGTCATGAAGAAATAGAGCTTGCGGTAGTCGCGGCTGTTCTCCCAGCGGAACTCCAGCAAGCCAGGGGTGCCCTGGGCACGGGCCGGCGGCTGCAGGGCCGCAGGGCTCAGCAGACTCAGGGCGCTGAGGGCGGCGGTACCGAGACCCGCTGCCACGGCAAGGGCCAGGGGGCGGCGTGGTGGGTGGAAACCCATGGGGCCTGCTCCGATCAATCCCTCAATCCCAGCAGAGCGGACGGAGCGCTGCGGGCTCAGGTGGTCGGCGGGCTAGCTGGCGCGGTCGGGCCGCAGGCGGCTCGCGCCCCGCAGATAGGGATGGCAGGGCTGGCGATCCGGATCCATCCAGGCGTGGGCCAGCAGGCGGATGCAGTGGGTCAGATCCCCTGCCACCGCCATCTGCTGACAGTCGAGCAGGGCAACATGCTCCCAGCCAGCGCGGCGCCTGGCGATCGCGGCCGGGAAGCAGGCGTCGAGGTCCGTGGTCACCGAGAAGGTCACCGAGAGCACCTGATGGCCTTCCAGGCCATTGCGCTCCACCAGCGCCTGCATCAGTTCCGCCACGGCCTCGTCGATGGCAGCCGCCGTGTTCGCCTGGCAGGTGGTGGCCCCGCGCAGGGCCCGCAGCTGCAGCCCGCCGCTCATGGGCGGAACAGCCACAGGGGCTGGCCGCACCAGCCGAGCTCCAGGCTGAGCAGCTGCTGCAGCCGATCCACCTGGCTGCGGCCGGGGATCAGGCCGGCGAAGCGCCTGGGTGGCGCCCCGAAGGTGATCGGCCGGGTCTTCTCCGCATCCAGCCCGGCCAGGTCGGCCACCAGGCGGCGGGCGGCCTCCTCATCCCCCAGCGCGTCCACCAGCCCCAGCTCCAGCGCCTGGGCCCCACTGAACACGCGCCCATCGGCGAAGGCCCGCACCGCCTTGGTCTCGAGCCCGCGGCCCTCGGCCACGGCGCCCACGAACTGGTGATAGCTGGAGTCGATCAGGCTCTGCAGCAGCTCCCGTTCCGCCTCGCTCAGGGCCCGATCCGGCGAGAGGATGTCTTTGTAGAGGCCGCTCTTCACCGTTTCGAAGCTCACGCCGAGCCGCTTCAGCAGCTTCGAGAGGTTGTTGCCCCGCAGGATCACGCCGATCGAGCCGGTGATGCTGCCGGGGTTGGCCACGATCTTCTCGGCCGCCACGCCGATGTACACCCCCCCGGAGGCGGAGATGTTGCCGAAACTGGCCACCACCCGGCAGCCCTTCTGACGCAGCCGCAGCAGGGCGGCATGGATCTCCTGGCTGTCGCCCACCGTGCCGCCGGGACTGTCGATCCGCAGCAGCAGGGCCGGGCACTCCCGTTGCTCCACCTGGCGCAGGGCCTTCAGCACCCTGGTGCGCGTGCCCCCGCCGATGGGGCCTTCGATGGCGATCCGCGCCATGGTGCGGCGTGTCTTGCGGCGCCAGGGCCAGACCATGGAACTCTTGTGTGGTTGCCGGATCTTAAAAAGAAGCCTCCACCGGCCTTGAAAACCGCCCCCATGCCCCAGGCCCTGCGCTGGCTGCTGATGCTGTTGCCGTTCGCCCTCTGGGGCACGGCGATGGCGGCCATGCGCCCGCTGCTCAGCGACGGCGGGCCCCTGCTGGTGGCCACCCTGCGGCTGCTGCCGGCCGGGGTGCTGCTGCTGCTGGCGGCGCTGCTGCTGGGCCGTCCCCTTGCCATCCACCGCGCTGACTGGCCCTGGCTGCTCGCCTTCGCCCTGGTGGACGGGGCCCTGTTCCAGGGCTTGCTGGCCCGGGGCCTGGTGCAGACCGGGGCTGGCCTGGGCTCGGTGCTGATCGACTCCCAGCCCCTGCTGGTGGCCCTGATGGCCCGCAGCCTGTTCGGCGAGGCGATCAACCCGGTGGGCTGGCTGGGGCTGGTGCTCGGGCTGCTGGGCATCCTCTGCCTGGGTCTGCCGGCCGCCGTGCTGCGCCACTGGTGGCTGGAAGGACCCCTGGTGCCGGATCAGCGGGCCTGGAGCCATGGCGAGCTCTGGATGCTGGCCGCGGCGGTGGCGATGGCGGTGGGCACGGTGCTCTGCCGCTATGCCGTGCGCCACAGCGATCCGCTGGCGGTCACCGGCTGGCACATGCTGCTGGGGGGTCTGCCGCTGCTGGCGCTGCACGGGGCGCCGCTGCTGGCCTCGGGTGGCCCCTGGCTGCCGGCCTGGTCGTCGCTGCAGTGGGGCCTGATGGCCTACGCCAGCCTGCTGGGCAGCGCCCTGGCCTACGGCTTGTTCTTCTGGTTCGCGAGCAGCGGTGATCTCACCGGCTTCACCGCTCTCACCTTCCTGACTCCCGTGTTTGCCGTGCTCTGTGGGGTGGTGTGGCTGCAGGAGCGGCTCTCGCCGCTGCAGTGGCTGGGGGCCGGGCTGGCGATGGTGTCGGTGCTGCTGATCAACCGCCGCCAGCAGCTCTGGGGAGGACCGCTCTGATGCGCATCCTGGTGGTGACCACCCCGATGGGCCCCCTGGGCAGCGGCGCCGGTGGCGGTGTGGAGCTCACGGCCCTCTCCCTGGTGGCGGGGCTGCTGCAGCGCGGCCACCAGGTGATGGTGCTGGCCGCCGAGGGCTCCCGGCTGCCGGCCAGCTGCGGCGGCGCTGAGCTCTGGCTGGAGCGTGGTGAGGCCCAGCCCAGCTGCCAGCACCAGGAGCGCCACAGCCCGCTGCTGATCCCGGCCGATGGCCTGCTGCCCCGCCTCTGGCGACGGGCCCTGAGCGAGCAGCATCGCGCCGATGTGATCCTGAACCTTGCCTACGACTGGCTGCCGCTCTGGCTCACGCCCCACGTGACCACGCCCCTGGCCCACCTGATCAGCATGGGATCGGTGGGCGAGGCGATGGATGCGGTGATCGCCGAGGTGGCGGCCCGCCAGCCGGGGCGCCTGGCCTTTCACACCGCCGCCCAGGCCGCCGATTTCAGCCTGCCGGCAGCGCCGCGGCTGGTGGGCAACGGTTTTGATCTGGATCAGTACGGCTTCAATCCCCAGCCGGAGCGGCTGCTGGGCTGGGCCGGCCGCATCGCCCCCGAGAAGGGCCTGGAGGATGCGGCGGCCGTGGCGGCTCAGCTGCAGATTCCCCTGGCGGTGTGGGGTCTGCCCCAGGATCCGGCCTATGCCCGCTGGGTGGAGAGCTCTGTGCCCCCCGGCACGCTGCAGTGGCGGGGGTTTCTGCCCACCGAGCAGTTGCAGCGCGAGCTGGGGCGCTGCGCGGTGCTGCTCAACACCCCGAAGTGGAACGAGGCCTTCGGCAACGTGGTGGTGGAGGCCATGGCCTGTGGTGTGCCGGTGGCCGCCTATGCCCGCGGTGGCCCGGGGGAACTGGTGCAGGAGGGGCTTACCGGTGCCCTCGCGGCTGCCGATGACCGGGCGGCCCTGGCGTTGGCCACCGAACGGGCGCTGGGGGTGGAGCGGGCGGCCTGCCGACGCTGGGCGGAGCGCCACTGCTCGCGGGCGGTGTTCGCCGAGCGGATCGAGGGCTGGCTGGAGGAGGTGTGGCGGGAGGCGGGACTGCAGGGGGGAGGTGCTGCAGCGGAGGGTGGCCCCGCCCGGCGCAGATAGGGTCGCCCCAGTTCCCTGGGCCCTGTGACCCCTGCTCCAGTTCCCACCTGCCAGCGTCGCCGGGTGCTGCTGCTGTGTCTTGGCCTGGGGGTGGTGCTGTTTCTGTGGCAGCTGGGGGTCAGCGGCCTGGTGGACGAGACGCCGCCGCTGTTCGCCGCCTCGGCCCGGGCGATGGCCGAGGCCGGCGACTGGCTGATTCCGTGGGTCAACGGCCTGCCGCGCTACGACAAGCCGCCACTGGTGTACTGGGGGATGGGCCTGGTCTATGCCCTTCCCGGCCAGGGGTGGTGGAACCCCCTGGGCACCTGGGCGGCCCGGCTGCCCTCAGCCCTGGCCACGATCGGGCTGATGCTGGCCCTGGCCGACACCCTGCTGCGCTGGCCCCAGCACGGCCGCCGTGCCGCCCTGGCTGCCCTGACGGCCGCCGTGGCCTTCGCCCTCTCGCCTCTGGTGCTGCTGTGGGGACGGATCGCGGTGAGCGACGGCCTCTTTTCCGGTTGCCTGGGCCTCAGCCTGCTGCTCTGCTGGCGCTGCTACGCCGCGGGCGGCCGCGGCTGGTGGTGGGGCTGGCTCTGGCTGGGCCTGGCGGTGCTCGCCAAGGGGCCGGTGGCGGTGCTGTTGCTCGGCCTCACCCAGCTGCTGTTCGGCTGGCTGCAGGGTGACCTGGCGCGGCTCTGGTGTCGGCTGCGGCCGCTGCCGGGACTGGCGATCACGGCGGCCCTGAGCCTGCCCTGGTACGGCCTGGCCCTGGCGGTGGAGGGGGAGCCCTTCTGGCGCAGTTTCTTCGGCTACCACAACCTGCAGCGCTTCACGGCTGCGGTGAACAACCACTCCCAGCCCTGGTGGTTTTTCGGGCCGGTGCTGCTGCTGGCCAGCCTGCCCTGGAGCCCCGTGCTGCTGCTGGGCCTGGTGCAGGGCCTCAGGGGGGGCGAGGCCTGGCGCTGGCGCCCGGTTCCGGTGGCGCCGCTGCCCCCGGCCCTGTCGCTGCAGCGCTACAGCGCCTGCTGGCTGCTGGCGGTGCTGCTGTTCTTCACCCTGGCGGCCACCAAACTGCCCAGTTACTGGCTGCCCGCCACGCCTGCGGCGGGGGGGCTGGTGGCCCTGGCGGCCCAGCGGGCCCAGGCGAAGCGCTGGGGCTGGGGTTGGGCTGCAGTCAGCACGGTGCTGTTGAGCCTGGTGATGGCCCTTGCTTTCGCCGCTGCCCCCCTGTGGCTGCCGCTGGTGATCACGCCGGAGATGCCGTCGCTGCCCCAGGAGCTGTTGGAGTCGAGGCTGCTGGCCCTCGCCGCCGCCTGTTACGGCCTGGCGGCCCTAGTGGGGGCGGTGCTGTGGTGGCGGCGTCAGCCGCTGCCGGGGCTGGCGGCCCTGCAGGTGCCGCTGCTGCTGTTCGTGCCGCTGGTGCTGCTGCCCAGCTGGCAGCTGGGGGATCGGCTGCGGGGCCTGCCGGTGCGGGCCATGGCCAGCGCCGTGCGGCAGCACCAGACGCCTGACCAGCCCCTGGCCATGGTGGGCATGTTGAAGCCCTCGCTGCACTACTACAGCCGCCGTGTGGTGATCTACGAGGGGGCACCGGCCACGGGGCTGGTGAACCTGGCCGATCGCCTGGGCCGGGAGCGTCGCCGGGGTCAGGAGCCGAGCGGGGCGGAGCAGCAGCCTTCGGTGCTGCTGGTGATCGATGCCGCCACGGCTGAGCGGCCCCACTGGCGCGCTCTGGAGCCCGAGCTGCTGGCCTCCTCCGGCATCTATCGGCTCTGGCGCCTGGATCGCCAGCGCCTGGAGCGCCGGGCCGCGGCACTGGCCGCCGCCGGTGTACGGCCCGATTGGCAGGATCCGCGGCCCGAGCGCTACTGAGGGCTGCCGCTGACGGGGTTCTCGGCGAGGAGCTGGCGGCGGCAGAAGCTGCAGCTGCCCCAGCGGGCCATCTCCCCGGCGGGGGCTGGGCAGTGGCAGCCGGGGCAGGTGGCCATGCCGTGCACATCCACCCGGCTGGGGTGCCGGGCCCAGCTGCCTGCTGTCTCTTCAGCGGCCAGACCGGGCTGGGTGACTGGATGGTGCTGGGTGAGGCGCACTTCCCGCACGGCAAAGCCGGCGGCCCGCAGGCTGCCCAGCAACTGGTGGCGGTTGTACTGCAGGGCCTGCAGCCAGGGGCCGGGGGCGGCTCCCACCGTGAGCACCGAGCCCTGCAGGCGCAGGGGGCGGCAGTGTGGGGCCAGTTGGGGACCCGCCAGCGTCGGCCAGCGCTGCCAGAGCGCCCCCAGGTTGCCCTGGCGCTGCCACTGCTGCTGCAGGGTGTCGAGGCACTGGGCCAGGGCCGTGGCCGGCGGGTGGCTGGCCGGCACCATCACCGTGATGCTGCCGATACGGCGCTGACCCGTGGCCGGGGCATTGCCGCGGCTCCGCTGTCGCTGCGACCCTGCCATTGCCGCCAATCAGATCCTGCCCCCATTCTGAGTCCTGAGCGCGATGGTGCCGCTCCGATCAGACGCCGGTGGCGTTCATGGTTAGCCTCTGGCCTTGCCCCCAGCTGCGCCATGGGCTTTTTTGACCGCCTCAGCCGACTGCTCCGTGCCAACGCCAATGCGGCGATCGGCAGCATGGAGGATCCCTCCAAGATCCTTGACCAGTCCGTCGCGGACATGCAGTCCGACCTGATCAAGCTCCGCCAGGCGGTGGCCACGGCCATTGCCAGTCAGAAGCGGATCGCCAACCAGGCCGAACAGGCGGAGAGCCAGTCCAAGACCTGGTATCAGCGCGCCGAACTGGCCCTCCAGAAGGGGGAGGACGACCTCGCCCGCGAGGCCCTCACCCGCCGCAAGACCTACGACGACACCGCCACCGCGCTCAACGCCCAGCTCAACAGCCAGGCCGGCCAGGTGGACGCGCTCAAGAAGAGCCTGGTGGCGCTGGAGGCCAAGATCGCCGAGGCCAAGACCAAGAAGGACATGCTCAAGGCCCGGGCCCAGGCTGCCCAGGCCCAGGAGCAGCTCCAGAGCGCCGTGGGCAACCTCGGCACCAACTCCTCGATGGCGGCCTTCGAGCGCATGGAGGAAAAGGTGCAGAACCTGGAGGCCCGCAGCCAGGCGGCGGCCGAGCTGGCCGGCGCCGACCTCGAGAGCCAGTTCGCTGCGCTTGAGAGCAGCGATGTGGACGATGAGCTCGCCGCTCTCAAGAACCGGCTCTCCGGCGCCGCCGGCCCGGAACCTGTGGCCCTGCCCAAGGACAGCGATCCGGTGCCCCAGCTGGAGCCGGTGAAGGTGGCCCAGGTGGATGCCGAACTCGAAGAGCTCAAGCGCTCGATCGACAAGCTCTGATCCCCCGTTCTGCTCGCCATGGGCCCTGAACCACCCGCGGGGGTCATGGCTTGACCGTTGGCTGCCCCTGAGCGGTGCCGGCGGGCCCCTACCTTGAAGCCTCGCTCCGAAGGGTTCCCTCCCTCCACGCTCCCGTTCTTTCCCTCTGCTGTTCCCGTGTCCACTGCCGTGTCCGTCGTTCATCTCACCGACGCCAACTTCGACGCTGAAGTGATCGCCTGCAGCGAGGCGGTGCTGGTGGATGTCTGGGCCCAGTGGTGCGGCCCCTGCCGTCTGATGGCACCGCTGATGGACTGGGCTGCCAGCGACTACGCCGGCCGCCTCAAGGTGGGCAAGCTCGAGGCCGATCCCAACCCCGGCAGCCGCGACCGCCTGCAGGTGCAGGGCCTGCCGACCCTGGTGCTGTTCAAGGCCGGCGCCCCGGTGGCTCGCCATGAGGGCGCCATGGCCAAGGCCCAGCTCAAGGCCTTCCTGGATGCCCATCTCTGAGCGCCTGGCCCAGCTGGGAAGTGGCGTCTTCGCCCGCAACGACCGACGCAAGAGCGCCTACAGCCTGAGGGCCGCCGCTGCCGACAGCGGCCTGGAGCCCCTGCTCGATCTCTCCCTGGGATCCACCGATCTGCTGCCGCCGCCCGAGGCGATCGCGGCGATGCAGCGCGTCCTCGACGCCCCCTCGAGTGCGGCCTATTGCCTGCACCACGCCACGCTGCCCTTCCGGGAGGCCGCCGCGGCCTGGGCGCAGCGGCGTTTCGGGGTGTCCGTCGATCCGCAGCGCGAAGTGCTGCTGCTGGTGGGATCCCAGGAGGGCACGGCCCACCTTCCCTTGGCGGTGCTGAATCCCGGCGATGCCGCCCTGCTGCTCGACCCCTACTACCCCTCCCACCTGGGGGGCCTGCAGCTCGCCTCGGCCCGGCCCCAGCTGTTGCGCCTCGATGCAGCCAGCGGCTGGCGTCCCGATTTCGAGCGGGTGTCCACCGCCGAGTGGGAGGCCCTCAAGCTGATGGTGCTGGGGTTCCCCCACAACCCCACGGCCACCACCGGGGAGCAGGCCTGGGTGGATGCGGCCATGCACAAGGCCCTGCGCCACGACGTGGTGCTGGCCCATGACAACCCCTACGTGGACCTGGCCCTCGACGGGGAGGCCCCGGCCCTGCTGCGCCACCCGGGCTGGCGCAGCCATGGCATCGAGTTCTTTTCCCTCTCCAAGAGCTGGTGCCTGGGGGGCTTCAGGCTGGCCTTCGCCATCGGTGCCGAGTGGCTGATCACCGCGTTGAGGCAGCTCAAGGGGGTGGTGGATTTCAACCAGTCCCTCGCCCTGCAGGCCGGGGCGATCGCCGCCCTGGAGCAGGCCCCCCACTGGCCGGCCCAGCTGGGCCGGACCTACCGCCAGCGACGCGACCACATGGCCGCGGCCCTGGAAGCTGTGGGCTGGCCGGTGCGCCGCCCCAGCATGGCCCTGTATCTGTGGCTGGCCCTGCCGCCCCAATGGCAGAGCCAGTCAGGCGAGGACCAGGGCGAGGGCTCAGAAGCCTTCTGTGCCGCCCTGCTGCAGGCCACCGGGGTGGCCCTCACCCCCGGCAACGGCTTTGGCCCCGGTGGTGAGGGCTGGGCCCGCTTGGCCCTGGTCCACCCCACGGAACAGCTGCAGCAGGGCGCCGCCCGCATCGGCACCTGGCTGGCCGCCGGGGCGCCCCGGTGAGCGGCTGGCAGATCCGGCGGCTGCCCGTGTGCGCCAGCACCGAGTGGGAGCTGGATCGCTGGCTGCGGCACAGCCCCCCCGGCCCCCAGGGCCCCGATCCGTGGCGGGCCGTGGTAGCGAGGCGGCAGCGCCACGGCCAGGGGCAGAGGGGGCGGCCCTGGTGCGCGCCCGCTGGCGGGGTGTGGCTCAGTGCCGCCTTCCCCTGGCCTGGAGCGTCGCGGGCGCCGGCCAACCTGCCCCTGGCTCTGGCCGTGGGCCTGGCGCGGGAGCTGGAAGGACTGGGTCTGCCGGTGCGGATCAAGTGGCCGAACGATCTGCTCGTGCATGGCGGCAAGCTGGCGGGCCTGCTGCCGCGCCAGCGCTGGCGTGGGGGCCGCCTGCTCTGGGCCCAGGCCGGCATCGGCCTCAACGGCACCAACCGGGTGCCGCCCGGGGCGGTCTCGGTGGCTCAGGCTCTGGCCCGATCAGGAGGGCGGCGGGGACCAGGCCCCGGCCGCTGGCATCCCCAGGCCTGCCCCAGACGACTGGAGGCGAGGGTGTGGAGCGCGCTTCGCTGGGCCATGGCCCAGGCGGGTGAAGCGGAACTGGTGCGGGACCAGGCCGAACAGCGGCTCTGGCAGCCGCCCGAGGGAGTGCTGGTGGGGGAGGAGCCGTGGCAGGTGGCCGGTCTGGAGCTGGATGGTCGCCTGCGGCTGCAGAGGGGGGTGGCCCTCACCTGGCTCAGCCGTAGCTTCTGAGCCTGTCGTTCTCGCGACAGCATGGGTAGCGGCAGCTGGTCGGTTCGCGGGTGAGAATGGGGCCTCGCGGCTGCCCTGGGAGCCCTGACGCCTGCGCTGACGCTCGCCCCACTGCCTGCTCTGATCCGCTCCATGGCACGTCTGTTCCACCTCCATCTCCTTCCTGCCGCCCTGGTGACGGGTGGAACCCTGATCGGGCTGGTGGGCCTGGGGATCGCCCAGGAGCGATCCCCAGCCGATGCGGCGGCGCCCTCCCAGGCCCCCACGGCCTCAGAGGCTCCTGCCGCCGCCGCCGGCGCCGCCGCCACCTCCTCTGAGGCCGGGAGCGCTGCCGGGGCGGAGCCTCGAGCCGGGCGGCCGCTGCGCCGCCCGCCCACCCCCGCTGCCGCAGTCCCGGCACCTCGCTCCGTGCCCCCTGCCTCAGCGCGGGACTCCCCTCCAGCGGCCAGCTTCGACAGCTCCCTCGATGCCCTCGTACGCGAGGGCGTTGTCACCCCGGCCGAACGGGAGCGGGTGCGTTCCGGCAGCCGCGCCATCCCGTTCAACAGCCCCGCGAATGTCCAGGCCTGCAGCAGCGGCGCTCTCTCAGCCCAGGAGTGCCGCCGGGGCGTGGTGGTGCGGGGCTGGGGTCGCCCTGGCAGCAGCACGTCGGCCTCCGGCGGCCTTCTTGGCGGCGACGCCGGCAGCGGCATCACCGGAGCCGGACAACGGCTGATCGGCGGGGCCCCGCTCACCACGCCGCTCACGGTCCCCGTGGCGGCCCTGCTGGCCGGCAGCGGCGGCGGCTTCCGCCTTGCCGATGTGTTCGCGGTCACGCCCCGCCCCTCGCCGATCGGTGGCAACGGCAATCGCCGTCTGCTCTTTCCCCTGATCGGTTCGGCCGTCACCAGCAGTGGTTTCGGCTTCCGCGTCCACCCCGTGCTGGGCAGCTGGCTGATGCACGCCGGCCGTGACCTGGCGGCGCCGGAGGGCACGCCTGTGGTGGCCTCCCTCAGCGGCCAGGTGATCAGCAGCGGCGTGGCAGGCGGTTACGGCCTGGCCATCGAGATCGAACATGAGCGCCCCAGGCGGCGCACGCTCTACGGGCATCTCAGCGAGCTCTACGTGAAGCCCGGCGATCGGGTGCGGCAGGGGGAGGTGATCGGCCGGGTGGGCAGCACGGGCCTCAGCACTGGCCCTCACCTGCATTTCGAGCTGCGGCTACCCGCCGATGGCGGCTGGCTGGCGGTGGATCCCGGCGATCTCGACCCTGGCCGGGCCGCCGGCGGCAGCGATGCCATCGCCCTGTTGATGGGCCAGCTGCTGCAGAGCCTGGAGCGGCCCGTCGCCCCCCTGGCCCCTGCCCCTCCAGCGGGCTAGCGGGCGGCCAGGGCCGGTGTCTGGGTGGTCGTCTCGGTGATCCGGCCATCACGGAAATGGACCACCCGGTCGGCGCGGGCGGCCACATCGTCTTCATGGGTCACCATCACCACGGTCATGCCGCCTCGGTGCAGTTCATCGAAAATGGCCAGCACCTCCTCGGTGGTGCGGGAATCGAGGGCGCCCGTGGGTTCATCGGCCAGCAGCAGGGCGGGTTGGTTGATGATCGCCCGGGCGATCGCCACCCGCTGCTGCTGGCCGCCGGAGAGCTGGTTGGGTTTGTTGTTCAGCCGATCCGCCAGCCCCACCCGTCCGAGGGCCTCCTCGGAGCGCCGCCGCCGTTCCGGGGCCGGCACTCCCGCGTACACCATCGGCAGCATCACGTTGTCGAGCGCCGAGAGCTGGGGCAGCAGGTGGAACTGCTGGAACACGAACCCCAGATCGCGGTTGCGCAGATCGGCCAGCTGGTCGTCATTGAGCTGGTTCACCTGGGTGCCGCTGAGGCGGTAGCTGCCGGCACTGGGCCGATCCAGGCAGCCGAGGATGTTCATCGCCGTGCTCTTGCCCGAACCGGACGCCCCCATCACGGCCAGATAGTCACCGCGGTTGACGGTGAGGCTGAGGCCATCGAGGGCCCGCACCTCCGTGTCACCTGAGCCGTAGACCTTCTCCACGGCCTCGAGTTGGGCAACGGGCTGGATCACGGCATCAACCGATCGGTGGAGCTGTGGCGCTGGCGATGGCCTGCTGCAGGATCGGCGTGCCCACCACCGCCTCGCTGGCCCAGGTGAACAGCGGGCTGGAGAGCACCCCTCCCACCGCGGTGACGATCACACAGCCCACCAGCGCCGTGCGCAGCTCCGGCATGCCGGCAATCGACCAGGAGATCTCCGGGTAGGCCTTCACCACATCGGACGCTTCCTGGGGCTCTTTGACCACCATCATCTTGATCACGGAGATGTAGTAGTAGATCGAGACCACGGAGGTGACCAGGCCCACCACCACCAGCAGATATTGCTGATCAGCCCAGCCGGCGAAGAAGAGGTAGATCTTGCCGAAGAAGCCCAGCATCGGGGGGATACCGCCCAGGGAGAGCAGGCAGAGGCTGAGCCCCAGGGTGATCAGGGGATCTTTCTGGTAGAGGCCTGCGTAGTCGGCAATACGGTCGCTGCCGGTGCGCAGAGAGAACAGGATGATGCAGGCGAACGCCCCCAGGTTCATGAACAGGTAGGCGGCCATGTACAGCACCATGGCCGCGAAGCCGTCCTCGGTGCCGCACACCAGCCCGATCATCACGAAGCCGGCCTGGCCGATCGAGCTGTAGGCGAGCATCCGTTTCATGGAGGTCTGGGCCAGGGCCACCACGTTGCCCAGCACCATGCTGAGGATGGCCAGCACGGTGAACAGCAGCTTCCACTGAGCATCAAAGCTCTCGAAGCAGCCCACCAGGATGCGAACGGCCAGCGCGAATCCTGCCGCCTTGGAACCCACCGAGAGGAAGGCCACCACTGGGGTGGGCGAGCCCTCGTAGACGTCGGGCGTCCACTGGTGGAAGGGCACGGCGGCGATCTTGAAGGCCACGGTGGCCAGCACGAACACCAGTGCCAGGGCGGTGACCGGCGAGGCGCTGGTCTGCAGGGCCAGGGCGACGGCATCCAGTCCGGTGGCACCACCGGTGAGGCCGTAGAGCAGGGAGGCTCCGTAGAGGAACACCGCCGCGGCGGCAGAACCCACCAGCAGGTATTTGAGTGCCGCCTCGGAACTGCGGGCGTCGCGCTTCATGTAGCCCGCCAGCAGGTAGCTCGATACCGAGAGCGTTTCCAGGGAGATGAAGATGCTCACCAGATCGGTGGCGCCGCAGAGGAACATGGCGCCGAGGGTGGCGGCCAGCAGGATGGCGGCGTATTCGCCCACCGGCGTGCCGCTGCGCTCCACGTAGCGCCAGCTCAACAGCAGCGAGATCAAGGTGGAGGTCGCCACCACGCCGCGGAAGGCGATCGCCAGGTTGTCGGCGAGGAAGGAGCCGAGGAAGGACGGCTCCAGCGCCGGGGTGTTCCACTGCAGGGCCAGCAGCACCAGGGCGCCGCCGAGACCGGCGTAGCAGAGGGGCGGCACCCAGCGGCTGGCGGCCTGCTCGCCGGCCAGATCCACCAGCAGACAGGCGATCAGGGCCAGCAGCACGGCCACCTCAGGGGCGATGGCGCCGGCATTGAGCTGGAGGCTGAGCCCACCACTGCCGAACCCCGCACCGATGGCCTGGGTGGCGGGTTGGGCCGCCTCTGCGAGCGTGGCAGCGGCCACGGCTGGGAGAGCACCGAGCAGGGAGATCACGGGGGTGATGCGGCCAGATTTGGTGCCGGAACTGTAGCGGCGTTGCCCCGGTTCCCCAGCGGCAGGATGCGGTGCCGGCCGCCGATGCGATAAAGAGGGGGGAGGTCGTTCGCCTGTCTGTGGGTCACACCCTCGTCATCGTTGAGAGCCCCACCAAGGCCCGCACCATCCGTGGATTCCTGCCCAAGGACTTCCGCGTGGAGGCCTCCATGGGACACGTGCGGGACCTGCCGAACAACGCCAGTGAGATCCCTGCCGCTCACAAGGGTGAGAAGTGGGCGAACCTGGGCGTGAACACCGCCAGCAACTTCGAGCCGCTCTACGTGGTGCCGAAGGACAAGAAGAAAGTGGTGAAGGAACTCAAGGACGCCCTCAAGGGCGCCGATCAGCTCCTCCTGGCCACGGATGAGGACCGGGAGGGTGAAAGCATCAGCTGGCACCTGTTGCAGCTGCTACAGCCCAAGGTTCCCGTCAAGCGAATGGTGTTCCACGAGATCACCAAGGCGGCCATCGGCCGCGCCCTCGACGACACCCGGGAGCTCGACATGGAGCTCGTCCACGCCCAGGAGACACGCCGGATCCTCGATCGGCTGGTGGGCTACACCCTCTCGCCGCTGCTCTGGAAGAAGGTGGCCTGGGGCCTGTCGGCCGGCCGGGTGCAGTCGGTGGCGGTGCGCCTGCTGGTGCAGCGCGAGCGGGCCCGCCGGGCCTTCCACAGCGGCAGCTACTGGGACCTCAAGGCCCAGCTGGAGCAGGCCGGCGGCCGCTTCGAGGCCAAACTCAGCCACCTCAAGGGGGAGCGCATTGCCGGCGGCTCCGACTTCGACGAGACCACCGGTGCCCTCAAGGCCGGCAGCCGAGTGCGGCTGCTGGCCGAGGACGAGGCCCGCAGCCTCCAGGCCGCCGTGCAGAGCGGAGCCTGGTCGGTGGCGCAGGTGGAGGCCAAGCCGAGTGTGCGTAAGCCGGTGGCGCCCTTCACCACCAGCACCCTGCAGCAGGAGGCGAACCGCAAGCTGCGGCTCTCGGCCCGCGAGACGATGCGCGCCGCCCAGGGGCTCTACGAGCGGGGCTTCATCACCTACATGCGCACCGATTCGGTGCACCTCAGCGACCAGGCGATTCAGGCGGCCCGCAGCTGCGTGGCGGCCAAGTACGGCGACACCTACCTGAGTCCCGCGGTGCGGCAGTTCTCCACCAAGGCCCGCAACGCCCAGGAGGCCCACGAGGCGATCCGACCGGCCGGGGAGAGCTTCCGCGAACCAGGCGACACCCGCCTGGAAGGCAGGGATCTGGCCCTCTATGAGCTGATCTGGAAGCGCACTGTGGCCAGCCAGATGGCTGAGGCGCGGCTCACGATGCTGGCCGTGGATCTGGAGGTGGAGGGCGGCAGCCTCGGCACGGCGCGCTTCCGCGCCAGCGGCAAGCGGATCGATTTCCCCGGCTTCTTCCGTGCCTACGTGGAGGGCAGCGACGACCCCGATGCGGCCCTGGAGGGCCAGGAAGTGCTGTTGCCCGCCCTGGCGGTGGGCGATGCTCCGGCCTGCCAGGGGGTGGAGGCCCTCGGCCACCAGACCCAGCCTCCAGCGCGCTACAGCGAGGCCGCCCTGGTGAAGATGCTGGAGAAGGAGGGCATCGGCCGCCCCTCCACCTACGCCTCGATCATCGGCACGATCGTGGACCGGGGTTACGCCACGCTCCTGAACAACTCCCTCACCCCCAGCTTCACGGCCTTCGCGGTGACGGCCCTGCTGGAGGAGCACTTCCCCGATCTGGTGGACACCAGCTTCACCGCCCGGATGGAGCAGAGCCTCGACGAGATCTCCCACGGCCAGGTGGCCTGGCTGCCCTACCTGGAGTCGTTCTACAGAGGCGAGAAGGGTCTCGAAACCCAGGTGCAGCAGCGCGAGGGTGACATCGACCCCGGCGTCTCCCGCACCGTGTCGCTGGAGGGGCTGCCCTGCGTGGTGCGGATCGGCCGCTTCGGGGCCTACCTGGAAACCAAGCGGGTGGCCGATGACGGCACCGAGGAGCTGCTCAAGGCCACCCTGCCCCTGGAGATCACCCCGGCCGATCTCGACGCCGACAAGGCCGAGCTGCTGCTGCGCCAGAAGGCGGAAGGTCCCGAGTCCCTGGGCGAGGACCCCGAGACGGGTGAGCAGGTGTACCTGCTGTTCGGCCAGTACGGCCCCTACGTGCAGCGCGGCCAGGTGAGTGAGGCCGTTCCCAAGCCCAAGCGCGCCTCGCTGCCCAAGGGCCAGAAGCCCGAGGAGCTCAGCCTCGCCGATGCCCTGGGCCTGCTGCGCCTGCCCCGGACCCTCGGCGACCATCCCGAGGGCGGAAGGGTGGAGGCCGGCCTGGGCCGCTTCGGGCCCTACGTGGTGCACCACAAGGGCAAGGGCGAGAAGGACTACCGCTCGCTGAAGGCTGAAGATGACGTGCTCATGGTGCCCTTGAGCCGCGCCCTGGAACTGCTGGCGATGCCCAAGCGTGGCCGCGGTGGCCGCACCGCCCTCAAGCAGCTCGGGCTGCCGGAGGGCAGCGACGAACCGGTGCAGCTCTTTGATGGTCCCTATGGCCTCTACGTGAAGCAGGGCAAGGTGAACGCCTCCCTGCCGGAGGGCACCACGGCCGACACCATCACCCTGGAGCAGGCGATCGAGCTGCTGGCGGCCAAGGCCGCCACGGGCAAGACCTCCAGGGGCAAAGCCTCCCCTGGCACGACAGCCACCGGCAAGCGCGCCGCCTCCGCCAAGACCGCCAAGACAAAAGCCGCTGCGGCGGCCAAGAGCCAGCAGGCCGCCGCCAAGAAGCCTCCCACCACCACCAAGACCGGTCGGCTGCGGGCCAGCGCCGTGCGCGTGATCAAAGCGGCGGAGAGTTGATGCTCCGGCCCCGCCCCGATGGCCGCCGCTGGGGGCCGGTTCTGTGCGCCGGCTTCATCGGCGTGCTGCTGGGCGGGTGCAGTGGGACTCCCCTGGGGGAACAGCTCTCGCGCAGTTTCTCGGCCCCCGACCCCGCCACACCAGGTGATGGGGCCCCTGCTGCCACGCAGGAGACCACAGCGCCGGCCACCCCTGGATCCCCCACCGCGGCCCCCGGCGCTGCAACCCCGCCCGGAGGGGCCACGGCCCCAACGGCGGCCCAGCCGAAACCGGAGCCGGGGGCAGCCACCCCCCGGGCGCCCGTGCTCTCCCCGGCTCCCTACCGGATCACGCTCAAGCTGGCCGGGGCTGATCCGGCTGCGCCCGCCGAGGCCCTCACCGAGGCCCTGCGGGCGGCCGGGGTGCCCTTCGAAGTGGAGATGATCGAGCGGGTGCTGTCCTCCGGCGGTGCCGCCGACCCTGCCCCCATAACCACTCCCGCTCCGGCCCCAAGCGCCACGCCCCCCGCGACGCCTCCGGCCCCGGCGACCCGCTGATGGCTCCCCGGTCCGTCGACAACAGCCTCAGCCGCCGCCAGGCCCGCCAGCTGATGGACACCGCCTACCTGGCCGCGGCCACCGGGCTGCTCTGGCTGGCGCTCTACTACCTGCCGGTGGGCAGTCCCCTGTTCCGCCTGGCCCTGCCCCTGCCCCTGGCCCTGCTGCAGCTGCGCCACGGCTGGCGCTGCGCCGTGGAGGGGCAGGCGGTGGCCTGCCTGCTGGCGGTGGCGCTGATGGGGCCGATCCGCGGCCCGCTGCTGCTCTTTCCCTATGGCCTGCTGGCCCTCTGGCTGGGCTGGTGCTGGCGGCGCAAGCTGAACTGGTGGCTCAGCTGGTCGGTGGGCAGCCTGATCGGCGCCGCCGGCTTCCTGGTGCGGGTGGCGGTGCTCTCTGTGCTGGTGGGGGAAAATCTCTGGGTGGTGATCACCACGGCGGCGGCCGGCCTGCTGGAGCGCCTGGCGGGGCTGGTGGACCTGGTGTCCGCCATCGACCTGGCCCAGGTGCAGGTGGCGGCGCTGCTGCTGGTGCTGGTGCAGAACGCCATCGTGGTGCTCACCCTGCACGCCGTGGCCTACTGGATCTTTCCGCGCTTGCAGGCCCCCATCAGCGAACCGCCCGCAGCCCTCAGGGCCCTTGTGGCCCTCGATCCCCTCTGACCATGCCGGCCCCGCCGGCGGAGGCGGTCGCCTGGGGGCGCAGCCGGCCGGTGCTGTTGCTGGCGGCCACAGCCACGGCGGCGGTGGAGGGGATCTCCGCCGCCGGGGCCACTCCCGCCTCCCGGCGTGCCACGGCCGCCGCCGATGCCGAGCTGGTGGTGCACGGACCGCTCGGGCCCCGTCCCCACGCCCTGCCACCCCTGCCGGCGGGGGTCAGCCCTGCCCTGATCAGTCACGTGGTGCTGGAGCGTCTGGGGCTGCTGGAGCGCCTGCAGGTGGTGGACCTGGGCTGCGCCGTGGCTCCCGCCGTGCCGCACCTGCGCCTGCCGGCCCTGGAGGGAGCGGGGCCAGCGCGCTGCGTCAGCAGCGGCCGGGCGCTGCCGCTGCAACGGGTGCGGGCGCTGCTGCAGCGCGGCCGCCGCTGGGGGGAGCGCAGCGCGCCGGACTGCCCCCTGCTGCTGGCGGAGTGTGTGCCCGGCGGCACCACCACGGCCCTCGGGGTGCTGCGCGGGCTGGGGGTGGCTGCCGATGGGCTGGTGAGCGGCAGCCTGCTCCACAGCGACCATCCCCTCAAGGCCCGCCTGGTGGGGCAGGGCCTGGCCCGGGCAGCCCTGGGGGACGCCGGGGTGGCTGGAGGAGCGGTTGGAGGAGCCGTTGGCAGTGGGACTGATCCGCTGGCCGTGCTGGCCGCCGTGGGGGATCCGATGCAGCCGCTGGCGGCTGGCCTCGCCCTGGCTTTCGCCCGCCGCGGCGGCACCGTGCTGCTGGCCGGCGGCAGCCAGATGGCGGCGGTGCTGGCCCTGGTGCTGGCCCTGGCCGCCCCCCGGGAGCGGCTGGGTCTGGTGGCCCGGATCACGGTGGCCACCACCGCCTGGGTGGCCGATGAGCCCGGCAGCGATCTGGCCCTCTTGCTGCAACGCCTGGGGCATCGCTGGCAGGTGGTGCCGCAGCTGGCGCCCGCGGGGCTGCGCTTCTCGGCCTGCCGCAGCGCTGCCCTGCGCGACTACGAACGGGGCTACGTCAAGGAGGGGGTGGGCGCCGGCGGGCTGGCCGTGCTCTGGGAGCGGCTGGGCCACAGCCCGGAGGCCCTCGCCCAGGCCTGTGACCTGGCCTGCCGTCAGCTGCTCGGGGGTTGACGGGCCGCCCTGGCCGGGTGGGGCCGGCTCCTACGGTCGGTTGATGGCCAGTTCACCGGAGTTCCTCTGCCGCCGAGAGCTGCTGCGCCTGGGAGTGGGGGCGGCGGCGCTGGGAGCGCCCTGGCTGCTCGGCGGCTGCCGCTCTGCGCAGGGGGCGGCGGTGCTGGCGCTCACGGCCAAGCAGCTGCCGGCTGCCTGGCTCAAGGACCTGCCGGCTGGTTGGCGGGCGCGCCAGCTCGAGGCGCCCCAGGCCGTGCTGGAGCAGGGCCGGCGCGACCCCGTCGCCGCCCTGCTGGCCCTCAGTGATGGCTGGGCCGGCTCGGTGGCATCCTCCAGCTGGCAATCCTTCGGGGCCCCGGAGCTGCTGGCCCGCCTCACCCCCCTGGCGGCGTCGGCCAGCAGGCTGTTCGCGCCCGAGGGACAGCCGGCGCTGGCCTATCCCTGGTCGTTCACGCCCTGGGTCATCCTGCTGCGCTCCCGTCCCGACCTGCAGGAACGGGCTCAGGAGGGCTGGTCGCTGCTGCTGGATCCGAGTCTGCGCGGGCGGCTGGTGCTGCCCTCCAGCCCCCGGGTGTGCATGGCCCTGGTGGGCTCCGAGCCGGAGCAGCTGAAGCAGCTGCGGCGCCAGGCCCTGGCCTACGACGAACGCGATGGCCTCAACCTGGTGCTGAGCGGCGCGGCCGAGGCCGCCGTGCTGCCCCTGCGCCGGTTGGTGCCACTGCTGCGGCGCGACCTGCGCCTGGCCGTGCTGTGGCCCGCCAGTGGGGCACCGCTCAGCTGGGAGCTGCTGCTGAGGCCCACCGGTGTGGAGCAGCCCGTGCCCCTGGCCTGGCTGGCGGAGCTGCTGGAGGGGCCGCTGCTGGCCTCCCTGCTGGCGGCCGGCTGGGTGCCGCCCCTGCCGCGAGAGCAGCTGGAGCCGCTGGTGAGCCGTTTCCCGGCGGCCATCGCCAGCCTGCTGCTGCCGCCAGCGGGTCTGCTCGAGCGCTGCTGGAGCCTGCCCCCCCTCGACACTGCCGAGCGCCTGGCCCTCCAGAGCCGCTGGGACGCCGCGGCGCCGCTGCCCGGAACCTGAAGCCCAGCCCCTGAACACCCGGCGGCCCGCTCAACCCCAGAGCCGCCGCCGCGGCGCGGCCGCCAGGCGGCGGTGGGTGTCGGCCAGCAGCTCGGGAATCGCCAGCCCGTGGGGGCAGCGGGGCAGGCAGACGCCGCATTCCCGGCAGGCCTCGGCATTGAGGCTCTCCCACCAGTGGCCCGCCCGGCCGATCAGGTTGTAGCGCTCCCGGGCAAAGCTCTCCATGCCATGGCCCACGGCCAGGTTGCGCAGCCGCAGCAGCTCGGGAATCGGCACGGCACTGGGGCAGGGCAGGCAGGCCCGGCACTGGCCGCAGCGCTCGGCGCCGAGCCGCTCCGCCGCCCCCTCGCTCAGCCGGGCCAGGGCGGCCCTGACCTCCTGGCTGAGAGCCTCGGGGCTGGCCTGGCCGAGCGGGCCGCCGCCCCCCAGTTCGCCCGCCTGCCAGCGCTCGGCCCAGATCAGATCCCCGGGCTGGGCCGCCCCCAGGCTGAGGGTGGAGATCCCCTGCTCCAGCAGAAAGCGGTAGGCCAGCTCCAGGGGCTGGAACGGCGCGCAGTCGGCCAGCAGCTCGGGCGAGGGGGCATAGAGCTGGCCGCCCTTGTCGGCGGGGGAGATGGCCAGCACCCCCAGACCTGCCGCCAGGGCGGCCCGCGCCAGGGGCAGGCGGCTCTGGTCGAACAGGTGAACGTGCAGGGCGCAGAAGCTGAAGCGACCGCTGGCCAGGGCCTGCTCGATCACGGCCTGGCTGCCGTGGCTGCTGAAGCCCACCTGGCCCACCAGCCCTTGTTCCAGAGCCCAGGCGAGCAGTTCGGCGCCCGGCCCCTGGCAGGCCCAGGCCAGGTGCTCGGGCGTGTTCAGCCCGTGCACGGCGAGGCCGTGCAGCCGCGGCACCCCCAGGCGCATGAGGATGCCCCGCAGCTGCTGCTGGCTGCTGGCCAGGTCGCCGCCCGGCAGCAGCTTGCTGGTGATCAGCCAGCCCCCCTGGGGCGCCAGGCCCCGCCGCGCCAGGGCGGCGATGGCCTCCCCCAGAAAGCGCTCCGCTGGCCCGTAGGCGGGGGCGGTTTCCAGATGGTTGATGCCGGCGGCCAGGGCCGCGCCCAGCACCGCCTCCATCTGGCCGGGGCTGCCCAGGGCGCGCATTGTGCCCAGGCTGAAGGCCGACACCGCCGGCCCCCGCCCGAACGGCCGTCTAGCTGGGTTCACGCGGCTGATCCGGGGTGTCCGGTTCGCCGGGGTCGCTGGGGCTGGGGTCGTTCTCGGGCTGGGCCCGGCCCAGCTGCCGCACCAGCTCGGCGGGGCTCACCGAGTCGAGGAAGCGGCGGAAATGGGCCTGGTCGGCGGCGTCGGCCTCGGCGTCCACCGGAATCGAGGCATCCGCCACCACCTCCTCCAGCATCCAGATCGGCGTGCCGGTGCGCACGGCCAGGGCGATGGCATCGCTCGGCCGGGCATCGACTTCGCTCAGGCCTTCGGGGCCCGGGTTGTCTTGGCTGCGCAGCTTCAGCACAGCGCGGAAGGTGCTCTCCTCGATGGCGTGGATGATCACCCGCTCCAGATGCAGTCCGCCCGCCTCGAGCAGGGCCACCATCAGGTCGTGGCTGAGGGGCCGCGGGGGGCGGTCATGGCCGAGCCCCACCAGGATGTTCTGGGCCTGGGCCTGGTCGATCCAGATCGGCACCTGGCGCCGGCCGGCCGGGTCCCGCAGCAGCACGATCGGGCTGCGGCTGGCCGCATCCAGGGCGATGCCGGCGACGCGCATTTCGACCATGGCCGGCAGTGCCGCTAGGCAGCGATGAACCCGTGCCTGATTATGGCCAGGAGGAGCTGGAGCCCACGCCGATGTTCACCGGACTGGTCCAGGCCACGGGCACGATCGAACGGGTGCAGGGTGGTGTGCGGCTGCGCTGGGCCGCCAGCGAGGGCGGCTGGTCGGCCCACGATCTGGCCCTGGGCGAGAGCGTGGCCGTGGATGGGGTGTGCCTCACGGTGGCGGAGCGCTTCAGCGATGGCTTCCGCGCCGATGTCAGTGACGAAACCCTGCGCCGCAGCACGCTTGCGGCCCGGGCGGAACGCCGGGGCGCCGTGAATCTGGAGCCGGCGCTGCGGCTGGCCGATCGCCTCGGCGGCCACCTGGTGAGCGGTCATGTCGATGGCCTCGGCACCGTGCTGTCGGTGGCGGCCGAGGGGGAGTCGTGGCGGCTGGATCTGGCCTGGCAGGATCCGGCCTACGGCCGCTACGTGTGCGACAAGGCCAGCGTCTGCGTGAACGGCATCAGCCTCACCGTGGCGGGCTGCAGCCCCGATGGCGTCAGCTTCTGGATCGCCGTGATTCCCCACACCTGGCGGGGCACCACCCTGCAGGGCCTGCGCCAGGGCGATGGGGTGAACCTGGAGGCCGATCTGCTGGCCAAATACACCGAACGGCTGCTGGCTGGCGGCGCCCAGCCCGACCTCGACCGCGCCTGGCTGGCTGAACACGGCTGGCAGGCCTAGGGTCCAGCCTCTGCCTCTTGCGTTGCCATGGTCCAGCTCAGCCCAGCCCGGGATGCGGCAGCTCTGAGGACCTTCACCCTCGGGGAGGGGGTGCTGATGCTGGTGCTCGGCTTGCTGGCGATGATCTTTCCGCTGGCCGCCTCCCTCTGGGTCACGGCGATGGTGGCGCTGATCTTTCTGGTGGGAGGCCTGCTCGGCTGGATCAACAACCTGATGCGGGCCCGGCTGCTCGGCCGCTGGCTGGCCTTCTGGCGTCTGGTGGTGTCCACCCTGCTGGTGGCAGCGGGGCTGTCGATGCTGCTGCAGCTCGGTTCGGGACCGACCCAGGCGGCGGCCCCGATCGCCACCCTGGCCCTGGCCATCGGAGTGGTGTTCGTGGTGGAGGGTTTGGTGGCCCTGGGGGTGTCCCTGGCCCACCGGCGCATTCGGGGCTGGGGCTGGGGCCTGCTCAACGGCCTGATCACCCTGGCCCTGGGCACGACGATCCTGCTGCTGCCCGGCCCTGTGCTGTTGCAGGTGCTGGGCCTGCTGGTGGGCATCAGCTTCGTGTTCAGTGGCCTCGACCTGCTCAGCTTCAGCGCCAGTTTCCACGGCCCCGATCAGGACACAGCCGGCCAGCCCGAACCCCCCGGCAGCTGAGGTCCTGAACCGCTGGAGAGCCACCCCGGGCGAAACGTGCTCAGTCGCACCCCGCTGAAGCGGTGTCGTCGCTGGCTTCGGCCTCGGGGAACTCGCCGTCTTGGAGCGGCAGCAGCCGGATGGAGCGGCTGTCCCGCTGCAGTTCGATGCGGAATTCCTGGCCGGGCTGCAGCCCCAGCCGGCGGGTGTAGGCGTTGCCGATCAGCAGATTGCCGTTGCCGTGCACGCGGGTGCGGAACTCCGCCTGCCGCCCCTTGCCGGGGCCTGGGGCGGCGGCGCTGCGACCGGAGCTCGCCTCGGGAACGGGGTAGCCCTTGGCGGCCACCAGGGCCTTGTGGAAACTCTTCCTGAGCACGCGGCCACTGGGGCCGACGTACCCACAGGCGCGGGCAATCAGGTCTTCGGGCTGGTCGCTGAGGGCTCTGGCCCTGTCGAGCAGGGCCTTGCCTTCGAGCATCCCGCCCGGACCACCGCCACTGCTGGGACTCATGCCTGGAGATCCTGGCGACAGGTCATGAGCTGAATTGTGCCCAGTCCGCAGGCTGATCGGCAACAATCCCGGGGCTGGAAGGGGCTCAGAGCACGTAAAGGATGCCGTAGAGCACCACCCAGATGCCGTCCACAAAGTGCCAGTAGAGTTCTGCGGCCTCGAGGCCGAAATGCTTCTCAGCGCTGATCCGACCACCGCTGCGGGTCTGCAGGGCCACGATCAGGATGCAGATCACCCCCAGGGTCACGTGCAGACCGTGGAAGCCCGTGAGGGCATAGAAGGTGCTGGCAAAGAGGTTGTCGGTGAGGCCGAAGGGCAGGGTGAAGTACTCCACCATCTGGCCGGCCAGAAAGGTGGCTCCGAGGCCGGCGGACACCAGCAACCAGGTGCGGCAGGCGGCCAGGCGATTGGCGCGGATCTCGCGGCCGGCGCGGTGGAAGGTGAAGCTGCTCAGCACCAGCAGCACGGTGTTGATGGTGGGCAGCAGCAGCTCCAGCTCGTAGATGCTGCCCTCGGGCAGCGGATTCACCGCTTTGAAGGTGAGGTAGGCCGCGAAGAAGCCCGCAAAGGTCATGCCATCGGCCACCAGGAAGGTGGTGAGGCCGAACATGCGCACATCGGCGTGCAGGTCGGCCTCGGTGCTGGCCTCAGCGGTTGGGGCAGCCGCTGCAGGGCTGCTCAGCAGCGAGCTGTCGGAGGAGTTGGTGGTGGTCATGACTGGGCCTCAGGACGGGTGCCGTAGCCGTAGGGCTCGGTGACGAGGGGGGCATCCCCCTTCCAGTTCTCCACCGGAGGGGGCGAGGAGGTGAGCCATTCCGGCGTCAGGGCGTTCCAGGGATTGTCGCCTGCCGGTTCACCATTCCTGGCCGTGATCACCACGTTGATCAACAGCGGCAGGATGCTGATCGCCATGATCAGGGCCCCCACGCTGCTCACCTGGTTGAGCGTGGTGAAGGCCGGGTCGTATTCCGCCACGCGCCTGGGCATGCCATTCAGCCCCAGCCAGTGCTGGGGCAGGAAGCAGAGCTGGAAGCCGATCAGGGTGAGCACGAAGTGCAGGCGACCCAGATCCTCGTTGAGCAGACGGCCCGTGAACTTCGGATACCAGTGGTAGAGCGAGGCGAAGATCACAAACACCGTGCCTCCGTAGACGATGTAGTGAAAATGACCCACTACAAAGTAGGTGTCATGAACATGGATGTCGAAGGGCACCTGGGCCAGGCTGATGCCTGTGATGCCGCCGAACACGAAGTTCAGAATGAAGCCGCATGAAAACAGCATCGCCGAGTTGAGGGCGATCTTGCCTCCCCACAGGGTGGCGATCCAGTTGAAGAACTTGATGCCCGTGGGCACCGCAATGAATGAGGTGGCAATGGTGAAAAACAGCCGCATCCAGGGGGGTGTGCCACTAGTGAACATGTGGTGGGCCCACACGATCAGGCCCAGCCCCACGATGCCCATGATCGAGTACACCATGGTGGTGTAGCCGAACAGGGGCTTGCGGGCATGCACCGGCAGGATTTCGCTGACCAGGCCGAAGGCCGGCAGCACCATGATGTACACGGCTGGATGGGAATAGAACCAGAAGAGGTGCTGGTAGACCACCACGTTGCCGCCCAGGGCCGGGTTGAAGAAGCCGGTGTGGGCCACGATGTCGAAGCTCAGCAGGATCAACACGCCGGCCAGCACAGGGGTTGAGAGCACTACCAGCAGGCTGGTGCCCAGCATCGCCCAGCAGTACATCGGCAACTGCATCATCTTCAGGCCAGGGCGGCGCAGCTTCAGCACCGTGGCGATGAAATTGATGGCGCCGAAGATGGAACTGCCCCCCAGCAGCAGCACACTCAGAATCCACACCACCTGGCCGGCAGCCGGGGTGGTGAGACTGAGGGGTGGGTAGGCTGTCCAGCCGGACTGGGCAGCGGCGCCCGCCAGGAAATAGCTGCTGATCAGCAGGATGCCAGCCGGCGGAATCATCCAGAAGGCCACGGCATTGAGCCTCGGGAAGGCCATGTCCCGGGCGCCGACGTAGAAGGGAATCAGATAGTTGCCGAAGCCGCCATTGACCACGGGCACGATCCACAGAAAGATCATCACCGTGCCGTGCAGCGTCAGCACCTCGTTGTAGGTGTCACGGCTCACGAAGTCGGACATCGGACTGACCAGCTCGGTGCGGATCACACCGGCCAGCGCCCCTCCCACCAGATAGAAGGCAAAGCCGCACACCAGATACTGAAGCCCGATCACCTTGTGATCGAGGCTGAAGCTGAGATAGCGGGCCCACCCGGTGGGCTGCAGACCCTCCTGGGGCAGAGGGCCTGGACTGGCGATCGTCATCGGCTGGAACGCTGCGGGGGAAAGTTCGGGGTCACGGTCAACACGCCAGTTCAGGTGCTCGTGGTGGGGGTGTTCTGCGCCAGCCAGGCGTCGAAGCTCTCGCGTTCATGCACCACCACGTTGGAGCGCATGCCGCCGTGGTAGGCCCCGCAGAGTTCGGCGCAGACGATCGGGTAGGTGCCGGCGCGGGTGGGGGTGAAGGAGAGCTGGGTGGTCTGGCCCGGAATCACATCCTGCTTGAGGCGGAACTGCGGCACCCAGAAGGCGTGGATCACATCGCGGGCCTCCATGCGCAGCTCCACGGGCTGGCCCAGCGGCACATGCAGCTCGCCGCTGGTGATGTCCCCCTGGGGGTAATGGAAGATGAAGGCGAACTGCATGGCCGTCACCTCCACCGGCAGGGTCGGGGGAACCACGCCTGTCTGATCAGGGGTGGCGGCAGCGCCGATGCCCCCCCAGATGCGCTCCGGGTCTGGGCCGGGGCTGTCACTGACGAGGGCGGCCTGGTCGATGGTGCTGTGATCCATGGCGCTGTGATCCATGGCGGCATGGTCCATGAGGGGGGCCATGCCGCCCATGCGCTCGTAGATGTCGTAGCTATAGATACCAACGAAAAGAATGACCACCGCTGGTATCGCAGTCCAGACGATTTCGAGGGGCAGGTTGCCCTCAATGGCCACACCGTCGCTGGTGTCGCCGGCGGTGCGGCGAAACCGCAGCAGGCTGTACACCAAAACAATGGTGATGCCGAGGAACAGCATCGTGCCAATGCTGAATAAAACCTTAAAAAGGGAATCGTAGGTGGCGGCGTTGCTGCTCGCATCGAGCGGCAGCATGTTCACCCGATTGCCCACCAGGAGCCCTGTTCCCACAAGGCCAGTCGTGGCCAGCACGGTGGTGAGGGCTGTGCGGATCTGCACGGCATTGGAAGTACTGAGGATCAGCCTATGGGCAGGGCCGTGCCGATGCGAGCCATTGCGCCTGCACAGTTGTGATCAGCGCATCTCAGCGGGGTGTTGGTGTTGCTGGCGGCTGGCCATGTTGTGAATTGACGATGTGAGCGAATCCTCATCCCTCGCTCCCCGCACCATCGCTACCGTGCAGCGACTCTGGGGCGCTCGCTCCGATGCAGACAGGCCTGCGGCCATCCCAGACGCCCGACTCTGGGGCCCCGGCCGAGGCCGTGTCCCCTCAGGCAGGTCCCATCCAGGCCGGCTCCCCTGCTGATCACCTGACCCCACGGCAGGCCGATCGGCTCGGGCAGCTCAGCCGCCTGAGTGGCCACCTGGTGGTGGCCTTGGTGGCCCTGGTGGTGATCGGTGGGGCCACCAGGGTCATGCAGGCCGGCCTGGCCTGCCCTGACTGGCCGCTCTGCTACGGCGTGCTGCTGCCTGGCCGGCAGATGAACCTGCAGGTGTTTCTGGAGTGGTTTCACCGGCTCGACGCCTTCGTGGTGGGGGTCGCCCTGCTGGTGATGGCCGCCGCCAGCCTGGTGGGCCGCCGTCAGCTGCCCGGCTGGCTTCCCTGGGCCTCCGGCCTGGCCCTGGCCCTGGTGGCCGTGCAGGGAGGTCTTGGTGCCCTCACCGTGACCCGGCTGCTGGCCTCCTCGATGGTGACGGCTCATCTGGCTGCGGCCCTCAGCCTGCTGGCCCTGCTCAGTGGGCTGCACCAGGCCCTGAAGCTGCAGCAGGCTCTCAAGCGGCACTCTCAGCCCGGCACGGCTCCCCTGGAGCGGCCCTGGCGACTCGTCTGGGGCCTGGCTGTCTGCGCCGCCCTGCTGCTGGTGTTCTGCCAGAGCCTGCTCGGGGCCTGGATGGCCAGCCACTGGGCCGCTGATCGCTGTCTGGCTGCCGGCGATGACTGCCGCTGGCTGCTGCTGCATCGCCAGCTGGCCCCTGCGGCCGGGGGTGCCGTGCTGGCTGTGGCCGCCCTCGCCGCCCTCTGTCCTGCCCTGCCGCGCTCGACCCGCCTGCTGGCCCTCGGCGGCGCCCTGCTGGTGGTGGCCCAGCTGGTCCTGGGCGTCACCACCCTGAGGCTGGCCCTCGCCGTGCCCGCCGTGACCATCGCTCACCAGCTCGGTGCGGCCCTGCTGGTGGCCGTGCTCGCCGGCCTGCTGGGCCAGCTGCCTGGCCTGGCCGGCCGGCCCCCCTCAACATCCCCATCCCCCTCTCCCCTGAGCTGATCCATGGTGAGCCTCTCTGCCCTGCCCATGGCCCAGCCCCCTGCGGTGCGCCCCTCGGTGCGCCTGCCGGCCTGGCTGGAGGTGGCCAAGCCCCGGCTGATTCCGCTGTTGCTGGCCACCACCCTGGCCGGCATGGCCGTGAGTGGCTCCAGCATCACCACTCCCGTGGTGCTCTGCACCCTGCTGGGCGGCGCCCTGGCCTCCGCAGCGGCAGGGGTGCTCAACTGCCTCTGGGAGCAGGAACTCGATGGCCGCATGCAGCGCACCAGCCGCCGGGCCCTGCCCTCGGGACGGCTGGCCCAGCGCCAGGCCTTCGGACTCGCCGTGGCGCTCACCCTGGTCTCGGTGACGGTGCTGGTGCTGGGGGTGAACCCCCTGGCCGCCAGCCTGGCCCTGCTGGGGTTGTGCAGCTATGTGCTCCTGTACACCGCTCTGCTCAAGCCCCGCACGCCCCAGAACATCGTGATCGGCGGGGTGGCGGGCGCCATCCCCGCCCTTGTGGGAGCTGCGGCGGCCAGCGGCGAACTCGGTGCCTCCAGCTGGTGGTTGTTCTCTTTGGTGATGGTGTGGACCCCGGCCCACTTCTGGGCCCTGGCGCTGCTGCTCAAGGACGACTACCGCTCCGTCGGCATCCCCATGCTTCCGGTGGTCAAAGGCGTGCAGGTGACGGCCCGGGCGATCAGCAGCTATGCCTGGCTGACGGTGGCGCTGAGCCTGCTGGGGGCCTGGATGCTGCCCAGTGGCGGCCTGTTCTACGGCCTGCTGGTGCTGCCCTTCAACGGCAGGCTGCTGCAACTGGTGAGCAAGCTCAGCCGCAATCCCAACGACCCTTCCTCCGCCAAGGCCCTGTTCCGCTGGTCGATCTTCTATCTGTTCGGCGTGAGCCTGCTGCTGCTGATGGCACGCCTCCCCCAGGCGGAGCCGTTCTCCATCGGGCTGGGGATGCTGCCTACATTGGGCGGCTGATCGACGCACAACCGCTCTGATGGCCACGGGAGAGAGGGGCTGGTGATCGAAATCGATCGGTTGAGCAAGGCCTACGGCAGTGGCACGTCCAGGGTGGCTGCCCTCGATGGCCTCAGCCTGAACGTGCCGGCGGGCACGCTCTATGGCTTGCTGGGCCCCAATGGCGCCGGCAAGACCACCGCGCTGCGGATCCTCTGCACCCTGCTGGCCCCGGACGGGGGCAGCGTCCGGGTGGCCGGAGTGGATGCCCTGCAGGACCCCCGCCAGGTGCGGCGGCTGCTCGGCTACGTGGCCCAGGAGGTGGCGATCGACAAGATCCTCAGCGGCCGCGAGCTGCTGCAGCTCCAGGGCGACCTCTACCACCTGCAGCCTTCTCTGAGGCAGAGCCGCATTGCCGAGCTGGTGGATCTCCTGGGTATGGGCGACTGGATCGACCGGCGCTGCGGCACCTATTCCGGTGGCATGCGCCGCCGGCTCGATCTGGCCTCCGGTCTGCTGCATGCCCCGCGGGTGCTGGTGCTGGATGAGCCCACCGTGGGCCTCGACATCGAGAGCCGGGCGGCGATCTGGACCGTGCTGCGCCAGCTGCGCGATGGCGGCACCACGATCCTGCTGAGCAGTCACTACCTGGAGGAGGTGGATGCCCTGGCCGACCGCCTGGCGATCCTCGAGGCGGGCCAGCTGATCGCTGAGGGCACCCCATCGGAGCTCAAGGATGCTCTCGGTGGCGATCGCGTCACCCTGCGGGTGCGGGAGTTCAGTGATGCCGCGGAGGCCAGCCAGGTGCAGGAGCTGTTGAGGGCCTGCCCGGGGGTGCGTCAGGTGGTGGTGAACCGCGCCCAGGGCTATTCGCTCAACCTGGTGGTGGAGCACCAGGGGGTGGTGGAACAGCTGAGGCATCAGCTGGCCGAGGCCCAGCTGCCGGTGTTCGCCCTGGCCCAGAGCCGGCCCAGCCTCGATGATGTGTATCTCCAGGCCACGGGCCGCACATTGATGGATGCGGAGCTGGCTGTGGCCGGCAGCCGGGATCCCAAGGCCGAACGCAAACAGAGCATGCGCTGATCCGTGATGACCACCACTTCTTCTGCTTCTTCTTCCGGCGCCTCGCTGTCCAGCCAGGTCAGCCCTCCGTCGCCGTTGCCCCTCGGCCCCGAGGCCTCCGCCCTGGCCGAGATCAGCCAGGAAACCCTGGCGCTCACCAAGCGCCTGTTCCTGCAGCTGCAGCGCCGCCCCTCCACCCTGATCGCCGGAGTGTTGCAGCCCCTGATCTGGCTGATTCTGTTCGGGGCTCTGTTTGCCAAGGCCCCCGCCGGCCTGCTGCCGGGCGGCATGAGCTACGGCCGCTTTCTGGGGGCCGGCGTGATCGTGTTCACCGCCTTCAGCGGCGCCCTCAACGCCGGCCTGCCGGTGATGTTCGATCGGGAGTTCGGCTTCCTCAATCGGCTCCTGGTGGCGCCGCTGCGGGCGCGCAGTTCGATCGTGCTGGCCTCGGTGCTGTTCATCACGGCCCTGAGCCTGGTGCAGAGCCTGGCGATCATGGCGGCCGCTGCCCTGCTGGGCTACGGCTGGCCGGGCGCCGGTGGCCTGCTGCTGGTGCTGGTCACGCTGCTGCTGCTGGTGTTCGCCGTCACGGCACTCAGCCTCGGGCTGGCGTTCGCCCTGCCGGGTCACATCGAACTGATCGCGGTGATCTTCGTGGCCAACCTGCCGCTGCTGTTCGCCAGCACCGCCCTGGCACCGATTTCCTTCATGCCGGCCTGGTTGGGCTGGCTTGCGGCCCTGAATCCCCTTACCTTCGCGATTGAACCGATCCGCGCCGCCTACGCCGGCCATTTCTCCCTCACCGCCGTGGTGCTCGAGGCTCCGTACGGAGACCTCACCGCCGGCACCTGCCTGGCCGTGCTGGCCCTCCTGGCCGCTGGACTGTTCGCCCTGATCCGGCCCCTGCTGGATCGCAAGCTCACCTGATTCCCGGTCCCCGTGCCCCGTACTCCCCGCTTCCCCGCCCCGGACCGCCCTGATCCGGAGGCACGGCTCCTGGCCGCCGTGGCTGAGCGCGATGGCCCCCTGGCCCGCCGCCTGGGTGAGCGGTTCGTGCACCGCCGCGGCGTGGCCGCTCTCGAGAGCCTGCTGCAGCGCAAGCTGGAACCCATCCAAGGCGCCGAGGCCTGCAGCTGGCTTGCCGCCCTGGTGGGGGTGGAGCCACTGGTGAGGCCGGCGGCCGAGGATGCGGCCCAGGCCCCTCTTGTGGCGGTCGCCGGCTCAGAGCCACGGGCCAAGGACGTGATCGACGAGGCTCCCGTGGCTGATCCCTGGGCACCGGTTGCGTCCGGCCTGGAGGGAATGGGCAGTTTCAGTGCCGCTCTTAGCTCTGCCGCAACTCTGGACTCCGCGGGCGCAGAGTCCGGGGCGGCTCTGATCGCGTCCTGGCTGGAGGATCTGGAACAAGAGCAGGCAGAGCTGGGCCAGCTTGCTGAGGCCCTGAAGCCCGCTGCTGAGCAGCTCGCTGATGCTGAGCCCCAGGTGGCTGATCCCCGGCCGGGCGAGCCGAAGCTGGCTGCCCTCCAGGCTTCCGACCTGATGGTGTTCGGTGGGGGGGGATCTTCAGCTTCGTCCCCGGCCCATTCAGCCCCACTGCCGGCGCAGCAGGTCGATCCTGACCCCCTGCTGCGCCGCCTCCAGCTGGTGGCTACCCCCAACGGCCAGGCCCCTGCAACCGTAGGGCCCGCGCCGGTGCCGGCCTCGCTGGCACGCCTGCGCTCGTGGCTCCATGACGATCAGCTACCGGAGGCGAGCTGAGCATGGCCAAGGCGCCATGGCCCCGGGGGCTGATCGTGTCGGTGCAGGCCCCGGAGGGATCACCCATGCGTCACCCCGAGGTGATCGCGGCCATGGCGGAGGCCAGCCTCAACCAGGGCGCCAGCGGGGTGCGGCTGGAGAGTCCCGAACACATCGGTGCGGTGCGTCGGCGCTGCCCGGAGGCCCTGATCGTGGGGCTCTGGAAGCGCACCTACCCCGGCAGTGCGGTGTACATCACCCCCACCTGGATCGACATCCAGGCCGTTTGGGCGGCTGGGGCCGATGTGGTGGCCATCGATGCCACGAGCCGACCGCGGCCCTGCGGCGAAGATCTGGCGGAGCTGATCCTCCGGGCCGCTCAGGAGCTGGGGGCGCCCCTGATGGCCGATGTGGATTCCGTGGCCCACGGCCTGCGGGCCGCCGAGCTGGGTTGCGGCTGGGTGGGGACCACCCTGTTCGGCTACACCGACGACACCGCCAGCTGCCCCCCTCCTGCCATGGACCTGCTGGCGCCCTTGCGGGCCTCTCTCCCCAACGAGGTGGCCCTCATCTGTGAGGGAGGGATTCACTCGGCAGCCCAGGCCCGCGCGGCGCTGGCGCACGGGGCCGATGCGGTGGTGGTGGGTACGGCGATCACCGGGATCGATCTGCAGGTGGCGGCCTACCTGAGGGCGCTCGCCCAGCCCTGAGGGGGGCGGGAAGCGCAGCCCGGCTCACATCATGCCGGGCATCCCCATACCGCCCATGCCTCCCATACCACCCATTCCACCCATGCCGCCCATACCTCCCATGCCGCCCATGTCGTCGCCGGGGCCTGCGGCCGCGGGCGGTTCGGGCTTGTCGGCGATCACGGCTTCGGTGGTGATCAACAGGGCCGCGATCGACACAGCGTCCTGGAGCGCCAGCCTGGTGACCTTGGCGGCATCGAGAATGCCGGCGGCCAGCAGGTCTTCGTATTCACCGCTGAAGGCGTTGTAGCCCTTGCCGCCGCGCAGGATCTCGGCGCTCACCACGGAGCCGTCGATGCCCGCGTTCACGGCGATCTGGCGCACCGGCTCAGCCAGGGCCCGCTTGACGATCTCCACGCCGGTGCGCTCATCGCCCTGGCATTGGGCAGCCAGTTCGGAGAGGGTTTCCGCCAGTTCCAGCAGGGTGGTGCCGCCACCGGCCACGATGCCCTCCTCGACGGCGGCCCGGGTGGCGTTGAGGGCGTCCTCGATACGCAGCTTGCGGTTGCGCAGCTCGGTTTCGGTGGGGGCCCCCACCTTGATCACGGCCACACCGCCGGCCAGCTTGGCGATCCGCTCCTGCAGCTTCTCGCGGTCGTAGTCGGAGTCGGTGGCGGCCAGCTGGCGACGGATCGAGGCGATGCGCTCAGTCACAGCGGCCTGATGTTCCTCGCTGGCCACGATCGTGGTGCTGTCCTTGGTGATCGTGATGCGCCGGGCCTGGCCCAGGTCGGCCAGGGTGGCCTTCTCCAGGGTCATGGCCTGGTCTTCGCTCACCACCGTGGCGCCGGTGAGGGTGGCGATGTCCTGCAGGTAGGCCTTGCGGCGATCCCCGAAGGAGGGGGCGCGCACGGCGGCCACCTGGAGCACGCCACGGTTCTTGTTCACCACCAGGGTGGCCAGGGCTTCACCCTCCACCTCCTCGGCCAGGATCAGCAGCGGGCGGCCGCTCTTGGACACGGCTTCCAGCACCGGCACCAGATCGGCGATGCTGCTGATCTTGCGGTCGGTGATCAGGATCAGAGCAGCGTCGAACACGCACTCCCGGCGCTCCGGATCGGTCACGAAATAGGGGGAGCTGTAGCCGCGGTCGAAGGCCATGCCTTCAGTGATCTCGAGCTCGGTGGCCAGGGAGTTGGACTCCTCCACCGTGATCACGCCATCGACGCTCACCTTGTCCATCGCCTGGGCGATCATGGCGCCGATCTCGTCGTCGTTGCCGGCGCTGACGCTGGCCACCTGGCGGATCGCGTCGCCCTCCACGGGCACGGCCCGGGCGGCGATGCCCTCCACCACCAGGGCGGCAGCCCGCTCCATGCCGCGGCGCAGGTTCACGGGGCTGGCGCCGGCGGCCACGTTGCGCATGCCCTCCCGCACCAGGGCCTGGGCCAGCACGGTGGCGGTGGTGGTGCCGTCACCGGCCTCGTCCTTGGTCTTGCTCGCCACCTGCTGCATCAACTTGGCGCCGAGATTTTCGAAGGGATCCTCCAGTTCGATTTCCTTGGCGATCGTCACGCCGTCGTTGACGATGTCGGGGGCGCCGAACTTCTTCTCGAGCACCACATTGCGTCCCTTCGGACCGATGGTCACCCGAACGGCATCGGCGAGGGCGTTGACACCCCGCTCCAGGGCGGCGCGGGAGGCGTCGGAAAAGCTGACCAGCTTGGTCATCGGCTCACAGGAGTTCCAATGCTTCAGGTTCCCACGCGGCCTGGGGCCTGGTCCGGTAGGGAAAGCCGAAAAGACTGTCGGGCTGCCCTGACGGACCGATAAGGTCTGGTGAGGGGGCCTGGAGCCGCACAGAGGTCTTGGACGAGTTGCTTCAGAGCGCCCTTGACACGGCTTCAGCCGAAGCCATGCCCCTGAGCACCGCCAGCGGCGCCAACGCCATGGTGTTCGTGCTGGTCACGGCGCTCGGGCTGCTCATGGCACTGATCTATGTGCCGCTGCGGCTCTACCTCACGCTCACGGCGCGCAGCCGGCGGCTGCGGCTGCTGCAGCGGATCCGCCGGCTGCGGGAGGAGCTGGGCCAACCGATCGGCGGCTGAGCCCGGCGGATGGCGCGGTGGGTTGTGCCGCGGCGCTCAGCGCATCACCATGCCGCCATCCACCTGAAGCACCTGGCCGGTCATGTAGGCGGCGCTGGGATCGGCGGCCAGGAAGCGCACCGCCCCGGCCACTTCGGCGGCGCTGCCCATGCGGCCCAGGGGGATGGCCTTGAGGATCGGCTCCTTGTCGAGGGAGGCGGTCATGTCGCTCTGGATGAAGCCGGGGGCCACGGCATTCACGGTGACGCCCCGGGCGGCAAACTCGGCCGCGTTGCTGCGGGTGAGGCCGATCACCCCGGCCTTGGCGGCGCTGTAGTTGGCCTGGCCGGCATTGCCGCATAGCCCCACCACCGAGGTGATGTTGATGATGCGGCCGCTCCTGGCCTTCAGCATCGGCCGGCTCACGGCCCTGGTGCAGAGGAACACGCCGGTGAGGTTGAGGTCGATGACGCTCTGCCAGTCGGCGGTCTTCATGCGCATCAGCAGCCCGTCGCGGGTGATGCCGGCGTTGTTGACCAGCACGTCGAGGCGGCCCTCGCGCTCCAGCACCGCCTTCACCATCGCCTCCACCTCGGCCTCCTCGGCCACGTTGGCCCGGTGGGCCCAGGCCCTGCCACCGGCGGCCTCGATGGCACCCACGACATCGGCCGCGGCCTGTTCGGAGCTGGCGTAGTTCACCACCACGGTGGCGCCGTTGGCGGCCAGTTCCAGGGCGATCGCCGCGCCGATGCCGCGGCTGGCGCCGGTGACCAGGGCGACCTGACCGGTGAGGGGAGCGGCGACGGCCATCGAGGGGGAGGGGTGAGTGGCGCCGATCGTATGGCGAGATCCATCACCCGCTGGGCTGGGGGCCGCTCAGGCCAGCCCCAGGGCGCTCAGCACGGCGGCGCTGCCGAGCTGGGACAGCTCGTCTGCGTTGCCCAGCGCTTTGACTCCCTCGCGCTGGGGGAGGTCGCCGGCTGCAGCCCCGAGGGCCACCAGCGGCAGGCCCAGCAGCAGGGCCAGCTCCACGCTGGCCGGATCGCTGGCCAGCACCACATCGGCGCAGGCCAGGCGTGCGGCCCGCTGGCTCCAGGAACCCTCTCCGGCTCTGGCGCTGCGCAGCCCGGGCAGCTGGGCGGCGATCAGGGCCGGCAGCTCCTGCCAGCGTTCGGGTGGCCAGTCGCCAACGCCCCCCGCCGGGGCCTGCAGTAGCAGGGGCCCATCGCCGGCGGGCAGGGCGGCGGCGGCGGCCTGGAGATCGGCCGGGGGGATCGGCAGGCGGAAGGCCTCGGCGTTCAGGCTCAGTCCCAGGGGGCGCAGCCAGGTTTCCCAGGCCTGGGAAGGCCAGCCCCCTGCAGGCTCCTGCACCAGCGCGGTGGCCGAGAAGCCCTGGCTGGCCACCCGGGTGGGGATGTGGCTCATGGACAGCATCAGGTCCATGGCCCGACTGGGAGCGCGGTTGATGCAGAGCTGGAAATCGGGCTCCCGCACCGAACCCAGCAGGTTGGCCCAGTCGGCGAGGGTGGCGTTGGCGAAGCTGAAGGGCAGGGCGCGGCTGACGCCGGGGTGCAGGCGCCAGAGACCAACCGCTTCAGCGGGGCAGACCACCTGCACCACCGCCTTGAGCTGGTCCGCCACGGCGGCCACAGCAGGGAAGGCCTGGAGCTGCCGGCTGCTGTCGCCGGGCAGCAGGAACAGGGCGCGCATCGAGGGGCAGTCACGGCGGACTGATTGTATGGAGCGGTTCCGGACGCGCCTGGCCGCGGGAGACGCCTGTGCATCTGTTGATCGCCGCCGCCGGCAGTGGCCGCCGCATGGGCGCCGCCGGCAACAAGCTGCTGCTGCAGGTGGCCGGGCGGCCGGTGCTGGCCTGGACCCTCGACGCCGCCCTGGCCTGCGCGGCGATCCGCTGGATCGGCATCGTGGGCCAGGCGGTGGATGCCGAAGCGGTGGCGGCGATCATCGAGGCCGCCAGGCCGGATCGCCCTGTGCAGTGGATCCTGGGGGGCGACAGCCGCCAGGAGTCGGTGAGCCGCGGCCTGGAGGCCCTGCCTGCCGAGGCCGCAGGCGTGCTGATCCACGATGGCGCCCGCTGCCTGGTGCAGCCGGAGTTGCTGGCGCGATGCGCCGCGGCGGTGGCCGCCGGGCGGTCGGTGATTGCCGCCACCCCCGTGACCGACACGATCAAGCAGGTGGACGCCGTCGGGGCGATCCTGGCCACCCCCGATCGGGCTGGACTCTGGGCGGCCCAGACCCCCCAGGGGTTCCCGGTGGACCAGTTGCGCTCGGCCCATGCCAGGGCCCGGCGCGAAGGCTGGAGCGTCACCGATGACGCGGCCCTGTTCGAGCGGCTGGGCCTGCCGGTGGCCGTGCTGGAGGCGCCGCCCTCCAACATCAAGCTCACAACGCCGTTTGATCTCACGGTGGCGGCGGCCCTGCTGGCCTCCGAGCGGGCTGGATCGTCTGGCTGACCTCAGGCCCGAGGGGTGGGCAGCAGCCGAAGGTGGCCGGCGTCAGCGTCCAGCCGGGCCCAGACACCCAGCGGCAGGGCCCCATTGCCGGCTTCGTGGCCCACCGGCAGCTCGGCCAGCACCGGAATGCCCAGATCCCCGGTGCGATCGTGCAACACCTGCTCCAGGCTGAACCGCGCCGCCATCGCGATGGGGTCGGCTCCGGACTCTCCAGGTGGGTGGTCGTCGCAGCCGCTGAACTGGCCCAGGCCGATGCCGGCCAACTGACCCAGGGCGCCACTCAGGCGCCAGTGGGTGAGCATCCGATCGATCCGGTAGGGAGCTTCGCCCACGTCTTCGATCACCAGGATGGCGCCGCGCAGGTCGGGCAGGTGGGGAGTTCCGAGCAGGTGGGTGGCCACGGTGAGATTCGCCACCAGCAGGGGGCCTTCGGCCACGCCACCCCGCCATGGGGTGCCCGGCAGGTCGGCCACCGGCTCCCCGAACAACAGGGCCCGCAGCCGCTCCTGGCTCCAGGACGGCTCCGCCGCCAGGCTGGTTAGCAGGGGGCCGTGCACGCCACCACCGTGCCCCTGGGCCAGCTGGGCCCAGAGCAGGGCCGTGACATCGCTGAAGCCCAGCAGCCAGCGGGGAGAAAGGCTGGTGAGGGACTGCTCCAGCAGCCGGGCCGCCCCCCAGCCCCCGCGCAGGCAGGCCAGCAGCTCGGCCCCCACGTGTTCAGCCCGCAGCAGATCATCGCGGCGCTCGGCGTCGCGGCCGGCCAGATAGCCCCAGCGCCGCTCATGCAGGGCGCGGCGCTCCACCTCCAAGCCCCAGCTCTCGAGCACGGCGATGCCGGCTTCCAGGCGCTCCAGGTGATCGCTGGCCGCCAGCGCGGAGCTGGCCGCCACCAGGGCCACCCGGGCTCCTGGACGCAGGGGAGGAGGTTGCCTGGGCGGGAGGGTCACGCCAGTCGCCCCAGCACCAGGGCCAGCCACCACAGCCCCCCCAGCCACACCTGCTGGCGGAAATGGCGCCCGAAGGCCCCCCGGGACTGACCTGGCCGTTGCAGCAGAACCCCGGCACGCACCATGCCGAGGCTCGCCCCTGCGGCCAGCCCCCAGCCGAGCAGGTTGAGGCCCTCCCCCGCGGCCGTCAGGGTTAAGGCGGCCGCGGCCAGGCAGAGGGATGCTGCCAGGTAGCAGAGGGTCACCACCTGCGGCGCCCGGCGCCCCAGGCTGAGGGCGCTGCTGCGCACCCCGATGGCCCGGTCGTCGTCTCGGTCGGCCATGGCATAAACCGTGTCGAAGCCGAAGGTCCACAGCAGCGTGGCCAGCCAGACCAGGGCGAGCGGCCAGCCCCCGGCCAGGCTGCCCGTGGCGGCGGCCCAGGGGATCAGCACGGCGAAACCCCAGCAGAGGGCCAGCACCAGCTGGGGGTAGCCGAACCAACGCTTGGCCGAGGGGTAGAGCAGCACCAGGGGAAGGGTGGCGAGAGCCAGCAGCAGGCAGAGGCCCCGGCTGCCGGCGGGCAGGCCCCACAGCACCACCCCCAGGGCCAGGCCCAGGCAGACCGTGAGCAGCGCCAGGGCCGTGCCCACGCCCACCCGGCCGCAGGCCAGCGGCCGCAGCTGGGTGCGTTCCACCTGGGGATCGATGCGGCGATCCCAGAGGTCGTTGGCGATGCAGCCGGCCCCACTCACGGCCAGGCCTCCCAGCGCCAGGGCCAGCAGCAGCGAGGCCGGTGGCGGGGTTGTCGGCAGCAACCACAGGCTCCAGCCCGCCGGAATCAGCAGGATCAGGCGGCCGCTCGGCTTGTCCCAGCGCAGCAGCTCCAGCCAGGCGCCCAGGTCGGCGCCGAACCCTGCGGGGCCTGCCGCCGCGTTGCTCTCCTTGCCCACCGCCGAGCCTGCCATGCGCCTCCCCTGACGATGCAACCGTGTTGAGTGAGGAACGCTAGGCGTCTGCGGCCAGGGGCCCCGGGGTCAGTGGCAAACTGGCTGCGCCCTGGCTGCCCCGGTTCGATGGCCCAGAGCCCTCCCTCCCAGCGCCCCGATCGACGCCGGGTCGCGGCCATCGACATCGGCACCAACTCGATCCATCTGCTGATCGCCGAGGTGGATGAGGAGCTGCGCAGCTTCTCGGTGCTACTGGCCGAAAAGGCCACCACCCGCCTGGGCGAGCGCGACCCCGACTCCGGTGATCTCAGCCCTGCCTCGATCGAGCGGGCCTTCCGCACCCTGCGTCACGACAAGGAGCTGGCCGAGAGCCACCAGGTGGAGCAGATCGTCACGGCGGCCACCAGCGCCGTGCGCGAAGCGCCCAATGGCCGCGACTTCGTGCAGGCCCTCTACGACCAGCTGGGCCTGTCGGTGGATCTGGTGAGTGGCCCGGAGGAGGCCCGTCTGATCTACCTGGGGGTGCTCTCGGGGATGGGCTTCGGCGAGCAGCCCCACATGATCCTCGACATCGGCGGTGGCTCCACCGAACTGGTGCTCGGTGACGGCCGCGACGCCCGGGTGCTCACCAGCACCCGCATCGGCGCTGTGCGGCTGCAGCGGGAGTTCTGCCAGCAGGAGCCCCTTCCCCTGGAGCGGCAGCGCTTCCTGAAGGCCTACATCCAGGGGGCGCTGGACCCGGCCGTGTCCGAATTGAAGCGGGCCCTGCAGCCTGGCGAGCAGCCCCGGCTGGTGGGCACCAGTGGCACGGCGATGGCCCTGGCCTCCCTGGCGGCAGCGGCAGAAGCCAAGCCACCTCTCAAGCTGCAGGGCTACCGGTTGCCCAAGCAGCGCATCGATGAGCTCGTTGAGGCCCTGGTGGCGATGACCCCGGAGCAGCGCCGTGAGCTCTCGGCCATCAACGAGCGCCGCGCCGAGATCATCGTGCCCGGCTCCCTGATCCTGCAGACCGCCATGGAGATGGTCGGTGCTCCCGAGCTGGTGGTGTGCGACCGGGCCCTGCGGGAGGGCTTGATTGTGGACTGGATGCTGCGCAACCAGATCCTGGGCGATCGCTTCAGCTTCCAGAGCACGATCCGCGAGCGCACCGTGCTGCACCTGGCCCAGAGCTATGGCATCGACCGGGAGCGGGCCGATCGGGTGGCGGGCCACGCCCTCAGCCTCTACGACCAGGGCAAGGGCCTGCTCCATCACGACAGCGGCGCTGGGCGTGAACTGCTCTGGGCCGCGGCCCAGCTGCACACCTGCGGCAAGAGCATCAACATCTCCGCCTATCACAAGCACACCTGGTATCTGATCCGCCACGGCGAACTGCTGGGGTTCTCCCAGGCGGAGCACCTGATGGTGGCGGCCATGGCCCGCTATCACCGCCGCAGCCTGCCGAAGAAGCGCCATGAGTCGTGGCAGCTGATCGAGGAGCGCGATCAGCGCAGCATGGTGTTCTCCATGGCCCTGTTGCTGAGGCTGGCCGCTGCCCTCGATCGCCGGCCCGCGGCGGGCATCGCCGCCATCCGCGTGCATCCGGCCGCGGCTGGGGTGCTCGACCTGGAGCTGGTGCCCCATGCTCCCGAGCCTCGAGAGCCGGCGATCGATCTGAGCCTGGAGCGCTGGAGCCTGCGCTCCTGCAGTGAGGTGGTGGCGGAAGCCTGCGGGCTGGAACTCAGGGTGAGGGAGCCCTGAAGCGCTGCCAGCGCACCTGCTCGATCGTGCCCAGCAGGCGTCTGGGCTGGCCTGGGGGCACTACTTCCACCAGGTCTGGCCGGCCGGCCAGCACCTGCAGGTCCGCCTCAAGCGGGAAGGACTGCTCCCCCTCCAGAGTGCCGCGGAAGAGGGTGGTTCCGTCGGCGCTGCGCACTTCCAGCCAGCTCGGTTGCTCGGCCCGCAGCAGCAGTTGGCCGGAGCCGGCACCGCTGGCGCCTGAGGGTTCCAGCGCCTGTGCTGGGCCGCCGACAGCGCTTTCTGGGGCCGAGGCGGCAGCTGGTTGCGGCGTGCCGGCTGGGGCCAGGGCGGTGCTGCCGCTGCCGCCGTCAGGCGCCACCAGCCTCTGGTAGCCGACCAGCCCAACGGCGCCGAGCGCGACCAGCAGCCCTGCGGCGGCCAGGGGCAGGGGCCATCGGGCTGCCTGGCTGGACCGGCTGGGGGCTGAAGTCATCGCCAGCGGTTGGGCTGGGGTGCTCGACGCTTCGGCCGGCTGCGGAGCGGGTTTTCGGCCCTGAAGGCTGACGCGCAGCGCCTGGATCTCAGGATCGATCGACACGCCGAGGGCCGAGGCCACCCGCCTGGCCTGGGCGATCACGAACACCGGTTCGGGCAGGCTGTCGGAATCGGCATTCTCCAGGCTCTGCAGTTGCTCACGGCCCATGTGCAGGCGGTCGGCCAGATCTTCGAGGCTCAGCCCCTGGCTCAGCCTGGCCTGCTGCAGACACGAGGCCAGCCGTTGCAGATCGGACATGGGGTCTGCGCTCATGTCAGCGAGGGATCCAGGTAGGGCGGCGGGCAGGGGCGCCGATTCACCCCGGAACCAGAATGGTGGAGATTCTGCAGGGAATGACTGCCAACTGTCACCACTGGTGCCCCAGTGATGCACCGGTGGTGACGGCAGCCCACGGAGCCATACCGTCCTAAGCCCCCGTTTGGGGGCTCGCTGACATGGGCGATACTGGACTCGAACCAGTGACCCCTTCCGTGTGAAGGAAGTGCGCTACCGCTGTGCTAATCGCCCGTTGATTTGGCCTTGACCCTGCGGATCCGGTTCCTTCCTGGGAGCTTAAAACACCGCCGGAACCTGTCTCTGCCGGCATCGGCCAATCCTGTGCCTGCTGGCATCAGCCAAAATGGTGGGCCGTTCCGATGTGCCTGTGAGCAGCGCCCCTCCGTTCCCGCACATGTCCGCGCCCCAGGCCGCTCAGCAGGCTTCCCTCCCCGCTGACGCAAGCGTGGATGTGCTGATCGTGGGCGGAGGAGTGTGCGGCACGGCCCTGCTGTTCGAGCTCGCCCGCTACACCGACCTGGGCCGGGTGGCCCTCGTGGAGCGCTACGACGCCCTGGCCAGCGTCAACTCCCGCGCCACCAACAACAGCCAGACGATCCACTGCGGCGACATCGAGACCAACTACACGCTGGAGAAGGCCCTGAAGGTGAAGCGCACCGCCGAGATGATCGTGCGCTACGCCGAGCTGCTCGATCCAGCCAGCCGGGAGCGCTGCGTGTTCCGCACACCGAAGATGGTGCTCGGGGTGGGGAGCGAGGAGTGCGCCCTGTTGCGGGAGCGCTTCCAGCGCTTCTCGCCCCATTTCCCGGCCATGGAGCTGCTGGATGCCGAAGCGATCGCGGCCTGGGAGCCCCGGGTCGCCCTGCTGAACGGCCAGCCACGCCCTGAAGAGCTGGCGGCGATCGGCATTCGCGGCAGCTACACCGCTGTCGATTACGAGGCCCTCTCGGCCTCCTTCGTGGCCGAAGCTCGCGCTGCGGTGGCGGGCAGCGAACGCCAGCTGGAGCTCCAGCTGGGTACCACCGTGGCGGCGATCACGCCCGAGGGGGAGGGCTTCCGGGTGCTGCTCACCCCCACCCCGGGCTGCTCTGCGGCGGCAGACCAGGCGGAACGGCAGCTGTGGGCCCGCCATGTGGTGGTGAACGCCGGGGCCCACAGCCTGCTGATGGCTCAGCAGATGGGCTACGGCCTGGAGTACTCCTGCCTGCCGGTGGCCGGCAGCTTTTACTTCACCCCAGATCTGCTCAACGGCAAGGTCTACACCGTTCAGAACGACAAACTTCCCTTCGCGGCCATCCACGGCGATCCGGATGTGCGGGCTCCGGGCAAGACCCGTTTCGGCCCCACGGCCCTGCCGCTGCCGCTGCTGGAGCGCTACCGCCTGGCCTCCTTCTGGGAGTTCCTCAAGGTGCTGCGCCTGGACTGGGCCGTGCTGGCCGTGGCCTGGCAGCTGCTGCGGGTGGGCGACATCCGCCGCTACATCCTCAGGAATCTGTTGTTCGAGGTGCCCTGGCTGCGGCGGCGCCTGTTCCTGGCCGATGCCCGCAAGATCGTGCCGGGCATGCAGCTCGAGGACCTGCGCTTTGCCGATGGCTACGGCGGGGTGCGTCCCCAGCTGATCGACAAGCGCCAGCGCCGCCTGCTGCTCGGGGAGGCCAGCATCCCCGCCCGCCCCGGGCTGGTGTTCAACGTGACGCCCTCCCCCGGCGGCAGCTGCTGCCTGGGCAATGCCGCCCGCGACCTGGAGCAGATCGTGGCGCGGCTGGGCTGCGGCTTCGATCGGGCCAGGCTGGAGCGGGAGCTGCACGGCACGGCCGAGGCTTCAGGCCCCGCCGCAGCCTCAGGCTCCGCCGCGGAAGAGGTGGTGGTGGCTGGCTGAGTACAGCTTGGAGCGGGCCTCGGCACTGGCAGCCAGGGCCGGACTCACCACGTAGAGCGTGGTGCGGATCAGGCCCCGCTCCTCACTGGCCTGGGCCATGGCCGTGAGCGGCACCACCTGCAGCCACTGGTCCGGCCAGCTCACCCTGTAGCCGATCGCCACGGGGGTGTCCGGGGGGTAGTGCTGCAGCAGCTCCTGCTGCACCTCCTGAACGTGGCGGGCACTGAGGTAGAGGCAGAGGGAGGCCCCGAGGGCCGCCAGCCGGCCCAGGGATTCCTTCTCGGGAACGCCGGTGCGCCCGCCGGCGCGCCCGAGCACGATCGTCTGTACCAGGCCGGGAATGGTGAGCTCCTGCTGCAGGGCTGCGGCTGTGGCCTGATAGGCGCTGAGGCCGGGCACCACCTCCACGGCCAGTTCAGCATCGGCCAGGCGGCAGATCTGCTCGTGCAGGGCGCCATAGAGGCAGGGATCGCCATCGTGCAGGCGCACCACCTGCTTGCCTGCTGCGGCCCGCTCCTGCACCAGCGCCATCACCTGCTCCAGGGTGAGGGTGCTGGTGCGGATGCGTTCGCAGCCTTCGGGGGCCAGGGCCGCGATCTCGGGGCTCACCAGCGAGTCGGTCCACACCAGCACCTCGGCCTGCTCGATGGCCCGCAACGCCCTGAGGGTGAGCAGGTCCACGGCGCCGGGGCCGGCCCCCACGATCGAGACGCGTGGCGTCACTGCACCACCCCGCTGGGGTCAGGCAGGCGGCGCTGGCGGCCGTAGAGCCACCAGAGGCCCAGGCCACCCAGCACGATCAGCAGCAGGCTCACCACCTGGGCCATGCGCAGACCGCCCTCGCAGAAGGGCGGTTGGGAGAACAGACAGAGCGGGTCGATGCGCAGGCCCTCGATCCACACCCTGCCGGCGCTGTAGGCCATCAGGTAGATGCAGCTGAGGCTGCCGGCCGGCAGGGAGATGCGGCCCTTCTGGCCCTGGCGGAACAGCACCAGCAGCAGCACACACACGCCCACGTTCCAGAGCGATTCGTAGAGGAAGGTGGGATGGAAATCCACCTGATCCAGGAATTCCGTGGGCCGGTTGGCGAGGGGGATCTGCAGCTTCCAGGGCAGGTCGGTGGGCAGGCCGAAGGCCTCGGAATTGAAGAAGTTGCCCCAGCGACCGATCGCCTGGCCCAGGGCCACGGCCGGCATCAGCACGTCGAGCAGGGGCCAGAAGGGCTGGCGACGCCAGCGGCAATAGAGCACGGTGGTGAGGCCGCCGCCGATCAGGGCGCCGTGGATGGCGATGCCGCCCCGCCAGATCGCCAGGGCCTCAACCCAGTTGTCCTCGTACTGGCGCCATTCGAGCAGCACGTAATAGATCCTGGCGCCGATCACGGCTCCCAGCACCAGCAGGGGCAGCAGGTCGGCGATCAGGGTGGGCTCAATGCCGCGCAGCCGGCCCAGCCGGGTGGCCAGGGTGAGGCCCGCCAGCACCGCCAGGGCGATCAGCAGGCCGTACCAGCGCACGGAAAGGGGGCCCAGCTGGAACACCAGGGGCCCCGGGGAGGTGAACACAAGAAGCACGTTCAAGGGCCTGACGAGGGGCTCGGCGCCAACCAGCTCAGACAATGCCTTCGGCGGCCTGCACTCGCTCCACCTGGCGCTTCTTCAGCACCAGGAAGATCTGGGCCACGGCAATGGCCGCGAAGAACGCCAGCAGGCCGTAGATCCGCACGGGATCCTGCAGCACCACCTCGGTGTCGATCTGGCCGAAGCCCCCCACGTTGGGGTCGTTGGTGAGCGGTGCGCCGGCCGCCACGGTCTCACCGACGGCGGCGGTCACGGTCGGACCGGCCGGGATGGTTTCGCTGATCACGGAGCCGTCTGCCGTGGTGATCTCCACCACGGTGGCGCCGCCATCGGCGGGAGTCACAGCGGAGACGGTACCGGCGGCCGTGGCGTTGAAGATCGTGTTGTTCGACTTCTCACCGGTGGGATACACCTGGCCGCGGCCACGGTTGCCACCCACGTGCAGCTGGTATTTGCCGAAGTGGATGCTGCTGTCCTGGGCCGGATCGGGGGAGAGCAGGGGGAAGACGATCTCCTGGTGCTGGTCGCCAGGCAGAGGACCCACGAGCAGGATGTTGGGCTGGTCGTCGGAGTACTGGGTGTAGTAGATGCCCGCCGTTTCCTCCTTGAGCTCCTCACTGAGGCGATCCTGGGGGGCCAGGGTGAAACCATCGGGCAGCATCACCACGGCGCCCACATTCAGGCCGGTGCCGCTGCCATCGCCGGAGAGCTGTTGCACCGAGGTGTCGTAGGGAATCTCCACCACGGCCTTGAACACCGTGTCCGGGAAGACGGCCTGGGGAAGTTCGATGCGGGTGGCCTTCTTGGCCAGGTGGCAGTTGGCGCAGACCAGCTTGCCCGTGGCTTCACGGGGGCTGTCGTAGTTCTGTTGAGCCCAGAAGGGGTAGGCCCAGCTGGGGGAAGCGGCACCGAGCAGCACGGTGACGCTGAGAAGGCAACCGAGCAGCAGGGAGAGGGAGCGGCGCATCAGGGGTGGGGCGACAGGGGCGAACGGGGAAAGCGGATCAGGCCCACCAGGGCTTGTCGCCGTTTCGGAAGTCGGTTTCGGTCCACTGGCTGAGGAACACGTTGTCGTCTTCGACGGACACATGGGCCAGGGCCAGGGAGAGGGGAGCCGGTCCTCGCACCACCATGCCGGTGGCGTCGTACTGGGAGCCGTGGCAGGGGCAGATGAACTTGTTCTGGCCGCCGTTCCAGGGAACCACGCAGCCCAGGTGGGTGCAGATGGCATTGATGCCATAGCTGCCGATGGCGTCGTCGCCCTCCACGATCAGGTAGGTGGGATCGCCCTTGAGACCCTGCACCAGGCTGCGGTCCCCTTCCTTGTGGGAGCTGAGCCAGCCGCTGCCGGTGACGGGATTGCCGAGCTCGTCCTTGGCGGAGGTGCCCCCACCACCGCCGGCGGCCTTGGGCGGAATGAAGTAGTTGACCACCGGGTAGAGCGCTCCGAGGGCCACGCCCGTGAGGGAGCCGAAGGTCAGCAGGTTCATGAACTGCCGACGGCCCATGCCGGGCACATCACCGCTCGAAGCACTCGCTGGCATCTGGGTCATACAGGGCGGCCTGGAAGCCACAGCAACGTGGCGGCCACCCTAAGACCTGACTCCACCTGAGCCGGGCTGCCCATGGGCCCTGGCGGGGGCTCTGCAACAACCCGTTGCGGATTTCTGGCTCGGCCCGGATTCCCTGGTACTGGCATAGGGGCCTGAGCGTCTGTGGTTGTGGATCCTTCGTCTCCCCTCAGCGCCGAGGAGCTGCTCGGCCTGCTGCGCCGGCGCTGGCAGGCCAGCTACGACCTGCAGCTGGTGCAGCGCCGCGGCCGCCTCTATCTCCAGGTGATGTGGGCCTATCTGGAACAGCAGTCGTTCCCGCTCTCCGCCGAGGCCTACGCGGCCAAGCTGGAGGAGCTCACGGGGCTGCTGAATGGGCTGGGCGTGGCGGGCCAGGTGAGGGCCTGGCTGGAGACCACCTCCGATAAGCCCAGACTGGGTCGGGCCCTGGGCCTGGCCCTGGAGTTGCCGCCAGAGCGGGCCAGTGAGTTCTTTCTCTGAGCTCAGGCCTCCTCCGAGCCAAGGGGCTGGGCCCCGGCCGGCCAGGCCCGAAGCCGCTCGCTGAAGGCCACCAGGCCCACGCCCACCAGATACAGGGCGCTGATGGCGCCGGTGAGCAGCAGCATCGTGACCGGATCGGTGGAGGGGGTGAGCACCGCTCCAGCCAGGGCCGCCAGCAGCACCACCCAGCGCCAGCCCGAGAGCATGGCGCCGGAGCGCACCAGCCCAAGGGCGCCCAGCAGCAGCTGCAGCACCGGCAGCTGGAAGGCCAGGCCGGTGGCCACCATCAGCAGCAGCACGAAGTCGAGGTAGCGCTCGATCGACCAGCTCGGCTCCACCACATCGGCGCCATAGCTCACCAGAAAGCGCAGGGCGGCCGGCACCAGAGCCCACCAGGCAAAGGCCAGCCCGGCGGCGAACAGCACCGCCGAGCCCGCCACCGCCGGCGCCACCAGCCGCCGTTCCCGCCGGTTCAGACCCGGCAGCACGAAGGCCAGACCCTCGTAGAGCACGTAGGGGAGGGCCAGGGTGAGCCCGGCGTAGCCCGCCACCTTCAGAGACACGAACAGAAACTCGCCCGGCGCCAGCTGCAGGAAGCGGATGCCCTCGGCCGGCATCTCCAGGAGCCGCACCAGCGGTTTGACGAACACCAGACACAGGGCCGCCCCCGCCAGCAGCGCCAGCAGGGCCCGCAGCACCCGGCGCCGCAGCTCCTCGATGTGGTCCACCAGGCTCATCTCCACTTCGCCTGGGAACTCCTCGCCAGCAAGGGCGCCGCTGGGGGTGGCGGGACGGGGTTCCCGCTCACCCCGACCGACCTCGATCCGGATCGGCGGCGGTGGCCCGGCAGGGCCGGGATCCTGGGGGGAGGTGTCCGTCATGGTTGCCGTGCTGCCAGCAGGCTAAGAGCCCGCTCCGGTTCCCCCCAGAGCAGGCTGCCGCCGCGATGCCGCACCGTGCCGGGGGCGGCGCCCGGAATCCGCTGCAGCTCTGCCGTGGGCACCATCAGCACAGGCACGCGGCGGTTGCCCCGCCCGCGGCTGAAGTGGGCTGCCAGATCGGCCGCAGCCTGCAGATCCTCGTCCCCCGCCGCTGCCGCCGAACTGCGCAGCACCACGTGGCTGCCCGGTAGCTCCTGGGCATGGAACCAGAGGTCGCCGCGCCGGGCCTGGCGAAAGGCGATCCACTCGTTCTGGCGGTGGTTGCGGCCCACCTGGAGCGTGAGCCCCCCCGGGCTGATCAGCTCGAGGGGCTGGGGCTGGCCCTCCCGACCCTGGCCGCTGCCCCGCCGGGACTGCCGGGCTGGCCTGCCGCCGGGGTGGAGGTGTTCCTCCAGATCCCGGCCCAGGCCCTGGAGCGCCTCGAGATCCTCCGCCTGGTCGAGGTAGGTGAGGCTGGCCTCCAGCCAGGCCAGGCGCTGCCCGTGCCAGGCCAGCCGCTCCTGGATGGCCGCCACGGAGCGGCGTCGCCTGCGGGCCTGGCGGTAGAGCTTCTGGGCGGTGTCGATGCAGCTGCGGCTGGGCTGGAACTGGCTCAGCAGGGCATCGGCCTGCAGCTGCAGGGCGTCGCTCTCCGGTACGGCATCGAGCAGGGCCTGCTGGCTGCCGGCCTGCTGCTGCTCGCGCCGCAGCAGCCGCTCCAGCTGCTGCTGCAGCTGCCGGCGCTGCTGGCTCAGGCTCTGCTGGGCCAGGGCGCGGCCATAGAACGCAGCCAGGCCGCGGTTGATCGGCATCGCGGCGCTGGCTGGTGGCTGCGCATGGGGCTCGGCGCTCCAGCAGCGGTAGCCCTCGGCGTCGCCCTGCCAGCAGAAGCGCTCGGCCTCCACCGCCGCCAGCCAGAGCTGCCAGCGCTGCCAGAGCAGCTCCCACTGGTGACTCTGCAGCTCGGTCACAGGTTGCTGCAGCCACTGCGGTGGGGCGAGCTGGCGGGCCAGGGCCGGGCTGATGCCCTGGTAGGCGCTGCGCAGGGCCTGCTCCAGCGGCAGGGGCAGCAGGGCCACGCGCTGGCGCCAGCGCTCGAAGCTCTCGGCGCGGCTGGGCGGGGCCCCGTCCAGGGGCGGGGGTGGCTGGTAGGGATCGCCGGTGCCGATCGGCCGCAGCCGCGACTGGGCTGTCTTCACCTGGCGCCCCAGAGCCACCACCTGGCGGCCGTCGCCATCGGGCTCCAGCAGCAGCAGGTTGCTGTGCCGGCCCATCAGCTCAGCCACCAGCCAGCGCTGCGGAGCCTCACCGGGGCGGCGGGCGAAGCCCAGCTCCAGCACCCGCTCCCAGCCGACCTGCTGAAGGCTCACCAGGGCCAGTCCACCGAGCCCGTGCTGCAGCTGCTGGGCCAGGGTGCTGCCCTCACCCTGGCGCGGTGGGGGGGCGATGGCGTGCACCCGGGCCGCCTCGGCCTGCCAGCTCAGCTCCAGCCACTGCATCCCCTGCAGGTGGCGCAGCCCCAGCTGGATGGTGCCCGGGCCGGCCTGCTGGGCTTTTTCCAGGCGGCTGGGCAGCAGCAGGCGCCGCCATTCGGCCAGCACCGCCTTGAGGCTGGTCACGTCCTGGGCCTGGAGGCTCGCCATGGCTGCGCTCCAGCCCTTCCGCGTGTGGCTTCTACTCTGCAGCCCTGCCTGCGCGCGTTCCATGGCCCGACTCACCGTGATCACCGGTCCGAGCGGGGTGGGCAAGGGCACGCTGGTGGCCGAGCTGTTGCGGCGCCATCCCGAACTCTGGCTGTCGGTGTCGGCCACCACCAGGGCCCCCAGGCCCGGCGAACAGGAGGGCAGCAGCTACTTCTTCCTCAGCCGCGAGCGCTTCGAGCAGCTGGTGCAGGAGGGGGGATTTCTGGAGTGGGCCGAGTTTGCCGGCAACCGCTACGGAACGCCGCGGCGGCCGGTGGAGGAGCATCTGGAGGCAGGCTGCTCCGTGCTCCTGGAGATTGAACTGGAGGGGGCCCGCCAGGTGCGGCAGACCTTCCAGGCTGGTTATCAGCTGTTCATCAAGCCCCCCTCCCTGGAGGAGCTGGAGCGTCGCATCCGTGGGCGGGGCACCGACAGCGAGGAGGCGATCCGCCGCCGGCTGCAGCGGGCCTCGGTGGAACTGGCCGCTGAGGAGGAGTTCGATGGGGTGCTGGTCAACGGCGATCTTGAAGCGGCCGTGGCTGAGCTGGAAGCGGCCCTTGGCCTGGCCCCCGGCTGATGTCATGAAAAAACGGCCCCTAGGGGCCGCAGGCTGAGGTGAACGCTCTGAGGTGAACGCTGAGCCGTGCCTCAGAGGGGGCGAAGGATCAGGTCAGGGAAGAAGCGGAAGATCTCGATGGTGATCCCGGCCGTGAGGGTGAACCAGATGGCAGCCACGACGGGGGCGGTGGTGAGGAATTTTTTCATGGTTCCAGGAATCAGCGGGGGGAAACGGTCACTTTGGAGTCGGCTTCAACCATTTTTCCACCGGCAAACTCAGAGAAGGCTGCCAGGGGCCAGACGGCAGCGGCGAGGGTGGATTTGAACGCCAGTGGCATGTCGATCTGGATCTCACGCATGGTGGCGTCCTTGCTGCCGCGGATCGCGATCAGATAGGAGCGGCCGGCCCAGCCGATCGTGCCGGCGATGTAGAGGAAGAGCAGGCCTGGGATGAGGAAATCACCGGCGTGGCTGAAGCGGCCATCCACGATCAGGCGGGGCAGGCCGTCATCGCCGCAGAGGGCCTGGCTGTACACGTTGAACCGGGACTTGGCCTGGTCGGTGCTGGCAGCTGAGGCCCGCTGCTGGAAGCGGGGGCTCTCGGCACAGGGGGTCAGGCCGGCCACCGATTCCGCGGCCGAAGCCACGGGAGCAAGGCCGATGAGCAGAAAGGCCGAGAGCAGAACCGCACACAGGCGGGGGAGAAGACGTCGCATGGAAAGCCTGGGTAGAAGCCGGGAAGAGTGCCCTGCGGAGCCCTGCATCGGCGTGGGGCCGCAGGGCAGGATGTCACTCGCGGACAGTAGGGGAGCTCCCCGGGCGCCATGCCAACGGTTCTGGCCCTCGAAACAAGTTGTGACGAGTCAGCGGCTGCGATTGTGCGCGATCGCACGGTGCTGGCCAGCGCCGTGGCCTCCCAGGTGGAGGAGCATGCCCGCTGGGGCGGCGTGGTGCCCGAAATTGCCTCGCGGCGCCATGTGGAGGCCCTCCCCGCCCTGATCGATCGGGTCTGCCGCCAGGCCGGCCTCGGCCCCGCCGCCATGGATGCCATCGCCGCCACCGCCACCCCTGGGCTGCTGGGGGCCCTGCTGGTGGCCTCGCTCACCGGCCGTACCCTGGCTCGGCTCCATGGCCGGCCCTTCCTGGGCATCCATCACCTGGAGGGTCATCTCTGCTCGGTGCAGCTCGGCGATCCGCTGCCGCCAGGGCCCTACCTGGTGCTGCTGGTCAGCGGCGGGCACACGGAGCTGATCCAGGTGAGCGGCCCAGGGCTCTACCGGCGGCTGGGGCGCAGCCACGACGACGCGGCCGGCGAGGCCTTCGACAAGGTGGCCCGCCTGCTGGAGCTGGGCTATCCCGGTGGACCTGCCATTCAGGCCGTCTCGGGCGCGGGGGATCCCCATCGCTTCGCCCTGCCCAAGGGCAGGGTGTCGAGGCCTGAGGGCGGCTACCACCCCTACGACTTCAGTTTCAGCGGGCTCAAGACGGCGATGTTGCGGCTGGTGCGGTCGCTGCAGCAGAGCGGAGAGCCGCTGCCGCTGGCCGACCTGGCCGCCAGCTTCGAGCAGGTGGTGGCGGAGGTGCTGGTGGAGCGCAGTTGCCGCTGTGCCCGCGACCTGGGCCTCGGCACCCTGGTGCTGGTGGGCGGCGTAGCCGCCAACCGGCGGCTGCGGGCCCTGCTGCAGGAGCGGGCCAGCCGCGATGGCCTGCAGTGGCGGGTGGCTCCCCTGCCGTTCTGCACCGACAACGCCGCCATGATCGGGGTGGCGGCCTGTCAGCGCCTGGACCTGGGCCAGACCAGCTGCGCCAACCTCGGTGTGTCGGCCCGTTGGCCCCTCGAGCAGGCGGACAGGCTCTATGAAGCTGCGGCCTGTTTCTGAGCAGAGTGGAGCCTGGAGGCTGCGAGACAGGGCGTCAACACAACAGCCCTATTCTGAACGGCAACCGGTGGATTTCCAATGCCCCCCGCAGACGCTGAAATGGACAGCGAGCCAGGGGCCGTGGTGGGCACGGAAGTCGAGGCCGCCGTTGCTGACGGCCATGCGCTGAAGCCGAGCGAGCCCGACCATGAGCCGGTGAGCCCCACCGAGCTGAACGCCTGGCGGCGTGGCTTTACCCCCCAGGCCGAAATCTGGAACGGACGTCTGGCCATGCTCGGCCTGTCTGTGGGGCTGACGGTGCTGCTGCTGGCCAGGCTGGCCATGGGCTGAGCCGGAGTCAGGTTCTACCCCTGAAGGCCCCTCCTCCTCCCTGCCGGCGTTCACCAGATCCAGCAGCGACTGGTTGATGGTCTGCATGCCGTCGAAGCGGCTGCGCCTCATGAGCTCCTCGATCGCATCGAGTTCGCCGCGCTGGATGTCATCCCTGCAGGCATCGGTGTTCAGCAGGATGTCCAGGTAGGCGGTGCGTTGCCCCTCCCTTGTCTTGATCAGGCCCTGGGATACCACAGCCAGCAGCGCTTACGACTGCCGAACACCAACTGGCCCGTGTGGGAGGCCTCGATGGCGGTGGAGAGGGTCTCGCGGTCGCGGATCTCGCCGATCAGGTCACGTCGGGGTCTTCGTGCATCGAGGCCCGCAGGGCGGTTTGACTGGCAGCTTTCGGGCCCCTTCTTAGGATCCCGCCGTCCGCAGACCCGCCTTGACCAAGCCCCTCGTGAGCATCGTGCTGGGCACCAGGCCAGAGGCGATCAAGCTGGCCCCGGTGATCCTGGCGTTCCAGCAGGCCCACGACTTCCGCACCCGGGTGGTGCTCACCGGCCAGCACCGCGAAATGGTGAGTCAGGTGATGGAGCTGTTCGCCCTCACGGCCGACTGCGACCTGGCCCTGATGGCACCGCAGCAGACCCTCACCCACATCACCTGCGCCGCCCTCGAGGGTCTCCAACGGGAGTTCGCCGAGCACCCTCCCGATCTGGTGCTGGTTCAGGGCGACACCACCACCGCCTTCGCCTCGGCCCTGGCCGCTTTTTACGCCCAGATCCCCGTGGGGCACGTGGAGGCCGGCCTGCGCACCGACAACATCCTTGATCCCTTCCCGGAGGAGGCCAACCGGCGGCTGATTTCCCAGCTGGCCCAGCTCCACTTCGCCCCCACCGAGCAAGCGGCCGCCAACTGCCGGGCCTCGGGGGTGGTGGGCCGCATCCTCACCACGGGCAACACCGTGATCGATGCCCTGCTGCAGATGGCCGAGCGGGCCCCGGCCTACGGGCTCGACGGCCTCGACTGGCAAGGGCAACGGGTGATCCTGGCCACGGTGCACCGGCGCGAAAACTGGGGTGAACGCCTGCGCGAGATCGGCCAGGGATTCCTGGCGCTGCTGGAGCGCTTCCCCGACACGGCCCTGCTGCTGCCCCTGCACCGCAACCCCACGGTGCGCGAGCCGCTGCAGGAGCTGCTGGGCACTCACCCGCGGGCCTTCCTCACCGAACCGCTCGACTACGACGAGCTGGTGGCGGCGATGCGCGGCTGCACCCTGGTGCTCAGCGATTCCGGCGGGCTGCAGGAGGAGGCGCCGGCCCTGGGCAAGCCGGTGCTGGTGCTGCGCCGCACCACCGAACGGCCCGAGGCGATCCAGGCCGGCACCGCCAAGCTGATCGGTACCGCCAGCAGCGACATCCTGGCCGAGGCCTCAGCCCTGCTCAGCGATGCGGCGGCCTATGAGGCGATGGCCCGGGCCCATAACCCCTTCGGCGACGGCCTGGCCAGCGGCCGGATCGTGGAGGCGGCGCGGCATTTCCTGACCGACCAGGACGCCTGAACCCACGCGGGCCGCGCCCTCAGCGCTGCTTGTTCGACCAGGGGGGCAGGTCGATGAACACCCTGGTGCCGGCTTCCAGGCCGGAGAGGATCTGGGTGTCCTTGCCGCCGCTGATGCCCAGTTCCACCGGCTGGAACAGCGGCTGTCGATCCTTGTCCACCAGCAGCACGCCGGGCCGGCCGTCCTCGGTCACGATCGCCACGGTGGGCACGAGGGTCTCGGCCTGCACCTGGCCGGTCCTGAAGTCCACGTCGGCGGTCATGCCGATGCGCAGATCGGGCTGAGCCTCGAGGAAGCGCAGCACCACGTCGAAGGAGGTCACGTTGTTCAGCTTCACCGCCCGGGGGGTGATCCGCTTCACCACCACCTCGAAGCGGCGGTCCGGGAAGGCATCCACCCGCACGCTGGCCTCCTGGGCGAGCCGGATGCGGCCGATGTCGCTCTCGGGCACCTTGGCCACCACCTCGAGCCCCTGGGCCAGCTCCACGATCGAGGAGCTGGTGGCGCCGGCCGTGGCCGAGGCGGCGGTGGTGGGGGTCACGAAGGAGCCTGGATCGGCGAAGCGCTGGGTGATCACGCCGGTGAACGGGGCGCGCACGATCAGGTCGGCCTGCTCCACCTTGCGGGCCGCCAGGCGCTGACGGGCGGCTTCAGCGGCAGCCTCATCCACCAGGAAGGTGCTGCGCACGGTGTTGTAGTCGCTGAGGCTGATGGCGTTTTCCTCGAACAGCTTTTCGTTGCGCTCCAGTTCGCTGCGGCTGCGCATCAGCTGGGCCTGGGCCGACTGCAACTGGGCCCTGAGCTCATTGAGGCGGTCGGCGAGATCGCCGCTGTCCATGCGGGCCAGGGCCTGGCCGGCCTGCACCTGGTCGCCCTCCTCCACGAACAGTTCCTGGAGCACGCCCTGGCGCTTGGGACTCACGTTCACCCGCTTGACGGCCTCCAGCTCCCCGGAGGCGCTCACCACGCCGGGCAGGTCACCGGACTGGGCCAGCACGGTGTAGGGCTCAAGGTTGGCCGACGCCGCGTTGCGCTGGCGCTGCCACACCACCCCCGCCGCCAGCACGAGCACGATGGCCACGCCGGCCACAGCCCAGAGGCGCCGCCGTTGCCACCATCTGGATGCCGGGGCAGGGGCGCCTGAATCGCCGTTCTGAGCTGGTTCTGGAGCGTCGGTGGAGGGATTGGAGTCGGCCGGAGTCCTGGGCCGGCGTGGGGTAAGGATCGGAATCGGCCTGGCCAGCATCTGCCCCCAGTCTCGCGGCCGAGGGGGCCGGGCTGCGGCCCGTAGATTTCCCCCATGCTCAAAGCCGGAATCGTCGGGCTGCCCAACGTGGGCAAGTCCACTCTGTTCAACGCCCTGGTGGCCAACGCCCAGGCGGAGGCGGCCAACTATCCGTTCTGCACGATCGAGCCCAACAGCGGCGTGGTGTCAGTGCCTGACCCACGCCTCGATCAGCTGGCCCAGCTGAGCCGCAGCAAGGAGATCGTGCCCACGCGGGTGGAGTTCGTGGACATCGCCGGCCTGGTGGCGGGGGCCAGCCAGGGGGAGGGGCTCGGCAACAAGTTCCTGGCCAACATCCGCGAGGTGGACGCCATCGTGCACGTGGTGCGCTGCTTCGAGGACGACGACGTGATTCACGTGTCGGGTTCGGTGGGGCCGGAGCGGGATGCGGAGGTGATCAATCTCGAGCTGGGGCTGGCGGATCTCAGCCAGGTGGAGAAGCGCCGGGAACGGCTCAGGAAGCAGGTGCGCACCAGCAAGGAGGCCCAGCAGGAAGATGCCGTGCTGGCGCGCATCCAGGCGGAGCTGGAGGCCGGAGGGGCCGCCCGCAACCTCGACCTGAGCGCCGAGGAGCTGGCCCTGGTCAAACCGCTCGGCCTGCTCAGTGCCAAGCCGATCATCTACGCCACCAATGTGAGCGAGAACGATCTCGCCGGCGGCAATGCCCATGGGGAGGCCGTGGTGGCCCTGGCCGCTCGGGAGCGTGCCGAAACCGTGCGCATCTCCGCCCAGGTGGAAGCCGAGCTGATCGAGCTGCCCCTGGAGGATCGCGCCGAATTCCTCGATGGCCTCGGGGTGAGCGAGGGGGGCCTGCAGAGCCTGATCCGCGCCACCTACTCCCTGCTGGGCCTGCGCACCTACTTCACCAGCGGCGAGAAGGAGACCCGCGCCTGGACGATCACCGCCGGCATGACCGCCCCCCAGGCGGCCGGAGTGATTCACACCGATTTCGAACGGGGGTTCATTCGTGCCCAGACCATCGGCTGCGGCCAGCTGCTGGAGGCCGGCTCCCTGGCGGAGGCCCGCACCCGGGGCTGGCTGCGCAGTGAGGGCAAGGACTATGTGGTGGTCGAGGGCGACGTGATGGAGTTCCTGTTCAATGTCTGAGCTGATGCACACCCCCAGGCAGCCTCCATGGCGGGGGGCCTAGGGCCTGGCATCGGTCAGAATCAAGACCCCCAGCGGAGGACACCATGAGCCAGACATCAGGTCCGGGCGAGGCGGCCCCCGAGAAGGCCCAACCTGCCGGCCCTACTCCAGATCTCCCCGCCGACCACCCCCATAACTTCGACGCCCAGAAGGAGCTGCACCGCAAGATCCGCAACGATCCCGACTACGACGACTGGGAGTACGGCACCGAACCGCTGCCCCATGAGGCCTGGGCCCTCAGGCAGCCTCCAGAGACCTCGGCCTGATCCTCTGCACCAGCAGCTGGCCCCCCAGACACAGGGCTGCCGCCGTGAACCACACCCCCACGCCGTGACCCTGGCGATCCAGGGCCAGACCCGCCAGCAGTGGAGCGGTGAGGGCGCTGAGGGCAAAGCACTGGGAGAACAGGGCCATGGCCAGGCCCCTGTGCTGGGGCGGGGTGATCTCCACCACGGCCTCGCTGGCCACCGGCAGAAAGGCGGCCTCGCCGAAGGCCAGCGGGATCTGGGCCAGCAGCACCAACACCAGGCCGGCCCCGCTGAGGGCTGAGGCCCCCAGCAGGCCCGTGCCCAGGGCAAAGGCCGCCAGGCTCAGCCCCAGCCCCACCCGCACCGGGCGCCGGGCCAGGGCCTGACCCACCGGCCACTGGATCAGCAGCAGCAGCCCCAGCTTCAGGCCGATCAACAGGGCCCCCACGCTCTCGGGCAGCGCCTGGCGCTCCAGGCCGCCCCGCACCAGGTCCAGGGGCAGGGCGCTCTGCATCAGGGCGGGCAGGGCGGTGGCCAGCAGGGCCACGGCCAGCACCGGCAGCAGTGGCCGCCACCAGCCGCTGCCGAGTTCCAGGCCACTGCCCACGGCGCGCCGCTTCGGGTTGGGCAGCGGTCGCAGCACCAGCAGCAGCGCCATGGCCGCCAGGCAGACCATGTCCACCCCATAGATCCAGCGCAACTGGCCGGCTGCGGCCAGGCCAGCCCCCAGCAGTGCCCCGGTGGCGATGCCGGCGGCGTCGGCGCTCCGCACCAGGGCATAGCCACGGGCCGAGGGGATGGTGTGAGCCCCCTGCTGGCAGCTCAGGGGAACGGCCAGCTCAATCGCCGGCCAGTACAGGCCCATGGACACGCCCATCAGCAGCTGGCCCTGCAGGTAGGCCGGCAGGTCGAGGGCTCCCAGCAGGCGCACATCCGCCAGCAGGGCGGTGAGGGCAGCCAGCAGCACGGGGACTGAGCAGTTGAGGCCGCGATCCAGCAGCCAGCCGCTCAGAAAACGCCCCCCCGTGCCCGCCAGGGCTGCCAGGGCGACCCCCTGGGTGACGCTGGCGGCGCTGAAGGCCTGCTGGTGAAACACCATCGGTGTGAGATAGAGCACGCCACCGGCCCCGATCGATCCCACCAGCCGCACCCAGGCCACTTCGCGCAGCGGCGCGGGAAACTGGAACCACCAGCCCCGACGCCGCGGCGTCCCCTCCGTTGCCCCCTCGGCCTCTGCGATCACCTGCTCGTTGCCTGCCGCGGTTGCTGGCCAGTCTGCTGCTGCTCCCCCCCCTCCTGGTGCCTGCCCTCGCCCCCCAGCCGGTGCGCGCCTCCGGGGAGGTGGTGGTGGAACTGGATGGGCTGAGGCTGCCGATCGATCTCGATGAGCTGGCGGCCTGGACCCTGCAGCCGGATGGTCAGAGCGGCAGCCTCGGTCTCTGGCTCAATCTGCTCGATGCCGAGTCGAGACAGGGGCTGATCAGGCTGTTGCGGGCCCCTCTGCTGCGGGACCGTGGTTTCGGCCTCCAGCTGCTGAGCAGCTGGACCGGGGAGCCGATGCTGCGCGAGGTGGGGGGCCTGATCACCACCGCCGCCGGCGAGAACACCGGCGTGCTGCTGCTGGAGACCCTGCAGCAGCTGCTGGTGCGCCAGAGCATGATCACCACCCTCGACCTGCTGCAGGCCCTGCCTCCAGAGAGGCTGAATCTGCGCATCGATGGCCTGCTGGACCTGGCAGCTGACTGGCGTCGCCAGCTCCAGGGCCAGGAGCGGGCGATCCAGCGGCTGCGGCAGCTGCCGCTGCCCAGGCGCAGCTCCCGCAGCCTGCTGATCGGCCGCCAGCAGCTCGGGGCCCCCCAGCAGATTCAGCTCACCGTGGCCCACCGCTCCGAGCCCCTGCCGCTGGAGCTCTGGCCGGCTCGCCGGGCCAAGCGGGGCCCCTGGCTGCTGCTGATGCCCGGGCTGGGCGGCAACACCGAGCAGCTCAGCTGGCTGGCGGCGGCCCTGGCGGAGCGGGGCTGGCCGGTGCTGGTGATCGAACATCCCGGCAGCGACGAGCAGGCGGTGCAGGCTTCCCTGAGGGGGGAGGGCCCACCACCGGGAGCGGAGTCGCTGCCCGACCGGCTGGCGGATCTGCAGGCCGTGCTGACGGCACGCCGCGAGGGCAGCCTGCCCTCGCTGGGTCCCCAGCCATCAGGGGAGGACGGCCTGGTGCTGATTGGCCACTCCCTCGGTGGCCTGGCGGCCCTGATGGCGGCTGGCCTGGTGCCGGAGCAGGGGCTGCGGCAGCGCTGTCAGCAGGCCCTCTCCTCCCTGCCGGTGACGAACCTCTCGCGCCTCCTGCAGTGCCAGCTCCCCGACATCACCGGCGATGGCGCCAGCAGCTCCTTTCCGGTGAGTGGTTCGTCGCTGCCGGACGCCATCCCCCTGCGTGGGGTGATCACCTTCAACGGCTTCGGCAGTCTGCTGTGGCCCAGCCGCGGCCTGGCCGATCTGGCCGTGCCGGTGCTGGTGGTGGGCGGCAGCCTCGATCTGGTCACCCCGCCCGTCACCGAGCAGCTGGGCCTGTTCAACGGAAGCAGCGATCCCCGCAGTCGCCTGGTGGTGGTGGATGGGGGGAGCCACTTCTCGCCGGTGCGGCTGGCGGCGCAGAACGAGCCGCTGTTCCGCCTCGGTGACCAGTTGGTGGGGGAGCAGCCCGAGCGGGTGCAGGAGCTGCTGCTGGCGCTCACGATCGAGTTCCTGGAAAGCACCCAGCACCCCTCCCTGCTCTCCCCCCAGCGGCGGGTGCACAACGGCATCACGGGCTACGTGCTCGATCCAGCCCAGGCCGAGCGCTGGCGCCGTGCCATCCACAGCCCCTGAGCTCAGGGGCTCAGAAGCGGATGCGGGGATCCAGCAGGGCGACCAGCACGTCCACGGTGACCGTGACCAGCACCACCAGGGCCGCCACCACCACCACGATGCCCTGCACCAGGGGGTAGTCGCGCTGGCTGATCGCCTCCTGCAGCCGGTAGGCGATCCCGGGCCACGAATAGGTGACCTCGATCAGCAGGGCACCGCCGATCAGGGAGGCCACGGTGATGCCCGTGATCGTGAGCACCGGCAACAGGGCATTGGGCAGGGCATGGCGCAGGATCACCCGCGCCTCTCCCAGGCCCCGGCTGCGGGCTGCCTCCACATAGTCGCTGCCGAGGCTGCGGCGCAGGTTGAGGCGCAGGGCGTTGGCGAAGATGCCGCTCAGCAGCAGTGCCAGGGTGCCGGCCGGCAGGGTGAGGTGCCGCAGGGTGCCCTGCAGGGCCTGCCACTGGCCGCTGGCCAGGCCGCTGCGCAGGCTGTCGAGCAGATAGAAGCCGCTCCCCTCCGGCGGCAGCAGCGTGGGGGGGAAGCGGCCGCCCACCGGAAGCCAGCCCAGCCACACGGCAAACACCAGCTGCACCACCATGGCCGCCCAGAAGGGGGGCAGGGCATAGGTGCCGATGCCGTAGAGCCTGCCGGCCAGGTCGAGCTTGCCTTCGGGCCGGGCGATCCCGGAAAAGCCCACCGCCAGGCCCACCACGGCCGCCAGCAGCAGGGCCACGCTGCCCAGCTCCAGGCTGGCCGGCAGGGTCTGGCCGATCACGCCGCTCACGGGCTCCTGGTTGGTGAGGGAGTCGCCCAGATCGCCGCGCAGCAGATCGCCCAGAAAGTGGCCGTACTGGTGCAGCAGCGGCTGGTCGAGGCCGAGGCGGCTGCGCAGAGCGGCCCGGGCCGCCTCCGGGGCGCGGGTGCCCAGCAGGGCGTCGATCGGATCGCCGGGGGCCAGCCGCAGCAGCAGGAACACCAGGGTGGCGATCAGCCACAGCATCACCGGGGCCAGGGCCAGCCGGGCTCCCACGTACTGGACCAGGGCGCGGCGGCGGCTCATCGGGCTGCCCCCACGGGCCCAGCCCCCGCCGGCGCCAGGGCCTGGAGCAGCAGGCGCCCGGAACCGTCGAAGCGGGGCTGACTCACCCCAGGCTGGGCCCAGGCCTTGGGCGACACCAGCCAGAGGGGCACGTAGGGGTTGGCGGCGGCCGTGATCCGCTGAATCCGCTGCAGCACGGCATGGCGCTCCTCGCCCTGGCTGCTCTCACTGCGGCGCAGCAGGGGCTGCAGCCCTGGCTGGGCCCAGAAGCTGCCGCTGGCGGCACTGGCGCCCTCGAGGCAGCGCTCCCCCTCCTCCTGGCTGCAGGCCAGCAGGGGGATCAGGTAGTTGTCGGCGTCGGGGAAGTCGCCCATCCAGTCGAGCAGGATCAGTGTGAAGGCCCCCTCGCCGAGTTGGCGGTAGGCCGTGGTGGATTCCATGCCGCTCACCTCCAGCCGCACACAATCGCCCAGATCCTGCTGCAGCTGGGCCTGCCAGGTAAGGGCGAACAGGCGGTCGCTGGGGATGTTGGAGCGGAAGGTGAGCGGCAGGGGCAGCTGCTTGCCCTGGCAGTAGCCCGCCTGGCGGTAGAGCTCCCGGGCGCGCTCGGGGTCGTAACTCACCCAGGCGGTGGGATCGGAGCCCGGCAGGCTGGGCGGCACCAGCTCCCGCAGGGGAGCGCGCAGGCCCAGGGTGACGCGCTCGCTGATGGTGGCCCGATCCAGGCTCAGGGCTAGGGCCTGCCTCAGCCTGGGGTCGTCGAAGGGGGGCTGGTCGCTGAGCAGGGTGAGGTAGCTGATCTCCAGTGCCGGCCCTCTGCTCTCCTGCAGCTCGCCGCGGCGGGCGCGGCTGCGCAGGGCGGCCTGCTGGTCGATCTCCAGGCTGGTGGAGAGCAGTACGTCCACTTCGCCACTGATCAGGGCACCGAACAGGGCGGTGGAGTTGCTGAGGGAAACCAGGTCCAGGCCGTCGTTGGCCGGCTGCTCACCCCAGTAGCCCTCGAAGGGCTCCAGCCGCTGCTGCTGCTTGCTGAAAAAGGTGAGCCGGTAGGGGCCGGTGCCCACGAAGCGGTCGTTGAGCAGGCTGTCGCCGTGCTGGCGGTAGGCGGTGGGGGAGAGCGGGGTGAGGGCCACGGCGCTGAGCAGTTCCGCCAGGGGAGCGAAGGGCTGGCGCAGCTCCAACTCCAGGGTGTGGGAGTCCACAGCCCTCACATCGCTGACCCGGTCGCCGAGCAGGTAGCTGAGCTTGCCGATGGCCAGGAAGCGCTCAAGGCTGAACACCATGGCCGCGGCATCGAACGGGGTGCCGTCGTGGAAGCGCACACCGCGGCGCAGGGGAATGGTGGCGGTGCGACCATCGGCGCTCAGCTGCGGCGGCGCCAGGGCCAGCCTCGGCTCCAGCTCGCCCGTGTCACTGACGGCATAGAGCGGATCACCGAGGGCGCTCAGCAGCTGCATGGCGCCGAAGGTGAAGGCGCCGGCAGGGTCGACGGTGTCGACGCGGTTCCTGCTGGCCACCACAAGGCGATCGGGCGTGTCCTCGGGGCGGCCTGTTGCCCCCGGTGCCCCGCCTTGCTGCGGCAGGCAGCCGGCCATGGCCACGGCCAGGCAGGCCTGCAGCAGCCCGCTGCAGAGCCGTTGGGGCATGGCACGGATCCTTCGGGCCGGCACCGTCAGGGCAGCGGCGGAGCGCTGGCTCCGCTGCAGAGCGTTGTGGTCACACGGATTGTCGACGGTCGGCGCTCATTCAAGAGCGGTGGGGCCTGGCAGGACGCACCTGTTGCAGGGAAATTTCAAACACTTCCGAACCGTGGCGGGCCAGGGGCCAGCGCCGCAGCCAGCAGCGGTCGTGGCGATCGTCCACGCCGATCACTTGGTAGAGCTGCTCATCGAAATCAAGCTGAACGCATTCCCCCTGATGGGGAATGGTGGCTGGCTTGAGGCAGGAGATGGCCGTCATAGGGGACGTGACGTCAGGATCTGGAACTGGAAACGCTGGGCCTGTGGGTTGGAACTGGAAACGCTGGGCCTGTGGGTTGGAACTGGGCCCATGCTGCGAAACGGGTCCAGGTTGAAATGTTTGTGGTGATACAAACGTCTGCTGGGGTGCGGAGACGCGGATCAAAGAGATGTCAGCCCGCTGGGGCCAGCTGTGCCGTTCAGGGTCTCGTTGGATGCGATCACTCTGGCGCCTCGACCCCACCCGACGCCAGGGGCAAGGCATTGGCGTGTCTGATTGACGTGATCAGCCGCCCTGTCCCAGCCGGGGGCTAAAGGGTGCGCAGGCAGGCGGCCACCTGGTGGACTTCGGCCAGGGCCTCGATGGCATCGAGGGCGTGGCGGAAGCGGGCCTCCAGCACTTCGTGGGTGATCACCACGATTTCGGCACTGCTTGCCTCGCCCGCAGCAGCGGAACCCTCGCCGGCGTACTGGACGATCGACTGGATCGAGACGCCGGCCTGGCCGAAGCAGCTGCCGATCTGGCCGATCACCCCCGCCTGGTCGCTGGTGCGCAGCCGCACGTAGTTGCGGTGGGTGGTGAGGGCGCCATCGACGAGGGAGCACTGGCGCCAGTTACCCGCTGCCAGCAGGGGATCCAGTCCGCCGCCCTGGGTTCCCGAGCCGCCGCCGGTGGCCTGGCGGATGCCGGCGATGTTGAGGATGTCGGCCACCACGGCCGAGGCAGTGGGTCCGGCTCCGGCCCCTGGGCCGTAGAACATCACCTGGCCCACGGGGTCGCCCTCCACCAGGATGGCGTTGTTGACCCCGTTCACTCCCGCCAGGGGATGGCCCCGCGGCACCAGGGTGGGGTGCACGCGCACATCGAGCTGCAGCCCCGCAGCGGTGGTGTCGGCTGGCTTCGGCGGCTCACTCCCCACCCGTTGGGCCACGGCCAGCAGCTTCACCACGAAGCCGAGCCGGGCGGCGTAGTCCACGTCCCGGGCGTCGAGCTGGTCGATGCCCTCGGTGGGAATGGCCGGGCGGGGCACCGTGCCGCCGTAGGCCAGGCGCGTGAGGATGGCGATCTTGTCGGCGGCATCGCCACCTTCCACGTCGGCGGCGGGATCGGCCTCGGCGTAGCCGAGCCGCTGGGCATCGGCGAGCACCTCGCCGTAGGCGGCCCCCTCGGCCGCCATCCGGCTGAGGATGTAGTTGGTGGTGCCGTTGATGATCCCGCTCACCCGCTGGATGCGGTTGCCGCCCAGGGATTGCTTCAGCGGTTCGATGATCGGGATGCCGCCGCCCACGGCCGCCTCGATCAGCACATACACCCCCTTTTCGGCTGCCGCGGCGGCGATCTCATCCCCATGCCGGGCGATCACGGCCTTGTTGGCGGTGACCACCGCTTTGCCGGCGGCGATCGCCCGCAGGATCAGGCTGCGGGCCGGCTCCAGGCCGCCGATCACCTCCACCACGATGTCCACGGCTGGGTCATCGACCACGGCCTCGGGGCAGGTGGTGAGCAGCCCTGGCGCCAGGCTGAGGGGCCTGGGCCGCTCCAGATCGCGCACGGCGATGCGGCGGAGCTGCAGGTCGGCCACCAGGGGGTGGCGGCCCTCAGGGGTGCTGAGGATGCTGGCCACACCGGCTCCCACCGTGCCCAGACCGAGCAAGCCGATGCCGATGGTCATGCCGTGCGCTGCGAAAGAGGGATCCTAGAAATCAGGCCCCCAGGGCTCCGGCCTGGGCCTGCATCAGCTTGAGGATGTTCAGAAAGCCGTTGGCCCGCGAGGGCGTCAGGCTGGCCTGCAGTCCGGTGGCGGCGATGAAGCCGGGATCGATGGAGGCGGCCTGCTCGGGGGTGAGCCCTTCCATGGCCTGGATCAGCAGCGCCAGCAGCCCCTTGGTGATGGCTGCGTCGGAGTCGCCCTGCCAGTGCAGGCGGCCGTCCTGGAGCGTGCCCACCACGTACACCTGGGACACGCAGCCCTTCACCTTGAAGGCGTCGGTGCGGAAGGCCTCCGGCAGGGGCTCGAGCTTCTTGGCCAGCCAGAGCACGTACTCGTAGCGGCGCCTGGGGTCGGTGGTGCCGGCCAGGCGCGCCACGATCTGATCGAGGGCGGGGCTGCCCGTGGCCCCGGGGGTGGGCTCGGCCATTCAGTCAGCGGCGGCGACGCAGGGCCAGCATGGCGGCTGCGCCCCCACCGATGGCGCTCATGCCCAGCAGCCAGCCCGTGGAGGGCCGCAGCGCCAGCGGACGGATCGGGCGGCTTGGGGCGCTGGGTTCGAGGCCGGGCGGCGGTGTCTGGGATCCCGGCAGTTCCAGATAGTCGCGGTGGCCCGGGCCCCGGTCCACCTGAACCTCCCAGTCGGGGCTGGCCTGGCTGGGCAGGCTGAAGCGCAGGCGCCCCTCTCCATCGGTGCGGCCCACTTCGATGGGCTCGCCGCCGGGGGGCATCAGCCGCACGATGGCGTCGTCGGCGGGCTCCCCGGTGCCGAAGCGGCTCTCCAGCAGGAAGTCGTTGTTCAGGGCCTGGACCCGATCCAGGCTGCTCTCGATGGCGTGGGCCCTGGCCGGCGGAGCACTGCTGGCCGCCCCCAGAACCAGGGCCGTGGCGGTGGCGAGCGCGGGAGCCAGGCAGGACAGCGACGTGCTGGCTCGCCAGCGGGCGACACGAAGCTCAGAGGCAGCAGCCATGGGGTCCAGTGGCATGGGGGCTGAAGGCGTGGAACAACGAGGTCAGGAATCCTGCCAGCGACTGTCGCGGCTCTGGCCCGCCTGCACCATCCGCACCATCGAGCTCACCATCATCGAGAGGGCGTCGTGGGTATCACCCCGACCAGCCAGCTCGGAGGCGAGGACGCGATCGGCGGCACTCGGGGCTGTGGCGGGGGCAGACAGCTTCACAGACAGAGTCACAGAATTCGGTGTGGCCGCTGGCGAGATCTTCGCAAATCCCTCCGGCAGATGAGCTGCCTGCCGAGGCTTTGTCAAGGTTTGTCGTGACCGTCCAGATGCGGAGCAGCCGGCTCAGTCTTGCCCAGCCAGTGCAGGCCCCGCTCCGTCAGCCAGCCATCGAGGGGCACGTCCCAGGGATCCCTGGGGAGCTGGTCGCACAGGCAGCCGGAGGGCAGCACGGCCAGGGCCGGCACCCGCCGCCAGCACTCCTGGCCGCGCAGGCGGTCGTACCAGCCGCCGCCATAGCCCAGCCGCACGCCCTGCCTGTCGATGGCCAGGGCCGGCACCAGCAGCAACGCCAGGGCTTCGGGCTCCAGCCTGCCCGCCCGCTCCAGCGGTGCGGGGATGCCGCAGGCGTCAGCGGCCAGGGCCTCCCCCGGCTGCCAGGGGCGGTAGTCGAGGCGGCCGGCGGCGATGGCCGGCAGGGCCAGGTGCCGGCACCAGGTGGGGCTTGTGGTCAGCAGGGGACGCAGGTCCGGCTCCCCCGCCAGGGGCCAGTAGAGGCCCAGCCGGCCCCGCCTCGTTGCCAGGACAGGGGCTCCGCCATCCTGCGGCCAGGAGCCGGCCTGGGCCAGCAGGACCTCCAGGTGCTGCAGCAACCCTGCGCCGCAGCCGGCCAGCAGCTCTCGGCGGCGCACCCGGAAGCTCGCCCTCAGAGTCTCTTTGCCGGCGCCATGGGGCTGCTGCATCTGCCGGCCGTCTCAGCGCTGGAACCAGCCGGTGAGCGCCGCGGCCAGGGCATCGGCGGCATCATCCGGGCGGGGTGGAGTCTCCAGGCCGAGCTCCCGCATGACGGCCTCCAGCACCTCGGCTTTGTCGGCATGCCCATGGCCCGTGAGGGCCTGCTTGATCTGCATCGGCGGCAGCTCCACCACCGGCACCCGGAAACGGGCCAGGGTCATGATCACCACGCCCCGGGCCTGGACCACGGCGATCGTGGTGCTGGAGCGGTAAAAGAAGAACTTCTCCACCACGGCCAGATCGGGCCGCCAGGTGCGCAGCAACTGCCTCAGATCGCCGGCGATCTCCACCATCCGCTCGCCCTCGCTGCGCCCCGGGGCCGTGCGCACGATGCCGCAGTCCAGCAGCTGCTGCCTGGGCTGCCCTGCCGGCCCGGACTCCTCGACATCAATCACGCCGTAGCCCACCCTGGCCAGCCCGGGATCGATGCCGAGGATGCGCACAGCCGCGGCCGCCTAGGCCGCCAGGGCCAGTTCGAACTGACTGCGGTCGCTCGGTTCGGCCCGCTCGAACACCTTGCAGAACACCTTCACCACCCGATCGCCCGAGTCGATCTGTTCCAGGGGGTCCTTGCGCAGGCGGTGGCGCAGGCAGCAGGCCGCCACCCGGGCCACGTCATCGTCGTCCACTTCGGTGCGCCCCTCAAAGGCGGCCAGGGCCCTGGCCGCCCGGTTGGTCACGATGTCGCCGCGCAGGCCATCCACGTTGAGGTCGCCGCAGATGGCTGAGATGCGGATGCGCAGGTCATCGTCGATGCGCACCTGGGGGAGCCTCTGCTGAGCCTCCACCACCCTGGCCTGCAGGGCCTCCTGACGGGCCTGGACGGCGTCGTTGAAGCCATCGGGGTCCTGGTCGAAGGCGGTGCGCTGATCCACCACCTGCACCCGCAGCTCCGGATCCCGCACGGTGCGCACCTCCACGCTCATGCCGAAGCGATCCAGCAGCTGGGGCCGCAGCTCGCCCTCCTCGGGGTTGCCGGAGCCGATCAGCACAAAGCGGGCGGGGTGACGCACGCTCACCCCCTCGCGCTCCACCGTGTTCCAGCCCGAGGCCGCCGAATCGAGCAGCACGTCCACCAGGTGGTCGTCGAGCAGGTTCACCTCGTCGACGTAGAGCAGGCCGCGGTTGGCCTTGGCCAGCAGGCCGGGCTCGAAGGCCCGCACCCCCTCGCTGAGGGCCCGTTCGATGTCGATGGTGCCGCAGAGCCGGTCTTCGGTGGCCCCCAGGGGCAGATCCACCATCGGCACCTGGCGCTGCTCCACCGGCAGCTGCTCGCCGGCCTCGGCCCGCTGGCGCACCTCAGCGCTCTGGAGGTCGGGGTCCTCCGGAGAGCTGTTGTAGGGGTCGCCTTCCACCACGGGAATGCCGGGCAGCAGATCGGCCAGGGCCCGGATCGTGGTGCTCTTGCCCGTGCCCCGGTCGCCCATGATCATCACGCCGCCGATGCGCGGGTCGATCACATTCAGCAGCAGGGCCAGCTTCATCTCCTCCTGGCCCACGATGGCGGTGAAGGGGAAGACCCGGCGCTTGCGGGCTTGCGTCACGGTTGGCTGCTGGCTGGGGTCGGAGGGGATTGTTTCACAGGCAACAGGCTGAGCACCTGGGGCGGGGTGGCGTCGGCCGGGTAGATCAGGCGCACCCGCAGGTTGCGCTGGGCTCCAGGAGCCAGGCTCACCGTGCCCAGGGCCGGCCCCTCCTCGCCGGCGCGCTGCACCAGGTGAAAACGACGGCGGCTGCTGGGGCGGCCCCCCGGGCCATCCAGCCCGCTCACTTCGATCGGGCCGCGGAACATCACTGCCCTGGAGGGGGTGACGTTGAAGCGCAGGCCCCCCTGGGCCTGGTCGCCCTTGATCGGCGATTCCAGGGCCAGCTGGAGTGTCACCGGATCTGGGCTGGTGTTGCGCAGCGGCAGCGTGATGTCGTATTCCACGCCGTAGTTGCCGTGGGCGGCCCAGGCGGTGCCCGGGTAGAAGGCCTTGAGTTCGGCGGTCTGGATCTGGTCGGTGCCGAGGCGGCCCCGCTCCAGGGAGGCGATCGGCCAGGAGATCGGCGCAGAGGAGGTGCTCAGCCAGCGCTGGCCTGGATCGGTGATGGTGCCGCGCCAGGTGCTGCCGATCTGCACCCCGGCGACGCGGGAATAGATGATCCGGCCCTTTGCACCCCGGGGCGTGGGGGTGTGCTCTTTGGGGCTGAGGCCGCCATCGAGCAGCCTGGCCCAGGTGTCCGCCGGCGGCGGGGTGTCGTTGGGGCCGAAGGCGGCCAGGGTGGCCAGGCTCACCGGGCCGCTGCTCTGGAGCCGCAGCTGCAGGTTGCGGCCGTTGAGCAGGGGATCGAGGCCGCGCACAGGCAGGGGCAGCACCAGCAGGGTGCTGGGGCTGCCGGCGGGGAGGGTCCACTGGCGCGGAATCTCCGGGCTCACCGTGCGGGCCAGCAGCTCGGTGGCCACCCGGCTGCCGGGGCCGGCATAGGCCGGGCTGGTGGTTTCCGCCAGCAGCGGCGGCAGGGGCAGGAACGGCGCCCCCGCCATGGCCGGATCGAGCGACTGCGAGAGGGCGGTGGACCCCCCCAGCAGGGTGAGCGTCACCGGCGCCGGCCCCCGGGGCTCGGCCACCACCGCCAGCCAGAGGGTGGAATCGAGGGCTTCCGGCTTGCCGGCATACACGTGGTGGCTGAACAGGTCGAAGCGGCCGCTGAGGGGCACATCCAGGTGGGCCTCCGGCACGGAGCGCTCGCTGCCCGCAAAGGTGGAGATCAGGATGCCGGGCCCCGTGATCAGTTCGGGGTTGTTGTCGTTCACCACCAGCACCGCATCGAGGCCGCCCGGCAGCGGCGCCACGGTCTGGGGCCGGAGCATGGGCCGGGGGGGCTCCGCCGCCGCAGGAGCGGCTGGGGCTGGGGCGGCTGGAGCTGGGGCCGGTGCTGCGGCCCCCAGGAGCAGGGCGCTGGCGCTGCTGACGGTGAGCAGGGAACGGATCAGAGAGGTCATCGTCATCGGCGGCCCACGAGGGTTTTGGCGGCCTCAGCGGCCATGGAGCGGATCAGATCGGCGGAGCGGGGGTCGTTGAACGGCCCCTTCACCATGAAGGCGGCCACGGCGCGCTGGCCGGTGGGCAGGTGGATCAGGGCGGCGTCGGAGTAGGCGATGCCGATGTCGCCGGTCTTGTTGTAGGCGGTCACGCCGAAGCTGAGCAGTTCGCTGTCGGGATCGGATGCGTCCTTGCCCAGGCCCTGGAGCAGGCCCAGGGGGATCAGGGTGTCGGTGCGGGAGGTGGCCATGATTTCGCGAAACAGATCCCGGGCCCGGGGGCTCAGTTTCTCGCCCGTGTCCACCAGGGCGATCGAGCGGGCCAGATCCCGGGCGCTGGTGGTGTTGGTGCCATCGAGATCCGGCAGCCAGTTGTTCACGACTGTGGCGGGCAGTCCGAGAGCCTGAAAGCGGGTGTTGAGGCTGGTCTTGCCCCCCAGCCGTTTGATCAGCAGGTTCGTGGCGCTGTTATCACTCACCCGGATCATCTCGGTGGCCGCCTCGAAGAATGGGAAGCGGGTGCCCACGGGCTTGCTCGCCATCCAGCCGGCACCGCCGCCCACCAGCTCCTTGGTGAGGGGCAGGGGCTCATTCCAGCGGATCTTGCCGCCATCCACGTCCTCCAGGCCCGCCAGCAGGATGGGTGTCTTGATCGAGCTGGCCGCCGGCAGGGGCTGATCCGCCGCCAGCTGGGCGAAGCGCCCATCGTCCAGCACCAGCAGAAAACCGGAGGCCTGCAGACCTTTCTGGGCCGCCGCCAGCTGGGCCCAGCGCTTGCTGAGGGCGGTGAGCTCCTGCTTCGGTTGGAAGCGTCCCGGCTTGAGCGCCTTCCCGGCTGGTGGTGCGCCCGCTGGGAGGGCGCCTGGCGTGGTGGCAGAGCCGCCAGGGGCTGAGCCCCCACTCGGGATCAAGACGGGCAGGGTGCCGTTGGCCACGTAGGGGGCCAGCAGTTTCAGGCCCGTGCCGGCCAGAATTCCAAGACCCACTCCCATCACGGTGAGCCGCAGCAGCAGCCGCAGCGGTTGTCCCCACCCCGCGCGGGGGGCCTGGGGGGGTCGGCCAGCAGTCAACGCGGTTCGGAACGGGTGGCCCGACGCTAGGGGTCTGGCCCGCCCTTGCCAGCCGGGCGGATGGCGCCCTGTTGGCTGGCCCAGCGCAGCTGGCGCACCATCCCCCGCAGCAGCGCGGTGTCTTCACTGCTGGGGGTGGCGCGCTGCAGCAGGGCCCGCAGCTTGGCCATCCGCGCCCGGGCGGTGTGGGGGTAGAGGAAGCCCACGGCCAGGAGCAGAGCCTCCGCATCGCTGAGCAGATCCTCGAGCTCGCCGCGCCGGCAGGGCTCCCGGCTGGGCTGGCCTGCCGCCGGGGTTCCGCCGAGGCCCCGCCAGGCCTGCAGGGCCAGCGCCACCGCATGGGAGAGGTTGAGGGAGCGGTAGGGGGTGGCGGTGTCCAGTTGCAGCAGGCAGCCGGCCTGCAGCAGTTCATCGTTGCTGAGGCCCCGGTCCTCCCGGCCGAACACCAGCGCCACGATCTGGTCTGGCGGCCCATCGGCCAGCCAGGTCAGGGCCGGAATGGCCCCCAGCAGCGGCAGGGGCTCCCCCTCGCCACGGCCGCTGGTGGCGACCACCCGGTGGCAGTCGGCCAGGGCTGCCGCCAGGTGGGGGAACACCCGGGCCCGCTCCAGGTGGGCCACCCCGTGCACGGCCATGCGGCGGGCCTCTTCGCCGAGAGGATCGCACCGGGGGGCCACCAGCCGCAGCTCCTGAACGTCGAAATTGGCGCAGAGGCGCGCCACGCTGCCCACGTTGAGGGGGCCGGCAGGCTCCACCAGCACCACCGCCAGCGGCGAGATCCCCTGCCGGGGAGCGCTCGCCTCGGGGGACTGCGTCACACCAGCCCGTTCAGGTAGGCCAGCAGGTCGGCCATGGCCTGGGGTTCGGGCTGGAAGCGCGGCATCGGCGGCGTGCGGCCGCTCACCACCTGTTGAATCAACTGGCGCTGGTTCTTGCGCTGGGACACGCCGTGCAGGTCGGGGCCCACCAGGCCCTGGGCGGCAATGCCGTGGCAGCCGCTGCAGTTGAGCCTGAACAGCTGGGCCCCGTGCTCCACCGACCCGCGCAGTTCCAGGGTCTGGCGGGTGTAGGGGTCGCGGCGGGAGGCCGGCAGCACCAGCAGAGCCACCACCACGCAGGCCACCGCCGCCGCCAGCACGAGGGCCGCCACCAGGCCCCGGGGGATGGCGGGTTGGGCGATCTGGCCGGTCATCGAGGCGGGTGGGGGCTGCAGGACAGGGAAGCGGGTCTAAGGGAGTGGCGAGGCAGGATCAACGTTGCCATTGCCTTCCCCAACAATGGCGCTGCCCATGGGAAGATTGTGGACTGAGGCCTGTTGCGCGTCCCCATGATCGAACCCCTGCTCTGCGGCATCGTGCTCGGCCTGGTCCCCGTGACGCTGCTGGGTCTGTTCGTGGCCGCCTGGAACCAATACCGCCGCGGCAGCGCCCTCGACGCCTGACGGGCCCCAGGGCCTCAGGATGATCACGCTGGTGGAGCCGTAGCGCCGCTGCTGATCGAGGCTCCATGTCGGTGGCACGGCCGGTGCAGCGTCGCTGGCGCATTCCAGCAGCAGCCTGCCGTGGCCGCTGAGCCACCCCCCTTGGGAGATGGCCTGCGCCAGGGCTGGGTACAGCCCGGCCCGGTAGGGCGGATCGGCGTAGATCAGGTCGAAGGGCTGGCCCTGGCAGCCCCGCTGCAGCCAGCGCACCACCTCGCAGCAGTGCACCTGCACCCGGCCCGTGCCGGGCTCAGGCCCGCCCTCTACAACGGGCACACCGCCCAGCACCAGCTCCAGGTTGCGCCGGGCCAGGGAGGCCAGGCGGCGGTCCTGCTCCACGGCCACCACCAGCCGGGCACCGCGCTGCAGGGCCTCGCAGGCCATGGCGCCGCTGCCGGTGCAGAGATCCAGCCAGCGGCAGCCGTCCAGCTCGGGGGCCAGGTGATTGAGCACGGCCTGCCGCACCCGCGACGGCGTGGGGCGGGCCTTGGCTCCAGGAGGGCTTTCGAGCTTGCGGCCGCCGCTGAGGCGCAGGCTCACGGCGTCCGCTCCACGCCACGGGCCTGCTCCAGCCACTCCAGCCAGCGCCGCAGCATCGCCTCGCCCGCCTCCGCCGACTTCTCGGGGTGGAACTGGCAGGCGGCGATCGCTCCCTGCCACACCGCCGCGCTCACCAGCTCCCCCGCCACGCTCACCCAGGCGGTGGTGCAGGCCGGGTCCAGGGGATCCGCGGCGTAGGAGTGCACGAAATAGACCCAGGCTTCAGGAGCTTCGGCGGGCAGGAGCGGACTGGCCCGGCCCGGCACCAGCGGCTCCCAGCCCATGTGGGGGATCGGATGGCCCGGCTTGCGGGGCAGGGCCCGCACCCGGCCGGGGATCAGCCCCAGGCCCCGGGAACGGCCCTCGTCACTGGTCTCGAACAACAGCTGCAGGCCCAGGCAGATGCCCAGCAGGGGGAGTCCTGCGCCGCACCAGTGGCGGGTGGCGGCGGCGAGCCCGCTGCTCTCCAGCCGTTCCATGGCCGGATCAAAGGCCCCCACGCCCGGCAGCACCAGGCCGTCACAGCCCTGCATCTGCTCGGCGGCCTGCACCGGCACCACGGCGGCCCCCAGGCGCTCGAAGCCCCGCTGCACCGAGTGCAGGTTGCCCATGCCGTAGTCGATCAGGCCGATGCGGGTCATGCCGGCTCCTGGCTCGGCAGCTCCACCGGGAGGTCTGAGGGAACGTCCATGGCGTTGAGGCTATCGATCAGCTGATACAGCCGCCCCATCCGCCGCCTGTCGAAATGAAAGCGCAGACAGGGCCGCAGAAAGCCGCGCTGATCGATGCTTTCGGCGGCCTGAATGCTGCCCTGGTCCACCAGGTCGTCGTAGCTGAGGTTCAGCTGGCGCAGCTGCTCCTCTGTGAGGGAGGCGTTGAGCAGCAGCTCCACCCGGTCCCGTTCCAAGGTGGCGGCGTGGAAGCGGCGGTAGAAGCGCTCGATCTGGGCCATGGCCGCCTCGGCGCTGTCCGTGAGAAACAGCAGGGAGGTGTCCTCCGGGGAGATCAGCCCCCGTTCCTGCATCGCGTTGAGGCTGTGCTCCTGCCAGCTGAGCCAGAAGGGGTCGTCCGGGGCGGCCAGCAGCACCAGCGGGATCGGAGGGGTGCGACCGGTCTGGATCAGCGTGAGCGACTCGAACAGCTCGTCGAGGGTGCCGAAGCCACCGGGCAGCACCACCAGGGCATCGCTCTCCCGCAGGAAGAACAACTTGCGGGTGAAGAAGTAACGGAAGTGCAGCAGCCGTCCGTCACAACTGCTCACGATCGGATTGGGATGCTGCTCGAAGGGCAGGTCCACATTGAGGCCGATGCTGCGCTCACAGCCCGCGCCCCGGTTGGCGGCCTCCATGATGCCGCTGCCGGCGCCGGTGATCACTTCAAACCCTGCGGCCACGGCGGCTTCGGCCAGCTGCTCAGCCAGCTGGTAACTGGGATCATCCAGCTCGGTCCGGGCAGAGCCGAACACCGACACCTTGCGCACATCCCGGCGAGGACGGAACACCGCCAGGGCTTCACTGATGTCAGCCAGGGTGCCTTCGACAATGCGCCAGGCCTCGGGCTCCTGCTCCTGCCGGCAGATGTCCAGAAGGGATACCAGGGCCCGGTCGATCAGGCGCCGCTGGGGATGGTTCCGGCTCACGGCCGCGATCGCATCCAGGGGGCTCAGGCCACCGGCCCTGGTGGCGGGCTGGATGGGCCCGGAACCGCTCATGGGTTGGAACTCAACACAGGGGCGAGGCCCCTGAGGGGCTCGAAGCGGGCCCGCTTCAGAGGTATTTGGAGATGGTGCCGGAGAGGGTGGTCTTGGGGACGGCCCCCACGACCGTGTCCACTTTCTGACCACCCTTGAACACCATCAGGGTGGGGATGCTGCGGATGCCGTACTGACTGGCGACGTTGGGGTTCTCGTCGGTGTTGAGCTTGAACACCTTGATCTGGCCCTCGAACTCCTTGGCGATTTCGTCCACGATCGGCGCCACCATCCGGCAGGGGCCACACCAGGGCGCCCAGAAATCGACCAGCACGGGCACGTCGCTCTTGAGCACGTCCTGTTCGAAGGAGGCGTCGGTAACGGCGGCTGCGCTGGACATCCTTGTGGTGATCGGGTTTCTGCAATCTAGCAAGGGCCGTCTGATCTCCCCTGACGAGGCCAGACAAGCGTTGCAGGGCGTTAAGGACAAAAGGCCCGGACGTGCCGGGCCGGAGGGTGTGAGGAGTGTGCGAGCTGTGAAGCCCCCACGGTTTCAAGATAGGACTTACTTGCCCATGCCCAGCTGCTGGGCCTTCTGGTACACCTTGCCCTCGGTGAGCAGGGACGGGGCCACCACCACCTCCACCTGCTGCATCTCCTTGAGAGTGCGGGCCCCCAGGGTGCCCATGGAGGTGCGGATGCAGCCCAGCAGGTTCTGGGTGCCGTCGTCGAGGCCCGCCGGACCCCGCAGGATGGTCTCCAGGCTGCCGGTGGTTCCCACCTGGATCCGGGTGCCCCGTGGCAGCACCGGGCTGGGGGTGGCCATGCCCCAGTGGAAGCCCCTGCCGGGGGCTTCGCTGGCCCTGGCGATGGGGGAGCCGATCATCACGGCGTCAGCCCCGCAGGCCAGGCACTTGCAGATGTCGCCGCCGGTGACGATGCCGCCGTCGGCCACCACCGGCACGATCCGGCCCGTCTCGGCGGCGTAGTCGTCGCGGGCGGCGGCACAGTCGGCCACGGCCGTGGCCTGGGGGATGCCGATGCCGAGCACACCGCGGCTGGTGCAGGCCGCACCCGGCCCGATCCCCACCATCACGCCGGCGGCGCCGGCCCGCATCAGCTTCAGGGCCACCTCATAGGTGACGCAGTTGCCGATCACCACCGGCACGCCGAAGTCGCGGCAGAGGGCCTCGAGATCGAGGGTCTGCTGGCCCTCAGGCCCCACGTGCTCGGTGCTCACCACCGTGGCCTGCACGAAGAACAGGTCGGCACCGGCTTCGGCGATCGCCTTGCCGAAGCGGATGGCGGCCACAGGGGTGGCGCTCACGGCGGCGATGCCGCCCTGGTCCTTGATCTCCTTGATCCGCCGGCGGATCAGGTCTTCCCGCACCGGCTGGCTGTAGAGCTCCTGCATCAGCCCCACGAACTCACTCTTGCCCACGGCCGTCATGCGGTCGAGCACGGGGTTGGGGTCGTCGTAGCGGCACTGCACCCCTTCGAGGTTGAGCACGCCGAGGGCCCCCTGGCGGGTCAGTTCCACGCACATGCCCACGTCCACCACGCCATCCATGGCACTGGCGATGATCGGGATGTCGCGCTTGATCCCCCCCAGAGTCCAGCTGCTGTCCGTCACCGAAGGGTCCACCGTGCGGCCGCCGGGCACCAGGGCGATCTCGTCGATGCCGTAGGCGCGACGGACGGTTCGGGAGCGGCCCAGCTGGATGTCCACCGGAAACTGACGTATTGGGGTCAAGCTATCAAGTGGTCTGACGAGCTCCGCCGCCGCCAGGCAGGCCTTCAGCCGCCGCCGAGGAACGACTCCCAGCGCTGCCTGAGGCCGGCCACGAGCTCGCGGCGCTCGTTGCTGCGCAGCAGTTTGGGCAGGCCCTTGCGCAGCACCCAGATCACCCCCACCAGCTCCAGCAGGCCGGGCACCAGGGGCAGACCGTTGAGCGCGCCGAGCAGGGAGGCGTAGATCCGCAGCACCAGCACAACCGCCACCGCAGCCAGCAGGGCCGTGAGGGGTGTGCGGGACTGCTGCCAGATCCGCTGCAGCTCGCCGCTGGCCAGCCAGTCCTGCAGTTTGCCGCTGAGCAGGGCCCACTCGCCCCCCTCAGCGCCGTCGGCGTCCGCGCCCTCCAGCGGCGGCACGGTGATCGTGGCGGCGATGCTGGGGTCGAGTGCGGGGCTGGGCTCCGGGGGCACACCAGGAGCTGCCGCGGTGACGCCCGCATCGGGGGGGATGGCCGCCGGCTCGGCAGGCGGGGTGCTCTCGGGTTGAGGCGGCTGCGGGATCGTCTCTGCCGAGCTGTCTGCGGCCCCGCTCTGCTCAGCCCCGCTCTGCCCAGTCTTGTTGTCCTCAGCCATGGCCCTCCGGCAACCGTGCGGTGATCGTGGTGGGGGGGAGCTTAAGCGTGGTTGCCGTGGTGGTCAGACATCAGGGATCGAGCGGCAGCTGGGCGGATCGGCTGCCCAGGGCCCGGCTGGGCAGACGCAACGGGAAACGGCCCGCCTGCAGGGCCTCCAGCAGCTGCTGGGCGATCTCCTCGGCCAGGCGGGGGCTGTGGGCCGGCGCACAGCGCACGGGGCGGTCTCGCAGCCGGAAGCTGCCCTGGGTCAGCTCGGCGTAGCTGACGCGCCCGAAGGCCGGCTTGACCCGCCTGGGCAAGGCCAGATCCAGCACCGTGGCCTCGAGCTCTGAGGCCCCGGCCGCGGCCTGGCGGGCCCCCTCGAGGTGGAGCAGGGGCACCGGCGCGGCGATCGCCACCAGCAGGGCGGCGCCATGGCCCTCGAAGTGGGCGGCCCGGAGCCAGCGGCGATCGAGGCCATGCAGATCCACCGCCACCGCCACGGCGGCTCCGGGGGTGGTGGCATGGCCGCTGGCCTGGCGCCGCGGGCTTGGCTGGTGGCCGCTGCCACTGCCCATCACCCAGCCGATGCAGCCTGCCACGAGCACAGGGGAGCCCGGCCCAAGCAAGCTCAGGGCGGGCATGGTGAGGCCGATGCTGCCGGCGCCACCGCAGCTGTACAGGCCTGTGGTGAAGGGGCCCAGCAGCGGGCCGAAGGGGCTGTGGCACACCCCGGGGGCGCTGCTCACCGCCACTACGCCGTTTTCGACGATGGCGCGGTGCAGCAGCAGACGTCCGGCACCGATGCGCTCCAGGTTGAGGTCGGTGTGGAGCTCCCGCCTGGGGTGCAGGGGTGTGGCCTCGCCACTGGCATCGAGGGGGAGGGTCTGCCCCGCCAGCAATTGATCCAGCACGGTGGCACCACTGAGCCGGTCGGGGTCCGCCAGGCCGCCGCCGATCGGCAGCACCAGTTCGCCGCTGCCGCCGCTGGCCAGGCCGCTGACGCCGCCCAGCTGGACGCTGTGCAGCCGGATCGGCGGATCACTGGGGCCCAGGGAGAGGTGCAGGGACGCCTGGTCGGTGAACACCGCATCGGCGGCCACCACCACATCGGTGCTGGCAAAAGCCGCTTCGAGGCCCTCCTGCCGCACCAGGCGGCGGTAGGCGCTGGCACGGCGCACCCGCAGGTCGCCGCGCTGCTGCCGCTGCTGCAGCTGGGCTTCGCTTCGGATCGGTGGCTCCATGGTCGGTGGCCTCAGCGGCGGGGGTCGGTGGCCTCAGCGGCGGGCGGGGCCCCGGAGCAGCGGGCGCAGCTGTCGATAGGATGGGGGGTGTTGAAGGTTGCTCTGCATGGCGGATCCCACCGGACCGAACAACTCCGGTGACTCCGGCTCCAACGGTGATTCTCGGATCATCCAGACGGACCTTCGCAACGAGATGTCGCGCTCCTACCTGGAGTATGCGATGAGCGTGATTGTGGGCCGGGCCCTGCCCGATGCCCGCGATGGCCTCAAGCCCGTGCATCGCCGCATTCTCTATGCGATGTACGAACTGGGTCTCACCAGCGACCGCCCCTACCGCAAATGCGCCCGCGTGGTGGGTGAGGTGCTCGGTAAGTACCACCCCCACGGGGATACGGCCGTGTACGACGCCCTGGTGCGCATGGCTCAGGATTTCAACATGCGCATGCCGCTGGTGGATGGGCATGGCAATTTCGGTTCGGTGGATGGTGACCCACCGGCCGCCATGCGATACACCGAATCACGCCTGCAGGCCCTTACCACAGACTCTCTGCTGGAGGACATCGAAGCCGAGACGGTTGACTTTGCCGACAACTTCGATGGTTCCCAGCAGGAACCCACGGTGATGCCGGCGCGGATTCCCCAGCTGCTCCTGAATGGGTCCACGGGGATCGCCGTGGGCATGGCGACCAACATCCCGCCCCACAACCTCACTGAATTGATCGATGGCCTGCTGGCCTTGATCGAGGATCCTGCGCTCAGCGAGCAGGCCTTGATGGCCATCGTGCCGGGGCCGGACTTCCCCACCGGTGGGCAGATCCTGGGCCGCCGCGGCATCCGCGAGACCTACACCACCGGGCGCGGTTCGGTGACCATGCGCGGTGTCGCCTCGGTGGAGACGCTGGAAGTCAAAGGACGTCCTGACCGGGATGCGGTGATCATCACCGAGTTGCCCTTCCAGACCAACAAGGCGTCGCTGATCGAGCGGATCGCTGAACTGGTCAACGACAAGAAGCTGGAGGGGATCTCGGACATCCGGGATGAGTCGGATCGCGATGGCATGCGCATCGTGATTGAGCTCAGGCGCGATGCCTACCCCCAGGTTGTGCTCAACAATCTGTTCAAACTCACGCCACTACAGAATAATTTCAGTGCCTACATGCTGGCCCTGGTCAAGGGTGAACCGGTGGTGCTCACCCTGCACAAGATGTTGCAGGTGTTCCTCGATTTTCGAGTCGAAACGATTGAGCGGCGCACCAGATACCTGTTGCGCAAGGCAGAAGAACGCGACCATATCCTGCTCGGCCTGCTGATTGCCCTCGACAGCCTCGATGCGATCATCGCCCTGATCCGAGCGGCCGCCGACACGGCCTCGGCGCGTGCCGAATTGGTGCTTCAGTTTGGCCTCACGGAGATTCAGGCCGACGCGATTCTGCAGATGCAACTGCGCCGGCTCACGGCCCTGGAGGCCGACAAGATCCGGCTGGAGCACGAAGATCTGCTCGCCAAGATCACCGACTACAAAGACATCCTGGCCCGGCGCGAGCGGGTGTTCGGCATCATCACCTCGGAGCTGGGGGCGATCCGCAGCCGCTACCTCTCGCCGCGCCGCACCGAGATCCTCGATCTCGAAGGTGGCCTGGAAGACATCGACCTGATCGCCAACGAACGCTCGGTGGTGCTGCTGACCGAAACCGGCTACCTCAAGCGGATGCCGGTGAGTGAGTTCGAGGCCACCAGCCGGGGCACCCGCGGCAAGGCCGGCACCCGCACTCAGGGCGAGGAGGCCGTGAAGCTGTTCATCAGCTGCAACGACCACGACAATCTGCTGCTGTTCAGCAACCGCGGTGTGGTCTACGCGGTGCCCGCCTACCGGGTTCCCCTCTGCAGCCGGGCGGCCAAGGGCACGCCGATCGTGCAAATGCTGCCGATCCCGCGGGAGGAGCAGATCACCTCCCTGCAGGCCGTGAGTGCCTTTTCAGAGGATGCCGTGCTGGTGATGCTCACCAGTGGCGGCTACATCAAGCGCACCCGCCTCTCCGCCTTTGCCAACATACGCTCCAATGGCCTGATCGCCATCTCGCTGGAAGACGGCGATGACCTGCGCTGGGTGCGCCTGGCCCTGCCTGGAGACAGCGTGCTGATCGGCTCCCTCAAGGGCATGACGATCCACTTCCGTCTCAGCGACGAGGAGTTGCGCCCGCTGGGCCGCACGGCGCGCGGTGTGCGGGCCATGCAGCTGCGTGCCGGCGACCAGCTGGTGAGCATGGATGTGCTCTCGGCCGAACTGGCTGACCGGGTGGCCAACAGCAGCAGCGACGAGGAGCAGGCGGCCGATGACCTGCCGGCGGAGGTGGCTCCGAGTGAGGGGCCCTGGGTGCTGGTGGCCAGCGCCGGAGGCCTGGGCAAGCGGGTGCCTGTGGATCAGTTCCGGTTGCAGAAGCGGGCTGGCATGGGCCTGCGGGCGATCAAGTTCCGGGTGGATGGCGACGTGCTGGTGGGGCTGAAGGTGCTGGGAGCCGGCGAGGAGGTGCTGCTCGTGACCGAGCGAGGGGTGATCGTGCGCACCGAGGCCGATGCCATCCCTCAGCAGTCGCGGGCGGCCACCGGCGTGCGGCTGCAGCGGCTGGATCGGGGCGACCGCCTCGTGGAGATGGTGCTGGTGCCTCCCGCCCTGGAGGACGAGGAGGAGCTGGCAGAGCCCGGCACGGAGCAGGCCACCTCTGCTGACGCCGCTTCCGAGCTGGTGGACGCTGCTGAATCAGAGGGCGGCGACCAGGAGCTGACCTGATGCTGGGGGCCATGGCTCTACCGCTGGCGGCGGAGCCAGCCGAGGGCGCCCTCTGCGCTGAGGTGCTGGTGCTGGGGGCTGGACCGGCCGGCCTCGCGATCGCTGCGGCGCTGGTCGAGCAGGGGGTGGCGGTGGCGCTGCTCTGCCCCGGCGATCCGCAGGCCGCCTGGCCCAACACCTATGGGGTCTGGGGCGATGAGGTGGATGCGCTCGGGCTGGGGCACCTGCTGGAGCACCGCTGGCAGCACACCGTGAGCTACTTCGGCCCCGGAGCCGCCGACGCCGCCGACTCCGCCAACGCCCCCACGCCGCACAGACGTGACTACGGGCTGTTCGACAAGCAGAAGCTCCAACACCACTGGCTGGAGCAGCTCCGCCGCGGCGGCGTGCCCTGGCATCGCGGTGAGGCGGTGGCCGTTGAGGTCGCGCAGAACCTTGAGCCGGGCCGTGCCGGCGGCCCCCCGGGGGGCTGCAGCGTGGTGACCCTGGCCAGCGGTGAGGTGCTGCGGGCGCGGCTGGTGGTGGATGCCAGCGGCCATGGCAGCGCCCTGATCGGTCGCCCCAGCGATGGACCGGTGGCCGGCCAGGCCGCCTACGGCGTGGTGGGGCGGTTCACGGCTCCCCCGGTGGAGCCCGGCCAGTTCGTGCTGATGGACTTCCGCTGTGACCATCTCCCCTTTGAGCAGCGCCAGCAGCAGCCCACGTTTCTCTACGCGATGGATCTGGGCGACGGCCGTCACTTCGTGGAAGAGACCTCCCTGGCCCTGGCGCCGCCGCTGTCGTTTGACACGTTGCGGCAGCGACTGCAGCTGCGCCTGGCCCATCGGGGCCTGGCCATCAGTGCCGTGGAGCACGAGGAGTTCTGCCTGTTTCCGATGAACCTGCCGCTGCCGGATCTGCAGCAGCCCCTGCTGGCCTTCGGCGGCGCGGCCGCCATGGTGCATCCGGCCAGTGGCTACCTGGTGGGGGCGTTGCTGCGCCGGGCTCCCGAGCTGGCTCAGGCCCTGGCCGGGGCTCTGGCCGATCCCGCCGCCTCCCCCGCCAGCCTGGCGGCCGCCGGCTGGCAGGCCCTCTGGTCCCAGCCCCTGCGCCGCAAGCATGCGCTGTATCAGTTCGGCCTGGAGAAACTGATGCGCTTTCCCGAGCAGCGGCTGCGCCAGTTCTTCGCCACTTTCTTCGCCCTGCCCAACGAGCAGTGGTATGGCTTTCTCACCAACACCCTGAGCGTGCCTGAGCTGGTGGCGGCCATGGTGCGTCTGTTTCTCACGGCGCCCCCCGGCGTGCGGCTGGGCCTGATGAACCTGCAGGGGCGGGAGCTTGCCCTGCTCGCCCGCCTGCTGCGCCCCTAACAGGTCCCCGGTCGTTCAGCTGGGCCCTTCAGCCTGGCGGGGCCAGCCAGTCGGCGGCATTCAGCTCCGGCAGCAGGGCGTCCTCGCGCTGCACCGCCTCCAGCCAGCCCGGTGGCAGCTCGGCGCCGCTCTCGATCGCATTGAGCAGCCGCCAGAAGCGGTCGAGGTGGCGTTCGATCCGCTCCTGCGCCAGCTCGGTGGTGGTGCCGGCCCGCAGGATGAAGCTCCAGTCGGAGCTCTGGGCGAGCAGCAGCTCCCGCCCCGCCTGGGTGAGCAGCTGGCGATGCAGCTGGCTGCCCACCCCCTGGCCCACGCGCCGCACCATGGCCCGAGAAGCGCGCTGCCATTGCGGCACCACCCAGGCATTGGCGGGGTTGAGCCAGTAGTTGTGATAGCCGCCCTCCCCCCAGCTACTGGGGGAGGGGCGCACCACCTGCAGCGGCCGTGCCTGGGCCAGCACCTCCCGCAGGGTCACCAGCTGCACGCCCATGGCGGCGGCCTGGCGGAACAGGCCGGCCAGGAACTGGGGCCCCTCAAACCACCAGTGGCCGAACAGCTCCGCATCGAAGGGCGCCACCAACAGCGGGGTCTGCTGCATCGACCGCGCCAGATCCACCAGCTCCCGCCTGCGGCCCCGCAGGTAGTCGCGAGCATGCTCCTCCACCTGCTCCAGGGCGGCTGCGGGCTCGTAGGGCTGTTTCTGATCCAGGCGACTGCCCCGCTGGCTGACGCGGTGCAGCTTCAGTCCCAGGGGCCTGCGGCTGCTGATGCCCTCGCCCCGCAGCAGCTCCTCGTCCAGATCCCAGCCGAGGTCGCGGTGGAATTCCCGGTAGACGCTGTCGCCGGGGTAACCCTCGCGGGCGCTCCATACCGGCAGGGTGGCGTTGCCGTCGCGGCCGAAGAAGGCCACCCCCGCCGGACTGCAGATCGGGGCGAACACGCCGTAGCGCGGGCGGGGCAGGCCGTGCAGCAGGCCGTGGCCATCCAGCACCGAATAGCGCAGGCCCACGGCCGCCAGCTGCCGGTCGAGGTCCTCGTAGTAGGCGCACTCCGGCAGCCAGATGCCCAGAGGGGCCTCCCCCAGCTGGCGCCGGTGCTCGCGCACGGCATTGATCAGCTGGGCACGCACGGCCTCCGGCACCTGCCGCAGCAGGGGCAGGTAGCCGTGGGTGGCGCCGCAGGTGATCAGGTCGAGCACCCCCAGCTGTTGCAGCCGGCGGAAGCGGGCCACCAGATCGCCCCCGCAGGCCTGCCACTGCGCCGTCACGCCCTGAAGCTGCTCGGCCAGAGCGGTGGCGGCGCCGCGCAGTTGCCGGGGCGCGTGCTCAAGCAGCCGCAGGCGCACAGCCAGCCAGCCGCTGAAGCGGGCATTGAGCTCGCCATCGGCCATCAGGCTGAGCAGGGTGGGGGAAAGCCCCAGGGTGAGCCGGGGGTGCTGGGCCGGATCGGCCGCACTGGCCTCAAGGCTGGCCAGCAGCGGCAGGTAGCACTCCTGCAGGGCCTCGAAATACCAGTCTTCCTCCAGGGAGCCCGGCTCGCTGGAGCGCACGTAGGGCAGATGTGCGTGCAGAACGAGGGCCAGTTCCCCAGTGGCCATGGCCTGACTGCGAGATTTGCACTGTAGGTGCAGTCTCTGTTGCAGCCCTCTCAGCGGTCCTAGGGTTTTTTTGATGGAGAACCAGCTCGGAGCCCGGTTTGAACCGCGACTGCGGCAGTTGGTGCTGGCCGTGGACGGCCACAGCATGTTCTACGCCCAGCAGAAGCTGGGCTGGTTCTTTGATCCGCGCCGGCTGCTGGTGCATGCCGCGGCCCAAGCGGGTCTGGAGCTAGCGGGTGCCTTCTGGTATGCGGGGCTCAAGGACCCCTCCGACCAGCGCCCCTTCCGCGATGCCCTCACCAGCCTGGGGTTCACGGTTCGGACCCGGCCCCTGCGGGAGCTGACGCCCCCGGACTCCCCGCGCAGGCCTGCCGAACCCAGGTCACTTGAGCCACGGCCTGCGGAGCCCAAGCAGTTCGTGCGCGCCAATCTCGACGTGGAGGTGGCCGTGGATCTGATGATGGTGGCGCCGCGCACCGATGAGGTGTGGCTGCTCAGCGGCAGCCGCGATCTCGACCGGCTGGTGGAGGTGCTGCGGGCCCAGGGGCTGCGCATCACCCTGATCAGCACCGAGGGCATGGTGGCGCGGGAACTGCGCAATGCCGCCGACGGGTTTGTGGATCTGGCCAGCCTGCGGCCCGTGCTCGAGAAGGCCGAATCACTGCAGCAGCCGGTGTTCCTGCGCAACTGAGGGGGCCAGCGCCCTGCCAGCCCATACAATGCATTAACTCATAGTCACTACGGATAGAGCCGCCGTTATGGCCCGTGACCCAGGCCGTGTCCTGATCTTCGACACCACGCTGCGCGATGGCGAGCAGTCTCCCGGTGCCAGCCTCAACCTGGAGGAGAAGCTGGCCATCGCCCAGCAGCTGGCCCGCCTCGGTGTGGACATCATCGAGGCCGGCTTCCCCTTCGCCAGCCCCGGCGACTTCAACGCGGTGCAGCGCATCGCCGAGAGCGTCGGCAGCCCCGAGGGGCCGGTGATCTGCGGCCTGGCCCGCGCCGCCGCCGGCGACATCAAGGCCTGCGCCGATGCGGTGGCCCCCGCCGCCCGCCGCCGCATCCACACCTTCATCGCCACCAGCGACATCCACCTCGAGCACAAGCTGCGCAAGAGCCGCGCTGACGTGCTGGCGATCACCGCCGAGATGGTGGACTACGCCCGCTCCCTGGTGGACGACGTGGAGTTCTCCTGCGAGGACGCCGGGCGCAGCGATCCCGGCTTCATGTATGAGGTGATCGAGGCCGCCATCGCCGCCGGCGCCACCACGATCAACATTCCCGACACGGTGGGCTACACCACCCCGGCCGAGTTCGGCGAGCTGATCGGCGGCATCAATGCCCACGTGCCCAACATCGACCAGGCCGTGATCTCCGTGCATGGCCACAACGACCTCGGCCTGGCCGTGGCCAACTTCCTCGAGGCCGTCAAGAACGGCGCCCGCCAGCTCGAGTGCACGATCAACGGCATCGGTGAGCGGGCGGGCAACGCCTCCCTGGAGGAGCTGGTGATGGCGCTGCATGTGCGCCGCGCCTACTTCAATCCCTTCCTGGGGCGCCCGGCCGAGAGCGGCGAGCCGCTCACGGCGGTGCGCACGGTGGAGATCACCAAGACCTCGCGGCTGGTGAGCAACCTCACCGGCATGGCGGTGCAGCCCAACAAGGCGATTGTGGGCGCCAATGCCTTTGCCCATGAGTCTGGAATCCACCAGGACGGGGTGCTCAAGAACCCGCTCACCTACGAGATCATCGACGCCCGCACCGTGGGCCTGGCGGACAACCGCCTCTCCCTGGGCAAGCTCAGCGGCCGCAGTGCCTTCCGCGCCCGCCTGGAGGAGCTGGGCTACGAGCTCGACCGCGATGATCTCGACGATGCCTTCGCCCGCTTCAAGGAGCTCGCCGATCGCAAGCGCGAGATCACCGACCGCGACCTTGAGGCGATCGTGAGCGAGCAGGTGCAGCAGTACGACGAGGGGCGCTTCAGCCTCAAGAGCGTGCAGGTGAGCTGTGGCACGGGCCTGCAGCCCACCGCCACTGTGACCCTGCTCACCGCCGACGGCGCCGAGATCAGCGAGGCCGCCATCGGCACCGGACCGGTGGACGCCGTGTGCCAGGCGCTCAACAATCTGGCCCGGGTGCCCAATGCCCTGGTGGAGTTCTCGGTGAAGAGCGTCACCGAGGGGATCGATGCCATGGGCGAGGTGACGATCCGGCTGCGGCATGACGGGGTGCTCTATTCCGGCCATGCCGCCGACACCGACATCGTGGTGGCCTCGGCCCAGGCCTTCGTGAATGCCCTCAACCGGCTGGTGTCGGGGAGCCAGAGCCAGCCGCTCCATCCCCAGAAGGCGCCTCTGCCCCAGCTCGGCGATCTGCCCCTGGCCGATCGGCCCAGGGTGTAGGGGATGGGCTCAACCTCTGCCGGCCAGGGCCGTTCGCTGCTCACCTCCGCCCTGCAGCTGGGATTGCTGCTGCTGGTGGCCCTGGCCATGCTGGTGCCGCTGCTGTGGCTGGTGAGCACCTCCCTGAAGGGTCCCGCCGAGAACATCTTCACCAGCCCGCCGGCCCTGCTGCCCGCCGAACCCAGCCTGGAGGCCTACGGGCGGCTGTTCGCCGACAACCCCATGCTCACCTATCTGCTGAACAGCACGGTGGTGAGTGCCCTGGCGGTGCTGGCCAACCTGCTGTTCTGTTCCCTGGCGGCCTACCCCCTGGCCCGCCTGCGCTTCGCGGGCCGGGGCCTGGTGCTGGCCCTGGTGGTGGCCACGATCCTGATCCCCTTCCAGGTGGTGATGATCCCCCTCTACCTGCTGATGGTGCAGATCGGCCTGCGCAACACCCTCTGGGCCCTGATCATTCCCCAGGCCGCCACCGCCTTCGGCATCTTCCTGCTGCGCCAGAGTTTCCTGGGCGTGCCGGTGGAACTGGAGGAGGCGGCCCGCAGTGATGGCTGCACGCCCGTCGGCGAATGGTGGAACGTGATGATCCCAGCCGCTCGGGCCGATCTGATCACCCTGGCGATGTTCGTGTTCATCGGCACCTGGAGCGACTTCCTCTGGCCCCTGGTGATCCTCGATGAGCCCAGCCTTTACACCCTGCCCCTGGGCCTGCAACAGCTGGCCAGCAGCTTCTCGCTCGACTGGCGCCTGGTGGCGGCGGGGGCGGTGGTGTCGATCCTGCCGGTGCTGGCCCTGTTCATCGGCCTGCAGCGCTACATCCTGCCCAGTGCCAGTGGCGATGCGGTGAAGGGCTGAGGCCGGCGAGCCTGGCGTTCAGGGCTGGGCAGCTTCCGGTGCCGCCGGGTCCGGGCTGGCCGCGGGGGGTACGGGTGGCGGCGGTGCGGTGGGTCTGGCGGTGGAACCCGGGGCGGCGCTGCGCCGGAGCCGCTGCAATTCAGTCTTGAGGGCTGCGGCCTCAGCACTGAGCACCTCGATGCGGGAGGAGTTGCGCTCCACCACCTGCAGCCGCTCCACGGTGGAGCGCAGCTGCTCCTCCAGCCCGGTGGTGCGATCCAGGGCACGGCTGTTTTCCAGCCCCTGCAGGCGTTCCTGCAGCTCAAGGATCTGCACGCCCTGCTGGCGTGTCTTCCCCACCATCACCAGGAACAGCACGGCCAGCAGCACCGTGCTGCCCGCCTGCAGCCAGTTCACCCAGTCGGGCAGCTGGGGCAGGGGCCGGATTTTGGAAGCCGAAGTACTGAGGAACGGGGCCATCGAACTGTCTCTTGGTGATGATGGGCCGCGCCATCAATCCTGCCGGATCGCCCGGGTGGCTGCATCCTCTCAGGAGGGAGGAGGCAGGCTCGGCGGGTGGCGATCGCCCGGGTCGTCTGCGCCGGAAGCGCCCCTGGAGCGGCCCAGCCGGCCAGCCACGTAGCCCGCCAGTCCTCCGAGCAGGAAGCCCTGGAGCTGCCAGATCTGGCGGCGGTAGCGCCAGGGGATCGTGCCCAGCTGGATGCCCACCAGCACTGCGATCACCACGGCTCCAGCCCCGAAGCTGCGGCTGAAGACGTGGCCGAGGCCCCGGCGGCCGCGCTTGGCGGCCACGGAGTCAGCTCTGAGCGGGCCTTGCTTGAGGCGATCCTGCTCGGACGAGAGGGGCATGGTCTGGGGGCTGTGGGGGAAGGTCGTCACTCCACTGGGCCAGCCAGAGCCGGCGCCAGCTGCCCCGGGGGTCGCGGCGGAGGCGCCGCTCACTGAGGTACCAGAGGCGGTTGAGCTCGTAGCTGATGCCGTTGTAGTGCCTCAGTTGCGGGTCACTGGCAATGGTGGCGCTGTGGGTCTGGTTGAGGGCGATCATGGCGGGGTGGGCGAAGCTGCCGTCCAGTTCCTCGGCGCCGGCGCTGGCCTGGAGGCGGTCGCGGTAGTCGAGGTCCTCGCAGTAAGCGGGGTGGAAGTTGGCATCGAAGAGGCCCAGCCGATCCCAGCAGAAGGCCGTGAGCAGGAAGGCGCTGAAGCCGTGGGGCGGGGGCAGCAGCGGCAGGAACTGGGCGCGGCCTGGATCGATCCGGTTCAGGGCTGCCTGCAGCACGCCCGGAGCGAATTGCATGTCGTTGTTGGCCAGCAGCAGGGTGGAGGCCTCGGGAAAACTGGAGAGGATCAGGTTCCAGCTGGCCGCCACGCCCAGATTGGAGAAGGGCCGGGCGATGTGGATCCGATCCACCAGGGGATGGCCCCGCTCACGGATCGCCTCGAGCTGGGCCGACACTGCGCTGGGGCCTGCAGCGGCGGCGCTGTTGTCAACAATGGCCAGGGTGGCCACCGGGTGATCGAGACTCTCCAGCAGCCGCTCGAGCAGATCGGGGCGGTTGAGGATCGGCACCCCCAGCAGGGGCAGGCTGCTGAGGCCCTCGGACGGCGGGGGAGGCGGCAGACGATCGAGCAGGCACCAGAGGCGCTCGATCGGGCCGTGATCGCCACTGAGCACCACCACGTCGGCCAGGCAGGCCCAGAGCTCAGGCTGGCGCAGCAGCGCGCGGCCCGGCATTTCGGGCAGGGAGGTAGCCCAATCGCGCAGCCATTGCAGGAGCAGCTGGCTGGCAGACGCCACCTCCTGGCGCTCGAGGGCCGCCCTTACCCCAGCGGCCCGCTGCACAGGATCGAGCATGGTGCTGGGGGCGACGGCCACAGGCGCAGCTGAGCTTCAGGTCAGGGGTCAGAACCTGACGTTGTCGTCGGCGTTGTCGACGTTGATCCAGTTGCGGTCTCCGTCGTACTCGTACTTGGAGGAGCCGATGAAGAGCACATCATTTTCATCGGCGCCGAAGATGCGCAGGCCTTTGACCTTGGCATCTTCGGAGATTCTCACCACATCGCGTTCGCCATCACTGCCGCCTAGGTTCAGGTCGGTGTTTCGCACATCCCCCTTGAAATTGACTTTGTCAGCGCCGTCGCCGGCGAAGATGCTGGAGTTGCGCACATTGCCGCCGAACACCAGCTTGTCATCTCCATCGCCAGAAGCAATGGTGGAGTTGTTAACTCCTCGGTTGAACTCGAGTACGTCATCACCTGTGCCAGCAGAAACATCTGACCGATTGAAGTCGCCCTGATTGACGAACCTGTCGTCACCTTCGCCCAGGTCGATGGACGATCGTCTGGCACCTCCACCGATCACCAGGGTATCGTCGCCGCCGCCGAGATCGGCGTCGAGCCTGCGAGCAAGAACATCTTTCCGTGATCCTCCGCCCTCGGATGGACTTCCTGTGCGGAGCCTGACGAACTCGCCCCCAGCACTGCCATCAAGGTTAAGACCAACAATGGGGCTACCGTCATTGTTGAAAAGCTGAATTCTCCCCCTGCGCTCAACACCTTCGAGCTTCTGATCGCCCGTTTCTGTACTAGCAGTTAGGGTGAACCCGCCCTGGCCAAAGGCAAGAGTTTGAGACATGATTATATTTGGTTCTAGTGCTTACAAGTTACCAGAAACGCGCAGGATTGGTCAAGAAACGCGCAGGATTGGTCAAGCCATGTGCGATTTGCAAAGTGTCTACTCCGTTGCTGGCACTGGGTTGGCTGCGTTTTTTGTTCGATACGATACTTTCTAGGGAGAGGTATGTGTGCATTTGCGCATCGTTTGAGCCATGCAGGATTTGCGCGAACCGGAACCAGGCGGGACGTTCGCGGCCCAGCTCGCGGCGTTGGTGCGCAGCGAGACGTTGGCGCGTAGCGCTGACGACTGGCTGGCGCTTGCGGAGGGCTACGCAGCCGCCCAAATTCTTGCGCCCCAGGATCACCGTCTTGCGGCCAATCGCGGCAACGCCCTGTGGATCGCCGATCGGCCGATGCAGGCCCTGGCGGCCTATCAGCGGGCCGTGCAGCTGGCGCCCGACGACCCGGTTGTGTACCGAGGGCTCGCCAATGTGCACTGCGACCGCCAGGCCTTCGAGGCGGCGGATCGGGCCTATGCCCGCAGTCGCGGCCTGGCAGCTGAGGCGATCACGGCCTGGAACCACAGCCAGTTGCTGATCGGGCTGGAGCGCTACGCCGAGGGCTACGCTCTGGCTGAGAGCCGCTGGGAACTGGCCGGGCTTCAGCCGTGGCGGGATCCGACCACGGCCTGGCGGGGCGAGCCGCAGGGCTGGCAGGGTCCGCTGCTGCTGTGGAGCGAGCAGGGGCTGGGAGACACCCTGCAGCACCTGCGCTGGCTGGGTCCCCTGGTGCAGCGCCGCGGTGAGGCCGCTCCTCCCCTGGTGCTGGAGGTGGAGCCCTGTCTGGTGGAACTGCTCCGCCAGGGCCTGGCCCACCTGGAGCCCCGGCCGGTGGTCCGGGGCAAGACGGGTGGCGATGCGCCGACCTGGCGGGGAGCCCAGGTGTCGCTGCTGAGCCTGCCGGGCCTGCTGGGGGGGGCACCGCTTCCCAAGGCGGCTGCCTGGTTGCAGGCGGTGTCGTGGGCGCAGCCTCGGGAGCTCGGGCGGCAGGGGCAGCAGGGCTTGCAGCCGTTGCGGGTGGGGCTGGTTTGGGCGGCGGGCCGCAAGCTGGACGACCCCGTGACGGCCCGGGAGTACCGGCGTCGCAGCCTCAGCCCGGAGGCCCTGGGGGCGCTGATCCTGGGCCTGGAAGGGCTGGGGGCCCGCTGTACGTTGCTGCAGTTCGGGCCCGATCGCCACCAGGCGGACCCATTTAGGGCCCCTGGGACGGAGGAGCTGGCCGCCGAGGCCGATTTCGCCGCCACGGCGGCGCTGGTGGCGCAGCTGGATCTGGTGATCAGTGTGGATACGGCCATGGCCCATCTGGTGGGGGCGATGGGCCGGCGGGGCTGGCTGCTGCTGCCGTTCAGCGCCGCGCCGCGCTGGCTGCGCCACAGGGCCGATACGCCGTGGTATCCGAGCCTGCGGCTGTTCCGCCAGCCTCAGCCGGGGGATTGGCAGGCAGTGGTGTGGGAGGTGCTCACGGCGCTGCGGGATCGCGGTGCTGATCTCGGAGCGGAAGTTGAACTTAAAGCGGGCTGCAGCTGAGAAACAAGCCAGACAACCACCGGAGAAACCGGCCGAGCAATGGACACGGAAAACTGTTCCCGTTGGCCGAATGATCCCGGTCATTCCCTTACGATCCGAGCCCTGGCTAGAGGTCTGGAATGTCACTGTGGAGCCGGCTGTTGCGTCGCCTCGGAGTCGATAACGGGGCCGGCCTGGCCAGGCCGCCGCTGGACACCCTGGTGGATGATCCGCGCCTGACGGCCACGGGTCTGGGCTCCACCCCTCGGATCACCCCCTGGTCGGTGGCACGGCTGGCCGGCATCTTCCAGGCCTACGAGAGCAGCGGCTCGCCGGAAGCGCTGGCGGAGGCGCGCCTGGCTCGCCAGTGCCTGTGTCAGTTCTGGCTGTCGGCGCCGGTGGACCAGCTGGAGGTGCTCTACCGCTCGCCGATCGGCGAGTGCTACCGGGTGCTGCTGGCCGGTCGGCTGGCGCGGGAAACGCTGGTGCAGCAGGAGCAGGCCTGGAAGGATGCCCTGGCCCACCGGCTGACCAGCGCCTTTGAGCGGCCCGAAACCGCCAATGTGCTGCTGGCGGCGATGCCCTACTTCCAGCCGGGCAAGATGCGCGTGGCCGATCCACTCAGCCAGGTTCCCGACTGGCTGCAGGAGGACTACGCCCGTCTGTTCGATCCACAGATGCTGCAGCGGCTGTGGCAACCGGCTGCGCTGCTGAAGCCGGCCGGGCAGGCCTATGGCCGGGCGCCCAGCCTCGGCGTGAACCCTGACCGCCATGGGGGTCCTGCCCCCCGGCGCGAACCACTCCCCCAGCTCCCCCAGCTGTCATCGCGGCGCGGCGGCGAGGCCCTGGAGCTGGCCCAGAGCGCCGACTTTCAGAGCCGCATGAACGGCCTGATCAACCTGCATGTGATCGATCCGGAGGATCGGGCGGTGCAGCAGGAGCTGGAGGAGCTGCGTCTGCTGCTGGGACAGATCTGGCTGGATGCGCCGGCGGAGCAGCTGGAGGCGCTGTACCGCAGCAGTTTCGGAAGGTTGTATCGGGACCTGCTGGGCAGCGGATTCTCCGCAACTGTGCTCAGCCCGGACGACCGCCAGCTGCGCAACGCGCTGGCGCCACTGGTGGCCGACATGAGCCAGCCGAGGGCGAACAATGCCCTGATGGCAGCTCTGCCCTTCTACCCCCCGGGCCGGATCGCCTTCGGGGGCGGGGAGCAGCACCTGCCGGTGTGGCTGGTGCGGGAGATCTCCGGCATCTATGGCCAGCAACCCCAGGCGGCCAGCTCCCAGGCGGTCAGTGGTGGAAGTCCTTCCACATGAGCCAGTAGGCGAGGCCGGCCAGGGCCGGCAGCAGCACCAGGGGGAGCACCACCAGCAGGGTGATGGGGCCTGCGCCGGCACGCAGCATCCCCAGGGCGATGGCGAGGTAGAGGCCGAGCAGCAGCGCCAGCTGGCCAGACCGGCTGCCGAGCGCCGTGCCCAGCCGCCGCCAGCGGCGGCGCCGCTGCACGCCGCGCTTGTCGGCAGCCGGCACGTGCTGCCACCAGGGGTGCTGGCGGGGGTCGTCGTGGCCGGGCGCCATCAGCGCAGCCGCTCGAGGTTGCGGCGCTGGTCTTCGAGGAAGCTGGTGAGGATGTTGATGAAGCGGCGTTCGCGCAGCTTGATATCAGCGGTGAGGGTCATGCCCGCCTGTAGCGGTACCTGCTTGCGGCGCAGGTCGATGGTCTGGCGCTCGAGCCGCAGCACGGCGGGATAGAACAGGCCTGAGGCCTGGGTGCCGAGCACACGGGTCTGCTCATCGGCGGTGAGGGCATCGGAGGCGATGCGCTCCACCACGGCGGGCACGGTGCCGAAGTCGCCAGCCTCGAAGGCCGCGATCGAGAGCTGGGCGGTCTGGCCGGGCTGCACGAAGCCGATCGCGGTGTTGGGCAGGTAGACCAGGGCCTCAAGGGCCTCCTGGGGCACCACCTTCATCAGCGACTTGCCCACGGCGCTGGTGCTGGTGCCGGTTCCCTGGGCCACGACGCTGCCCGGACTCACCTCGATGTCGAAGACCGTGCCAGCGGCGGGAGCGGTGAGTTCGCCGAACTGGATCTGCTGGCGGGCCAGCTGAACTTCGCTGTCGAGCTGGGCGATCTGGCGCAGGTTCTCCTCCACCTTGCGGCGCAGTTCCACGCTGGTGACGGCGCCGGTGTTCACCAGCGTGGACTGCAGCCGGGCGATCTCGCGCTGCTCCTGGGCGATGCTGCTCTCGGTTTCCTGCACCCGCTGACGGGCCTCCAGCAGCTGCACCTCGCTGGCGGCTCCCTCGCTCACCAGGCCCGCGAAGCGGTTGGCGATGTTGCGGTAAGTGGCGAGGGTAGCCCGGAAGCCGGCGTAGCGGGCTTTGGCCTTGGCCAGTTCCTGGCGGGCCGCTTCGCGGCGGCTGGCCAACTCTTCGGCCTGGCTGGCCAGTTGCTGGCGCTGGTTAGCAGTGAGGGCGGCGGTGGCGGCGGCGTCGCCCAGGGTGGCGGCGGCGATCTGGTTCTCGTTCAGCAGGCGTTCGCGGATGCTCTCGGCGGCAGCCAGTTTGCTACGGGGTTCGCGCAGGTCGAAGCGCACCAGGGGCTGGCCCTGGCGCACCTGCTGCCCCTCCTGCACGAGCACCTCCTCCACCACGCCGGGCACTGGGGCATCGATGCGGCGGGTGGCATTGCCTGGCTCGAGCTTGCCCTCCACGGCCACGGTTTCGGCCAGGGGGGCGGTGATGGCCCAGAGGCCCAGCACGGCGGTGGTGCCGATGCCAGCCCAGATCATCACCGAGGAGCCGCGCCGCTGCTTGCGCAGCAGCACCGTCTGGTTGAAGCTCCAGGAGGGGGCCAGGCCCTGCGGGCGGGGCGCCAAGGAACCGCCGAAGGTGGTGGGCGCGTCGTTGCCGGCGAGGGAGGTGGGCTCGCCGCCCACCAGGTCAACGCGCACGGGCTCGATCGGCGCGGCGCCGGCTGCGCCGTTGTCTGCGGGTGGCCTGGGGCGCCGCGAGCTGCCGAAGGCCCGCGGGCGGCGATTCAGGGGCGAGCGCAGCCAGTGCAGGCAGCGGTCGTAGAGGTTCACGAGGGAGGAGGGTCGGCGCTGCATCAGGCCATGCCCTCCTGGTTCTGACTGCGGTAGAGGGCGTAATACCAGCCCTGCTGGTCCATCAGACGCTGATGACTTCCCAGTTCCATGATCGCACCCCTTTCCATCAGCACGATCACATCGGCGGGCCGCACGGTAGCGAGGCGGTGGGTGATGAAGAACACAGTGCGGCCGCGGAAGGCCTCCAGCAGGTTGATGCAGAGCTGCCGCTCGGTGCTGGCGTCGAGGGCGCTGGTGGCCTCATCGAGGATGAGCATGCGAGGGTTCTGCAGCACGGCCCGGGCAAGGGCGAGGCGCTGACGCTGGCCGCCGGAGAGGCCGGCACCGCGTTCGCCCACGCCGGTGTTGTAACCGCGGGGCAGCTCCATGATGAAGTCGTGGGCGCAGGCGATACGGGCGGCACGGATCATCTCGGCGGCGGTGGCGTCGGGCTTCACAAGCAGCAGGTTGTCGCGGATGGAGCCGTCGAACAGCATCGATTCCTGCGGCACCACGCCGATCTGGTGGCGGAGGGAATAGAGCTCGATCTTGCTGATGTCGAGACCATCCACCAGCACCGCGCCCTCCAGGGGGGCATAGGAGCGGGGCAGCAGCTTGAGCAGGGTGGACTTGCCGCTGCCGGAGCCCCCCACCAAGCCCACGAAGGCGCCAGCGGGGATCTCCAGGTTCACGCCTTCGAGGTTGAGCGGGCCCTCATCCCGGTAGCGGAAACTGACGTTGCGGAACTCCACCCGGCCCTGCAGCGCCGGCATGGGGATGTTCTGGGTTTCGGCCAGGGTCTGCTCGGTGGGCCTGTCCACCACATCGGCCACGATTGCCAGCGACTGGGCGCCGAGCTGGATCTGCTGCCACTGGCGCGGCAGCTGCGTGAGGGGCCCCACCACATAGCCCCCCAGGATGCGCACGGCGAAGAGGCCGCCGATGCTCATTTTCTGCTGGATCACCAGCCACATGGCCACCACGATCAACAGCAGCTGGCTGAAGTTGTTGAGAAACTCGAGCAGGTTGGCGTTGGAATCGTTGATCACGCGCAGCTTGAAATCTTCCCCCAGGAAGCGGGTGTAACGGTCTTCGAATTCCCAGCGGGTCTTGAGTTCGGCGTTCTGGGCCTTGATCGTCTGCACGCCGGTGAGGGCCTCGGTGAGGAAGCTGTAGGTGCTGATCGCCTCGCCCTTGGCGCGCTGGATCTGGGCCTTGATGGCCGGATTGGCGAGCAGGCCCACGCCGAGGATCACCGGAACGGAGGCGAGCTGCACCAGGGCCAGCACCGGGCTGATGAACAGGATCACCAGCAGGTAGAGGGGCACGAAGGCCAGGTCGATCAGGGAGGTGAGGGTGCGGCCGAGCAGCAGGTCGCGCAGCTTGTCGAGCTCGTTGAAATAGAACACCACCCGGCCCACCGGCCGGCTGTCGAAGAAGCCCTGGGGCAGGCGGATCAGGTGGTCGAGCACGGTGCTCTTGGCGGCCTGGTCCACCCGGTTGGCGGTGTCGGTGAACACGTAGGTGCGCAGGCTCTTGAGCAGCGCTTCGATCACGGCCGCCAGCAGCATCACGGCACCGATGCTGAGCACGGTGCCGATGCCGCCGCTCACGCTGCTGGAGCGAATCAGGGTGAGCATGCCGAGGGGGAACACCAGCCGCAGCACGTTGATCACCACGGAGCTGAGCAGCACCTCCACCAGCTCGCGGCGGTGCTCGCTGAGGTAGGGGCGGAACCAGCCCCAGCCGAAGTTCTGGGTCTTGGCGTCGTCCTTCTTCTGGAACAGCAGCAGCTCGGTCTGGTCGCCGTCGTGGGTGGCCAGCTGCTCGCAGGGCACGAACAGGGTGCCGAGTTCGGCTTCGAGCAGCCGGGCCTGGCCTTCGGGATCGACGCCGTCGAGCAGGCCGATGCGGCCGTTCTGCATCAGGGCGGCCGGCGTGGGCACGCGGCTCAGCCGGTCGGTGGGCACGCGGCTGAGCACCACCCGCAGGCCGAGGGTGTCCATGATCTGGCCCAGGTTCACCAGGTTGATGGCGGCCTGGCGCTGCAGGATCGCGTCCACCTGCTGGTGCAGGGAGTCGCGGTTGAGGGGCAGGCCGAAGTAGTCGGCCAAGGCGGTGCAGAGGGCCAGGGCGATGGCGCGGGAGCCACTGGCGGGCTGGAGGCGCAGCTCGCCGGGCTGGCTGCGGGCTGGGGGCGGTTCCGGAGAGGGGGTGTATTCGTCGGGGCCGAGCACTTCGGGGGTGGCCAGGGGGGGCTGACTGTCGACCGCCGCCCGGCTGGGCGCGTCTGCGGCTGGAGGGGCCTCTGCGGCGGGCTCGGGGGCCGGGAAGCCGATCAGACGCAGCCAGGGATCGCTGGCGGCGAGGGGGGCCAGGGCCGGCGGCGGTTCGGGCCAGGCTTCGCCGAGGGGACGGCCGCTGCTCACATGCCAGTGGTAGCCGGGCGGCAGGGCCAGGTTGGTTTCCGGGCCGGGCGCCAGGCTGCGCACGCAGCTCGTGGTGAGGGGCTCGGGCCAGGCCTCGAGCTCCTGCAGGGCCCAGGGCTGGGCGGGGGCGAGGGCCAGCAGCACGGCGTGCAGCTCGCTGGCGCTGGGGCGCTGCTGGAAGGCGGCGGCCAGGGCCGGGTGGCCGGCGAGCAGCTCGCGGAAGGGGGCTGCGGGGAGCAGGGAGGCCTCCACTTCGGTGGTGGCGCGCAGGTGCTCGCAGGGCTCGTCGCGCAGCAGCGACACCCAGCCGGCGATGGCGCCGGCGCCGAGGCGCTCGATCGTGCGCAGCCCCTGGCCGCGGGGGGCGGGGGCGAGGCTGCGCAGCTGGCCGCTGCGGATCAGCAGCACCCCGGCGGGCAGCACGTCGGGGCGGAGCACGGTTTGCCCGAGGCGGAAGCGGCAGGGCTCCAGCAGGGGGTCAAGCAGGGGAGCGAGGGCCACGGGCAGGCGCTCGAAGGGCGCAAAGCCACGGAGCAGCAGCTCGGCCGGAGCGGAGGTCATGGGGCGGAGCCCGGCAGGGGCGGCAGGGCGGGCAGGGGCTCGCCGGCCAGGAGCAGATTCAGACGCTCCTGCAACCAGGCTTCGAACAGCTCGCCCATCATGCGGGTCCTGGTTTCGGCGTTCAAGCGGGCCGGCAGGCGCTGCTCGAGCCGCAGCACCACCCAGAAGCGCTCCACCGGGAAGGGGGGCCAGAGCTGGCCGGGCTGCCCCAGCCGCAGCCGGCCGGCGATCTCGGCATGGGCGGCGGCCATCGGAATCGGGCCGATCACTCCGCGGCTGTGGCGCTCCCGCCCCTCGGCGTGCTGGGCGGCGAGGCTGCCGAAGTCGGCCTCGGCGGCGGCGATGCGCTGGTGCAGCTCCTCGGCCAGGGCCTGGTCGCTGACGCGCAGCAGGGAGTACACGGCCTGATCGAGCTCGGCCTTGCGGCGCAGGAACTGCACCTCCACCTCATCCCCCCAGCGGTGCTGGCGAAAGCTCTCCAGCCGTTCCTGCTGGGTGGCGAGCACGGCCAGATCGCTGCGGCGCAGCCGCTGGCGCTCTAGCCAGGCGTCGAGTTCCAGCTCGCTGTGGACCCCCTGCTGCTCTACCCAGGCGCGGATCAGCTGCCGCTCCTGCTCGGCATCCAGGGGAATGGCCCGCACCAGTTCATCGAGCAGCCAGGCGCGGGCCAGGGCCGGGGCGAGACCCTGCTGGCGCACGAGCCGGTTGGTTTCGCCGAGGGTGAGCCAGGGCAGGCCATGGCCCAGCTCCACCACCGCCGCATCGGGTAGACCCGAGAGGGGCTCGGGCAGGTTGGTGCGGGGGGTGGGCTGGCTCATGCGGGTTGGCTCAGGGGTAGCCGGAGGCGCTGCAAGGCGTCGGCCATCAGGGCCAGCCCCCGCTCCCGGCTCCAGGTGCTGCGGGCGTAGCGGTGGGCGGCATCGCCCATAGCCTGCCATTGGTGGTCGTTGTGGCAGAGCTGCTCCACCCCCGCGAGCCAGTCGCTGGGCGCCTCCGCGATCCACACCTCCTGGCCGTGGCGCAGGCCGGTGGCCTCGGCGGCCAGGGGGCTGAGCAGCTGGGGGATGCCGTGGGCGGCGGCGGCGGCCACCTTGCCCTTGAGGCCGGCCCCGCTGCGCAGCGGGGCGAGGAAGAGGCGATGGCGGGCATACACGCTGGCCGGATCCGCCACCCAGCCTTCCAGCACCACGCCGGGGATGGCACCCCAGCTGGCGCTGAGCTCCGCGGGCATACCGCTGCCATAGAGGTGCAGATGCTGCTCGGGGCAGTGCTGCTGCAGCAGGGGCCAAACCTCGTCCAGAAACCACTGCACCGCTTCGCGGTTGGGCGGGTGGCCATAGCTGCCGAGGAAGGCCAGGCCGGCGCGACCGGCCAGGGGGGCGGGCTGCTCGGGGGCCTGCACCACCCAGGGGCAGGGGGCGGTGGGGGCGCCGCCGAGGGTTGCGGCCTCGATCACCGCCCGTTCCACCTCCGAATAACTGAAGGTGAGGTGCACCTGGCGGATCACGGCCAGCTCCTGCTGCTGCACCTCCCGCACCTGGGCCAGGGCACGCTCAGCAGCCTCGCCCTCGAGGGCCTGGGCTCGGGTGGCTCGCAACTCGCGCAGGTGGTGCAGGTCTGCGTTGCAGAAGAGGATCCGGGCCTGGGGGGCATGGCGGGCGATCAGCGGCAGGGCCTGCTGGGCCACCGTGTAGCGGGTGATGTAGATGAGCCCAAACTCAGCGCCGCGCTGGCGCAGCACTTGCTCGAGTGAGAGCACAAACGGGGCATGCAGGGCTTCGATGCCCCGGCGTTGCAGCTCCTCGGTGTAGCGGCCCAACCAGGCCAGGTTGGCGGGCAGAAAGGTGACCTTCCAGCCCAGGGCCTGCACCAGCTCCATCTCCACCAGGGCGGCGTGGCTGCCGGCATCGCGGTCGGGCCGGGGGGTGTCGTGGTCGAGGAAGAGGGCGCGGCCGAGGATGCCGCGGTCTTTGATCCGTTCGGCGCGGCTGAGGTCGGGTTGATCCGACCCCTCGAAGGCCTCGGCCCACTTCCGCTCGAAGAGGGGCCGGTTGAGCTCCTGGTAGCGCTTGAGGCCGCTGGCGGCCTCGGTGTCGCTGCCGTTGCTCACGCCCTCGTGGTGGATCACCCGGGCCAGGGGGGCGTAGCGCACGGTGTGGCCGGCCTGGCGCACCTTGAAGGCCAGGTCGGTGTCCTCGTAGTAGGCGGGGGAAAACTCGGGGCTGAAGCCGCCCACCTGGCGCCAGAGCTCGGCGCGGATCGCCAGGGCTGCGCCGCTGGCGTAGTCCACCTGGCGGGCGTAGGCGTAGCGAGGGTCGTAGGGGTTGCCGCCGCGGCCGTAGTTCCAGGGCTCGCCGTTGCCCCACACGATGCCGCCGGCCTCTTGCAGGCGGCCGTCGGCAAACACCAGCTGGGCGCCGCTGAGGCCGGTATCCGGCCAGCGCTGGAAGGGATCGAGCAACTCCTCAAGCCAGTGGGCGCAGGGCTCGGTGTCGTTGTTGAGCAGCACGATGAACTCCCCACGGGCGGCGGCGGCGCCACTGCAGCAGGCCTGGTTGAAGCCGCGGGCAAAGTCGTGGCGCACCAGGCGCACGGCCGGAGCCTCGGCCTCCAGCCAGGTGGTGGTGGCGTCGGGCGAGCCGTCGTCGACCACGATCAGCTCATAGGGCACGGCGGTGGGGGCGTGGGCGATCGCCGCCAGGCAGCGGCGGGTGCTGGGGTATTGGCCGTGCACCGGGATCACGATCGACACCCGCGGCTGCTCGCTTACCGGCAGCTGCAGGGGCTGGCGGGGCACGGGGGCGCCGTCGGGGCCGGGTTCGCAGCCGGGCGGCAGGGCCAGGCCCTGGCCGTCGCGGCGCAGGGGCTGGCTGAGCAGCCGTTGCCACAGCGGCAGCTGGGCGGGCAGGGGTTGGCCGCTGCGGTCGGACTGCTCCAGCCAGAGCAGCAGGCTGCGCTGGCGCTCGCGGGCCAGGGGCGAGAGGTGGTCGGGGAAGGGGGCCTGGCCGTGCTCGAGCAGGGCGGCCCAGGGGGTGAGCTGGAAGGGCACCAGCTCAAGGCGTTCGTCGATTGGTTCACCCTGGTCGGTCTCCAGCTGCAGGTGGTGCACGGCGCCGTCGCAGAGGCCGGCGGGCAGCTCCAGCTGGAAGGGCCATTCGCCCTGGGGCAGGGGGTCGGGTGGGGCGATTGGCAGGGGGGCCTCGCCGCCATCAAGGCGGAGCTGCAGGGGGGTGGTGCCGGTGGCCCAGCCCCGCAGTTGGTGGCCGTCAAGGCCCACCAGGCGGGCGCGGCGGCCCAGCCCCAGGCGACAGAGCTCCTGCAGCAGGGCGTAGCGCTCGCCGTCGAGGCGCAGGGGGCTGCCGGGCAATTCCTGCCAGGTTTCAGCCGCCTGGGCCGGCAGCTGGCAGAAGGCACGCAACACCATGCCGGAGCTGTGGGCTGGCAGCTCCACGCCGGAATGGCCGAGGAAGAGAAAACCGCAGGCCCGCTCCAGCTCCATCCCGAGGGCGGGCAAATCGGGGCGGGGTTGCTGGGCCTGCAGTTCGGCCAGCTGCCAGGTGCGGCTGGGGTGGAGCAGGTCGGCGAGCACCAGCCGCACGGCCAGGGGTGGGGCGGCGTTGGCGTCTTGGTTGTTGTCGCCGGTGCCGCTGGCCGTCGCACACACCCAGCCCGCCACGCCGCCGGTGGTCACAAAACCCTCAAGCTCCCCCACCACGGGTCCCCGTTGCAGGTGTCGCAGTTCTTGGGGTGAGGCCGCCTGCACGGGCTCGAAAAGCTGGGGCGACTCCATCGTGGCGTGGGATGGCGCGGCGTGGGATGGGCTGGGCGGAAGTGGCGAAGTCGGCGATACTTGAAACAAAGCCACCGCGTTGATTCTGACCGTCTCGCCACGTCCCTCCGCCAGTTCAGGGTCAAGCCCTGCTGCCGCAAGCCAGCCGGGCAGCGGGCCGGGGGTGTGGCTGTCGATCGAGCAGCTGCGGGCGCTGCCGCTCACCCAGGAGGCGCGGTTGGCGCTGCTGCGGGAGCTGCAGGGTTCCGCCCCCACCGGTGCGGCTCAGGTGCAGCTGATGGCCGAACAGGCCGAGTTGCAGCTGCGCTGCTGTGAGCACGCCTGGACCACCGGTGCCTGGCTCGAAGCCCTGGAACACCACGATCAGCTGCTGCAGCTGGTGGTGGATCTGGCGCAGGTGCTGCCGGAGCAGGCGGCATCATTCTGGAATCGCTATGGCGAGCTGTTGGCGAGCCTCACCGCCGCGGTGCACGGGGCGGTGAACAGCCACAGCACTGCGCCGCCGCCTGAGCCCCTGCGCTCGGAGCTGTGCTGGCGTTTGGCTGAACGCTTGAATCTGGGCCGGCAGCTGCCGTTCACGCCGCCGGAGTGGCTGGCGGTTCTGGAGCAGCAGCTGGTGCAGGACGGAGCTGCCTACTGGACGGCCCTGATCGAGGCGGAGCAGGGCCAGGAGCCGGGGGTGGCACGGCAGCGGGCCTATGGGCTGTTGCTGCGCCTCAATCAGCTGCTGGCACCCGCACCGGCCTGGGTGTTGCAGCAGGCCCGCGACCATCTGGCCGCTGCGGTGGAGCAGCTGCTGGCGCGGCCCACCGCGGATGCGGCGGCCCTGGCCCAGCTGTGCACACACCTGGAGAGCCTGCCGGTGGAGCCGGAGCAGAAGGAGCCCCTGGCTGCGGCCCTCCTGCGGGCGCGGCTGGTTCTTGAGCTGCTGGCGCCGGAGCTGGGGCCGCTGAGTCCAAGGCCGGCGGTTGGGGGCAGCGCTGCCCAAGCGGAAACCTCCGCTGCTGGGGTGGCCGCACTGGTGCTGCTGGAGCCGGGCGGGGAGACCTCCCCGTTACAGCTGGATGTGGCGCCGCTGCTGGCTGGGGATGGGGAGGCGGGCTTTGAAGCGATCGAGGCCGCCCTCGACGATTTCGTGTGGCACCTGCCGCGGGGTAGCCATGCCCAGCCCGCCGCCCCCGCGCTGTTGGCGGCGCTGGAGCCGGCCTGGCGTGCCGGGCTGCGGCTGCCGGCGGCTGCGTTTGAGCGGTTGGCGTACCTGGCGGCAGCCTGGCAGCGGCGGCTGGCGGAGAAGCTGGAGCCCCTGCCGCCGATCGACTGGCAGCACAGCCTGCTGATCGAGCTGGATAGCACCGAACTGGCGGTGCTCCACCCATTGCTGGCCCAGCCGGAGGCGCTGGAGCCGGTGTTGGCGGAGCTGCGCCGTGAGCACCACAATCCTGGGTTCTGGCAGGAGCGCCAGGAGCTGCCCTGGATGCAGTGCCCGCCACCGCTGGAGGCGCTGCGGCGTCTGCACCTGGAGCAGGGTTATTACGCCAGTGCCCACGAGCCCCTGGAGGGGCTGATGGACTGGGGCCGGGAGGTGGTGCGGGACCTGCTGGAGGCTGAGCTCTGGACCGATGACGCCGCTTGCCTGGCTCGGTGGCTGGCTGTGGCCCAGGAGCTGGTGGGCCAGCAACAGGTGTCGGCGCTGCCGCTGCTGGGGGCACCGCCGGCACCGGAGCAGCTGCTGGCGGAACTGGGGGGTTTGGAGGTGGTGTATGTCGGGGATCGGGCGGCGGCGGTGCAGGAGGCTCACCGGGCCGGGCGCTGTTTCCAGGGTGAACCCTTCGGATTGCGGGTGCTGGAGAGCCCTGCCAGCTGCTGGCCGGCGCGGCCGGCCGCCAGCTTTGCCGAGAGCCTGGCGGTGCTGTTGGAGGGGGTGGATGGCCTCCACCGCCAGCGGCCGTTTGCGGTGCTGCTGGCCGATTGCGGCGCCTACCGGCTGCCGCTGCTGCGGGCGGTGCACCAGCGCTATGGCGTGGCGGCCCTGAGCAGCGGCCGGCCCCTGTCCAGCTGGCTTGGGGCCTGAACGGGTGGGGCGCGGGGCTTTGTTGGGGGCGTTGCTCGAGCACAACCGCCGCCAGGGGGTGAGCACGGCGGTGTGGGGTGATGCCGGGGCGGAGGCGGCGCGCCAGGCCCTGCAATGCGTGGCGGCGGAACTCCCCGCCTGCAGCGATGGCGAAGCCACCACGGCCCTTCGGCTGGATACGCCCCTGGATCTGGCCTATGGGGTGCACTGCGATGCCCCTGAACGGCTGCACTTTCCCCAACGGGGAGGCTTGCCGGGGCTGAACAGCAGCCCCGTAAGCCTTGAGGTGGCCCTGCTCAAGGGCGGGGTGGTGCGGCTTTGGCAGGGCTATCACCTGGTGAGCCAGGGCACGGCCCTGGTGGCCGATGCTTCATCGGCCTACTGGCCCCTGGCCGGTGGGCTGCTGTGCGGCGACGGCTTGCTTCCGCCGGCGGAACCAACGCGGCGGGAGGAGCTGCCCGAAGCTTTTTTGGTCTGCGATGACGTTGATGGCACCAACTTCTGCCACTTCGTGTGCGATGTGCTGCCCAAGATTGCGCTGGCGGGGGAGTGCCGCCGCCGGATTCCGCTGGTGGTGGACGCGCCCTGCCAACCCTTTCAGCGGGAGTTGCTGGAGCGGGTGGCTGCCCGTTGGGGTCATCCGATCGTGCCGCTGGAGCCGGGCCTTGAGCTGGCGGTGGGGCAGCTGTTCTACCTGCGGCGGGCCATTCACATCCATCCGCTGTTGCGCTGCAGCGGCCTGGCGATGGGCTGGGTGCGGCAGCTGGTGGATGCCCGGCCGGCCCCGGCTCCGGCTCCGGCTGGCAGCGTGCTCTACCTGTGCCGCCAGCGGCGCCGGGTGGTGAACGAGGCTGCGTTGATCGCCGCCCTGCAGCGGCATACGCCGCGGCTGCAGGTGGTGCACGGGCTGGAGGGGCTGGGCGTGAGGGAGCAGGCGGAGCTGGTGGGGCGGCATCAGCGGGTGCTGGGGCCCCACGGGGCGGCCTTCACCCATCTGCTGTTCGCCGGCGCGGCGCCGCAGCGGGCGCTGGAGCTGATGGCAGAGGGCAACGGCACACTTTCGTTCGCGCTGATTTCAGCGCGGCTGGGGATCGATCACCGCATCCACGTGGGCGCGGCGCTGCCGAGCGCCAACGGGCCCAACTATCCGGATCTGCGGGTGGATCCGGAGGCGGTGCTGGCGCTGCTGGAGGAGGACTGAGCCATGGCCACCACGGCAAGGCAAGCGTTGCGGCCCTGGCCCATAAGGCGCACCCTCCTCGAGGATCAGGAGGTGGAGCTGGCGGTTCTGGAGGAAGGCGTCCTCATCCGCTCCGCCCACCCGCGTCTGAGCCTTGCGGAGCGCCTTGAGGCGTACCGGCCCATGGAGGCTGACGCCACCGAAGCCATGGCCTGGGGCCGGGTTGGATCCCCCAACGTGTGGACGTGATTTGGATGGATCACCATCCGTTTCTGGAGCTGGGAGCACCGGTTTTCCAGAGCACGGTGGGGCTGGAAGTGCTGGAGATCGTGGGTCAGATTCTTGGCTTCTGCCCTTGAACACGCGCATCAGTCGCGCTCATGTCAGGGCGTCGCGGCTCCACGGCCCGGTGCTCACGCTTCGGCTGCTGCCGGCGATGGCTTCAAAGCTGGCGAGGGAGGCCAGGCGGTTGCTGCGGGCATCCACATAGCGCTCAAGAAAATCGGGCACCAGGGCATTCACCGAGGTTTCCTGCGCAGAGCGCCTCGCGGCCTGCTGTAATGACGCCTTACCGCAAGGATCGCCTGCAGTAAGATGTTGGCCAGCAAAAAGGTCATCATGAGCACGGGGTCGCCATGGAGCTGGCCACACTCACAGCCAAGGGCCAGGTGACGGTGCCGAAGGCCGTGCGCGACGCCCTGGGCCTGCAGCAGGGTGATCAGCTCAGCTGGGAGCTGGAGGATGGGGCGGTGCGGGCCGTGGCGCCGCTGGATGTGGCCTACCTGAAGGGCCTGGAGGCCACCCTGGCGGAGTGGAGCAGCCAGGCGGACCACGAAGCGTTTCAAGACCTCTGAGCCGGGATTCCCCACAGGCCAGCGATGACACCCTTCGACAGGTTTGCTGGGGTTCGGGTGCCCTTCCCTTTCAGCGATCGTGAGGACAGCAAGCGGCGGCCGGCCCTGGTGCTGTCGCCGCCAGGGTTTCAGCAACGCTGCGGCCATCTTGTGCTGGCGATGATCACCTCGGCCCGGCAATCGGCGTGGCCCCTGGATTGGCCGATAGCGGATCTGCAGGCTGCTGGCTTGAAGCAGCCCTGCCTGGTGCGCTTCAAGCTGTTCACACTGGATGCACGGCTGGTGCTCGGGGCTGTTGGAGCGCTGGAGGCAGAGGACCAGGCCGGGGTGATGGCCCACCTGCGCCGCCTGCTGCCCGTAGCTTGAGGCCAGATTCCCAAGCACGCCATGACCGCGCGGCCATCGCGCCCTCACGGCTGAGGAGAACCAGGAGGTCTTTCTCAGCCGCATGGAGCAGACGGTGGCGATCTGCCAGGCCGATGGCAAGGCCCTGGTGATCCGGGATCACAGCCACACCGCTTTCTGCATGGGCGAGGCACTGGAGCCGATCACGCCAGCGGTGTCCCATGGAGTAGCGCGCCTCCCTCAGATCCCAGCTGTGGCAATGACCCTCACCCAGCGGTGGTGCCGAGGCATGCATGTTCTGGATAGGTGCGATGGAATACCGACATTGGGGCAATATCTGTAAGGATGATTGTCTGCGCGAGACGATGGAATTAATGCGCCAGCGACCAGCGACCAGCGACCAGCGACTGGGGGTAGGCCATGAAGAGCCCTGCCCTGCGGCAGTTCCTGCAAGCGGTGGCGGCTGACCCGGCCCTGCAGGCCCGGATCGGTGCGGCGAGCGACCTGGCGCAGCTGGTGCAACGGGCCCAGGCCGCCGGCTTTGCCATCACGGCCAGGGAGCTGCAGCTGTATGCCCACGACGAGGCCTTCACCGCACCCTGGTGGCCCTGGACCGGGGGCGGGCGGGCAGGGCGGACAGCGTTTTTCAGAGGTCAGTAGCAATGAAGGCGGCATGGGTGAGCAACCGGGAGGATCTGCTTACAGTCATTTAACTGAGAGACGGCTTTGGTGGTGCAGGCTGCTGAGCGTCCAGCGCAGAAGTCCAGCGAAGGGATGCTGGCGCTGCACGATCTGCAGCTGGTTTATGCCAACCTGGGCGACTTTCTGCTCCTGCTGCCGGCGCTGCTGCAGCAGGGCGGTCTGCTCGGCGACTGCGTGCAGGCGAGCCAGGCCCTGGGGATCCTGGAGCCGTTTACCGGCGAGCACATCCCGCCGGAGGCGATCACGATTCAGGGGCCGAACTACCGCGAGGCGCTGATCGCCAAGGGGCTGCTCAGCCGCAACCGGGCGGTGCTGCTGGTGCTGGAGCAGCTTGATGGCTCCCTGGAGGGGCTGGGCCAACAGGCCATCTATCTGGTGGAGGCGCTCCCGGGTTTTCCCTGTGGCTGCGGCGTCAGCCGGGGGAGGGGCGGCTGAGCTGCAGTGAATTCCTGGAGGATGCCGAGCAGGCCTTTCGGATAGTCCCCACCAGGACCTCTGCGCCCTCACCTTCACCGATGCCAGCTTTGATCTGGTGCTGTGCAACGAGCTGTTTGAGCACGAGCAGGATCTGGAGCTGGCCTTCCGCGAGATCGCCCGGGTGCTGCGGCCGGGCGGGAGGCTGTTGGCCACCTGCCCGCTGGCCTGATTACCACGGCGATCCGGTGCGGCCGCATCAGGGCTCACTGGTGTATCGCATCCCCGCCTGGGATGTGCTGGAGCAGTTGCAGGCCGCCGGCTTCTCGGAAGCGCGCATGCACCACATCGCCAACTGGAAGCACGGGGTGCTGGGCTCGGATCTGCCCCGCGACCGACTGGCCTGGCTGCCGCTCACCCCTGCCAGATCTCCAGCAGATCGATCTGCAGCCCGGGGAACAGGGAGCCGGCATCAAGGCTGGTGGCGACATCGATGCGCAGGGGATCGCCACCGCCACTGGCGGGCCACACCTCCACCGCCTGTTGCTCAGGAATCAGCAGCCAGCCCAGTTGGGCGCCATTGGCCTGATAGGCGGCCATCTTGCGGCGCAGGCCCGTGAGGCCGCGCGGCCCCTGGTCGTTGGGGCTGGCCAGCTCCACCACCAGATCGGGGCAAAGGGGTGCAAAGCCGCGCCGTTCCTCTGGCGTGAGGGCCGCCCAGCGCTCTTGCCTGATCAGGGCAGCATCAGGGCTGAGCACCGAGCCATCGGGCAAGCGAAAGCCGCTGGAGCTGTCGAACACCTTCAGTGGCAGCCCAGCTGTACGCACCGCAATCCAGAGAAGAGCCCCGAGCGCCTGGTTTCTGGATCCGGTTTCGCTGCCGGTGGGGGTCATGTGGATCACGTGGCCGCTGGCGTCGAGCTCCAGCACGGCGTCGGGGTTGACCTGGCAGACGGCCTCAAACTGCTCAGCTGTGAGCCGCAGCTCATGCGGCAGCAGCAACGGCGCGAGGGCATGCCCGGGGCAGTCGACGGGGCTTGCTGGCGGGGCAAGTGTCATGGTCACTGGGCGGCGCCTTCGTCAGGGTAAGGGCAGCAGGCGCGAACCGAGCGTCCAGTACCGCACCAACCCAGCCCGGTCGCCTGGTAACGCCAAGGGCCAGGTGACCGTGCCGAAAATGGTGCGTGATGCCCTGGGCCTGCGGCAGGGCGATCAGCTCTGTTGGGAGCTGGAGGATGGCTCGGTGCGGGTGCCGTTTGCGTTCGCGGATCGGCAAGCCCAGAAGCGCCGGCCGGCGTTGGTGCTCTCCCAGCCCGGCTTTCAGCAGGCCTGCGGCCACGTGCTGCTGGCTGCGGGGCTGCCCAAGCCCTGTGTGGTGCGCTAGCAGCCGCGCCCGACAGCGCCGAACCCCCGCTCATTACTGTGCTGATTCCGGTGCACATCCACTGGGCGATCACGCTGAATGCGCTGCTTAGCCTGGGGTTCCCCCGATGGCCAGCGCCTGGCGATTGAGCTGGGGGCACCGGAATACACCGCCGACACCTTCGGCTCAAAGCGCTACACGCTGCTGGCCACCCGCAGCAGCGGCCACTCCGTGCCGCTTGTGAACGGCCAGGAGCAGGCGTCGGGCAGCGAGTTTTCAGCAGAGCTGCTCGATGTCGTGGCCGGCACTGATGAGGTGTCAATTCAGCTGGACCTCACCAAGGCCTATCCGGCGGTGGGCCAGCGGCGCTTGCTGCGCCAGATCAGGCTCGACGGCAACGCGGCGTGTCTCACGGTCGAAGACCAGCTGTGGGCTGATGAACCCTGCAGCCTGGAGAGTGTGCTGATCACCGCCAGCGATAATGCCGAGGTGCTGGGACTTGAGCCGTTGCCGGGTAGCCAGCTGGCCGGCAAGGAATGCCTACGGTTTCGCGATAACCGCGGCGAAGAGCTCACGGCCTGGCGCTGGTGTTGGCAGGCAGCTGTGACCCCGCCAATCTGTGATGGAAACGAACCGCAGTGCGTTGGCTATGTGATCAGACCTGCGGGGAACTGACCCACCCTTCAGCCAGCCAGTTCGTTGGCTATGTAGGCGAGGAATCGCCGGTGGAGGGGGCTGGGTTCGAGGAGGAAAAGAGCTCCTGCTCGAAGCGCGCGATTCTGGCGTTGCTCTCTTGCAGCAGCTTCAACCGCTTCTCGCTTTCGAGCATCTGCTTCTTGCTTTCGAGCAGCCGCTTCTCGCTTTCGAGCGATTCGATCCTCAATCTCTCGGTTTCTTGCTCGATGTCGTAGACGGGACGCCAGTTGAACATCGCCAACAAGCGCCGCCAGGGCGGCAAAGTGGAGACATACTCCGACCTGGTCATGGGCCGGGAGTCTGCGGAAGCGGGAGAGGTTGTCATCGCCATAGTTGGTGGTGAACGAAATCAGCAGCAGCAAGGAGCCGGCTACAAGGGTTGACCAGCCCTGGAGATCCAGCAGCCGGGGCGGCGGGACTGGAGCAGGCAGCCCCGGAAGGCTTTGACCATCTGACATCACCGTAGCCAGGGCGCACCGATCCCGATCACGCCATGGTACTGCAGTACTAGCTGCGATGGGTGCGTGGTTTCGCGGGCTGGCGGCGGGCCTGGTGGGTGATGCCTGCAGCGACGCTCACTGGATTCGCGATTTCAGGCACCAGGTGTGGTGTGGTTTTGGGCTGAATCCAAGAGCGTCGCGGAAGGGTCTTTCGAGAGGGAGGGGCGGGCTGAAGGGAGGCGGTAACGCTTCCACTCGGTGGCCTCTTCTTTGGTGGCTGCAAGGGTCAATCGGCCATCAGCCAGAGCTTTGGGGTCAATCCACACCGCAAAGCGCCGGCCGGCCAGGCCCGCACCCCCACCGAAGTGCTGGCTGATCAGGCGATGCAAGCGCTGCTTCTGTAACTGGTTCACCGTTTCCACGGAGCCCATGCGCGGGTCGGCGCCGATGCCGATGCGGCCTTTGGCTGAGCTCGGCCGAGCGCAGGTCCATCGCCACGATGCGGTCGGGCTGCTGGAAATCAGCCACGGCCGAACCATCCTTGATGAACTCGGGGTTCGACACCACCTCAAATGGAATTACCACGCCGCGGGCCTGCTGCTCGGCGCGGATGGCAGTGGCCAACTTGCGGCGACACGGTTGTTCCCCGTCATGATGGGGCGAGACACGGCAACGCGCAGCCATGAGCCGCGAGGCATTTGAGCGGGGCAACTGGCAGGCGGTGATCGAGGCGCACCCGCTCGAGAGCCACGACCCAGGGGAATGGCTGCGCTACGGGGTGGTGCTGCTGCAGACGATCCAACCGGGCCCGGATGTGGGCAAGCAGCAACAGCAGGCGGCGCTGGCGTTTGTGCAGGCGCAGAAGGAGGGGGCGACGGCTGAGGCGGTTGCGGGCGCCCAGCGGCGCTCAGTGCTGCTGAGCCTGGAGCAGGCCTTGAGCCTGGTGGGGCTGCCTGAGCAGCCAGCGCTGCAGACCCTGCTTCAGCAACCGCTACGGGCGGATGTGCGCACAGGGCCGCCCGTGACGCTCACGGCGATCAGCAGCCGCCTGGCGACACTGCCTGCGGTGCTGGAGTCGCTGCGGCAGCAGACCTACCGGCCGGCGCAGGTGCACCTGCACCTCTCGCAAGACCCCCACCTGCTGGATCAGGGCATTGCCGCCGACGATCCACTGCTGGAGGAGATCACGGCTGATGGCTGGGTGCAGTTGCACTGGGTGGCCAACCTGGGACCGTATCGCAAGATCATCCCCTTTTTGCAGGAGGACGGTTATGCGCAGGCGGGGCCATCGCAAACAGACGGCGACCTGTTCATCACCGTCGACGACGACACCCTCTACCCGCCGCGCTTCATCGAATACCTGGTGCGCAATTACGAGCGTCACGGTTGCGTCGTGGCGCACCGGGGCCGGCGCATCCGACTTGCGGAAGGGGAGGCCAGCGGAACCTTCCGGCCCTATGCCGAGTGGCACGACGGGGTGCGTGAACCACGGCTGGCCAATCTGCCCACGGGGCAGAGCGGGGTGCTGTACCGGCGCAGCTGGTTTCCGCGGGATCTGGAGCTGGAGGCGGCGCTGGCGCTGGCCCCAACCCACGACGACCTGTGGCTGCACTGGCTCACGGCGCGGCAGGGGGTGCAGGCGGTGATCCTGCAGCCCAATGCGGCTGCCAAAACCAAGGAACTGGCCTTCCCGGCTGCCAGCCGGGAGCCGATTGCCCAGAAACAAACGCTCTGGCATGCCTTCAATGGCCCAGCTGGGGGCAATGACGACGCGGTGGTGGCGGTGCAGGCCTACTGGCAGGCGCGCGGGTTTGACCTGGCGGCGCTGTTGGCAGAGGAGCAGGAGCGGCAGGCGGATTTTTATTGAGGCCGGGCTGATGCAAACGATGCCCCAGGCCCGCTTGCTCCCCCCATGGGGTGATCACCGCTGGCAGATCGCTGCCCAAACCCCCTATGGCCAGACCCTGGTGCGGGAACTGGCAGCGCTGCAGGCCGGGGACTGCAGAACGCCGCTCCCGTGTCTCACCCTTGAGCTCTTCAGCCAGGTGCATCGCACCGGTGAGCGACTGCCATTTGAGCGGGTGTGGCAGGAGCGGCGGCGGCGGTTGGCGCGGGCTGCGGTGCGCTTGCTGCTCGATCCTGCACCCCGTGCCAGGCCGGCGGCCTTTGGTGGGGCCAGCTGCTGGCGGCGATTCAGGAGCTGCTGGCGGAGCCAGCCTGGGCCTGGCCGGCCCATGTGCGCGATCCGAGCGGGATTGGTCCTGATGTGATCGACCTGTTTGCGGCGGAAACCGCCAATCTCTGCGGCGAGCTGGTGAGTTTGTTCGGGCCCTGGCTGCCGCCGGTCTGGCTGGCGGTGATGCGGCAGCGGGTGTTGGTGGGCATGGTGGAGCCGTTTCTGGCCCATCCGGAGCGTTATGGCTGGACGGCCAAGCCCAGCAATTGGAATGCGGTGTGCCATCAGGGGCTGGTGGGCGCGGCACTGGCCTTGGGCCTGGAGAGCGACAGCCTGCAGCGGTTGCTGGAGCTCAGCCGTCAGCACTTGCAGCTGTTTCTGGATGGCTTCAGCGCAGCGGGCAGCTGCCTGGAGGGAATCACCTACTGGGAATACGGATTTGGCTGGTTTGTCCTGCTGAATGAGCAGTTGGAGCTTTGGAGTGGTGGGCAGCAGAGTCTGCTTGCGGGCCAGGAAGAGCAGATCTCCCGCATAGCGCGCTTTGGGTCGTCGATGCTGCTAAGAGGTGGGCTGCTCGTGAACTTCGCCGACAGTCGGCTGGATATGCCGCCGCGGGCCAGCTTGCTGATGTTGCTGGGTCGGCGTCTGCAGCTGCCGGAGAGCACCTCAGGTGGTTTGAGCCTGTATCGGCAGCTCTTGGCGCGGGGGCTGGATCTGCATGCACAGCGCTGCGATCTCTTCTATCTCACCCGCATGCTGCTGGAGTCGCCCAGTGCGGAAGCGTTGGCCACGGCCAGCGAGCCCGATGGGGCCGACTGGATCGACCGCGAGGCTGGCTTGGTGGTGGTGAGGCGTTTTGATCGCCAGGGCCGCTGCTGGGAGCTGGCTGTGAAAGGCGGCCACAACGACGAGCCGCACAACCACAACGACTGCGGCAGCTTTCTGCTCCAGGTGGACGGCCAGCGCCTGGCGATTGAGCTGGGTGCGCCGGAATACACCGCGGACACCTTCGGCCCGAAGCGTTACACGTTGCTGGCTACGCGCAGTAGCGGCCATTCCGTGCCGCTTGTGAATGGCCAGGAGCAGGCGGCGGGGAGGGAGTCTTCAGCGGAGCTGCTGGAGATCAATGCCGGCACTGCTGCGGTGGAGATCCAGTTGGACCTCACCCATGCCTATCCGGCGGCGGCAGGCCACCGGCGCCTGCTGCGCAAGATCCAGCTCGACTGCAACGCGGCGTGTCTCACGGTGGAAGACGAGCTGTGGGCTGATGAACCCTGCGGTCTGGAGAGTGTGCTGATCACCGCCAGCGATGATGCCGAGGTGCTGGGTCTGGAGGCGTTGCCGGGAAGCCAGCTGGCCGGCAAGGAATGCCTGCGGTTTCGTGATAACCGCGGCGAAGAGCTCACGGCCTGGCGATGGCGGTGGCAAGTTGTTATGCCCCCGCCGAGCTGTGATGCAAACGAACCGCAGTGCGTTGGCTTCATGATCAGGCCCCCTGGGTACTGACCCACCCCTAGCTCGCCTGCTCGCCTTGCGGCGGGCCTGCCAGTTCGTTGGCTATGTGGGCGAGGAATCGCCGGTGGAGGGGGCTTGGTTCGAGGAGGAAAAGAGCTCCTGCTCGAAACGCGCGATTCTGGCGTTGCTCTCTTGCAGCAGCTCGATCTCGCTCTCGAGCTGCTTCGCGCGCTTCTCGCTCTCGCGTCCACGCATCTCGATGTCGTAGACGGGTCGCCAGTTGAGCGTCGCCAGCAAGCTCCGCCAGGGCGGCAAGGTGGAGACCCATTCCGAACTTGTGAGCGGCCTGGAGGTTGCCGAAGTGGAGAAGGTTGTCATCGCCGTAGTTCGTGGTGAACGAAATCAGGAGCAACAGGGCGCCAGCAAACAGGGTTGGCCACCCCTGACGATCCAGCAGCCGAGGCGGCGGTGCAGAATCAGGGTGCTCCGGAAGGCTTTGAACGTCTGTCCTCACCGTAGCGAGCCCGCACCAGGGCCGATCAATCAATAGTACGTCCGTACTGGTGCAACGAGGCTGCCATCACCTCCCCCGCAAACCTGCTATTTGAGCTCAGCTATCAGGAGATGAATCTGCAAGCATATTCACGGCCCAGGCAGGAAGGGGGGCAAGATGGGTCTCGAGACTGCCGTTGCTGATGGTGAAGACAGGCATGAATGGATGATCAGCAGAACTGTTGTCATAGGCCCTCAGCACATCACAAAGGGGCAGTGACTTTTTCACCTGTTCCAGCAACCTGGGAATACGCTTCTGTACTTTTTCGGGCGGCACAGCATGGCCGCCCTGGCTCACGCGCATGCTGATGCGTGCCTGATTCAAGCTGGGATCGCCCAGGTGAATGAACACCATCACCACCTGATAGCCAAGGGCCTTGGCGCGGCCTACAAAGTCGATCTTTGAGGGGTGGGAGTAAACGGTTTCAAAACAGAAGCTCACACCTTGAAGCAGTAGCTGCTGGCGCTGCTCCTGCGCTAACAGGGCTGCTTCATAGCTGGATTGCTCTGGTGCCTCGGGATAGGCGATCTGGGCGAGCAGGTCAGCATTCACAAAGGGCAGACCCAGAGGCTGGAGGTAGAGGCGATAGAACGTGGATTTTCCAGCTCCGTTGCCGCCAACCAGCACCCACAGCTGCTTTTCAGCGCTCAAGGCGTCAGGCCTTGGTGTCCGGGGTGTTCAGCGGCGTGAACACGCCATCCTGGAAGCTGCCCAGCATCCGGGTGCCATCGGCAGCGATCTGCTCCAGGTAGCCCGGCGAGCCGGTGGCCACCTGGTAGCGCAGGGGGGCTGTGGTCACGGCTCCCACCAGAATTCCAGAAGCACGGTCAGCGTCGACGGCTGCAAACACCTGCTCTGGCGACACGCTCGGCGTCACAACGGGTTCCAGATGGAGGCGAACTGCACCGGCAGCCAGATCAAGCAGGGTGTCGGGATCGAGCACGCGGGCCACCCGGCGTCCAAGATCCGCCCAATATTCGATCTGCTCGGCAGCACTGCGGTGGTGGAGAGCTCCCGCCCTGGCCGCACTCTCCATCAGCTCGCTCTGAAGCCGAACAGGGGAAGAAGCCTTTGCCATCAGATGCAGCCGGGCATGCGTCACTTACGACCGTAGCATTCTGCTACGTGGTGGGTCGACGATCTGGCCAGCGCCGATCCCGCGGGCCCCAAGGCGGCAATGAACGCGCCAGGGCTACCAACGGCCCTTGATCATGGGATAATCCAGAACCAGCTGTGGAGAATTCCAATGTCCACGCATCAGCGAGCGCAGCCGGCGGCATCGCTGCCAAGATTGCCCCGCCACAGCGCAGCCGGGATGGAACCCGCGCTGATCGATGCCTGGGTGCTTGAGGTGCTCGACAACAAGGCCCTGCAGGCCCGGGTGCGTGAGCTCAAGAAGGTGGAACTCGCCAGCGTCTGGCAGCTCACAGAAGCAGCGCTGGCTCAGCAGAGCACCCTTGGCAGCCAGCCTCTGGAGCCGATGGCCGTGCATCGCCGCCTGGCGGCTGGCCTGGCGGGAGAGTCGCTCTTGGTGTCGTCCTCGATGTTCCTGAACACCCTCAGCGATGCAGAGGGGTTCTTTGGGCTGAGCTTCAAGACCATCAAGGCCAGGCTGGGCCATCCGCTCGACACCGCCGCCAGTGAGCGAGCACTGCGTGCTGCACGGGTCACGGTGACAGCGGCCGATGTGCTGGGTAGCTTCGCTGCAGCGAGAGCGTATATGCACACGCCCAACTTCGCACTAGGTGGCTCCACCCCAGCCGAGCTGGTGAAGACAGGTGATGGCGAGCGGCTTGTGCTCAATGAATTGCACACCCAGGCAGAAGGCGGCCCCCTCTGAGATTCGGGATGCTGGTGTATCGCGCAAGCCGGCGCCCCCGAGATGCCTTTGATCCCCTGGACACACAGGCATCCGTGGCCCGAGATGGCTGGCGCTTCAACGACAGGCGCTGCCCGATTCTCTATGCAGCAGAGGTTCAGTCACTGGCCATTCTGGAAGTCGTGAGTCGACCGGGCTGGCAGACCTTGACTGAACTGACGATCGCGGCCCTGTCGATTCCCGACGGGTCGGTGGTGGACCTGGATGATCTGGGCCTGATCCTTCCTACCAACTGGAACGTGCGCCCTGTTGGCCCGAATGCTCAGAGCATCGGCCGCGAATTCATCACTGCCGTTGATCGTGCAGCTGCTGATGGCCAGCACGTGTGTGGGCTGCGGGTGCCATCGGTGATCAGCACAACGGATCACAACGTGGTGTTGGATCCCCGCCAGGTCAGCCATTATTCGATTGATGACTGGGTGCGACTGCCCTTCAATTGGTTGGTTGACACAGCGACCAGCTTCTGAGAGCCGTGGCTCGATGGGCTGGGCGGCGGCAGCGCGATGCCGTAGCGATCGGCCACCGAGGTGAGGAAGCTGGAGATCCGGTCCAGCTCCGCCTCGTAGGGAATGGTCTGGCTGGCGCGGCTTTTGAGGTCGGCCATCTTGGCGGCGTGGCGGCGGTTCACCAGGGCCGAGGCCCACTTGAACTGGCGCTCGGCGCGGGCCTGCTCGATCGCCGCATCCCAGCAGCGCAGCGCCTCCTGCACGAACTGCTGCTGCAACCGCAGCCGGGCCTCCACATCCAGCAGCGAGATGCTGCGGCGCTCAGCGGCCGGGGCGGTTTCGAGGTGGTGGTGGCAGAGCTCGAGCTGCTCGGCCTGCAGGGCCAGGTCGCAGGCCATCAGCCGCGCCCAGCTCCAGTCGGGGCAGCGGCGGCAGAGCTGGTCCCACAGCTGCACGGCCTGCAGCAGGTCCGCCTGCAGCATCGCCTCCCCGAAGACCTCCTGCAGATCGCTGTGCAGGCGGGTGAGGGCGTCGCCTTCGCAGGAGCTGAGTAGCAGGCCCAGGCGCAGCAGGGCATCGGGGCTGAGCGCGGCCTGCCAGCCGCTGGTGGCCGCAGCTTTCCAGCTGCTGTAGAGGCTGAGCGGATCACTGCGCTCCAGGCTCTGCAGCTCGGCTTGGTGCTCAGCGCTGAGCAGGGCGCTGCGGCGCAGGCGAGCGGCCTGCTCGGGGTGGCCGGTTTGCAGGCAGAGCAGGGCCAACTGCAGCAGTGCGACCGACGAGGGCGCTGTCTCACTGGCCAGCAGGGCACTCACTTGGGCGGTGAGCTCAGTGGGCTCCGCGTAGAGCTGCATGCTGGAACGCTACGCAGAGCGGAGCAGCACTGCCATCGGGCCAGGGCCCCAAACAGCCCTAGGCATGCATGTTCTGCATAGGTGCGATGGCATACCAACAACTGGGGTAATATCGGTAGAAACTGGCATTGACTGCGCGTGATTGCGGAAATAATGCGCCAGCGACCAGCGACTAGCGACCAGCGACCAGCGACCAGCGACCAGCGACCAGCGACCAGCGACCAGCGACCAGCGACCAGCGACCAGCGACCAGCGACCGGGGGTAGGCCATGAAGAGCCCTGCCCTGCGGCAGTTCCTGCAAGCGGTGGCGGCTGACCCAGCCCTGCAAGCCCAGATCGGCGCAGCGGCCGACCTGGCGCAGCTGGTGCAACGGGCCCAGGCCGCCGGCTTTGCCATCACGGCCAGGGAGCTGCAGCTGTGGGCGCATGACGAGGCCTTCACCGCACCCTGGTGGCCCTGGGCCGGTGGTGGGCGGGCGCAGCGGACGGCGTTTTTTCGGAGCTTGCCGTGATCAGCCCGAGGTACGCCACCAGCGAGCAGGGGCGGCCATGGGGATCAGGGGCAGAGATGCTGGGGTGTCGCAGTGGTGACAAACAGGCCTCGGGCATTCATTGGCAGTTACCACCAGGACTGCTTAGGCTCCCCAAACAATGGTGAGGGCTTCCTTGGTGCAATCATCAGCTCGACCGAAGTTAATGCCGAGCGAGGCGGTGCTTGGCTTGCAGGGCTATCAGAAGAGTTACTTCGACTTTGCCGAGTTCAAGCCAAATATTCCTTCTCTGTTGCATCAAGGCGCACTCCGGGAGGACTGCCTCGCTGTCATTCAGAGGCTCGGAATGATTGAGCCATTGACGGGATCCTACGTGCCACCGGGCGCCATTGATCTCTCGGGCACCAATTACCGCGAGGGCGTTGTTGCCAATGGTCTGCTCAGCCGCAATCGTGCCGTGCTGAAAGTGGTGGAGCGCACCTACGGCTCTGTCGAAGCCTTGGCGCAACAACAGATTTATCTCGTGGAGGCCATCAGTGGCTTTGCCAGCTGGATGCGCCGGCGCGTCGGCGATCAAGGTCTGATCTGCAGCGAATTCTTGGAAGAATCGGAAATTCCCGTCAGCGATATTCCCCATCAAGACCTGTGTGAACTGTCCTTCTCAAACCAGACATTCGACCTGGTGCTCTGCAATGAATTGTTCGAGCACGTCAGAGACCTCGGTCAGGCGTTCTCCGAAATCCACCGTGTTCTGAAAGCAGAAGGACGACTGATTGCAACCTGTCCACTAGCCTTTGGCCAGAGGGACTCCATTCTCAAAGCCCGCTTGAACCAAGAGACGGGAGAGCCTGATATGATCGGCGAACCCGAACACCACGGTGACCCTGTACGTCCTGACCACGGCTCCTTGGTGTATCGCATTCCAGGATGGGAAATTCTTGATCAACTGCAGCGCGCTGGGTTCAAGATGACAGCCATTCATCACATCTGCAGTTGGAGGCACGGGATTCTTGGATCTGACCTGCCTGGCGTCCTGGTGATTGAGGCCCAGCGGTAGCCGTGTAGATCTCAACTTCGGTCTCGATTCAATCCAGGCTCTCCATCTGATTACACCCCAGCAATGGCCACGATCCAACAGCAACTTCTGGACGACCCCTGGAACGCAGCCTTGTGGGAGCAGCTAGAGCAGGAGAGGACCACTGCACCGCCCGATGCCCAGTGGCGCACCGTTCTGCAGGCGGCGGGTGAGAAGGCCAGTGAGATCCGCGCCTACATGGACCTGTTGCTCGATGACCAACAGCAGGCCGCCCAACAGAAGCTCGATGGCCTGGTCACAGGAGGGGTGATCAACATTGCCGAATGGCAGCTGCTGCAGATTGCCAGCAACCTCTGGTCTGGTCGCATTGAATCCGCAAACCAGTTGAGCCAGGATTTTCTGGCTGCCCAGCCGGCCGGGTCGTCGTTGGCCTCTGCCTGTCACCTGCTGCGTAAGGCAACCGTGCAGGGGCGAATCGGCTCAGCACCACTGATGAATGTTCTCAGTGGCGTGTTGGGCTTTGAAACGGATCAACAGCAGGCCAGGGATAGCGTCCCCACGAACTGGGTTGCTCTCACCAACAGGCCCGTGCTCGTGCCTGTGCGTGAGCGGCCAGGCTGGAAGGCAGTGCTGGAATGCACCGAGAATGATCCAGAAGCCAGGTTCTTACTGGAGTACTACCTCTCGGCCATCGATGGAGTAGTAGCGATCCCTCGACCACTGCTCTGCACGGCTGACCCTGTTGTTTCGGTTGTCATCCCGGTCTACAACCTGTGGCCGCTGCTGCAGAATTGCCTGAAAAGCATTGCAGCGGCCGCCAACAGCGTTCCGTTTGAGGTGATCGTTGCGGATGACTGCTCCACCGATGAGACAGCCGAGCTACTGAAGCTCAATCCATGGGTGCGCCATGTGCGCATGGAGTCGAATGGACGCTTCATCCGCAACTGCAACAATGCCGCCATGCACGCGCGCGGCAAGTACATCTACTTCTTGAACAACGATACCGTTGTTCTCGATCATTGGCTGGATCAGGTTGTCGCCACCTTCCAGCTCAGGCCAGAAGCGGGCGTCGTTGGCAGCCAGGTGCTGTTTCACAATTCCGAGATCCAGGAATCAGGCGGGATCGTCTGGCCGGATGGGGAGTGCTGGAACTTTGGTCGCAACTTTGAGAAGGAAAAGGTCTATCAAGTGAATTACTCCCGCGAGGTCGACTACGTGTCCGGTTGCGCGCTGGCGGTGCAACGTGACCTGTGGGTGCAGGTGAAGGGATTCGGGGAGGAGTTCATCCCTGCCTACTGCGAGGATTCTGATCTCTGCTTCAAGATCCGAGCCCTTGGCAAGCAGGTGTGGGTGCAGCCACAATCGCGAATTATTCACTTTGAGGGGCTGAGCAACTCTAAAGATGTAGAGAAGGGGCTTAAGGCTTATCAGAAGATCAATCTGCAAAAGCTGAATCAAAAGTGGAAGTTGCCCATCCTCACCCGAGGGTTGAGCAGCACTGCCGACATCCTCCATGCCAGTAACCACCGCCTGCGCACGCACAAGACGGTGCTGGTGGTGGATCACTACGTGCCGCAGCCCGATAAGGATGCCGGTAGCCGCACGGTGCAGGCCTTCTGTGAAGCGCTGATCCAGCTGGGCTACAACGTGGTCTTCCTGCCAGAGAATTTTACAGCTCACCAACCCTACACCTCAAATCTTGAGGCGTTGGGGGTGATGGTGCTTCATGGCAACTACGTGGCCAATCAGCTCGAGCAGATTCTGCGAGAGCAATTGCGCTTTGTGGATTGCATCCTCTTCAATAGGCCGCACATCACCAAGCGCTACATCGACCTGCTCACCGAGGAGTTCCCGGCCGCCAAGACCTTGTATTACATGCACGACATGCATGGCCTGCGCGAGCATCTGGAGCTGGCCTTTGCAGGCGCCGCATGGGGTACGCCGATCGATCTCGCCGGCGCTGAGCTGCTCACGCCGGATGAGGAGCGGATCATTCGCAAGGTGGATCTGGCACTGACGTGCTCGCCCAAAGAAGAAGCACTCCTCAAGCCGGCGCACGGCAATGTGGCCACGATCTGCCCCTATGCGATCCAGGTGGCTTCTGATGGCGCCGCCGGTGTGCCGCCTGATGGCGGATCAATGGCGCAGAAGGATCTGCTGTTTGTTGGCGGTTTTGGCCATACCCCTAACCGGATCGGCATCGAGTGGCTGGTGGATCATGTGCTGCCGCTGCTCGATCCAGGGGTGCGCATTCATGTTGTTGGTAGTCGCTGCCCGGATGAGCTGAAGGCCAAGCTCGAATCCAATTCTCTGATTGTGTTCCATGGCTTTGCTTCCGATGCCAAGCTCGAAGAGCTGCTGCGGCAAACCGCCGTGTCACTGGCTCCACTGCCCTACGGAGCAGGCATCAAGGGCAAGGTCGTGGAGGCCTTTGCCGCTGGCCATACGGTGATTGGCTCTGAATACGGAATCGAAGGAATGGAAGATGCTCCCCAGGGCATCTATTTCACTTGCGATACAGCCCAGAAGTTTGCCTCAGCGATTCAGCAGGTGTTCCACCGAGATCGTTCTGCCTGGATCGAGAACAGCAAACGAGCCCGCAGCTATGTGGCCGACCGCTTCAATCTCGGTCGCATTCAGACAGTGTTCAAGCAGGCCATCGGTCCGGCGATGCGAGATAAAGAAGCAGCGCAGACCCTCCTGCAAAAAAGAACGGAGACAAAGTTCAGTGGCTGTACCCTGATGCCTGCCAGCTACGGCATTGAGCACGATGGCTGGCTGGTTCGCAACAACCAGCTGATCCTTTCGATTCCCAATCAAGCCAGAGAGCTCTCAATTGCCGGCTATTTGCCTGAAGGGGAGAAGGTGATCTATCACGATGCAATGGAAGTGCATGTGGATGTGTTGTACGACGGCAATGAGACCCTCTCATTTGTGCAGCGCGTACAGCCAGGAATGAATTCATTTGTGATTCACTTTCCTGCCACTAAACCCCTTTCTGTTGCGGCACTTGAGTTAAGCCCCGCTTACCGCATCGAAACGCCAGGCTCCGCAGACCGCCGCGAGCTCAGCATGCTGTTGCCTCGTATCGATGCCGGCTGAGCGATGCAGGCCTTGCATGTTCGCTAACGCACAATTGCTGCAACGGTCTTTCCAGCCCCATTGGAACTGTAGTAAGCTAGATTAATGACCAGCAGCGTCCTGCCAAGGCTTGTGCGTGCCCGAGCCCCCCTGCGGGTGGGGCTGGCCGGCGGCGGCACAGACATCAAAGATTTTTACAGTGTGCATGGCGGTGCTGTGCTCAACACCACCATCAATCGCTACGCCTATGCCGAGCTGTCGCGCTGCGACGACGGCTTTATCGCCGAAGCGCTTGATTCGGGCCTGCATCAACAGATCAACGGAGATACGCCGGTCGAACAATTGCCGCGTCAGTTGCTGTTGCATCAAGCCGTTTACAACAAGATCGTTGCTGATTTCAACAGCGCTACACCGTTTGCCTGCCGGCTGAGCACCTACTGCGATGCACCGATTGGCTCGGGTTTGGGTAGTTCATCCACCTTGGTGGTGGCCATGGTGAAGGCTTTTGTGGAGGCCCTCAACCTGGGGATCGACGACTACGAAATCGCTGAGCTGGCCTACACGATCGAGCGGGAAGACTGTGGGCTGGCAGGGGGGCGGCAAGATCAGTATTCGGCTACCTTTGGCGGCTTCAACTTCATTGAGTTTGAGCACGACCGCACGATCGTGAATCCTCTGCGGGTGAAGAATTGGTTCCGCTGTGAGCTGGAATCGTCGTTGCTGCTGCACTTCACCGGCGTGTCGCGGCAATCGGCTGAGGTGATCGAAGATCAAACCAAAGCGGCCCACGAGCAGCAAAGCGAGAAGCTCAACTTCCTGCACAACCTCAAGCAGGAAGCGCGCACGATGAAGGAGGCGGTGCTGAAGTGTGACCGTGACGGGATACGGGAGTCGCTCAACCGCAGCTGGCAGAACAAGGCGCAGACCTCCAGCAAGGTGAGCAGCCCTGTGATCGATGAGCGCATTGCCCTGGCCCAACAGCATGGGGCTGAGGCCGCCAAGGTGTCGGGCGCTGGGGGCGGTGGCTTCATCTTGTTCATGACCCATCCCTCCAGGGCGATCCAGCTGCGGCGCGCCCTGCTGGAGGCCGGGGGTGAAACCAACTTCTGCTGCCTCAGCGAACACGGCGCCCAGGCCTGGAGGATCTGAACGATGCCGCCCTCGATCGCCCAGTCGTTTGCAGATGCCGCCCGCACCTACGCCGAGCTGGCCGCCGACGCCAGCATCCAGAGCAGCCTGGAGGCGGTGGTGGAGCTGGTGGTGCAGGCCCTGGCGAAGGGCAACAAGCTGCTGTTTGCCGGCAACGGCGGCAGCGCGGCCGACTGTCAGCACATGGCTGGCGAGTTTGTGAGCCGCTTCATGTTTGACCGCAACCCGCTGCCGGCGGTGGCGCTCACCACCGACACCTCGATCCTCACCGCCATCGCCAACGACTATGGCTATGAGCAGGCCTTCAGCCGGCAGGTGCAGGGGTTGGCCAAGGCGGGGGATGTGCTGTTGGCCTACTCCACCTCCGGCAACTCGCCCAACATCGTAAAGGCCCTGCAGGTGGCAAGGGAGCTGGAGGTGGCCACGGTGGGGCTCACGGGAGCAAGCGAGGGGCGCATGGCCCCCTATTGCGACCAGCTGCTGCGGGTTCCCAGCAGCTGTGTTCCGCGGATCCAGGAGGGCCATCTGCTGATGGGCCACACCATATGTGAGATGGTGGAGCAGCGGGTGTTTGCCCCATGAGCCCAGCGATGGCGGTTCATGTGCTGATCCTGGCCGGCGGCCTGGGAACCCGGCTGCGCAGTGTGGTGGCTGATCGCCCCAAGGTGCTGGCGGAGGTGGCCGGCAGGCCCTTCATCACCCACCTGCTCGACCAGCTGGCCCAGGCGGGGTTCCAGGCGGCCACGCTGCTCACTGGCTACAAGGGGGAGATGGCGGAAGAGGCGCTGGGACTCGCCTATGGGGGGATGCAACTGGGCTACAGCGTGGAGGAAACCCCGTTGGGCACCGGTGGAGCGATCCGTGCAGCGGCGCGGGTGATCGCCTGTGAGCAGCTGCTGGTGCTCAATGGCGACACGTTCTTCGATGTGGACTACCGCCAACTGGTGGCGCAGACCCCAGCCGGATCGGATCTGATGGCCTGCCGGCGTGTGGAGGATGTGGGTCGCTACGGGGCTGTGCAGCTGGATGCCAGTGGGCGGGTGGTGGCACTGGCGGAAAAGGGAGCCCAGGGGCCTGGCTTGATCAATGGCGGCATCTACGTGCTCCATCGCGAAGCCATTGCGGCCTGGTCTGAAGCTGTCTTTTCGATCGAGACCGATTACTTCCCGAAGCGCCTGGCTGCAGAACGACTGTGCGGCACAGCTTGTGAAGGAGCTTTTATCGATATCGGCGTGCCCGATGATCTGAAACGTGCTGCGGAGGTGTTGCCATGAACAGAGCCTTGTTCCTGGATCGCGATGGGGTCATCAATGAAGACTATGGGTATGTGCATAAGATTGAAGACTTTCACTTTCGAGAAGAGATCTTTGATGTATGCAGGGCCGCTCAAAAAGCGAGAATGAAGATTGTGGTTGTGACGAATCAGGCGGGGATTGGGAGGGGTTATTATTCACATGAGGATTTCAGGCGTGTAACAAGTTACATGCTTAATAGGTTTTGCCTACTTGACATTACTATCAATCGGATCTATCATTGTCCTTTCCACCCGATTCACGGTGTCGGAGCCTATAAAAAAGACTCATTCTGCCGAAAGCCGAAACCAGGCATGCTTGTTCAAGCCTGTAACGAGCTTGATCTTAACCCACGCTCATCAATTATGATTGGAAATAACGACTCCGACCATGCGGCGGCTATAGCTACTGGAATATTGAGTTACATTGACGCGCGCCAAGCTGATTGGCACATAAAAGCGATTGGCGCAATTCATGAGCAAAATATTCTCGGAAAAAGTTGTTTTCGATATTCTTGAATACTCCATGATTACTCATTTAAGTCCGCCTTCAGGAAAGTGACAAGCAACAGCTTCAAACGCAAACTCCCAACGTTTCACCGATGACCCCAAAGGCATACATACACGCTGGCCTTCATAAAACAGCAACAACTTTTCTTCAGACAGCGCTTAAAGACTCCTCGCGCGAGCTCGCAGCAAAGGGTTTTTATTATGGTCAGTGGGGAATGGGTCCTGGACAAGCAAATCTGGCAGCGAAAGTTGTTGCCCAAGGTAAAGACAGAAAAAATGAGACAGGTATCCTTGACAAATATGCCAAGGATGGATTCTCATCAGATGACTCCATAGAGAATATAGTTTTTTCTTCTGAAGTACTTATTGATGCCGAGATTGAGATTCTAGAAAAAGAGCTTGCCTTGCTTGCAAAAGACTGCGAAGTAAATATAGTACTTACAATACGACCTTTTCGCAAAATGATATCTAGCCTTTTTCAAGAAAGGCTTAAGTGGGGACATCCCATGAAATTCAGCAGAAAAGATGACTGGCTGAACCTATTGACATCCAACGACCTCTCTCTTGGATATCTTACAAGACTGATCAAGATTGCCGAGAAAGGAGGATATCGCATGCATTGCATTAATGTTGACGATCAACAAACTTGTATGCCTCATGAAAAGCTTTGCAAAATTCTTAATCTAGACCCCAGCGTGATAAAGGCGCCTCAAGACTCAGTAAATTCTTCGTACCCGGCTTTAAATCAATTAGTATTAGAGTTGATCAACAACCTTCCAGCCTGTGAAGAGATATCTCTTGAAGTTCCATTCATGGTTAGACAGAGTTTAGCTAATCTCCTTTCGAATGGCAAATTACCAGATAGTTCTCCTGTACAGAATAATGACCTCATACCATCAAGGAGAGTGCTTATGGAGATAGCAAAGAATGCCATCTTGCCACCTTGCGAACTTGATGATTTATTTGCGGATCTTGAAAATGGAAGAGACCAACTCATTCTATATGCATCTCGCACAACAATTGGCACATATCTATAGCATGCCCAGCAATACATAATGGAAAGAATCCTCCTACGCATTATATGAATATAGCAGTAATGATTCCTGGCTTACTACGCTGTCTTGACACAAATCTGAGGATTGTCAGGCAGATAGCTAAATCCAATTACCAGACTCATCTATTTGTAGTCACCCATAAGAGCGAAGAAGGGAAGATAGACATGTTCGACTGTCTAGACAATGTCACCGTATCTTATATTGAAGGCAGCCAATATGAATGCAGGGACCAAGAACTTATCGCTAACGGTCAGCAGAACATGCGGCAATGGTTAAAATATAAGATGGCATGTGAAATGATTATTAAGTCTGAGGAGGACTGCAAAATCGAGTTTGATTTTATCTTCAAGATTAGAACAGATTATGAGTATAAGGACTTTGATTCATTACTCAGCCTGGCGGCAGCATGTGTTTCTGGCAAGGATTCGAGCCGCAAAAGTTACCTATACGCAAAAAGTGATCTTATTTTCTGCGGACCGCGTAATCCGATGCTTTCTCTCGGGAGCATAATGGAATTCTTCGAGACATTCTATGTCTCGGGACTAATCAATAAAATTCCAGTGAATCTCAAAACACTAAAAGAATCATCAGGTCTTCATAGGTTTGAATCATTTCCCGTGATCATAAGAAGCAGAGGAGAGTCTGATGCTTCTTGGTCGAAAAGAGTTGACGCTCTACATTTTTTAAAGAACGATCGTGAAAGACTAAAAGAAACGGTTCTTGCTACCCATATTGCGACAGATTACTCACAAATATTGCATCTCGGGCCTGGTGATATTGTTTTACTGGGTGATCAGTGCTGCTACAGAAGCAATGCGGTAGTTGTCTTTGTTGGCAATAGACTGGCGCCTTCGGAACTAGTCTTTGCGAAGTATGTTAATGTTGCTGGAACCCCTGTTTACTGGAGCGATTGCTTAGATGGATATTTAAAAAAAGATAGACATGACTAGACTCAAGACATAGAAATAGTTGCATACCAAATATACGGACTCATTTGCGTGAGCTTTTGTGGAAACCCTTGGATTGCTCAGTTAGCTGACGTTGACCCCGGAAATCGGTCTAGGGTGAATGAGAGTCCTCATCCGGCCAGTCAACGACAGGCGCTCCTTCGAGGAGTTTGTCGGTCTTGGCGTGATGAACAGCATTCCCGATGCAACCACGGTCGCCTTCTTCAGAGAGAGACTACGAAAGACGGGTGTGATCGAGGAGATCTTCGAGATGTTTGAGGCTAATGTCCGGCGACAATCAGGTTGACCGGCGCATTGCATCGTTGCTTTGGTTACCAGCCTAATGTTGTTGCATCAATGCCTGGCGCGTAGTGGTGGCCATGCCGAGCGGGGTAGCGAGTGGAAGGCGTGGGGATGGGCTGGCCGACCCTGATCCGCAGCGCAGACGGGCCGCTATGGAGGCGTCCCGCCAGCGCTACGGGGGCCTGAGTGCTGCCGGCAAGCGCCGGTTGCTGGATGAGCTGGAGGGGATCACGGGATACCACCGAAAGTCCCTGCTGCGGCTACTCAACCGGAAGGTCCCTGCCGCTGCCGGCGCGGCGGTGGCCTCTGGTGATCAGGGCGAGGCCATGCAGGCCCCCAAGCCCCACCCCCGCCGTCGCTATGGCCCGGAGGCTGCAGCGGCGTTGGTGCCGCTCTGGGAAGCCAGCGATCGGCTGTGCGGCAAGCGCCTGGCGGCCCTTCTGCCGCTGCTGGTGGAGTCGCTGGAGCAACACGGCCACCTGTCTCTGGAGCCGGCAGTGCGCGAGCAGGTGCTGGCGATGAGCAGCGCCACGATCGATCGGCTGCTGGCACCGATTCGCAAGGCCAGTGGCGGCAACAACTGGCGGCGCCCACCGCGGGCCTACAGCGGCGTGCGTCGGCGGGTGCCGGTGCGCACGTTCAAGGGCTGGGAGGACCACCACGAGCCCGGCTGGCTGGAGATCGACCTGGTGGCCCACTGCGGCGGGCGGATGCAGGGACCGTTCCTGTGGACCTTGGTGGCGACCGATATCGCCACCGGCTGGAGTGAAAGCGTGCCGATCCTGGTGCGCGATGGCGCTGTTGTGCTCACGGCCCTGCAGCTGATCCGCCGGCAACTGCCCTTCCCGCTGCGGGGCATCGATGCGGACAACGATCCGGTGTTCATGAACAGTCTGATGGAGGCCTGGTGCGACCGGCCTGGTCATCAGATCGTGCTCACCCGATCGCGGGCCTACCAGAGCAACGACCAGGCCTGGGTGGAGCAGAAGAACGGGATGCCAGGGTCTATTAGAAGTCACCCTGAGGGTCGTTCTTCCGCCGGTTCCCGCCACCCCAGCAGTCTGAGCAGTCCCTTGATGTCGTGAGCCAGGGCGGCGATGCCCTCGGTGATCGACCAGATCCCATCGAGCCGCAGGGCATTGATCGCCAGGCTGCGGAGGGTGGCCAGGATCTGGACGCCGTTGTCCTCCCGGTAGCGGTGGGCGTCTTCCCTTAGCGGCACGTCGCGCACCCAGTGCCAGCTGTTCTCGATTGACCAGCGGTCTCTGACGTGCCGCAACAGGGCCATGGCTCCGGTCCGCAGACTTGAGACGTAGTAACGGGTCTCGTCTGTCGCCTTGCCATCACGGATGCCATGGCTGCGCACGGCGATGATTGTCGCGCTGCCCGGCCACTGCTCCACCACCCACTCCGGCGCAGGCATCGCCCGCAGGGTCCAGGTGATGTCACGGCCCCGTTTCAGCTCCCGTCTGCTGGTGCGCCACGGGATTCGCCGGCCATAGGTGAGCCGGTCTCTGATCAGCCGAAACCCCTTGCGGCGGCTGTGTTTGACGGCGATCAGGAAGTCGGCGCCGCGCTGGGCGAGGTAGAGGAAAAAGGGCGGTTGGCATGCAGCGCGTCGGCCTGCACCAGCACCCCGTCGAGCTCGACGGCCTCCAGCAGCTGGCGCAGCGCCTGGATCTCGCCACTGGCATCGGTGGCGTAGGTGGTCTGGGCGATTGCCACGCCCAGCGATTGGGAGTAGAGGCTCACCTGGGCAATGAACTTCGCTGCGCCGGAGGCGGTTTCATCGATGGAGCCCCGCAGCGTCTTGCCGTCACACACCAGGGTGTCGAGCTCCTCGGCCACGCCCGTCTGGGCCGCCATCCAGTCGCGGAGCAGGGTTTCAAAGCCCGCCACATCCAGCTGGGCCAGCAGCAACCGGAAGGTCGAATCCGACGGCGACTTGCCGAAATCAGTACCCAGCAGTTCGTTGAGCGTCTGGCGATGCCGTTTGGCAAAGCGCTCCATCCCCACCAGCGAGCCCTGGCCGCTGAGGATCGCGAGGATCGCCACCAGCAGCATCCACCACTGGGGGAAGCGGATGCCACGTCGCATGCGGCAGTCCGGCAGCGCCTGGAGAAAACTGATCAGATCGCCTGCTGCAGCAGGCGTGGTGGCGGGCTCAGAGGCCAAGGGTCAAGAGCGGGTCCCGCGCACGACACCGTAGGCGGGAGGCCCCGGCCAGGGCTATTGAGACAGACTTCTAATAGGCCCTGGAACGGGATGCTGGTGCGCCGGGTGGTGGGCTACCAGCGACTGGAGGGCCTGGAAGCCGCTCAGGTGCTGGGGGAGCTGTATGGGGCCCTGCGTCTGTTCACCAATCTGTTTCAGCCCTCGTTCAAGCTCAAAAGCAGTGAGCGCGATGGCGGCCGGATCAAGCGCCAACACCACCCGCCCCGGGCGCCGCTGCAGCGGTTGATCAAGAGCGGCGCCCTGTCTCAGGGCCAAGGCGAGGCGCTGCGGGATCTGCAGCGCCGCACGGACCCGGTGGCGTTGCTTGTCACTATCCGCCGCTGCCAGGGGCAGCTGGCCGTACTGGCCAGCGGTGAGAACGGATCACAAGAGCAGTCAGGCAAGACGGCTCGGGATCTGGCCGCTGAGAACCGTTCACTGGAGGTGTTCCTGGGGGGACTGCAGACCCTGTGGCACAGCAGCCAGCCGAGGCGCCGCAAGCCCAAACCCCGCAGCGGCAAGCGCTCCAGGCCCGATCCGTTTGAGCCGGATGTGGCGCTGATCGAGCAGTGCCTGGTCGCCGAGCCGATGATCCGCGCCAAAACCCTGCTGGAGCGGCTGATCCAACACAACCCAGAGCGCTATGGGGAACGTCACCTACGCACCCTGCAACGCCGGCTGCGCGGTTACCGGCTGCAGCGGATCGAGCGGGAGATGGAGCAGATGCTGGATGCCAAAGCCAGGGGGCAAAAAGAGACAGAACCAGAAGAGATAGCAGTGTTACCAGGTGTCAAAGAAAATGGGTAACAACTTGTTGATGCAAAGCGACGGCCAAGGGGCTTGACGCGAGACAGGCTAACCTGCTTTCGAGGATTTGTTGAGTCTCGGTGGTTTCGAAAGCCTGATTCACGAAAAAAGGGCGCGCAACAATCCGCTTAGCGAGGCCGCCAAAGAACTCAATCGCGTCAAATCAGTAATCAGAGCGTGTGTTGAGCACGTTTTTGGATGCATGACTATGCCAATGGGCGGAAAGACGACTAGAAAAATTGGGCTGGCAAGAACTGTGGCGTGGTGGGGGCTCAAAACCTCACATTCAACTTCCTCCGATATCTGCAGCGCACTTCCAGCCTGGCTGCAGCTACGTCGCACTGAAGCAAGTCGTTCTAATTTGCTATCCGCTCCAATCAGGTAGTTGCACGCTTGTGCACTTCATCCCACCTCTTTTGGCGGCTTCTCAATGTAGTTTCATGCCTGTTAATCCCGATCTTTCTAGGTGCTCTTAATATGGTCTAACAGTCTTTCCAGGAATAGACATGTAGGTTCGTCATGAGACCCAAGTTCACATTCTCTAATTAGTAACTCAACAAGCTCTTGGTCAGACACTCTAGATGAGCTGTCATGCAAAATATTAAGGTTTTCGATTGGGGCTACATTGATACAGTCTAATATAGACTTATCCATTAGCCTCGTGTGAGGTTGAGTAGCATGTCCTATTGAACCAGATCTATCAAGATCTAGAGTGGAAAAGCTTGTCCAAAGATTGCAGTAAGAGTTGATAGCCTCATAGTTTCCAATTATACATTGATCCCCAAAACCTCCACCTCTATCGACATATCCATCAATGGTGCCATCCAGTACATCCCGAATGGCATCGTTGATCACACTCGTGTTCTTGACATAGCCATCGGGGCGAATCCGAACAAATACATCATAATCACCTTTATTTGGGATTAAGTCAAAACACTTTTGATTAAGATATACCATCTTGGATGAGTTAGTGGGCTTTGAATGACAAGTATAGTGCGGATGCCTTGTCCACATATCATCTATTAGACCCTTATGTTTTTCAGCAAACTCGGATTCATCTTTGACCACAAGATTGCAGAGGGGTATTTCAGATCTCATATAGGTCTTCGCTAAATAGCCATTGTCAATTGGCTTTGACAAGTGAGAAGACAACATCCTTTCATTCTCAAAGAATGAAACAGCGCTATTTGGATGGCGCAAACAGAATTCAACGACACGCTTTGAAAAGACTCTATTTAACTGAGCTATTGTTCCCTTGGTAAGTGTTGGTTTCCTAAAGCCAGACTGATTCCATGTTGCCAAGTAGAATGTGCTTTCGTAGTGTGAGAACTGCTCTTTTAGCCATTCGTTGGCACGTTCATATCCACGAAACTGACCGGAGAGAAGTACGGCAATCTTGGGAGGAGCGGAAGATTTGCGGAAACTCAGCAAAGTCGACCAAGAATGGAGGCAAGGCTCAATCTTTCTTTCTTCAATTCTTTGTCGTATGTCTCCCTTGAGCAATCTCATATCTTGTGGAGACATTACACATATCGATGATCTGCTTACCTTATGAAGGAAAAAAGATAACTTATCTGCAGGCAGTAATTCATTATCGTATAGACCGAAAAGTGCAAATACGCATCCATGAACTGCAATGCCACAAAAAAGTCTGTTCCTGCAACGATTGCTGCTTGTGGCGCATTCAATAGAATGCAAGCCAATAAGTTCTATAAGATGCGCTAGATAATGCAGAGGGTAATTACTCTTCAAAAAGGGGAGCAGAGATAAGAACCGATAAGAATTATCGTCGCACTTAGACTTGAGAAGTCTGATGTATGTAATATTGATGCCGACCGAGTCCTTGTGATAATCGAGCTGTTCTTCGACAAGAGGAATTGCACCTAGCAGCTCTTCTTGTTGTGCAATTAAAGAGCAGTATAGATCCGCGATCTGCTCAAGATCGATAACTCTACCTGGATAGCGCTTGAGGATCCGAGCAACTTGCTCTTTAGGGTCATCGCAGTTCTTGACGTCTAGCAAGAAAGACCATGGACTATCGGGTAACTGGCTGGTCATTTCTGAATTGGTGTACAAGTAATTGACATGCTTTGGAAGAGTCAGTTATGCTATGCTGAGCCATATTAGCTTGTAAAAGGCAAAAAGCTCTTGCTGTAGTTTTCCAAATAGGCACGATGGGATGAGTCAAGCATGAGAGGCAAGACCTAATCAAGAAAAATGCACGTAGCAAGCATAAATAAATACTACTAGCATATGTTTGCTTCAGAAGCAATCTAAGGTTGGATTTCCCTCCAAATAGGCTAGAACTGCTTTGTAAGGTAAGCGAGAATAGAAGAGATCTTGTCTTGCTTCCAGTTAATTAAGTCAATTCCATGGTACCTCTCTTCACCAAGAGATAGGGCAAAGTGGAGGGCAGTGATATCATCACCTACAATAATATCCAGCGCTTGAAAACTCAAAACTGAATTAGACATAAATAAACCACGAATATATTCAATTGCCTTGTCCCTGGGTTCCAGTTGCGTAACTGAAGGATCAGTAATGCTGAAATCTTCCGTCAAGAGGGCGGATACACCATCTATGTCTTTCGCATTGAAGGCTGCCACATATTGCTGGGTAAGCTCTCGAAGCTCAGCCATATAAGGGTCTATGAAACTTACAGTCTATAATATCATAGGCGCGCTCGAGTGTCACCTGTTTTCCCTGGGCAATGACACCATTGAAGAGGGGGCACACATAAAATAGATCGTTGTGTGTGTGGCTAGGCTCATTGTCAATTGCATGGGCTAAGGCTTTTAGAACGGTTGAGCAGTCACGAAAGATGTAAGTGCCCGCTGATGCCTGATCTGAAATCACTTTCTTCTCTGCTGCTCCGACGACTCGACCATTAGCGTCACTTGCCAAATAGCTGTATTGAGGATTTTGCGACTGAAATACCAAGGCAATGCCGCCTATGTCTGGGCCTGCTTGAAGCACTTGTTCAATACTTGCATTACTTTTGTAAATAATATCGGCCAAGTCAATTATCAAAGGATGGCAAAACTCATTTAGTGTCGAAAGACCCGCAAGGGTACTAATTGCGGCTCCACGGCTAAATGAATCTAGGTAAACAATAGAGCATCCCTCGTACCATTGCTTTAGGCAGTCATGGGCGAACCGTCTTGTTTCCTCGCAATCATAAAGAACAAATGAATGGCTGATAGCCTTTGAAGCCCACGGCCTGGAATCGAGTGCATATCTAAGGAGAGGCTGGCCTTGAAAGGAATCTAGGGCTTTAATACTTCCGTCTGCCCGCACGAAGTCGGGGCCGGCTAGAGGAACAATTACGTGCATCGGTGTCAATCCGGGGAGTCAATGGATGGTGAGGCACCACGTTCCTGCAGGAACTGGTTGAGATCGTCTGGTGTCCCTAGACCTGACATCGCATCCATCGGGACTTCATAAATCCCAATTCGGGCACCATTTTGGATCATGTAATTGTAGACGGGACACGTGTAAAACTCGTCATTCACGCGATCGTTGGCAACCATCATATCCAATGCTGCTCCAACAAAATCCTTGCCCTTTGCGAATAGATAGATGCCAACTGTGGCCAAGTCGGATATTGGCTTTTTCTCTGCTACTTCAAGCACAAGCCCGGCCTCATCAACTCTCGCAAAAGACCACTTGGGGTCCATTGACGGATCTCGAAAGACCAGTATTGAGCCATCCAGCTTGCGCTGTATGCAGTCCTCAATAAAGTCGTTGACGTCAAAATCAACGAGCTGGTCTGAATTGGCCACCATCATCGGCTGTTCATTGTCAAACGTTCGCCTTGCCAACAGAACGGTTGATGCGGTTCCCTCCGTTAACCGAGATACCGAAGTAATGCGATGGCCGTTTTCTTGCAATCTATAAGCAATTTTAGGATGAGCATCAAGATGCTCTTGGCGAAGAAGGATTGTAACGGCAGCTTCTGTGGGCGTGACATTGTTAATGACATGCTCCAGCATCAGTTGCCCGTCAACATCAATGAATGGCTTTGGTTTCTTCCATCCTGCTTTTGCAAACCGGCTTCCTTCACCGGCAGCTGGAATGATCACATTGACTGCTTTTTGAGCAAGCGTGCCTTCCCTAAGCTCCTTCGCATAGGCGGATCGCTCAAAGTCTGCAATCTTTCCTGGCGCATAAAAAGAATGATATGCATGGCTTGCAATCGGCAGCTGAAGAACTCTTCCTCCCTCGAGAATAATTTCGTTGAGTGACGACGAAATGAAGTAAACACCATCTACTTGTGCATCGTTCAAGATGACTTGCTTTGCTGCTTCAACAAAAGCAGAGGCCGTCCTGAAGTAATAGAAACCTGCAATGGCATTGCGAGAAGCAACCTTCTTCTCAAAGGTCTGAATCACTTCGCCCTGCTCATCGTCTACGACATAAGACCATCTGGGATGGATTGATTCAAAGGTGATTACCCCGGCTGAGCAGTCGTTAGCGCTGAGAGTCTCAACTGCTTGCGCCAGGTCATCTTCGATAATCTGATCGCTATTGGCGATGATCAACGGCTCATTGATATCTAGAGTATCTATTGCTAACAAGCAGGAGCAGAGTGCCCCAGATGTTGGGCCAGGCTTTTCTATGATCTTTGTATTATCTCCGGCGAGAAGCTGCAGAGTTCGGTCTAGAGAGAACGAGCGAGCATCCTCTGGGTCGATGACAAAAATAAAACGTGCATCCTTAAACTGACGCTGTAGTTGTCTGACGACAACTTCAATCATTGCTATGCCAGCCACCTCAATTAGTGGCTTTGGAAAATAATAATCTTCTTTTGAAAAGAAAGCTGAGTATCCTGAAATCGGGATGAGGATCTGCATGGGTTTAAGCGGGCTCGACTTCACTGATACGGGTTGTAATCGCTTGATATGTCACGTCATCAGGTTCGCCTATTCTGAGCAGGTGACCGCCCGATGTAACTGCAGCTTGGATGCCGTGTTCATTATCCTCAAGAATCAAGCATTCATGCGGTTCAACATTTAAGCTCTTCATCGCTTTAAGGTACATTTCTGGATCGGGCTTTCCCTTCTCAACGTCTTGGTTGGATACAATCAAGTCAAGATTGGCGGATAGTGCGGAAAGCCTCATCATCGCTTCGATTGACTGCCGGACAGAGTTCGAGCACACTGCTAGCTTATAGCCATCTCTTCTGAGGCGAGTAAGGGCGTATTGGTGATTGAACACCGGCTTGCAGCGTTGGTAGCTAATTTCCAGCGTGTATGCCTGCTTCAGCGCATTGAGAAAGTCGTGAAGGCCCTCTGGTAAGCCTCTTGAGCTGGAGAGCATGCGGAGTTTGTCCCGTGTTGGCAGGCCGTCAAAGGTGGAAAGATGGCTCTCTCGGCTGATCGTGTATCCAAAGTGCTCAAGCGCACGATTAAGAGCCTCATAATGCCAGTCCTTGGCATCAATAAGAACTCCGTCCATGTCGAAAAGGATCGCTTTAATCATTGCGGGTCAGGCCTTGCAGAATCGGTTGGCTGCTTCCACCGGAAAATCAGTGCACAGTTCGAAGAGTGGGCTCAGATGCAGCTCTTCTTCCACGATTTCATTCCACAAACTCTCATGGTTGCGACGATGTAGTTCTGGTGAGACTACTGCGACTCTAACCCCTTGGTCTATCAAATCCTTCGCGCGCTTTACTTGCTGAAAAGATCCGCTGAAGTTGTCAACCCATACTCCCTTGGCCCTGTCTAGAAAGGCCGGCATGGGTTCGTAATCGCTAATTCGGGAGTACACGGGAAGAGATCCTTTTAAATATGAAAGGCCGTCTGGCACTGACATATCGAAGCCAAAAAATCGGTCGATATCAAGTCCTATGGCTTTTAATTCTGATTCAATCATTACTGACAGGCCGTCCGACTTAATATTTAGACCAATGCGACCGGCTGATGGTGACGAGGCGACCTGCTCAAGAAGCCACTCAAAAGTACTAGGCAAAGGATTCCCTCGGGGGGGGTCGTGTGAAATAACTACCCTGCCATCAAGATCTCGGAGGTCGGTCTCGATTCCAAATCCTTCGTCAAGTGCTCTTCTTAATGCTTCCGGTGAATTCTTTTCGGATTCACTTGAAAACATTCCTCGATGGGCAAGTATTGACGAGCGCTTCATTCCCGACTGGCTGCTATTGGAAGAGCTTACACGGAGTTCCTGTTCTGTCGGGTATTCCCTGCGGCATTCCTTGGGGCTGGATCTCGTTTCGTGTTTCCCGTCAGCACCCCCATCCGACCGCCGCTGTAGCCGCCCTGCTCCCGCACCCGCTGGCACCAGCCTTGCTGCTCCAGAGTCCAGCACACCGTGGCCGCCAGGCCCTCCTCAAAGCTGTGGCGCGGCTGCCAGCCCAGCTCCGTGCTGATCCGGGTGGGATCGATCGCGTAGCGCCGGTCGTGGCCCGGGCGGTCGCTCACCGGCGTGATCAGCCGGCTGTGGGGAGCACCTGCGGGCAGCAGCTGGTCGAGCGCCTGGCAGATCGCCTCCACCACCTGCTTGTTGGTGCGCTCGCCATGGCCGCCCACGCAGTAGCTGCGCCCCAGCTGCCCATGGGTTGCCGCCAGCAACAGGGCATCCACGTGGTCTTCCACATACAGCCAGTCGCGCACGTTCTGGCCATCGCCATAGAGCGGGATCGGCTCGCCGGCGGCCGCCTTGAGGATCACCACCGGGATCAGCTTCTCGGGGAACTGCCAGGGACCGTAGTTGTTGGAGCAGTTGGTGAGCACCACCGGCAGGCCGTAGGTGTGGTGCCAGGCGTTCACCAGGTGGTCGCTGGCCGCCTTGCTGGCCGAATAGGGGCTGCGGGGGTCGTAGGGGGTGGTTTCGGAAAAGCGGCCGGTTGCGCCGAGGGAGCCGAACACCTCATCGGTGGAGATGTGGTGGAAGCGGAAGGCCGCCTGGCGCTCGGCCGGCAGCTGCTGCCAGTGGGCCCGCACCGCCTGCAGCAGCTGGAAGGTGCCAGTCACGTTGCTGGCGATGAAGGCACCGGGGCCCTCGATCGAGCGGTCCACGTGGCTCTCGGCCGCCAGGTGCAGCACCAGATCCGGATCGGCCTGGCGCACCGCCTCCGCCGTGGCGTCTGCGTCGGTGAGATCCACCTGGAGCAGCTGGTGGCGGCTATTGCCCTCTGGGGTGGAGGCGCGATCGCCCAGCTCCGCCAGCACCTGCTCGATGCTGGTGAGATCGCTGGCGTAGCCGCACTTGTCGAGGTTGAACACCAGCGCGTTGCTCTCGGCCAGCAGGCGGCGTACCACGGCCCCGCCGATGAAGCCGCCGCCGCCGGTCACCAGGATGCGGCGGCGGCCGGCGAGCAGGGCTTGCACGTTTGGCGGAGCGGCTTCAGGCACGGGCGTACGTATGTACCAAATTGGTGGATGTCGGGATTGGGCTGGGCTGCTTAGGGTGGATGAGATTCTTCAGGATCTGGATGCGCCGCTCCCCTGGTGGCGCCTGGGGTTTGACGGCAAAGCCCTGCTGGAAGCCGGGTTTTTCGCCTATCTGTTGGCACTGTCGTTGGCCTGATCGCGCTTTTTTCGTCCTATGACCACGTCTCCCTCCCCCACCGCCAGCTCCCTCTCCAGCAGCAATGGGGCGTCTGGCTCATCGCTGTCTCCCTTCCGCTCGTTTTTGCAGATGCTCAACTGGCGACGCGATCCCGCCAGGGAGATGCGGTTGAAAGAGCTCGAGAAGCGTTCGAAACAGCTCGAGAGAGAGCTCGCGTTGCTCGATTGGATGCACTCCGAGCTCGACTTGATCGAGGCCGACTTGCCTTCCAGCTCGACCCCTCCGCCAATAACCGCCGCAAACTCCAACGACTGTTGACCCTGCTCAACAGCCCTGAACTGGCTGCGTTGTACCGGGGTTGAAGTCATGCCACGGCTTCCAGGAGCTGGCGCAGGGCCTGGCGCCAGGGGGTGGGTGCCAGGCCGAGGGCCTGGCGGCTGCTGGAGCAGTCGAGCAGGGAGTAGCTGGGCCGCTGGGCCGGCAGCGGGTACTCCGCCGTGGTGAGCGGGTTCACGGGAGCCGGCTGCTGCACAAGTCCCAGCTCCTGGGCCAGCTCGCCCACAGCCACGGCCACATCAAACCAACTGGCGGCGCCGGCATCGCACCAGTGCAGCACCGGCTCCTGCACTTGGGCCGTGATCACGCGCCAGCAGGCCGCCGCCAGGGTGGCGGTGCTGGTGGGGCAGCCCACCTGGTCTTCCACCACCCCCAGGGCCTGGCCGCTGGCGCCGCGCTCGCGGTGCAACCGCAGCATGGTGAGGGCGAAGTTCTTGCCCACCGGGCCCATCACCCAGCTGGTGCGCAGGATCACGCCCCGGCCACTGCCGCCCAGCATCTGCTCCACGGCTTCCTCGCCGGCGGCCTTGGTGCGGCCATAGGCGCCGAGGGGATCGCGGGCCTGCTCAGGCCGGTAGGGGCTGCCCTGCTGGCCGTTGAACACAAAGTCGGTGCTCACCTGCAACAGGCGACCGCCGGTGTCTGCCACGGCCTCGGCAAAGGCCCGCGGCGCCCCGCCATTCACCGCCAGGGCCAGCTCCGGTTCGCTCTCGGCCCTGTCAACAGCCGTGTAGGCACCGCCGTTGAGCACCCAGTCGGGCCGGTGCTCCAGCACCGCCGCGCGACAGGCGGCGGCATCGGCCAGATCCAGGGGCAACAGGCCAGTGGCGGGATCACCGCTGCGGCTGGTGGCGATCAGCTCGATGCCCTCAGGCAGCTGCTGGCGCAGGGCCTGACCCAGCTGGCCGGCGGCGCCGGTGAGCAGGATTTTCATGCCGGCGTGAGCTCCATCGGGGTCAGTCCAGAAAGATCGAGTCGCTGCCGGGCCTGCCAGAGATCGTGGCTGTCCTGCATGGCTAGCCAGCTTTCAGCACTGCGCCCTAGCACCCGCGACAGGCGCAGCGCCATATCCGGGGACACACGGCTTTTGCCTGCCACCAGCCTCTGAAAGGTGGATGCCGAAACCCCCAAGTGCTCGGCCACCTGTCTGATGGAGAGCTCACAGGGCTCCAGATACACCCCTTCGATGAATTCCCCGGGGTGGGGCGGATTGTGCATCTGCATCAGTGGTAGTCCTCAAAGTCGAGATCGAACACGTGGCCATCGCGGAACGCAAACGTGAGCCGCCAGTTGCCGTTCACCCAGATCGACCATCGCCCCTTGTCTGCCCCCTTGAGCGGATGCAGGCGATAGCCCGGCAAATCGAGATCCTCGATCAGGGCAGCGGATTGCAAGGCCGCCAGCTGCAACCTCAGCTTGCGGGCAAGGGCTGGCTGAATCCCTGCCGTGCTGCCTGTCTCGAAGAACAATCGCAGCCCCTTGTGGCGGAAGCCATGAATCACCCAGCCGATCAGCAGCGATCACAGCGTAGCGCGATGCGCAACGGGTGACGCCTTAGCCTGAATCGAATCGGGTTGGCCGGTTCACTCGAGCACCTCTCCGGCCGCCAGCGCCTCGGCGAAGGTGGTAGCGGCGGAGTCCTTATCGGCCAGCAGCGGCGCCACGCCCGCGAGGCGATCCAGCGGCCAGCGGGCTCATCCGGATCCGGACGGCATCCCACAGAGCGGCGTCATAAGGCGTTTGCATGGTCGTCGGTTGGGCCCCCTGGTGGACGGGTCAGACCGAGCGGACTTCTTTGCTGACAGTGGGGGGTGCCATACCCTGGCACAACGAAATCAAAGAGCTTTTAGTGCGAAAGATCTGCACTGACCTGGGCATTCCACGCCCCTGAGCCCTCCCTTTCATCTGGCGCAGGGCCTGAAGCTATCCGGCAGCGCCGGTGAGTAGGATTTTTAGGGCCAACTCAGCTGACAGTGCTTGTGACCAGCGTATTGTGCATTGGGGTGAAGATCCGCGCTGTGATCAAGGCCTTGGAGCAGACAGTCCAATCATCCACGACGCCATTGCCTTTCACCTCGAAGGCCTTGCCGCCGATGCCCAGCCGCAGCCGCCTGTGCGCTCCAGCGTGGCCACCGTGCTGGTGTAGCGAAACTCCTTGAAGTAGAGCCCCCAAAGCGGTCATCAGGCTCTAGAAGCTGGCAATCGTGCAGCGCTGTGGGTCGTTCTCCAGCGACGACACTGTTTGCTGCTGCAAGTCGCCAAGCTGTGACGGAAGGCGGGCCCCATGGGACAAGACTCATCCCCTGCAAGGAATAGATCGTACTTGTCCCCTATGGGACTTCAAATCCAGTTAACCCCTGTAGGGGTTCATCGGAGCCGATCCTTGGCCCTGGGGATTGGGGCCACAATGCCGCCATGAACCGCTCCGCTCACCTCGGCCTCGCGCAGCAGGTGTGGGGCCATGGCCTGGGCCGCTCCTTCCGCGATCTGCCCCCTGCCGCCTCAGCCCAGCTGGCGGAAGCGGTGAGCGATCTGGAGGATCGCCTTCGCATTCTCGATGCTCTCTACATCCCCACCCGCTATCCCGATAGCCTGCCTGATGGAGCCCCTACCGACCATTTCGGTCGTCTGCAAAGCGACGACGCCCTTCGCCATGCCCGTGCGGTCGTTGACGCAATCCGTGCTGCGCTGGCCTGAACCTGGGCAGGTGATTGCTCAGGTTCAGGCCTGGGCGGTGGACCAGGCAGCCCGCGTGCCCTCCCTGCAGAAGGTGGCGCTGTTCGGCAGCTACGGCCGGGGCAGCGCTGGGGTGGGCAGCGACCTGGATCTGCTGTTGGTCGATGCCGCTGCCAGCGGGCCCCAGCAGGCGAGATTGCTCTGCTGGCAGCTGGAATTGCTGCCCCTTAGCTGCGATGCGCTGGTGCTCACCCCGGCCGAACACGAGGCGCTGCTGGGGGCTGGATCACGCTTCGCCACCGAGCTCCACCGCGATGCCCGCTGGGTGTGGTGCCGCCAGCTGTCCGATCCACAGCCATGACCATCCTCGTGACCGGCGGGGCGGGCTACATCGGCAGCCACACCGTGCGGGCCCTGCAGCGCGCCGGCCAGCCCGTGCTGGTGCTCGACAACCTGGTGTACGGCCACCGGGCCATCGCCGAGCAGGTGCTGCAGGTGCCCCTGGTGGTGGGGCAGCTGGGTGATCGGTCCCTGCTCGATGCCCTGCTGCAGGGCTCCCATCCGCAGCTGCCGGCCGGGCCGGTGCGGGCCGTGCTCCACTTCGCCGCCTACGCCTACGTGGGCGAGAGCGTGGTGGATCCCGCCCGCTACTACCGCAACAACCTGGGCGACACCCTGGTGTTGCTGGAGGCGCTGCATGGCGAGGCCCAGCGCCACGGCCAGCCGATCCCGCTGGTGTTCAGCTCCACCTGCGCCACCTACGGCATCCCCGCTGCCGATCAGATTCCGATCAACGAGCGCTGCCCCCAGGCGCCGATCAACCCCTACGGCCGCAGCAAGTGGATGGTGGAGCAGCTGCTGGCTGACTTCGGCGCCGCCTACGGCCAGCCCAGCGTGATCTTCCGCTACTTCAACGCCGCCGGTGCCGATCCCGCCGCCGACCTCGGCGAAGACCACGACCCCGAAACCCACCTCATCCCCCTGGTGCTCGAGGCCCTGGCCGGCCGCCGTGAGGGTATTCAGGTGTTCGGCCGCGACTACCCCACCCCCGATGGCACCTGCATCCGCGACTACATCCACGTGGGCGACCTGGCCGCCGCCCACGTGCTCGGCCTGGAGCGGCTCATCGCCCAGGGTGGCCAGCACACCTACAACCTCGGCACCGGCAGCGGCTATTCCGTGCAGCAGGTGATCAACGCGGCCTGCCAACACACCGGCTGCAGCCTGAAGGTCGTCGACGCGCCCCGCCGCCCGGGGGATCCCGCCGAGCTGGTGGCCGATGCCTCCCTGGCGATGGCGGAGCTGGGCTGGAAACCCCAGCGCTCCGATCTGGCCACGATCCTGGCCGACGCCTGGGCCTGGCACCAGCGCCGCCGCAGCTGAGGGATTCAGCTCAGCGCCAGCCGTTGCAGGCCCCGAAAACGCTCGAAATCCCGATCGAAACTCACCAGGCGCCAGCCGTTGGCCATGGCCAGCGCGGCCAGGTAGGCATCGGTGCAGAGCCGTGGGGGCAGGTCTCCCTGGCGCAACAGCCGGTGGAACACCTCCCAGCCGTGATCGGCTGGTACGGCCAGCGCCACGCCGGGTTGATGGCAGAACGCCTCGAGCAGCGCCGAGGCCTCGGCGGCGCTCTTGACGGCAGCACCCATCAGCCTGGGCTGGCTCAGAAGCCGCACCAGCCCAAGGGCCGTCACCGTACAGAACAGCACTTGTTCAGCCGCCTGCTGTTCCCAGTAGTGCAGGGCCTGGCGGTGGTGCAGATGGTCAGCGGCGGCCAGCGCCAGCCACACATTGAGATCCGGCAGGTCGGTGCTGGTGCTCACGGGTCGAGCAGCTCAAACAGCCCTGCATTGCTGCAGTGCTCACGCCCCAGCCTCAGGGGGCCGTCCAGTCGCGGCAGCTCGGCGGCGGAACGGCCACGCGGGTCAACGTCTTGAACGGTGCTGAGCCCCTGCTCCACGTAGCTGCGCAGCAGTTGTTTGAGCGTCATGCGCTGGCTGGCCGCCCGCGCCTTCAGCCTTTCGAAGAGCGGATCCGGAAGATCCAGCGTCGTGCGCATACCACCCCGGTGATATGTGCGCATCTTAGTGCGCATCAACAGCAACTCCATGGCGCTCAGCGGCGGCCTCCACCAGCCGCTGCTCGGTGGCCCGGTACACCGCTTCCGCCTCCGCCGCACTGCGGCCGATGCAGGTCATGCCGAGCTTGCCGTACTCCGAGAGGCAGCCCAGCAGGTGGAACACACTGCCGCGCAGCTGGGCCGGGTCGTAGTGCAGGCCCGCTTCCGCCACGATGTCGATCAGGTCGATCGGCAGCAGGCCGCGCAGCTGGGCTGCGCAGAAGTTATCGGTGGCCCGGTAGTGCAGCGCGGCGCCGGTGGGGGAGCGGTAGAGCCCGTCGGCGGGGTCGAGCCGGCCGCTGGTGATGGCGTGCAGGGCCATGTAGGGGTGTGTGGTGCCCCCCTGGCGCAGGTTGATCTCGATCGCCTGCAGCTCCCATCGTGCGCCGAAACGCCGGGCGATGAAGTCCACGGCATAGCGTTCCAGGGCTCCCTCGGCCGCCAGGGCCCGGCCGATGGCCAGCCCATGGGCCATCAGCTCGCGGCGGTAGTCCTCGCTGGCGGGGAAGCTGCAGCCCAGGTAGGTCTGGCCGCTCGGCCCCCCCAGCACCTGCTCATGGGTGGAGAGCACCTCCACGGCGCCGGGGCGTCCGTCCGCCCCCGGATGGATGATCCCCTGAACGCTGGGGGAGCGCAGGGCCTCACCCCCCTGCAGCCAGGCCTCCACCAGGGCGCCCTGGCGGGCCATCAGCTCCCGCCAGGCGGGCGCCGGCATCGGCAGCTGCTCCAGCGCCTGGCGCAGCAGCTGCCGCCGCTGTGGCGCTGAGTGCTCCTGAAGCTGCAGTGGGGCCAGCTCCAGCAGGGCGTTGCCCTCGCCGCTGAAGCCCTCGTTGAGCTTCACCACGCAGCGCTCCAGCCCGGGATGCTGCTCCCAGAGGTCGGCTGTGGCCTCCGCCAGGCTGGCCAGGTCGAACACCCGCTCGCTGCCGGGCGGGTGGGGCACACCGCAACGCCGAAACAGGGCACGGCTGCCGGCCTTGCTGCCCCACTGCAGCAGGTGGGGGGAGGTGCCCAGCAGCGGCACCTGCAGGCGCTCCGACAGCTCCCGTTCCAGCTCGCTCACCACGAAACAGCTGATGAAACTGCGGCCCGGCCGCAGCAGTTCGCCGATGCGGGCCAGCAGGGCGGGCCGCTCCAGCAGCTTGGCGGTGAGGGGGCGGCCCGAGGCGTCGTCGGTGTCGAACAGGTGCAGGCGGCGGCGGGCGTGGGAGGTGGGCACCCCCGGCAGCAGCTCCAGCACCGCATCCACCACCAGCTCGGCCAGGGGCTTGCTGCTGGCATACACCATGCGCACCCCCGGGTGGCGCAGCCCGATCAGGGCGAACAGCTGGCGCTCCTCGTAGTGGTGCGACCCCGTGACCAGGGCCATCTGGCTCTGGTCCATCGAGAGCGAGGGCACCAGCAGCACGTCCACCTCCGGGCCCATGCCGCCGGCGGTGTGGCCCCAGGAGGGCTGCAGCTGCCGCTGCAGCTCCACGAAGCTGAGTGCCGTCATCCTTCTTCCCCCTCAGGCACTGAAGGCCTTGCGGGCGGGAATCGGATAGGGGATGCGGCGGTGGCGCATGCGCTTCCACACCCGTACGAAGGCCCGGATCAGCAGCTCCAGCTCGGCGCGGCTGATGCCGCTGCCCGCCAACTGGCCGTCCCGCTGCCGCGCTTCCAGGATGCGGCGCACCATCGTGCGCGCTTCGTGTTCATTAGTGCCGGGCGGCAGGGAGCGCAGGGCGGCTTCACAGCCGTCGGCGAGCATCAGGATCGCCGTTTCGCGGCTGCGGGGGGTGGGGCCGCGGTAGCGGAAATCGGCCTCCCGAACTGAGCCGTCGCGTTCGCGGGCATGGTGCAGGAAGTAGCCCATCTTCAGCGTGCCCTGATGCTCGGGGATGAAGTCCGCCAGGGGCCGCGGCAGCCGGTAGCGCCGGGCCAGCTTCAGGCCTTCATCCACATGGGCCTGCAGGATGGCGGCGCTGGCGTAGGGGTCATCGAGGGTGTCATGGGGGTTGGCCCCCTCCTCCTGGTTTTCGATGAACCACTGGGGTCCGTGCAGCTTGCCCACGTCGTGATACAGCGCCCCGGTGCGCACCAGATCCACGTCGGCACCGATGCTGCGGGCCCCCTCCTCGGCCAGGCCGGCGATCATCAGGGTGTGCTCGAAGGTGCCGGGCGCCTCGCAGGAGAGCCGGCGCAGCAGGGGCCGCTCCAGGTCGGCCAGTTCCAGCAGCCGGGTGCGGGTCATCAGTCCGAAGAAGGTCTCCACCAGGGGGGCCAGCAGCAGGCCCGCCATCAGCAGCCCCGCCAGCAGCAGAGCTTCACTGAGCAGGTCGAACTGCCCCGGCTGGCCCCGGCCCTGCAGCAGCAGCCACTGCAGCAGCACCGCCCCGCCCGGCAGCAGCACGGCCAGCTGCAGCAGCTCGGCCCGGCTGCGCTGGCGGCCGGCGGTCACCGCCGCCACCGCCGCCGTGGCCGCTGCCAGCAGCAGCCGCAGGCCCAGCAGACCGCTCATCGGCACCGGCCAGAGCAGGGTGGCCGCCGCCAGCCAGGCCAGGCCGCTGGCGGTGCCCAGGCCCTGGGCGAGCAGCAGGGTGGGCGGCACCAGCAGCACCATCGGGCTGGCGCCCGGGCCGAGCCAGAGATGCACCCCCTGCACCGCCAGCAGGGTGCCCAGGGCGAGCATCGCCTGGCGCGGCTCGAGGCTGGAGCGCCAGCGGCGCAGCAGCAGCACCATGGCGCCGGTGACGGCCAGGCTCTCGAGGAAGTGGCTCAGCCACACCAGCGGCCTGGGCCGGCGGTTGACCAGGCCGAAATGGTCGAGCACGTCGAACACCTGGGCGTTGATCACCTCCCCCTGCCGCACCACCAGGTCGCCCTTGCTGACGCTGATCGTGGGGATGCCCTGCTGGCTGATCAACGCCTCGATGCGGCGTTGGCTGAGGGCTGGGTCGCTGCGCAGGTTGGTCTGGCCCTGCAGGCTCTGCACCACCAGCCGGGCGCCGAGGTTGCGCCCCAGCCCGGTGAGCTGATCCAGCTGCAAGGAGGCGGCCTCCAGCAGCTGGCCTTCGGAAACTCCCGGCGCCAGCCCCTGGCTGAGCATGCGCAGCTGGGCCCGGCTCACCTCTGCCTGCCAGGCGGTGAGCTGGGCCGGGCTGAGCCCCCGCAGCCAGAGGCGTTCCTGGTCGCTGAGCGGCAGGGCCTCCACCCGGTCCCGGGCGCGAGCCAGTTGGTCTTGCATCAGCTTGAGCTGTTCGCCCAGCTGGGCGCGCAGACGCAGGCTGGCCTCCTCATCCACCACCTGGACGGTGGTGCGGGGCAGCATCTGCTGGCGCCGCTCCTCCAGGGCGGTGCTGTCCACCACCTCGGCCGATTCGGGCGCCTGCACCGTGAACGGGGCGAGCATGCCTGGGCGCAGGCTCGGCTCCGCCAGCCACGACCAACTGCTCAGCACCGCCACCAGGGCACACACCATCAGCACCGCGAGACTGTCCTGACCCCGCCAGCAGGCGGGTGGCTGGCGGGGTCGTTCGGTGCGCAGCCACTGGCGCCACAGGCTGCGCACCCGGCCGGGGATCTGGATCGTCAACAGCCGGCCACGCATGCTTCGACGCTAGCGAGGGCCGCTCGGGCGCCAGCATTGCAAGCTGGGGATTGCGCAGCCCCCTCGATCCATGGCCACCCGTCTCGATGGGCGTGAGCTCGCCGCCGCGATCGAAACGAGGCTCGCCGCCACCATCGCCGCCCACCAGCCCCGTCTCGGACGTCCCCCCGGCCTGGCGGTGCTCAGGGTGGGCGATGACCCCGCCAGCGGCGTCTACGTGGCCAACAAGGAGAAGGCCTGCGGCCGGGTGGGCATCCGCAGCCTCGGGGCGCACCTGCCGGCGGCCACCGAAGCGGAGCAGATCCTGGCCAGGATCGAGGCCCTCAACGCCGATCCGGCCGTTGACGGCATCCTGTTGCAGCTGCCCCTGCCCGGCGGCCTCGACGCGGCGCCCCTGCTGATGGCCCTCGACCCCGCCAAGGATGCCGATGGTCTGCACACCCTCAACCTCGGCCGCCTGCTCAAAGGGGAGCCCGGCCCGCGCAGCTGCACCCCGGCCGGGGTGATGGCCCTGCTGGCCCAGGCCGGCGTGGAGCTGGCCGGGCGGCGGGCGGTGGTGGTGGGGCGCAGCATCCTGGTGGGCCAGCCCATGGCCCTGATGCTGCAGGCCGCCGATGCCACGGTCACCGTGGCCCACTCCCGCACCCGTGACCTGCCCAGCCTGACCCGCGAGGCCGAGGTGCTGGTGGTGGCGGCGGGCCGCCCCCGCATGCTCGGGGCCGAGCACGTGCGGCCCGGTGCGGTGGTGGTGGATGTGGGCATCCACCGCCGGCCCGAGGGCGGCCTCTGCGGCGATGTGATCGTTGAGCAGGTGGAGCCCCTGGCCGCCGCGATCACGCCGGTGCCGGGGGGAGTGGGCCCGATGACGGTGACCATGCTGCTGGTGAACACCGTGGTGGCCTGGTGCCGCCGCCATGGGCACGAGCATGGGCTGGATGATCTGGTGCCCTGAGCCGGTCAGCGCCGCCCACCCCGCACCCGCCCCATCAGGCGCTTCCACAGGGAGCTCTTGCGCTTGCCGCCCAGCAGCTGGGCGCCCTGGGCGGCGATGGCAGCCAGCTCCCCCTGCAGCCGGCTGCGCTCTTCGGCGCTCAGCTGGTCGGGGGTCACCCGCGCCAGCAGCTTGCGGCTGTTGCGCAGGTTGATCAGCAGCCTCTGGGGGGGCTGCCCCTGCCGGCACTGCATCCGCAGGGTGTCGAGCACGTCCTGCAGCTCCTTGGCCCTGGTGCTGCGGCCTTGTCCGTCCGCCGCCACCGCCGCCAGCGCCCGCAGCTGGGCCCGCGGCAGAGCCACCGCCAGCAGCGGACTGCTGTTCTGCTCGTCCCCGCTGGACTCTCGCTCCATCCCCCACTCCTGGGCGAGCCGTGAGAGCGTTTCGGCGGGGAATAGCGGTACCGGTGGAGCCGTGAAAGGGAAGTGCTTGGCCATGCCCCCATCGAGCTCAGCGCGGCGGTCGATCAGCAGGAACCCCAGCGCCTGCCAGCAGGGGCGCAGCCGCTTTGGCAGCAGGGGCAGCTGGGCGCTCAGCCCCACGATCAACGGCTCCGCATCCTCCAGGCTGGAATAGCGGCGCGGCTGCCTCTGGAACTGCTCCAGAAAGGTCTCGGCCAGGGCCAGCTCGGCCAGCTCCTGCTCCAGCTGGGCGGGATCGGCCAGCCGGTAGGCCTCCTGGATCCATTCGTCGGCCAGGCCGAGGCGAGCATGCTGTTCCCGCAGCTTGAGGCGCCGCTCCAGCCAGCCGTAGGCCAGCTTGGTGTCCGGCGCCATCTGCAGGCTCGCCTCCAGAAACTCCAGGTCGGCCCGGCTGACGCCCGGGGGCAGGATCGCCACCAGCGGCGTGTGGAAGCGCTGGTAGCGCTGCGGATCCTCGGCCAGCAGACGGCGCATCGCCGCCAGCCGCCGGTTGCCATTGATCACCACCCCATCGTTGTCCACCAGCAGTGGCTCGGTCTGTACGGCGAGCCGCTGCAGTTCCTGCAGGATCGGCCCGCGGCTGTCGCCGGCCTTGGTCACCAGCAGCCCGTGCAGCAGGGTCTGGGTCTCCATGCTGTCCTCGCTGGCGTGCAGCCGCGCCAGGGCCCCCGGCTCGCCGCCCAGCTGCTCCTCCAGATCAGCCAGCAGCCGGCCGTTGTCCACCCGGTACACCAGCAGCTCCTGGGCCAGCGGCGCGGCCGGGATCGTGACGGCCCCGTCATGCAGGGTCACCCAGTGGTCGCGCACGGCCTGGGCGGCGGCACTGGCGATCCGTTGCCGGCGCGTGCTGACCTCGAGGAGGCGGGGCAGATCCATGCAGGCAGAGCCATCGGACAGCGTCCTCCAGTCTCCCGCAGCGGCATGGCAGGTCCCACCGGTCTTGCCATGTGTGTGGCCTGGACCCGCCAGGCCTGGGGAATGGGGCTTCACCTGAGAGAATCGCCCCCAGTCCCCATCTCCCCATGACCGCGGCGGTGAGCACGACCCCTGGCAGCCCCGCCGACGGCACCGGTGCAGGCCCCGAGGCGGGCAGCTTTGATTTCCCTGCCTATCTGGAGGCGACGCGCCTGCGGGTGGAGACCGCCCTCGAGGCGTCCCTGGGGCCGGAGCGACCCGAATCGCTGCGGGAGGCGATGCGCTACTCGCTGCTGGCGGGCGGCAAGCGGCTGCGGCCGATCCTCTGCCTGGCGGCCTGTGAGCTGGCCGGTGGCGACAGCGCCCTGGCCATGCCCACGGCCCTCGCCCTGGAGATGATCCACACCATGTCGCTGATCCATGACGATCTGCCGGCCATGGACGACGACGACCTGCGCCGGGGGCGGCCCACCAACCACAAGGTGTACGGCGAGGCCAAGGCGATCCTGGCCGGCGACGCCCTGCTCACCCGGGCCTTCGAGATGGTCGCCCTGCGCAGTCCCCAGGTGCCGGCCGAGCAGCTGCTGCGGGTGGTGGGCGAGCTGAGCCTGGCTTCCGGTGCCCCGGGCCTGGTGGGGGGCCAGGTGGTGGATCTGGAGTGTGAGGGCAAGGACGTGGACCTTGACACCCTGGAGTACATCCACCTGCACAAGACCGGCGCCCTGCTGCGGGCCTGCGTGCTCAGCGGCGCCCTGATCGCCGGCGCTCCCGCAGCCCTGCTCGGGGCCCTCCGCACCTACGCCCGCGGCATCGGCCTCGCCTTCCAGATCATCGACGACATCCTCGATGTCACCGCCAGCAGCGACGTGCTCGGCAAGACCGCCGGCAAGGATCTCACCGCCGACAAGACCACCTATCCCAAGCTGCTGGGGCTCGAGGAGTCGCGCCAGCGGGCGGAAGCCCTGGTGGCCGCTGCCAAGGCCGCCCTGGAGCCCTTCGCTGCCGAGGGCCAGGCAGCCCCCCTGCTCGCCCTCGCCGACTACATCACCAGCCGCGACCGATGATGGAGATGCCTCTGGCGGCGCTCCACGATGCCCAGCCCCTGGCGGCCCTGCTCGCCAACAGCACCCTCTGGTGGGGGCTGGTGGCCTGCGGGCTGGCCCAGGCGTCCAAGCTGGTGATCGAGCTGGTGCTGCACCGGCGCTGGCGCCCGGCCGTGCTGCTCGAAACGGGCGGCATGCCCTCCAGCCATTCCGCCCTGCTCACGGGCACCACGGCGGCGCTGGGCTGGCAGCAGGGCTTTGCCGATCCGCTGTTCGCCCTGGCGGCCGCGCTCTGCTTCGTGGTGCTCTACGACGCCTCCGGGGTACGGCGGGCCGCCGGGCTCACCGCCGGGCGGGTCAACCAGCTGCCCGAGGCGCTCTGGCCGCCTGAGCCCGGCAGCGCCGATGCCGATTCCTCAACACTGAGCCCAACCCCGAGCCGCAGACCGCTTAAGGAAAACCTCGGCCACACCCGCCTGGAGGTGCTGGTGGGCAGCCTGCTGGGCCCGGCGATCGCTCTGCCCGGGCTGGTGCTGCTGGGCTCGCCCCTGGAGTTGGCCCACGCCTGGGGTGTGTGGCTTGGGCTCGGTTGAGCCAGCCTCCCGCCCCGGCTGAGCCGCCGGTCCCTGGCACCGTGTTCACGGCGGGGCAACAGGCGGCCTGCACGGCCTTCGCCGCCTGGCTGGCCGAGCCGGCAGAGGGCCGGCCCTTTGTGCTCAGCGGCTACGCCGGCACTGGCAAGACCTTCCTCTCGATGGCGTTCCTGCAACTGGTGGAGGCCCAGCAGCTCTGCTGGACCGTGGTGGCCCCCACCCACAAGGCGGTGGGCGTGCTGCGCCACCACCTGGGCCGGGCCGCCCTCCAGCCCACCTGGTACCCCTCCACCATCCACCGCCTGCTGCGCCTGCGCCTGAAGCGGCAGGGCGACCGGGAGCGCTGCGAGGAAACCGAGCAGACCGCCGCGGCCCTCGAGCACCTGGGCCTGGTGCTGGTGGATGAGGCCTCGATGGTGGACAGCACCCTGCTGGAGATCAGCCTGCGCTGCGCCCATCCCTTCGGCACCCGCCTGGTGTTCGTGGGCGATCCGGCCCAGTTGCCGCCGGTGGGGGAGCCCTGCAGCCCCGTGTTCAGCCTGGGGCGGGCCGCTTCGGCGGAGCTCACCGAGGTGGTGCGCCATCAGGGGCCGGTGCTGCAGCTGGCGCAGGGCATCCGGGAGCAGCGGCTGCCCGCGCGCCAGCCCCCCGCCCTGCCGCCCGTGCGCACGGCGGTGGGGGAGGTGGCGCTGCTGCCCCGCCAGCAGTGGCTGGAGGCGGCCCAGGACGCCCTGCGCCGCAGCGCCGCCACCGACAACCCCGATCTGGCCCGCATCCTCTGTTACACGAATCGCTCCCTGGAGCAGCTGGTGCCGATCGCCCGCCGCGCCCTGCATGGCGCCATGGCCGACCAGCTGCCGGTGCTGCCCGGCGAGGTGCTGATCACCCGCAGCGCCGTGATGGCGCCGGCCTGCCGCGAGGGCGATGAGGCCGCCGAGGAGCCCGACATGGTGCTCGGCTCCAACCGGGAGCTGCTGGTGCGCGACGTGACGCCGGAGCGCTGTGATCTGGGTGAGTTCGGCCTCAGCTCGGCCGATCTGGGCGGGGGTCTGGCGGTGCCCGTGGTGGACACCCTGATGGCGGCGGTGGACAGCGGCGACAGCCAGTTCAACCTGCGCCTGCTGCCCCCGCTCGGCACGGCCGGCCGCGCCGCCATCGAGCAGGTGCTGGCCACGTTGCGGCAGCAGGCCCGCAGCGCCGACAAGCAGGCGGGCCGCGCCCTGTGGCGCCGCTTCTTTCTGCTGCGGGATGCCTTCGCCGCACTCGGTCCGGCCGCCGTGCTCACCGTGCACCGCAGCCAGGGCAGCACCTTCTCCGAGGTGTTCGTGGATGGCGACGTGTTCTGGCCTGGGGATCCGCTGCTGCGGCGCCAGCTGCTCTACGTGGCGGTGAGCCGCGCCAGCCAGCGGGTGGCCCTGGTGGCCGGCGGTGGCGGTGGTGGTGGTGGCGGTAGAGGTGGCGGGGATGCCCGGCTCTGGCAGCAGTGGCTCTCCAGCTCCTAAAGGCTGAGCTGCAGCCCCTCGATCCCCTGCCAGCCCAGGTAGAGCGCCAGGCCCAGGCTCACCAGTCCCACCAGAGCATCGCCCCGGGCCAGCAGCCAGGCCTTGCCTCCCCGCAGCAGCGGCAGCACCCGCTCGCTGCCCAGCAGCAGCAGGGCCAGCAGCGGCAGCAGCAGCAGCAGGCTGCTGGTGAGGCTGAACAGCAGCGTGCCCACCACCTCCTGGCCCGGCGCCAGGCCCGCCTCCAGCAGGCTGCCGGCGGTCTTGGCAAACAGGAACAGATCGTCCGGGCTGATGATCTGCAACCCGATGCTCAGGGCCAGCAGCAGGGGCAGGGGCAGGGCGCAGAAGCGCTCCAGCTTGTCGGCCCAGCCAGGCGGAGCGTTCTCTTCGCCGCGGTTGAGCAGCTCCTTCAGGCCCAGGGCCAGCAGGGCCCCGGCGGCCAGCAGGTCGAGGCCGGTGCGGTGGGCCGTGCCCTTCTCCATGGTGAGCAGCAGCCCATGGCCCACCGTGAGCAGGGCGGCCACCACCAGGGCGCTGGTGGCCCACCAGGCCAGCACGAAGCCCACGCCCCGCAGCCGGGGGCGTTCGCCGAGCAGCAGCAGCAGCAGCAAGCCGATGTGCAGGGGTGAGATGGCCAGGGCCAGCCCGAAGGCCGAGAGTTCCCCCAGCAAGTGCCCCGTGGTGAGGTTGGTCAGGACAGCACCTCAAACCAGTCGGTGCCGGTGAGGCCGATCGGCAGGGTCGTCACCCGCCCCACCCTGGCCAGGGACGGGCCCCGTTCACACCAGAGCCTCAGGGCCTGCAGCTGCTCAGCACTGCCCTCGGCCTCCAGCTCCACCCGGCCGTCGGAGCGGTTGCGCACCCAGCCCGCCAGGCCGAGGCTCTGGGCCTGGCGGCAGCAGGCCGCCCGGTAGCCCACACCCTGCACCTTCCCTTCCACGGTCAGCCGCCAGCGCTCAAGGGCGATTCCCTGGGGCTGTTCGCCAGGGTGAATGAAGCGGCGCTGGTCGGCACCGGCACGGCGTTCGAGGCTGCGGCGGCGATCCGGGCGGGAATCGCCGGGCAGCCAGCCCAGTGGAGATGCAGCCAGCTGGCGTGCAGCGTTGCTGTTGACCATCCTTCGCTCCGGCTCGGACAACCCCAGCCTTCAAGCTGCCATAAAGGGCCGGAGTCGGCCACATCCTGGAGCTGCCAGCGATGGAACTCGTGGCCGCGCAGCCGTTCGCCGCGGCGCACCAGCAGTCCATCGGTGTGGGCCGTGGCCTCGCGGTAGCCGAGGCTGAGGCTGCCGCGAGCGGCCGAAAAGGGCAGCACTCCCGCCATCGCATGGGAGCGGCCCTGGGGATCCAGCAGGCTCCGGCCCAGCAGCAGCAGCCCACCGCACTCGGCGGCGATCGGGATCCCGGCCGCGGCGGCCTGGCGCAGCGAGGTGAGGCTGCGCCGGCTGGCGGCCAGGGCCTCCGCGTGCAGTTCCGGGTAGCCCCCCGGCAGCAGCACCGCCCGGCAGCCTGGCGGCAGCGACTGATCGGCCAGGGGACTCCAGGGCAGGGGTTCGAGGCCCCAGGCGCGCAGCAGCTCCTCGGCCTCCGGGTAGCCGAAGTGAAAGGCGGCATCCCTGGCCACGGCGATCGGCAGCGGCTCTGGCGAGGTGGCGCCTGGCTGTTGCAGCCGAGAGCGGGCGGGCTCGGAGGCCACGAGGGTGGCGATCGGATCCACCGCCCTGGCCAGGGGCTGCACCGGAGCCAGCAGGGGCCAGAGCTGGTCGAGATCGAGATGGCGTTCCGCCAGGGCGGACCAGGCCCGCTCGCGTTCCGGCAGGTCCGGAATTTCATCGGGCGTCAGCAGCCCCAGATGGCGCGAGGGCCACTCCAGGGCCTCCTCGCTGGGCAGCACCCCCAGCAGCGGCACCTCGATCGCCTCCAGGGCCTCGGCCAGCAGCTGACGGTGCCGCGCACTGCCCACGCGGTTGAGCACCACGCCGGCGAGCCGCACCGGGGGCGGGCCGTGGTCGCGGAAGCCCCGCACCAGGGCCGCCAGGGAGCCGGCCTGGCGGGAGGCCTCCACCACCAGCACCACGGGCAGATCCAGCAGGGCCGCCACCGCCGCGGAGCTGCCCTCGCTGCTCGACCCCCGACCATCGAACAGGCCCATCACCCCCTCCACCAGGGCCAGGTCGGCCCGGCTGCCATGCCACTGGAAGCTGTCCTGCAGCCAGCGCTCACCGCAGAGCAGCGGGTCGAGGTTGCGGCAGGGCAGGCCGCTCACCCGGCTGAGCAGCTGCGGATCGAGGTAATCGGGCCCCACCTTGAAGGGCTGCAGCCGCAGGCCCCGGCTGCGGGCCAGGGCGGCCAGGCTCACACTCAGCAGGGTCTTGCCGCTGCCGCTGCTGGGTGCGGCGATCAGACAGGGCACCTCAGGCGGGCAGCAGCCGGGCGGCGATCGGCGCCGCTGCCGCCAGCAGCGGGTTGGTGGTGTCGTGGCCGCCCGAGAGCAGCCGGGCCAGCTCTTCTTCCTCGCTCTCGTTGGGGAGCGGCACCACGTCTTCCTCGAGTTCCATCGAGGCCATGCCTCCGGCCTCCAGGCGCATGCAGCCCCCGGATTCGGAGCAGAGGATCACGCACAGGGGCGGCCGCCCCTCCGGTGCACAGATCAGGCGCAGGCCCACCAGGGCGCCGGGATGGATCTTGGGGCTGCCCACCGGCACAGGCATCAGCCGGAACTGCACCGGCGAGCCATCCCTGCGGCGGAACTCGGCGCCGATCCCCTCTTCATGGGCGCCGCTGCCGCAGCCGTCCACGGGCACGGCGTAGGACTCCACCAGCTCCCAGCCGAGCCGGTCGGCCAGCCAGGCCGCCAGCAGCAACCCCTTCAGCGGGTGGTCGCCCTCCACATCGATGTCCAGCTGCACCACGTGGTCGAGGGCATTGCGGCGTGAGGGCGGATCGAACACCATCGCCAGGGATTCACGCCAGGTGCGCAGCCGCAGCCAGTTGAGGTCGTTCACCGCCTGGCCGGCGGCGATCCGCTGCACCAGCAGGTCGATGCAGCGCCGGGGCCGGCCCAGGGAGCTGTCCACCACCAGGCGCCTGGTGGGCGGTGCCAGGGCCTCCAGCAGTTCGGGGGCCTCGTCGAGACTGCTGTTCCACCACACCCAGCAGGGCAGGTCGTCGGCGATCAGGGGCAGCACCAGATCCAGCTGCTGCTTGAGCACCTCGCGGCCGCCGCGCAGCACCACCACATCGCCGCAGGCCGAGCCGCCGCCGCCCTCCTCCGGCAGGGGGCAGTAGGCGGCCACGAGGGTTTCCAGCGGCCTCGACTCCTCCAGGGTGGGAGCCAGGGTGATCAGGCGCCGCGGCATGTGGGCGCTGATCGCCCCGTCCACGAACTGGCCGCGCTGGTCTTCGGCGCTGGCGCTGCCGGCCTGCTGGCCCAGGCGCCAGGCCAGGCGCTGGTCCATCACGGCGGTGCTGAAGGGCAGGTCCAGATCGGGCACGGCGGCCTTGGCCGCCTCGATCAGGTTGGGGTCCAGCAGGCCGGTGAGCGGTCCAGGGATGCGGCCGGTGCGGATCAGGTGCTGCTGCAGCCAGGAGGGCTCGTACACCACCAGGCTGAAGGTGGGCGCTCCGCTGGCATGCTGCAGCCCCTCTCCCCAGAGGTGCTCCAGGTAGCTGGCCACATCGGCGGGCGGCAGGGCGGTGGGGACCTGAAGCGTGAGCTGGGGGGACATCAGCAGGTGGCGGTGGAGGCTGAAACGGGAGCTGTCACAGGCGAGGCGCAGCTGAGCGGGGGGTGGGGCTCAGGGGCGGCGCCACACCAGGTCGTCCTCGGCCAGCAGGTTGTCGGCGGCGGCCGGACCCCAGGTGCGGGCCTCGTAGGGCTGCACCGGCAGTTGCCAGGGCGCATCCTCGATCAATTTGATCAGCGGGGTGTAGAGCCTCCAGGCGGCTTCCACTTCGTCGCTGCGGGTGAACAGGGTGGGCTCCCCCAGCATGGCGTCGGCGAGCAGGCGCACGTAGCCCTCATCACTCGGCTCGCCGAAGGACTCGTCGTAGCTGAAGGCCATGTCCACCGGGCGGCTGCGCATGCCGGAGCCCGGAGACTTCACCTCGAACTTGATCTCGGCGCCCTCGTCGGGCTGGATCCTCAGGATCAGCTGGTTGGGGGTGGGGGCGCCGCCGGCGGCATCGAACAGGTGCACCGGAGCCTTGCGGAAGGTGAGCACCACTTCGGAGAGCCGTTTGGGCAGGCGCTTGCCCGTGCGCAGGTAGAAGGGCACCCCCTGCCAGCGCCAGTTGTTGATGAACAGCTTCATGGCCACGTAGGTCTCGGTGGTGCTGTTCGGATCCACACCCTGCTCCTCGCGGTAGCCCTGAATCGGACTGCTGCGGCTGCCACCGGCGCTGTACTGGCCGCGCACGCAGCACTTCCATGGCTCATCCTCATGGGCCAGGTGGGCGGCCTGCAGCACCTTGGCCTTCTCGTTGCGGATCGCCTCGGCGTCGAAGCGGCCGGGTGGCTCCATGGTGGTGAGCGCCAGCATCTGGGTGAGGTGGTTCTGCACCATGTCCCGCAGGGCGCCTGAGGTCTCGTAGTAGCCGGCCCGCTCTTCCACCCCCACGGTTTCAGCGGCCGTGATCTGCACGTTGGCGATGTAGTTGCGGTTCCAGATCGGCTCGAAGATGGTGTTGGCAAAGCGCAGCACCAGGATGTTCTGAACGGTCTCCTTGCCCAGGTAGTGGTCGATCCGGAAGATCTGTTTCTCCTTGGCGCAGCTCAACACCACCCGGTTCAGCTCCTGGGCGCTGGGGTAGTCGGTGCCGAAGGGCTTCTCGATCACCACGCGGCTGCGCTCGCTGTCGCTGAGCAGGCCGGCGGCGGCCAGGGCGCGGGTGCCGCTGCCGTAGAAGGCGGGCGATACGGAGAGATAGAAGGTGCGGTTGCCCCGGGTGGCCCGCATCCGGTCGATCGCTTCGAGCCGCTCCCCCATGGTCACGATCGTGGCGGGGTTGGAGAGGTCGGCCGACTCATAGAACAGGCCGGCGGCGAAGTTCTCCCAGGCGACGGGGTCCTCGGCGATCACGTCGCTGAGGGAGCTGGCCATGCGCGAGCGAAACTCCTCGTCGCTCCAGGGGCGGCGGGCGCAGCCGAGCACGGCGAACTCACTGGGCAGGCGCCGCTGGCGGTGCAGCTCGAACAGGGCCGGGATCAGCTTGCGGTGGGTGAGGTCACCGCTGGCCCCGAAGATCACAATGATCTGGGGCGCGATGACCCGCTCCTGGCGCAGGCCGACCCGCAGCGGATTGGTGAGAACGGCGGCCATGGAGCACCCAGTGATCCCTCTGGTTTAACGGCGCCAGCGGCAAAGCCCAGCCCAGCGGAGCCTTTGTGATCCGCTCTGTGAGCGAACAAGAAAAAAGCCCGCCTGCTGGCGGGCAGCTGGGTCAGTAGGTTTCCACGTGCCAGCGGTCGGCCTTCTTGAGCTGGGGCCTCAGCTCGCTCCAGTCGATGCCCTTGGCGGCGGCAGCGGTGGTCATGGCCTCGTCGATGCCCGGCTCCATGCCGCGCAGACCGCACATGTACACGTGGGTCTTGGGATCTTCGATCATGGTGAAGATCTCATCGGCATGCTCCAGCACCCGGTCCTGGATGTACATGCGGCCATCCCTGCTGTTCTTCTGCTCGCGGCTGATCGCCTTGGTGTAGCGGAAGTTGTCGGGGAACTGGCTCAGGTAGTGCTCGAAGTCGGCGTCGTAGAGCAGGTTGGGGGTGGTGGGCACGCCCATGAACAGCCAGGCCTTGCCGCGGAAATGCCAGCCGTTCTTCTCCCGCTCAGCCGGCTCGAACATGCGGCGCAGGTAGGCCCGCATCGGCGCGATGCCGGTGCCGGTGGCCAGCATGATCACGTTGGCCTCCTCATCCTCAGGCAGGAGCATCTCCTTGCCCACCGGACCGGTGATCTTCACCTTGGCCCCGGGGTCGATGTCACACAGGAAGGAGGAGCAGACGCCGTTGATGGTGGCGCCGTCCAGCTCGTACTGGAGCTGGCGCACGCACAGCGACACGGTGTGGGCCTCCATGTTGTCGCCGTGGCGGGTGCTGGCGATCGAGTACAGGCGGAGCTTGTGGGGCTTGCCCTTGGCATCGGTGCCGTCGGGGATGATGCCGATGCTCTGGCCCTCCACGTAATGGAGCTGGGGATCGCCGCCCGCCAGGTCGAAGGTGATGTGGTTCACCCGGCCGATGGCTCCTTCGGCCAGCAGGCTGTAGTTCTCGGTGACGGTGCCGACGAACGGATCCTTGGGCTTGTAGAGGTTGACCGGGACGGCGGCGTGGGACACGGCAGCTGGTTTCGAGGGGTTGGGGGCTGGGGCAGGGGCCGCTGCGGCGGCAGGAGCCGAGGCGGCGTCGCCAGGGGCGGCAGACAGCCCATCCGCCATCTCCACCGCCTTGATCCGTCCGCCCTGGCGGGCGATGGTCTGGAAGATGGTCTGGAGCTGGGCGAAGGGCACGGTGAAACGACGCTCGGCCTGGCGCTGGCGGCCGATGCCGAACGCCTCGACCACCACGCTCACCATGCGGCTGTCGGACTGGGAGGCACTGCCCGTTGAAACACGCATGATGGCTGGGCCCTGGCAAAAATCCGGCTGATCATAGGAAACACACCGGATCGTCGATCTCAGGAGATTGCGTTTAGGTTTGTGATGCAGCACACACCGACTCCATTGGCGCAGCGCCTGGCATCGCCTCTCGCCGCAACTCCCGTGGCTGCCGGACCCGAGGTGAGTGGTTCGATGTCTTCAGCCACCGGGTCCCCTGCCACCAGTTCCGCCGACACGGGCAGCTGTCGCCTCGACACCATCCAGCAGGAGATGGAGTATCTGGCCAACGGCACCCGCCGCCTGGCTGTGCAGCTGCGGTTGCCGCTCCATGCCGACTGCCTCTGGGCCGTGCTCACGGACTATCCCAACCTCAGCAGCTTCATCCCGAACCTGGCCAGCTCCCGCCAGCTCTGGCGCCGCGGTAACCGGGTCTGCCTGGAGCAGGTGGGCACCCAGCAGTTCTGTGGCCTGCGCTTCAGTGCCAAGGTGGAACTGGAGCTGGTGGAACACCGTGAAGCCGGCGAGCTGCGCTTTGCGATGCGCCAGGGCGACTTCCGGCGCTTCGAGGGGGTCTGGCGGATCGGCCAGGAACCCGGGCGCAGCATCCCGGAAAGCAGCCTGCTCTACGAGCTGATCGTGCAGGGCCGGCCCGGCATGCCGCTGGGTTTGATCGAGCAGCGCCTGCGCAAGGACCTGGCCAGCAACCTGCGTGGCGTCCAGCTGGAGGCGATGCGCCGGGCCGCCATCAACTGAGTGTTCTGATCAGAGCCGGGAGTAACGCATCAGCGGGAGTCACCCCTGGGGTGATCAACCGGCCCCGAGATCCATCCGGTGTCTCCCGATCGGGTTGGAATCGATGCAGCCATACCTGAGCTGGACAGACTTGAAGCAGCCCAAAGCCAAACCAAGGGCTGTAGTTCTATGGGATGGGTTGAACCATCCTGGCTCAAACTCCGATCCCCAAGCCCACAACCTTCCACGCTGCCCGGCAGCATGAATGAATACCCCCAAGGGGATTCGAACCCCTGTCGCCTCCGTGAAAGGGAGGTGTCCTAGGCCTCTAGACGATGGGGGCGAGGCCACAGCAGAAACAACGGCAGAACTGATTTCTGAACCGCAGTGCTGATGGAAGGAAGCTACGGGCCAGGGTGACCCTTCGTCAAGGCAGGTTGGTCCTGCCCGCTCCAGACCGGCACGGTCACGTGGAAGCAGGCCCCCTCCCCCGGCTCCGACACCACCCAGATGCGGCCGCCGTGGACCTCGGCGATGCGGCGGCACACCGACAGGCCGACGCCATAGCCGGAGGTGGTGTCGGCGGTCTGCGGCAACCGCACCCGGTCGAGAAAGATCTGCTTCTGCTGGGCGGCGGGTATCCCCGGGCCGCTGTCTCCCACGCTCACCTCCAGCCACTGCTCGGTGCGGTGCAGCAGGGTGAGCCTCACCTCCCCGCCCGAGGGGGTGAACTTGAAGGCGTTTTCCAGCAGGTTGAGCAGAACCTGGTGCAGCCGCCGCTCGTCGCCGTAGACGTCCGGCAGGTCGGCCGGGATGTCGGTGATCAGCCGCAGCGCCTTGCCCACCCAGAGCTTCTCGAGTTCGAGGATGGCCTCGGCGGCCAGCTTGCCGAGGCTCAGGCGCTTGGGGTTGAACAGGGCCTCCCAGCGGGTGGTGCCCACCTCCAGCAGATCCTTGGAGAGGGCCTCGATGTCATCGAGACGGCGGCGCACCACCTCCTGGTAGCGGCGCTCATCGATCTGGCCGAGCTGGTGGCTCTGCAGGGCCAGCTTGGCGGCGGTGAGGGGGGTGCGGAGTTCATGGGCGACCATCCGCAGCAGCCGTTCCTGGATGCCCAGGCGCTCGATCAGGGTTTCGTTCTCCTGGCGCATCACCAGCAGCTGGTCCTCCAGTTGCAGCTCCCGCCGCGAGCGGCTGGCCTCGAGATCGAGGCTGCCGCGGTTGATGCCGAGGTCGTTGACCACGGCCAGCTGCTGCCAGCGCGGCAGCCAGCTCTGCAGCCGCGGGCTGATCGGACTGCCGGCAAACACCTGGCGGGGCGCGGGGGAGAGCTTCACCAGGGCCGGGGTGGCGAGCAGCCGGTGCAGCTCCAGCAGTTGCGGCTGCCGGCGCGGATCAGCGATCTCCAGCTTCACCTCGAAGCCCAGATCGTCGCGTTTGAGCACCTGCAGCAGGGCCCGCAGATCGGCACTGGCCAGCTGCTGGCCGGTGGCCACAAGCAGCAGGTTCAGCACCTGGGGGCCGACCTGGGCCGCGCTCGCGCCTGTGGTCGTGCCCGCGCCCGTGGCCGTGCTCGTGGAGTCCTCGTTCACAGCTCCCACGTTATGGCGTCTGGGCGGGGGCGGCTCAGCGTGGCTAGGACAAGGACAGGGCCCGCCGCGTGTTGGCACCTCCTGGGTTCAAGGTCCGTGCCCAGGACGCCACAGCCATTCCCCTTGCTGGAGAGCCTCCTCCGGAGCCACCGAACCCATGCCGAGCACCCCGCCGCCCCGCATCCAGCTGGACAGCAACCTGAAGCGTTGGTTTGCCCGCAATCTCGGACTCTGGAAGTCGCGCCGGGTGTATTTCTTCGCGGATGGCGAAACCCTGCTGGTGGAGATGATGCTGCGGGTGCAGGCCTTTGATTCGCCTCTGGATGGGGATGCGGCCTACCGCTTCACCTGGTGGCCGGAGAAGGAGTTCGATTTCTTTGAGCGCAAGCCCCAGTACCCCCGCACCGGCAGCATGGAGGCCGTGCTCTGTGGCCACCAGCTGCAGCGCAGCAGTGGCTACCTGCAGGAGAGTGCGGCGGAGCAGAGTTCAGCCGCCAGCCAGATCCGCCAGGTGGATGAGCACGAGCTGATCTTCACGTCGCACTATGGCGATTGGACCATCCTCGAGCACATTCGCCTCGTGGACCAGGACCGCTACCGCTCACGCTCCATCTACTCCTGGCGTCATGGGGCCCTGGAGATCGCTGAAAACCACCATGAGCTGCACCTGGAGCCGGCCGGGGAGCTGCTGCAGAGCTGAGACGCCGCCGAAGATCTGAGGACCCTGGCCGCAGCGGTGATGCAGCATGGGTTGATTCTCAGTGCGTGCTGCTTGTGGGTTGCCGATCGGGCCGCGCCGGGCTGCTGGCCCTGCCGCTGCTGGCGCTGCTGGCCTCGCCCCGTCCGCTTCAGGCCGCTGCGGCCACCGAGGCCGATATGCTGCTCTACACCCGCATCGCGGCGCTCAACGTCTGCGTGGCACTGGTGGCAGAGGTGCCCTTCGACAAGGCCGTGGTGATTGCCGGCGAGACGATCGCCCGGGTGATCCGGGGTGAGCACGACAGTGCCATTGAGCAGCTGGGCGGTCAGCCCCTCAGCCTTGATGAGCTGCGCCGGGGCTCGATCAACTCGGCTGTGCTGGGGGCTGCTGAGGTCTGTCCCGACCAGTTGCCCGAGTCGGTGCGCCGTGATGTGGAGGCGGCCGTGCAGCGGGTCACCGGATCGGAGGCGATTCCGCCGCCGCCCCAGCCGGCGACCCTCCCTCCCGGCGACGCCGCCAACTGATCCCCAGCTCCTCCCTGTCCCCCCGTCTCCCGGTTTCATGGCCACGGTGCACCGTTGCGACTACCGCCCCGCCCCCTGCCAGCTGGACCGCACCGACCTGACGGTGCGGCTGTTCGACGACCACACCGAGGTGGAGGCCCGCCTGGCGCTGCGGCCCAACCCCGCCGCAGAGCCGGGGCCGCTGGAGCTGCGCGGCCTGGACCTGGAGCTGCTGGAGCTCCAGCTCGACGCCGAACCGCTGGAGGCGTCGGCCTATGGGCTTCTGGACGACGGCCTGGTGCTGCGGCAACCGCCCCAGCGCCCCTTCGTGCTGCGCAGCCTGGTGCGGATCCATCCCGAGCACAACACCACCCTGGAGGGGCTCTATGTGAGCAGTGGCCTGTTCACAACGCAGTGCGAGGCCGAGGGGTTCCGCCGCATCACTTATCACCCCGACCGCCCCGATCTGCTCAGCCGCTTCCAGGTGCGGATCGAGGCCGATCGGCTGGCCTGCCCGGTGCTGCTCTCCAATGGCAACTGCGTGGAGAGCGGCGCGCTGGCGGGCGAGCCCGGGCGCCATTACGCCATCTGGGACGACCCCTTCCCCAAGCCCTCCTACCTGTTTGCCCTGGTGGCGGGCCAGCTGGAGGAGGTGCGCGAGTGCTTCACCACCGCCAGTGGCCGCACGGTGCAACTGCGGCTGCATGTGGAGGCGGGCGACAGCCCCTTCACGGCCCATGCCATGGCCTCCCTGAAGCGGGCGATGGCCTGGGATGAGCAGCGCTATGGGCTCGAGTACGACCTCGATGAGTTCAACATCGTGGCGGTGCGTCACTTCAACATGGGCGCCATGGAGAACAAGAGCCTCAACATCTTCAACTCCAAGTTGGTGCTGGCGGATCAGGAAACGGCCACGGATGGCGAGCTTGAGCGAATCGAAAGTGTGGTGGCCCATGAATATTTCCATAACTGGACGGGCAATCGCATCACCTGCCGCGACTGGTTCCAGCTCTCCTTGAAGGAGGGCCTCACGGTGTTCCGGGACCAGAGCTTCAGCGCTGATCTGCACGGCGCGGCCCTCAATCGCATCGAAAACGTGTCGATGCTGCGCAACACCCAGTTTCGAGAAGATGCCGGCCCCACGGCCCATCCGGTGCAGCCCGATGCCTACCAGGCCATCGATAACTTCTACACCACCACCATCTATGAGAAGGGCGCGGAGGTGATCCGGGCGCTCCACACCCTGCTGGGTGAGGAGACGTTCCTGCAGGGAATGGCGCTCTACGTGAGCCGCCACGACGGCTCCGCCGCCACCTGTGACGACTTCGTGCAGGCCATGCAGGATGCCGCCGAAGCCGCCTGGGCCGCGGGTACCCCGGAGGCGGCCCGTTTCGATGTGGATCAGTTCAGGCGTTGGTATCACCAGGCCGGCACGCCGGTGCTGCAGATCCACCGCCACTGGGACGGCGAGCGGGGCGAGCTGGAACTGGTGATCCGGCAGCACACTCCCCCCACCCCTGGCCAGCCCGACAAGCAGCCCCTGGTGATTCCCCTGGCCCTGGGCCTGATCGATCAGGCCGGGGAGCCCCTGACCGTGCGGCTGCAAGGGGAAGACGAGGCCACGGCGGCTGCGGCCCAGCGGCCCCTCAGCTGGGGGCAGGGCACCCGCCTGCTGGTGGTGGAGGCCGAGGAGCAGCGGCTGCGTCTGGTGGGCCTGCCCCGCCAGGCCCACCCCCCTGCCCTGTCGCTGCTGCGTCAGTTCTCGGCGCCGCTGAAGCTGGAGATCGGCCGCCCCAGCAGCGAGCTCGTGCACCTGCTGGCCCACGACAGTGAGGCCTTCGCCCGCTGGGATGCCGGCCAGGGGCTGCTGCGCCAGGCCGTGCTCGCCCGGGCCGCTGGCCAGCCGGATGGGGGTCTGGAGGATGCCCTGATCACGGCCTTTGCCCGCATCCTGCACGACCCGCGGCTTTCGGAGGCCAGCCGCGCCATGCTGCTGGCCCTGCCGGGGCTGGCGGAGCTCGAGGATGGCCCCGGCGAGCCGGACTCCCCGGCCCTGTTTGCGGCCCTGGAGGCCCTGAGGGCCCTGTTCGGGGCGGCCCTGGCGGCGCCCCTGCAGGCAGCCCTGGAGCGTTGCACACCGCAGTGGAGTCTGGACTGGCCGGACGGCAGCGGTGCCCGGATGCTCACCGGCACTATCTGGAGCTGGCGTGCTGCGGCCGGGGATGCGGCGGTGATCGCCGCGGCCCGGGCGGCCGTGGATGGCCCCTCGATGACCCTGGCGCGGGCCGGCCTGCGGGCCCTGCAGGCCCGGGAGATTCCCGAGCGGCAGGAGGCGGTCGATGCCTTCTACCAGCGCTGGCAGTCCAGGCCCGTGATCCTGGATGCCTGGTTTGCCCTGGAGGCCTCGGCCCCCTTCGCCGATGGTCTGGAGCGGGTGCAACGGCTGCTGCAGCACCCTCGCTTCGATCCGGCGGCCCCCAACTCCGTGCGGGCGGTGCTCGGTGGCCTGGCCGGCAACCCGCCCGTGTTCCATGCTGCCGATGGCAGCGGCTACCGCTTCATGGCCAGCCAGATCGCGGCCCTCGACCGCCGCAACCCGATCACCGCCTCGCGCCTGGCCAAGGTGTTCAGCCGCTGGCAGAGCTATGGCCCCGGCCGTGGCGGCCAGATGCGCCAGGCCCTCGAGAGCCTGGCGGCGTCAGAGCTGTCCACCAACAGCCGCGAGGTGGTGGAGCAGTGCCTGGGAGCGGCCTGAGCTGGCTGAGCCGCTTCTGGCTCCTGCCGCACTGATCAGCGGCCGCTGCGGTTCACCTCCTCGTGCAGCTTGCGGAAAGCCGCCTTGCGGGAGGCGCCGCCCTCCGGGCCGGCGTGGACGCCCCACAGCCCCTCCCAATAGAAGTAGATCACCCCGTGGCCCCTGGCGGTGGCCAGTTTCACCTTCTCCCGCAGGGTGGTCATGTTGGGGGTGCGGCCGCCGAAGCCCGCCAGGATGCCGATCTCCACAGGCATGCCCCACTCCTTGGCCTTCACCAGGGCCGGTTGGTCGAGATCCTTGGCGAAGCCCCGCACCGAGTAGGCGTAGTTCTGCACGATCAGGTCGTCCACCAGCTCGCCCACCGACCAAAGCTCCCAGTCCTGCAGCCAGCGGTTGTAGGCGAAGCGGAACGGACCGGGCGAGAGGCTGATCACCCGCTCAGGCGGTTGACCCAGCCGGCCGCGGCCCGAGCTGGCATCCAGCTCATTCAGTTGCTGCCGCAGCTCCCGCAGCAGGCTGGTGAGCTGCTGGCGGCGCCACTTCATCCAGAAGCGGTCGGTGTGGTTGGCGGGCGGCTCCACCCCCTTCTCGGCCCGGTAGAGCTGGCGGGTGTAGGGGTCGTAGCCGAGCTCCACCGGCCAGGCGAAGTGGTCGTCGAGCTGGATGCCATCCACGTCACAGCGCTGCACGATCTCGGTGATCAGGCCGAGAAAGCGCTGGCGCACTCCCGGGTGGGCCGGGTTCAGCCACACCATGGTGGTGCCGTGCATCTCCACGCCCGTGCTGCCGTCGCGGCGCTGCAGCACCCATTCCGGCCGCTCCCGCACGATGGCCGCGCTGGCCGGCTCCATCAGGCCGTACTCGAACCAGGGGATCACCTCCATGCCGCGCCGCCGGGCGCTGCGGGTGAGCCGGCAGATCGGATCGAGGTTGGGGTTGGCCTTGGCCAGGGCCGGTTCCATCGGCGCGTGGCGCGAGCGGTGGAACGTGGTGCCCCTGCTCCAGACGTTCGGGTAGAGGGTGGTGAAGCCACTCCTGGCCAGATCGTCCACGGCCCGATCGATGCGTGCGCCGTCGTAGTAGAGGGTGCTGGGGCTGTTGGTGAGCCACACGCCGATACGGCGAGGCTGGGGCGTGGCGCTGCGGGCCGCCGCTCCGATCGGCAGGCCCACCACCGCGGCGAGCAGCACGTTGAGGCTCACCGGCAGCAGGGCCTTGAGCCGGCTGCCTCGCTTCAGGGGCGGCGGGGCCACGGCAGGAGTGGTCAGCGGAACATCGAGCTCACGGAGCTTTCTTCGTGGATGCGCCAAATCGCCTCGCCCAGCATGTTGGCTACCGATAGCACCCGGAGCTGGGGGAAGTGGCGCTCCTCGGCCAGGGGGATGCTGTTGGTCACCACCACCTCCTCAAACAGGCCAGGCTCGGAGAGCCGCTCCACGGCGGGGGGGGAGAAGACGGCGTGAGTGGCGCAGCAGAACACCCGGGCAGCCCCGTTGCGGCGCAGCAGCCGGGCGCCCTGGGCGATCGTGCCGCCGGTGTCGATCATGTCGTCGATCAGCACGGCGGTCTTGCCGGCCACATCGCCGATCACGGTGAGACTCTCCGCCACGTTGTGGGCGGCGCGGCGCTTGTCGATGATCGCCAGGGGGGCGTCGTCCATCTGCTTGGCGAAGGCCCGGGCCCGAGCCACGCCGCCCACGTCCGGCGACACCACCACCATCTCGTCGAGATGGCGGGTGCGCAGGTAGTCCACCAGCACCGGCGAGCCGTAGATGTGGTCGCAGGGGATGTCGAAGTAGCCCTGGATCTGGGAGGAGTGCAGATCCATGGCCAGCACCCGGTCCACGCCGCTCTTGGTGAGCAGGTTGGCCACCAGCTTGGCGGTGATCGATTCGCGGCCGGCGGTCTTGCGGTCGGCGCGGGCGTAGCCGTAGTAGGGGATCACGGCGGTGACCTGCCGGGCCGAGGCCCGTTTGCAGGCATCCACCATGATCAGCAGCTCCATCAGGTGGTCGTTCACCGGGGCGCAGGTGGGCTGCACCAGGAACACGTCGCAGCCGCGGATCGACTCCTGGATCTGGATGTAGGTCTCGCCGTCGGCGAAGCGCTTGATCACCCGCGGACCGTCCGGCACGCCGAGATAGGCGCCGATCTCCCGGGCCAGGTCGTGGTTGGAGGTGCCACTGAACAGGCGCAGCCGCCTGGTGTCGTGGGCGGCTTCGGTGGCGGTGCGCTCCTGTGCCAGCCGATCAGCGGTGAGAAAACTGGTCACGGCGGGCGCAGACGCGTCGGCTCAAGTCTGATGGTAGAAGCGAGCCGGTCCGCACAACTGCAAACAACCATGACGCTTTCCGAGCCGCTCCACTCCGGGGAGCGGGGTTCAGCTCTGGGCTTGCCGCCCCTGCCGCCCCGACTGGTGCTGGTGGCGGCCGGCCCGCCCGAGTCGGTGGGCGCCCTGCTGCAGCAGGCGGCTCCAGCCCTGGCGAGGGTGCTGGGGGCTGGTCTGGGCACGGGTTTGGGGGCGAGTCTGGGCACGAGCCCCGCACCGGGCCTGGTTGAGGGGCCCGGCTGTGGGGAGCCCGCCGGGGAACTGGCCGCCCTGCTGGCCGGCGAGCCCCCGTTCGATCAGTCGCTAATGGATCCGTCGCCAATGAACCAGTCGGCATCTGATCGGTCGGCGCCAGGGCCCGTGCTGGTGCCGCTGCTGCTCGATCCGGGGTTCAGCCTGGAGAACGGCAGTTGCTGGGCCGAGGCCCTGGGAGCCTGGCGCCAGCCCACCGTGGCGGTGCTGGGCGCCGAGCAGCTTCGCAGTGGGCTGCCGGCGGCCATGACCGCCCTGCTGCGCCAGGCAGCGGTGCCCCTGGCCGGCCTGGTGCAGTGGGGCCTGCCCTGGGAGCCGGAGCGCCGTCGCCGGGAGGCCTTGCCCTGGCTCGGGGCCCTGGACAGCACCGCTGCCGCCGCCGCTGCCGATTCCCATGACCTGGGGCGCCATCTGGCCCTGGCCCTTCGCCTGGCCTGCACCAAGCTGGGCTAGGCGTTCAGGAGCCGGCGGCGGTCGCCGCCGGTGGGGGCCAGAGGTCACTGGGCGCCGACTTGGCGACCTGCCGCAGTTCTGATCCGCCGGCCGCTGCCTTGTTGCCGTCCTTGGCCGCATCCTTGGGGGGAGGGGCCAGGGGCACGGTGGCAAAGCTCACGCTCTGGCCCGGCTTCAGGGTGGCGGCCATCAGGCTGAGCACCTCGGCGGGGGTGAGGTTGCTCTCCACCTGAGCCCTGAGGCTCTGGACCAGGGCCGGAATGTCCTGGCTGCGGCCGGGGGTGTTGAGCTCCCTGAGCAGGCTGCGCATCACCGCTTCCTGGTTGGCGCTGCGGCTCTCGATCGGCCGGCTGGGGTCGCGGTAGCGCACCAGCTGCTCCACCTGGGCGCCCTTGAGCCGCTGGACGCCGCTCTGCAGGTCGATCTTGAGTCCCTGGCGCTTGTCCTCATAGACCATGGTGCTGCCGGGATTCACCTCCAGGGCGCCGAGGCCATCCACGAGGCTGCGCAGGGCGCCGCGGCTCAGCACCAGATAGCGATCCGGTTCGGTGCTGGCGAGCCCCACCAGGTTGCGGGCGGCGTCGGCCGTGAGCGCGACACCGCCCTGGCGGTAGAGGCTGCCGAGCGACTTGACCCCGCTGCTGCCGGGCAGCTGCACCGCCAGGGCGGTGGGCAGGTTGAGCACCTGCAGGGGGCCGCCGGGGTTGACGCGCAGCAGCAGCAGGGCGTCGGCATTGGCGGCTCCGGCGGGGGCGGCCTTGTTGTTGGGGTCCTGCAGTTGATCGGCGTCCACCCCGATCACCAGCACCGTGACGGCGCGGCTGGGCGGCTTGGCCAGATCGGCGAGCGCGTCAGGCGCCTCGGAGCCGCCGCTCGGGTCTGACTCGGGCCAGAACACCCCCAGCAGGGCGAGGCCAACCGCGGCGCCCACACCCACAAGGGCGAAGCGCAGCAGCACGACCGGTCGCAGCCAGGCGAAAAGCTTGATGCCTCCCAGGGGGGAGCTGCGCCGCTGGGCGGGGGATGCGGCCGGTTGGGACCTGGGGCTGGGGGGCATCGGGATCGCTGGGCGCCCGCTCATCACTGGTCGTCCACTCTGACTCACCCTCTGCAGGGCCCCACCCGATAGGTTGAGCACCAGCGAGAGGCCCTGCCTTGCCGGCCCGTTCCCCATCCCCGTCTGGCGGCTCCCTGGCTCCCCATGAACGGGCCCGTCCCCTGGCCAAGGGCAGTGTGTATCCCGCCAAGGAGCTCTGCAGCCAGTGCGGGCTCTGCGACAGCCGCTGGGTGGCCTATGTGCGGCAGAGCTGCGCCTTCCTCACCCAGCGCTTCGAGGCCATGGAGGCCGCCGCCCACGGGCGCAGCCGTGATCTCGACAACGAGGACGAGCTCTACTTCGGTGTGCATCAGCGGATGATGAGCGCCCGCCTGCGCCAGCCCCTGGAGGGGGCCCAGTGGACCGGCATCGTCAGCCGCATCGGCGTGCGCGCCCTGGAGACCGGGCTGGTGGATGCCGTGCTCTGCGTGGGCCAGAGCGAGACGGATCGCTTCACCCCTGTGCCGCGCCTGGCCCGCACGCCCGAGGAGGTGCTCAGCGCCCGGGTGAACAAGCCCACCCTCTCGCCCAACCTGGAGGTGCTCGAGCAGCTGCCCGGCAGTGGCATCCGCCGGCTGCTGGCCATCGGCGTGGGCTGCCAGATCCAGGCGCTGCGCGCCGTGCAGCCCACCCTTCCCCTCGATGAGCTCTATGTGCTGGGTCTGCCCTGCGTCGACAACGTGTCCCGCGAGGGCCTTCAGACCTTCCTGGAGAGCACCGTGAGCTCCCCCGACACGGTGGTGCACTACGAGTTCATGCAGGATTTCCGCATCCACTTCCGCCACAGCGACGGCCGCATCGAAACCGTGCCCTTCTTCGGTCTCGACACGCCGAAGCTCAAGGATGTGTTCGCCCCCAGCTGCCTGAGCTGCTTCGACTACACCAATGCCGGCGCCGACCTGGTGGTGGGCTACATGGGGGCCAGTTTCGGGCGGCAGTGGATCACCGTGCGCAACCCCCTGGGCCAGAGGTTGCTTGAGCTGGTGGAGCCGGAGCTCGAGGTGGCCCCCGTGACCAGCCGCGGCGATCGCCGCGCCGCCGTGCAGCAGGGCATCGAGGCCTACGACAAGGCCGTGAAGCTGCCGCGCTGGCTCGCCGATCTGATCGGGGGGTTCGTGCAGCGCTTCGGTCCGAAGGGCCTGGAGTATGGCCGCTTCTCGATCGATTCCCATTTCACCCGCAACGCGCTCTGGGTGCGACGCCATCATCCTGAGAAGGCCGAGGCCCACATCCCGGCCTTCGCCAAGAAGATCGTGAGTCGCTACCGGTTGCCCTCAGCGTGAGTCAGGTTCTCTCCGCCGCCCGGCGTCGCTGTGGTGTGTTGCTCCACCCCACGGCCCTGCCCGGGCCCGGCCCCTGCGGAAGCTTCGGCGCCGAGGCCCACCACTGGATCGAACTCCTGGCCGAACATCACATCGGTCTGTGGCAGCTGTTGCCTCTGGCCCCCACCGACGGCACGGGCTCGCCCTACAGCTCCCCCAGCGGCTCGGCCCTGAACCCCTGGCTGCTGGATGGGGACCAGCTGGTGCAGGAGGGCCTGCTCACGGAGGCCGATCGCCAGGCGCTGCCCGGCAACGCCAGCACCGAGCGCCTCGATCTGGAGGTGATGCCCCAGCGCTGCGCCGCCCTGGCCGCCGCCCTGGCGCGCCGCTGGCCCCAGCAGGACGAGGCCGCCCAGCAGGCGTTCGCGAGCTGGCGCCACAGCCAGCGCCACTGGCTGGAGGATCACTGCCGCTTCATCGTGCTGCGGCAACAGCAGGGCGGCCGCCCCTGGTGGGAGTGGCCCGAGCCGCTGGCCCGGCGTCAGCCCCAGGCCCTGCGCCAGCTGGATCGTGATGGTGCCGGCGCGCTCCTGGAGCAGGCGCTGCTGCAGTGGCAGCTGCAACGCCAGTGGCAGGCCCTGCGCCGGCGCGCCCACAGCTGCGACCTCGACCTGGTGGGCGACCTGCCCTTCTATGTGGCCCACGACAGCAGCGACGTCTGGTGTCGCCCCTGGCTGTTTTCCCTGGGGAGCGGGGGTGGCCTGGAGCAGCAGAGCGGCGTGCCGCCCGACTACTTCTCCGCCACGGGCCAGCTGTGGGGCACGCCGGTGTACCGCTGGCCCCGGCATCTGATCAGTGGTTTCAGCTGGTGGATGGCGCGGCTGGATCGTCAGTTCGAGCTCTTCGACCGCCTGCGCCTCGATCACTTCCGGGCCCTTCAGGCCTTCTGGAGCGTGCCCGGCGGCGATCCCACCGCCGAGAACGGGTGCTGGCGCTGGTCGCCGGGCAGCCTGCTGTTGCGGCTGCTGTGGTTGCGCTGCTGGATCAAGGGCCAGTTGCGCGATGGTCATCTGCCCCTGATCGCCGAAGACCTGGGCGTGATCACCCCGCCGGTGGAGGCCCTCAGGGATCGCTTCTCCCTGCCCGGCATGAAGATCCTGCAGTTCGCCTTCAACGGCGATGGCGACAATCCCTACCTGCCCGCCAACATCCAAGGCCCAGACTGGGTGGTGTACACCGGCACCCACGACAATCCCACCACCACCGGCTGGTGGCAGGACCTCGACCACGACTCGCGTCAGCGCGTGGAGCATGCCCTGGGCGCGGCGGTGACCGCCCCGGCCTGGCAACTGCTGGAAGCCGCCCTGGCCAGCCCGGCCGATCTGGCCGTGGCGCCCCTGCAGGACCTGCTCGAACTTGACGATCACGCCCGCTTCAACACCCCAGGCACCACCTCCGGCAACTGGACCTGGCGGCTGAACCAGCCGGTGGCCAGCCTCGCCGGACCGCTGAAGGGCCTGGGCGAGATGGCCCACCGCTATCAGCGCGCCTGAGGCTGGAACCGGCCCGGCTCGCCCGGGCTGGCGCGGAGCGATTGACCGAGCCACTGCACAGCTCCAGGCGAGGTGGGCGCTGGCGTGATCCGCAGGGTCCAGGGGGCGCTGAGGCTGAATTCGAGCCGGCCGCTGGCGGCCTTCAGCTCAGTGCTGCCGCCGCCCGCGGTCTCGAGGTTGAGGCTGGCCGGCGCGGCCAGGGTCACCACCAGGGCCCCCCGTGGGCTGATGGCCTGTTGCGGTGGGGCGGCTGCTGGGCTCTGGCGCCGCCAGAGGGCCAGGGCCTGCCCCGCCCCGGCCTGTTGCAGCGGCCGCAGGCTGGGAACAATGGCGAGCAGGGCCTGCTCACTGCCCTGCTCACTGCCCTGCTTGCCGCCCTGCTCCTGCATCGGCAGCGGCGGAATGGGGCTCACGGCCAGGAGCCCCTCCTGGGCGAGTTGGCGTTGCTGCAGGTTGAGGCCATACACGAGCCCGAGGGTGAGCACGCCGTAGAGCAGGGTGCCCTGCCAGGTGGTGAAGACATCGATCGAGCCAGGCGTGAAGCGCTGCAGCAGCCCGCGTGGCTGCTCCTGCGGCGGCAGCCGGTCGGCCGAGGTCGGCAGCACCCCCTCCAGGCTGCCTGGCTGCAGCTCGAGATGCCGCTCGATCAGGGGCAGCATCGTGCGCAGGTAGGCGGCCTCGGGCAGGCGATCGCGCCAGCCGCGCTCCAGGGCCTCCAGCACCGGTGTGCTGATGCGGGTGTCCAGAGCCAGCTGGCGCAGGCTGAGCTGGCGTTCCTCGCGCCGCTGCCGCAGGGCACGCCCTGCCGCCACCAGCGGATCCTCCCTGGCCGGAGCACTGGCGGGGGACGCACGCCGACTCCGCCAGCGCCACAGCCACCGGAAGGGCATGGGCCGTGCCGCTGGAGGCGTGGTGGCAGGGGGCCGGGGCGCTGATGGCGGGCTCAGGACTCGGGGGCGACCAGGGCGTCCCATTCTCGGCGATCAAGGGCTCGCCAGCTTCCCTCCGGCAACGGGCCCAGCCGCAGCGCACCGATGCCGATGCGCTGCAGGTCCAGCACCGGGTGCCCCAGCAGCTGGGCGGTGCGCCGGATCTGGCGGTTGCGTCCCTCGCCCATCTCCAGTTCCAGGCCGGTGCTCCTGGCGCTGTGCTGCAGCACCCGCACGCCCACCGGCTGGCTGGCCTGGCCATCGAGCGGCACGCCCGCGGCCCAGCGCGCCAGGGTGGCCCCACTGGGTCGGCCCGCCACCTGCACCCGATAGAACTTGCGGTGGCCATGGCGCGGATGGCTGAGCCGCAGGGTGAGGGCGCCCTGGTTGGTGAGCAGCAGGGCACCCCGGCTGTCGGCATCGAGACGGCCGATCGGGTGCAGGCCCCGGCCCCGCCGCAGCTCTGGCGGCAGCAGCTCAAGCACGGTGGGGCGGCCGCGGGGGTCGCTGCAGCTGCACAGCACGCCCACCGGTTTGTTGAGCAGCAGCAGCAGCGGCTCGGCCGCGGGGGCGAGGGGTGCGCCATCCACCGCGATCCGATCGCTGGCGGGATCGGCGCTGTCACCGATCCGGGCGGTGGCTCCATTCACCTGGATCCGGCCGGCGCGCAGCAGGTCTTCGGCCCGGCGGCGGGAGCAGAGTCCAGCCGCCGCGATCAGTTTCTGCAAGCGCTCTCGGGCCATGGACCCATGCTGCAGGAGGCCGGGAAAAGGATGGTAGGTTTACGAAACAGAACTGTTTCGCAATTCTCCGTCATGCCTTCCCTGCCCGTGGCCGCTGCCGATGGGTCTGCTTTGCCTGGTGGCGCCGACCTGGTGCGCAGCTACCTGCGGGACATCGGCCGGGTGCCGTTGCTGAGCCATGAGCAGGAGATCACCCTGGGCCGCCAGGTGCAGGAGCTGATGGCTCTTGAGGAGATCGAACAGGAGCTGACGATGCGTGCCGGGGGTACGGCGCCGGAGCGGCCGGAGCTGGCGGCGGCGGCGGGCCTGAGCCTGCCGGTGCTGAAGAAGCGTCTGCAGGCGGGCCGCCGTGCCAAGGAGCGGATGGTGGCGGCGAACCTGCGGCTGGTGGTGAGCGTGGCGAAGAAATACACCAAGCGGAACATGGAGCTGCTGGACCTGATCCAGGAGGGCACGATCGGCCTGGTGCGGGGTGTGGAGAAGTTCGACCCGACGCGGGGCTACAAGTTCAGTACGTATGCGTACTGGTGGATCCGGCAGGGGATCACGCGGGCGATCGCGGAGAAGAGCCGCACGATCCGGCTGCCGATCCACATCACCGAAACGCTGAACAAGCTGAAGAAGGGTCAGCGGGAACTGAGCCAGGAGCTGGGCCGCACGCCCACGGTGAGCGAGCTGGCGGTGTTCGTGGAGCTGCCGGAGGAGGAGGTGAAGGACCTGCTGTGCCGGGCGCGGCAGCCGGTGAGCCTGGAGACGAAGGTGGGTGACGGCGAGGACACGGAACTGCTCGACCTGCTGGCCGGTGATGGGGAGCTGCCGGAGGAGCGGGTGGACGGAGAGTGCCTGAAGGGGGACCTGCGTGCACTGCTGGAGCAGCTGCCTGAACTGCAGGGCCGGGTGCTGAAGATGCGCTACGGCATCGACACCGAGGGCCAGGGCCTGGGCGAGCCGATGAGCCTGAGTTCGATCGCCAAGAACCTCGGCATGAGCCGCGACAAGACCCGCAACCTCGAGCGCAAGGCCCTGGAGGGGATCCGCTCCCAGTCGCGGCGCCTCGAGGGCTACCTGGTGGCCTGAGCGGCCTAGAAGAACTGGTCGAAGTTGTCGAAATCGACGGCGCTGAAGGTGCCGTCTTCCACCTGCTGCATCAGCCGCTCCAGCTGGGCCCAGAGGGCCCCTGCCGTGCCGATCGAGAGCACGAAGGACACCAGCATGGCCGCCCCTGAGGCGAAACCGAACACCTGCAGCGCCCCGCCGATGAACAGGGTGACACCCACCACGATGCCGATGTAGGGCAGGGTGGTGCCGCCGTTGCCCAGGGGCAGCAGGGGCAGTCGGTCCTGCTTCCAGCCCTCCAGCCGGTTCTGCACCATCTTGGCGAAGGTGAGGCCGCAGAGCACGCTGATGGCCAGGCCCAGCCCCGACACCAGGTAGGGCGGCTGGATGAAGGTGCCGTACTCAATCATCAACTCGCTGGCCTTGAGGTCGAGCGGGGCGGTGTCGATCACGGCGCACAGTCGGGTCGGAGGCTGACCCTAGGCGGCGGCCAGGGGGTTGAGCCGCGCCAGCAGGGTGCCCGCCAGCTTGCGGGCGCTGAACGTGCGCCGCAACAGGTCCATGAGGGCGCGCAGGTCTTCGGCATTGAGGCGGTCATCGCGCACCAGGGTGAGCAGCAGCCTCTGGCGCAGGCTGGCGCCATCGGGACCCAGCAGCAGCTTCAGCCCTGAGCCCATCACCGGCAGCAGGTCGGCCCGCGGCCCATCGTTCTCCAGCACCGCCAGCAGGCTCTCGAGCCGCTCGATCTGCAGGCGGCCCTCCCGGTCGAACAGCACGTCGAGCAGCTTCTCGCGCATCTCGGCGGTGTCGCCCGCCAGCAGCCGGCGGGCCACGTAGGGGTAGGCCACGCGGATGATCTTGAAGTCGGGGTCGAGCCGCAGGGCCAGGCCCTCCTGGCTCACCACCGCCCGGATGATCAGGGCGAAGCGCACCGGCACCCGGAACGGGTAGTCGAACACCAGCTCGGAAAAGCGGTCGGTGACCGCCTTGAAATTGAAGTTGCCGACGTTCTCGCCCAGGGTGCCGCCCAGCACCTCCTCCAGGGCCGGAATGATCGGCTCGAGGTTGGTGTCCGGGCTGAGAAAGCCCAGGGCGACGAAGTCGCTGGCCAGGGCTCGGAAATCGCGGTTGATCAGGTGCACCACCGCCCCGGTGAGGGTGAGCCGGTCGGCATCGGAGATCGAATCCATCATGCCGAAATCCACGTAGGCCACATGGCCCAGCTGGCCGGTGCGTCCCGGCAGGGCGAACAGGTTGCCGGGGTGGGGATCGGCGTGGAAATAGCCGAACTCCAGCAGTTGCTGCAGCCCCGCCATCACCCCGGTGCGGATCAGGGCGGTGGGATCGAGGTGGCGCGCCTCCAGCACCTGGCGCTCCTGCAGCTTGGTGCCATGGATCCAGCTGGTGGTGAGCACCCGCCGGGCACTCAGCTGGCGCTCCACGTGGGGCACGGTCACCTCGGGATGGGCGCTGAACAGGCCGGCGAAGCGCTCGGCGTTGTCGGCCTCCTTGCGGTAGTCGATCTCGTCGAAGAGGGTCTGGCCGAACTCGTCGATGATGGCGTCGAGCCCGAAGCCCAGATTGAGGGGCAGCAGCGGCGCACTGAGCACCGCCAGCATGCGGATGATCACCAGGTCGCGGCGCAGGATCTGGGGCAGATCGGGCCGCTGCACCTTCACGGCCACCCACTGGCCGTCGTGCATCTGGGCCTTGTAGACCTGCCCCAGGCTGGCGGCGGCAATCGGGTAGTCGGGGAACAGGGCAAACAGCTCCCGGGCCGGTGCCCCCAGCTCCGTCTCGATCGTGCGCAGGGCCACCTCCTGGGGGAAGGGGGGCAGGTTGTCCTGGAGCTGGGTGAGCTGCTCGAGCCAGTCGCGCCGCACCAGGTCGGGGCGGGTGGAGAGGGCCTGCCCCACCTTGATGAAACAGGGGCCCAGGCTGGTGAGGGTGGCGAGGATGCGCTTGCCCAGCCGCTGCTGCACGGCCCGGTCGCCGCTGCCGGCATGCACCACCAGGGTCAGGGCCAGGCTGATCAGCTGCCACAGCACCGAGCTGAGCCGGCTGAGGAACAGCCACGGCCGCCCCAGCAACCAACGCCGATCAGCCCTGGGGTCGTAGGCCGGCGGGGCGGGGCTCGCTGCGGCGGTCAAGGGCGCGATGGGGTGAGTGGGCCGACTCTAGAAAGTCCGGCCGGGCTGACCGCGCTGGCGATGACCGCCCCGGAGCCGATCGGGCTAGCGGGCGGGCGTGCCCAGCCCAGGAGCGGCCAGACTCCTGATCCGTGCCAGAGCGCTGCCGGGACTGTCTGCGCAGCTGCATCCCTGGCCCTGGCCGCGCCGGTGTTGCTCCCCCCCGCTGATCCCGATCTCCTGGCCCTGCACCTGCCCGCCCATGGGCGCGGCCGGGGCCTGGCGCCGCCGCTGGCGCAGTTGCTGCGGCGCCGGCCAGGCAGCTGGGATCTGCCCGAGCTGCCTGGTTTCGGCGGCCCCCTGGAGCCGGAGGGTGCGGTGGCGGAGGAGCAGCGCCAGTGCGCGGCGCTGCTGGGGGCTGAACACTGCTGGTTCGGGGTGAATGGCGCCAGCGGCCTGCTGCAGGTGGCGCTGCTGGCTGTGGCAGCCCCCGGCAGCAGGGTGCTGCTGCCCCGCAACCTGCACCGCTCGCTGCTGCATGCCTGCGTGCTCGGCCAGCTGGAGCCGGTGCTCTACAGCCTGCCCTTCGATCCCGCCACTGGCCTGTGGCTGCCCCCCACCCCCCAGCTGCTGGAGCAGGCGCTGGCGGCAGCACGAGCGGGCGGCCCCCTGGCGGCGGTGGCGGTGGTGTCCCCCACCTATCAGGGTCTGGCTGCTGACCTGCCGGCCCTGGTGGCGGTGGCCCACGCCGCCGGCCTGCCGCTGCTGGTGGACCAGGCTCATGGCGCCGCTGAGGCCGTGGCCGCCGGGGCCGATCTGGTGGTGCTCTCCTGCCAGAAGAGCGGCGGCGGTCTGGCCCAGAGTGCCGTGCTGCTGGCCCAGGGCAGACGCTGCGCTGTTGAGGCGATCGAGCGGGCCCTGCTCTGGCTGCAGACCTCCAGCCCCAGCGCGCTGCTCCTCGCTTCGGCTGCGGCCAGCCTGCGCCATGGCCGCAGCGCCGCCGGCCTGGCCCAGCGCCGCCGCGCCCTGGCGCTGGCGCGTCGCCTGCGGCGCCGTTGCCGCAGCCTGGATCTGCCCCTGCTGGCCAGCCAGGACCCGCTGCGTCTGGTGCTGCCCACGGCGGCACTGGGCATCAACGGGGTGGAGGCCGATGCCTGGCTGCTGGAGCGGGGGGTGATCGCGGAGCTGGCGGAGCCCGGCAGCCTCACCTTCTGTCTGGGAGTGGTGCCTCCGGCCGGGGTGGTGCGGCGGTTGCCTCGGGCGCTGTCCGCCCTGCGCCAGGCCCTGGGCGGTGCGCCGCTGCCGCCCTTCAGTCCCCCGCCTCTGGCGGCGGTGGCACAACCGGAGATGCCGGTGGCCCTGGCCTGGCGGGCCGCCGCAGAGCCCGTGCCCCTGGCGGCGGCGGCGGGCCGGATCGCTGCGGAGCCCCTCTGCCCCTATCCCCCCGGGATTCCACTGCTGATTCCGGGAGAGCGCATCGATCCGGCCCGGGCCCACTGGCTGCAGCGGCAACGGCACCTCTGGCCCGGCCTGATCGCTGATACGGTGAGCGTTGTGGTGGGCTGACGCGGGATCGCCAGCGGCGTGCCACGCCCCCTGTTTTGCGCGCTCCACAGGCCTCGCCGGTGATCGACGACCCCACTGCAGCGTCTCCGACGCCTCCCTATCAGTGGGATTTCGTCACCCCCGGACTGCCCGATGGCGTCTTTGATGCGGCGCCGGGCTTCAGCCCCACACCGATGGAGCTGCGGGTGATGCTGCTGGCCCACCTGCGGCCGCGGGCCGATTCCCTGGTGTGGGACGTGGGCGGCGGCACCGGCGCCCTGGCCCTGGAGATCGCCCGCCTGATGCCCCGGGGCCAGGTGCACACGCTCGAGCGCGACCCGGAAGCCATTGCCCTGCTGGAGCAGAACCGCCAGCGGCTCGGCATTGTCAACCTCCACATCCACCCCGGCGCGGCTCCCGACGATCTGGCGGCCCTTCCCCCCGCCCCCGACCGGGTGGTGCTGGAGGTGGGCCGGCCCCTCGGCGATGTGCTGCGGGTGGTGTGGCAGGCGCTGCAGCCGGCGGGGCGGCTGGTGATCAGCACCGCCAGCCTGGAGGGCCTGGTGGATGCCACCGACACCCTGGGGCAGCTCGCCGCCCGTGATGTGCAGGTGGTGCAGGCCACCGTGCACCGCATGCAGCGCCGCGGCAGCCAGGCCAAGCTGGCAGCGGCTGAGCCCCTGTTCCTGATCGCCGCTGAGCGGCCGTGATTCCGCAGCCCCGCACCAGCACATCACTGCCGCGCCTGCTGAGCGGCTGGGCCGCCGGGGGCTTCGGCTTCGTGGTGGTGATGCTCGGCGGCTGGTGGTTCACCGTGGCCGTGGGTGTGATCGTGCATCTGGGGCTGCTGGAGTTCTTCCGCATGGCCCAGTTCAAGGGCATTCGGCCCGCCACCAAGACCACCCTGGTGGCGGTGCAGCTGCTGCTGGCCACCACCCAGCTGGCCGGCACCGACAGCTGGCTGGCCGGCGATGTGGCCGCGGCGGTGCTGCCCGCCTCCGGCGCGGTGATCTGCGGCTGGCTGCTGCTGCAGCCCGTCACCGGCACCATCGCCGACATCGCCGCCTCGGTGTTCGGCCTCTTCTACCTGGGCTTTCTGCCCAGCCACTGGATCAAGCTGCGCGATCTGCCCGACTCCGGCCTCGAGCTCACGCTGCTGGCCTGCTTTCTGATCGTGGCCACGGACATCGGCTCCTACGCCATCGGCCGGCGGCTGGGCCGGCGGCCGCTCTCGCCGATCTCGCCGGGCAAGACGGTGGAGGGTGCCCTGGGGGGGGTGGCCTGTGCGATGGCCGTCGGGGCGGTGGGGGGCTTCTGGATCGGCTGGAGCTGGGGCTGGCTGATCGGGGCGGTGCTGGGGGCGGTGGTGGCCCTGTTCGCCCTGGTGGGGGATCTCACCGAGTCGATGATGAAGCGCGATGCGGGCCTGAAGGATTCCGGCGATGCGATCCCCGGCCATGGCGGCATCCTCGATCGCATCGACAGCTACCTGTTCGTGCCGGCGGTGGTCTATTCGCTGGTCACCCTGGTGCTGCCGCTGCTCGAGTCCTGAGCGGCTTCAGGGCGTCACCGTGGCCCGGCCCTGCAGCACCAGCCGGCCGTTCTCCACGGCGGCCCGCTCGATCCGCACGGCCGGGTCCATCGGCAGCCGCAGCTCGGCGCTGCCATCCACGGCACGGATCAGCACCGTGCCGGCCTCCGCGCTCAGGCTCGTTTCCAGCTCCAGCGCCCCATGGCTTCTCAATACCAGGTGCTCCCGGCGGAGGCTGAGGCTGCTCCCCCGCCAGGCGGCGCTTCCGAGCAGCTGGCCGGCGAGCTGGTCGGCCAGGGGTTGCCAGCTCGCCTGGGCCAGGGAGTGCTCCAGCCCCTCGGGGCTGAACCGCACCTCCCCCCTGATCCCGAAGGGCTGACCCAGCTCGATGGCCTGGCCCCGCCGCAGTCCAGCCACCTGGAGGCTGATCGGCTCGCTCGTGAGCGTCACCGCGTCGAGTTCCAGCCCCCGGTAGAGCACCTGCCGGGCCTGGAGCTGGGCCCCGGCCAGCCGGCCGCGCAGCAGCTGCAGATCCCGGCCCTCCAGCTCCAGCGAGAGGGCGCCGATCTGCTCACACTGGCGGCGAATCCACAGCTGCAGGCCCGTTGCCAGCAACTGCAGCAGGGGGCCACTCATGCGCCGTTGCCGGCCAGCCAGGTGGCGGCCACGCACTCCGGCTGGTCGATGTGGGGCAGGTGGCCGCACGGCTCCAGCTCCCGCACCCGCTCCCCGAGCAGGGCCAGGGCGGCGCGTTTCTGGGGCTGACGCAGGATGCGGTCGTTGGCCCCCCACAGCACCGCGATCGGCTGGGGCGGCAGCGGAGCACCGCAGCCGGCGAAGCCGCCTGAGCGGGCGAAACGCCCCAGGGCCTGGCCCCATCCCGGCGCGGCGAGGTGCAGCGAGGCGATTTCGAGCTCGGCCGGGCCCACATCCCGATCGGGATCGGCGAAGGCGCTGCGGCAGAGGCCTTTCCGCACACCGGGCCGGGCCAGGAAGCGCACCCCGAGTCCATCCAGCAGCGGCGGCAGGGGCATGGGCCGGCCGGTGAGGCCGGCGGGGGCCAGCAGCAGCAGGCGGCTGATCTGCCCGGGGTGGCGGCGGGCCAGCTCCACGGCCACGGAGCCGCCCATCGAGGCGCCGATCAGGCCGAGCGGTGCGGCCTCCGGGCTGCGGCTGGCGATGGCCGCCAGCAGGGCGGTGAGGTGCTCCAGCACGGCGGCGGGGCCATAGGCCGCCTGGGCGGGACGGGGGCAGAAGCCGAAGCCGAACAGGTCGGGGATGAACAGCTGATGGCTCTGGGCCAGCCGCGGGGCGATGCGCCGGAACTCCAGAAAGGAACTGTCGAAGCCGTGCAGCAGCAGCAGCGGTGGCCCCTGGCCGAGCACCGCCACGGGCCAGAGGTCGGGCAGGCCCTGCAGGGGCCACCACTGCACGGCCTGGGCCAGGGCGCGGCCCTGGGGATCCAGCAGCTCCCGTGCCGCCCGCTCCACCAGGGCCTGGGAGCTGAGCTCAAGTGGGCCGCAGGCCTCAGCAGCGGCGCTCACGCGGCGACCCGCTCGCCGCAGCGGGTGCTCACCAGGGCGGCCATCAGATCGATGGCGCTGACGCTGAAGGGCAGGTGGTGCAGGTCGGAGCCGGGAGCGCAGGCAAAGGCACAGGCCTGCTGCAGCTGCTCCAGGGTGGCCTGGCCCAGGCCCAGATCGGCCAGATCAGCGGGCAGGTCGAGCTGGCGGAACAGGGGCAGCAGCTGCCGCCGGGCCTGGCCGGCCAGCTGATTGCCCCCCAGCACTTCCTCCAGCCGCAGCTGCACCAGGATGCCGAAGCCCACCTTCTCGCCATGGAGGGCGCCATGGCTGGCACTGAGCTGGGTGAGGCCGTTGTGCACGGCGTGGGCGGCCACGGTGCGGCAGCGGGCACCGCCGATGCCACCCATCAGCCCGGCGGTGAGGCCACAGGCCTCCGCCACCCGCACCCAGGCCTCGCTGCTGCTGTCCAGCAGGGCCTGTTCGGCGTCGAAGAGCAGCTGGTCGCGCAGCACCCGGGCCATCTGCACGGCCTGCTGAATCAGTCCGTCGCTGCTGGCCGCGGAGCTCACCGAGGCCTCGTACCACTTGGCCAGGGCGTCGGCGATGCCACTGGCCAGGGTGCGGGCCGGGGCGGTGCGCACCAGGGCATGGTCGAACACGAGCAGCTCGGGGCAGCGCCGCAGCTCCACATCGTGCTGAAAGGCGCCCTCCGGGCTGTAGACGTTGGCCAGGGCCGTCCAGCCGGCGCAGGTGGCGGCGCTGGTGGGCACGGTGACGCAGGGCAGGCCGTGGCGGTGAGCCAGCAGCTTGCCGGCGTCCAGCACCTTGCCGCCGCCGCTGGCGATCACGGCATCGGGTCGGCCCTCGCTGCCGCCGTCAGCCAGGCTGCGCCCCAGGCGCTCCAGGTCCAGCTCGCAGCAGTCGTGCTCCAGCCGCTCGAGCTGGGGCGTCAGCCCCTCCTGGCGCAGGCTCTGCTCCAGCTTCTGCCGCAGGGGCAGTGTGGCGGGCCCTCGCCCCAGCAACAGGGGGCGGTGGCAGAGGCGGGCGATGCGGGGCAGGGCCTGCTGCCAGGCCCCCTCACCGCGCAGCACCTCGGCGGGGGCGATGCGGTGGGCCTGAGGTGTGGCCGGGGCCGAGCCAGCGGCAACCGCCCGATCGCGGGCTGGGCTGGTGGGCTCCACAGAGCCCCGGCGGGAACGCTGGCGCATCAGCCCATCGTAATGAACATAAAACCGCCCAGCTGCTGAGCCGGGCGGTTGAAGACGGCCACCTCAGCAGGGAGGCAGCCAGGGGCGGCAGGCCTCAGGCGCCGGCGCCGGCGAGTTCGGGCATCACGGGCAGGGCGCTCTGCTTGCGGATCACCACCTGCTTGTCCTCGCCCACATCGACCAGGGCGGAATCGCCCTCGCTGATCCGGCCCGAGAGGAACTCCTCGGCCAGGGAGTCTTCCAGCAGGCGCATCACGGCCCGGCGCAGGGGACGGGCGCCGTAGGAGGGGTTGTAGCCCTCTTCCACCAGCCGTTCCTTGAAGGCCTCGGTGACGGAGAGGTGGATGCCCTTGTCATCCATGCGCTGGAACACCTCCTTGAGCATGATCTCGGCGATGTCTTTCACTTCGTCGCGGGTGAGCTGGCGGAAGACGATGATTTCGTCGAGACGGTTGAGGAATTCGGGGCGGAAGTACTGCTTCAGCTCCTCATTCACAAGCGAGCGAATGCGGTTGTACTGGGTGTCTTCGGCGGCACCGCCGGAGAACTCAAAGCCGAGTCCGCCGCCACCCTTCTCGATCACCTTCGAACCGATGTTCGAGGTCATGATGATCAGGGTGTTCTTGAAGTCCACCGTGCGGCCCTTGGAGTCGGTCAGGCGACCGTCCTCCAGCAGCTGCAGCAGCAGGTTGAACACGTCGGGGTGAGCCTTCTCGATCTCGTCGAACAGCACCACGGTGTAGGGCCGGCGCCGCACCGCTTCGGTGAGCTGGCCGCCCTCGTTGAAGCCCACGTAGCCCGGAGGCGAGCCGATCAGCTTGCTGACCGTGTGGCGCTCCATGAACTCGGACATGTCGAGGCGGATCATCGCCTCCTCACTGCCGAAGAAGTAGGCCGCCAGCGACTTGGTGAGCTCGGTCTTGCCGACGCCGGTGGGACCGGAGAAGATGAAGCTGGCAATCGGCCGGTTGGGGTTCTTGAGACCCACCCGGGCGCGGCGAATGGCGCGGGACACCGCCTTGACGGCTTCGTCCTGGCCGATCAGCCGCTGGTGGAGGGTTTCCTCCATGTTCAGCAGCTTGGCCGATTCGCTCTCGGTGAGCTTCTGCACGGGCACACCAGTCCAGGAGGCCACGATGTGGGCGATGTCCTCCTCGGACACCATCGGAGCGCGGTCGGGGTCGGCGTTGCCGATCAGGGCCGTCACCGTGCCCAGATCGGGAGCCGCAGACTCAGCCTCAGGGGAGGGCGTTTCGTCCTCCTTGCGGGCCTGCAGGATCGTGCGGATCTGATCGCGCAGCTCCACTTCGCGGTCACGCAGTTCGCCGGCCTTGGTGAAGTCCTGCTCGCGCACGGCTTCCTCCTTCTCCTTCTGCACACCGCGCAGTTGCTTGTCCACCTCCTTGGCGGCAGGGGGCAGCTTGGAGTTCATCAGCCGCACCCGGCTGCCGGCCTCGTCGATCAGGTCGATCGCCTTGTCCGGCAGGAAGCGGTCGGAGATGTAGCGGTCGCCCAGGGTGGCTGCGGCAACCAGGGCCTCGTCGGCGATCTTGAGCCGGTGGTGCTCCTCGTAGCGCTCCCGCAGGCCACGCAGGATCTCAATGGTGTCTTCCACGGAGGGCTCACCCACCATCACGGGCTGGAAGCGGCGTTCCAGGGCCGCATCCCGCTCGATGTGCTTGCGGTATTCGTCGAGAGTGGTGGCGCCGATGCACTGCAGCTCGCCGCGGGCCAGGGCCGGCTTGAGGATGTTGGCGGCGTCAATGGCGCCTTCGGCGGCGCCGGCGCCGATCAGGGTGTGCACTTCGTCGATCACGAGGATCACGTTGCCGGCACCTCGGATCTCCTCCATGATTTTCTTGAGGCGCTCCTCGAACTCACCGCGGTACTTGGTACCAGCCACGAGCAGGCCGATGTCCAGGGTCAGAACGCGCTTTTCCTCGAGGATGTCGGGGATGTCGCCGGAGTTGATGCGCTGGGCGAGGCCCTCGGCGATGGCGGTCTTGCCGACGCCGGGCTCGCCGATCAGCACGGGGTTGTTCTTGGTGCGGCGCCCCAGGATCTGGATCACCCGCTCGATCTCCTTCTGCCGGCCGACCACCGGATCGAGCTTGCCGTCGGAGGCCTGCTGGGTGAGGTTGCTGCCGAACTCGTCCAGGGTGGGGGTCTTGGTGGAGCCCTTGCTGCCACCACCGGCGGCCACTTCGGCGGTCTCGCCGAGCATGCGGATCACCTGGGTGCGCACCTTGGCCAGGTCGACACCGAGGTTCTCGAGCACCCGGGCGGCGACGCCCTCGCCCTCACGGATCAGGCCGAGCAGCAGGTGCTCGGTGCCGATGTAGTTGTGGCCCAGCTGGCGGGCTTCCTCCAGGGACAGCTCGAGAACGCGCTTGGCGCGGGGGGTGAAGGGGATCTCAACGGCCACGAAGCCGGAGCCGCGGCCGATGATCTTCTCCACCTCGACGCGGGCGTCCTTGAGGTTCACGCCCATCGACTTGAGCACTTTGGCGGCGACGCCGGTGCCCTCGCCGATCAGGCCCAGCAGGATCTGCTCAGTGCCCACAAAGTTGTGACCAAGGCGGCGGGCCTCTTCCTGGGCCAGCATGATCACCTTGATGGCCTTCTCGGTAAACCGCTCGAACATGGGGCGGGGCCTGGTGCAAGTTCACCCAACCTATCAGGGTTGAAAGGGTGGTGTGGTTGCGGGGAGCTCAGTTCGCTAAAGCCAGTGATGGCAAGAGGCTGGCCGCTTTTCAGTGCAATTCAGGCCAGCAAATTGCAGCTCTTGTGCAATAAGAAAAGCCGGTTATCCCTACCGGTCGATCGTGTTGTCCGCTCGATCGCCTGGGCGCGGCTGCGTGAGGGGAAGCCATTGGATCAGGGCCGCCTCGCCACTGCGGTAGTAATCGCGACGCCTGCCGCGGCTGCTGAACCCCAGAGCGCCGTACAGGTCCAGGGCGGCTCGGTTGCCCTCAGCCACCTCCAGGGTGGCGGCCCTGGCGCCGCGGCCCTGGCCCTCCGCCAGCAGGGCCTGCAGCACCTGCCGCCCCAGGCCCCGGCGCCGCTGCTGCGGCTGCACCGCCACCAGGGTGATGTGCAACTCATCGACGATCAGCCAGCCGCAGGCCATCGCCACCAGGGCGTCCCCCTGCCAGAGGCCCATCGCCAGGCGCGCCGCATCGGCCAGCTCCGCCTGCCACTGGGCGGTGCTCCAGAGCTGGCCCAGGGCGGCGGCGTCGAGGTCCTGGCAGGCCGCCAGCTGCCCTGGTCCCAGCCGGCTGAGGCGCAGGCCGCCCTCAGCCGGCTCGCCGGGCCCCCTGCTGCCTCGGTTGTTTCCGTACATTCGTCTGTGTCGTCGCGCCCCCGACCTGCGGTCTTTCCATGGTGATGTCCAGCGAGCCCGTCACCGGGACCGAGCCAGCCTCCGAGCCAGCGCCCCAGGCGGCGCTGGCCCAGCAGCCCTTCGAGAGCGGCTGCGATGCCTCCAGCCCCAACCGCAACCTGGCACCGATCAGCAGCGGCCTCGACGCCGAGGGGCGCCTGGTGGTGGGGGGCTGCCGCCTGAGCGATCTGGCCCGCACCTACGGCACGCCCCTCTACGTGCTGGATGAGGCCACCCTGCGCTCCAGCTGCCGGGCCTACCGCGACGCCCTGGCCGCCTCCTACCCCGGCCCCTCCCTGGCCCTTTATGCCTCCAAGGCCAACAGCTCCCTGGCGATCACCGCCCTGGTGGCGCAGGAAGGGCTGGGGCTCGATGCCGTGTCCGCCGGGGAACTGCTCACCGCCCTGGGCGGGGGCATGCCGCCCGAGCGCATCGTGCTGCACGGCAACAACAAGAGCCCCGAGGAGCTGGCCCTGGCGGCCCAGGCGGGCGTCACGGTGGTGCTGGACAACTGGCGCGACATCGAGCTGCTCAGCGCCCTGGCCCCCTCCCTGGCGCAGCCGGTGCGGCTGATGCTGCGCTTCACGCCAGGCATCGAGTGCCATACCCACGAGTACATCCGCACCGGCCACCTGGACAGCAAGTTCGGCTTCGACCCCGAGCAGCTGCCCCAGGTGCTGGGCCACCTGGCCAGCTGCAGCTGGGCGCGCCTCACCGGGCTGCACGCCCACATCGGCTCCCAGATCTTCGAGCTCCAGCCCCACCACGACCTGGCCGGCGTGATGGCTGACGCCCTGGCCCAGGCCCGTGGCCTCGGCCACCCCGTGAGCGACCTCAATGTGGGCGGTGGTCTGGGCATTCGCTACGTCGCCAGCGACGACCCGCCCACCATCCAGGCCTGGGTGAGCACGGTGGCCGGGGCGTTGGCGGCGGCCTGCCGCGAGCGGGGGCTCGACCTGCCCCGCCTGTTGTGTGAGCCGGGCCGCTCCCTGGTGGCCACCGCCGGAGTCACGGTGTACGAACTGGGCAGCCGCAAGGCCATCCCGGGCCTGCGCACCTACATCTCCGTGGATGGCGGCATGAGCGACAACCCCCGCCCGATCACCTATCAGTCGCAGTACACCGCCCTGCTGGTGGACCGGCCCACCGCCGAGGCCAGTGAGACCGTGACGGTGGCAGGCAAGCACTGCGAATCAGGCGATGTGCTGCTGCCGGAGATCGCCCTGCCGCCGGCCACCAGCGGCGACCTGCTGGCCGTGTTCGCCACCGGCGCCTACAACGCCTCGATGGCCTCCAACTACAACCGCATCCCACGGCCGGCGGCGGTGCTGGTGCATGAGGGTCAGGCGGAGCTGGTGCAGCGCCGCGAGCAGCCGGAAGACCTACTGCGCTACGACGTTCTGCCAGCGCGCCTGACGCCGGTAATCTGACGCCGAGAATTGGGTTCAGGCGTGACCGGGCCGTGGCTGGAAGGTTGGCTTCGGCTGCTGGATTGGCGTCTGTTGATTGATCTGGTCTGCGCCACGGCCCTCGGCATGGTGGTGCTGGGCCGGGTCACCGAGGCGCGCACGCTGTGGCTGCTGCGCGGCTACCTGCTGCTGGTGGCGATGGCCTGGCTGGTGCAGCGCTTCGCCAACCTGCCGCTCACCACCAAGCTGGTGGATGCCCTGGTGCTGGCCTGCAGCCTGGCCCTGGCGATCCTCTGGCAGGGGGAGCTGCGGCGGCTGATGGAACTGCTGGGTACGGGCCGGCTGGGGCTGCTGTTCGGCAACCGCAGCCGCGATCAGCTGATGTCCAGCTCGGTGGGGGTGCTGAGTGAGGCGGCCGGACGCCTCTCCCAGGCGCGGCGCGGCGGCCTGATCGTGGTGGACCTGGGCAGCGACCTGCGCCCCGAGGACTTCCTCAGCCCCGGCCTGGCCATCGACGCCCAGCTCTCGGTGGATCTGCTGCTCAACCTCTTCGCCGCCGACACCCCCCTCCACGACGGCGCGGTGCTGGTGAAGGGCAACCGCATCCTGGCGGCGGGGGTGATCCTGCCGCTCTCGCGCCAGGGGATGAACCGCTACGGCACCCGCCACCTGGCCGCCATCGGCCTCACGGAGCGCTTCGACCGCTGTCTGGCGATCGTGGTGTCCGAGGAGACGGGCACCCTGGCCCTGGCCTGCCAGGGCCGCCTGGAGCGGCCGATCACCAGCAGCCGACTTCATGATCTGCTCACCCGGGCGCTGGCCCAGGCCGGCGGGCGTACCGTGACCAAGGACACGCCGGATTCCCGCGGATGAGTCGCGCCCTGGCGACCAGCAGCACAAGGCAGACCCATCCCTTGCCGGCGGGGCTGGATCCCACCCGGCTGCCGGCCCATGTGGCGGTGATCATGGACGGCAACGGCCGCTGGGCCCAGCGGCGCGGCCTGCCCCGGGTGGTGGGCCACCGGGCCGGCGTGGAAGCCCTCAAGCGCACCCTGCGGCTCTGCAGCGACTGGGGCGTGGGCGCCCTGACGGCCTATGCCTTCTCCACCGAAAACTGGAACCGGCCCGGCGAGGAGGTGAACTTCCTGATGGCCCTGTTCGAGCGGGTGCTGCAGCGGGAGATCGAGGGCCTCGAGCGCGAACAGGTGTGCATCCGCTTCCTGGGGGATCTGGAGCCCCTGCCCCTGGGCCTGCAGAACCTGATTGCCAAGGCCACGGCCCGCACCGCCGCCGGCAGCGGCATCCGCTTCAACGTCTGCACCAACTACGGCGGCCGGGCGGAGCTGGTGCGGGCGGCCCGTCGCCTGGCGCAGCGGGCGGCCGAGGGGGAGCTGGATCCGGCCAGCATCGACGAACAGTGCTTTGCCGCCGAACTGCACACCGCCGGCCAGCTGGATCCCGATCTGCTGATCCGCACCAGCGGCGAACACCGGATCAGCAACTTCCTGCTGTGGCAGCTGGCCTATGCCGAGCTGCACATCACCGATGTGCTATGGCCCGATTTCGACGGCGAGGCCCTGCACGCCGCCCTGCTGGACTACCAGAACCGCCAGCGCCGTTTCGGCGGCGTGGACCCGGCCCCCTGAGCGGCCTCCGCCCTGGCTGTCCACCCTTCCCACCCTGCCCTTTCCCCGCCCCTCTCAGTGACCCACCGCCACGACTGGACCCGCGCCGAGATCCAGGCCCTGCTGGAGGCGCCGCTGATGGAGCTGCTCTGGCAGGCCCAGCAGGTGCACCGCCAGGCCAACCCCGGCTACCGGGTGCAGCTGGCCTCGCTGCTGAGCGTCAAGACCGGTGGCTGTGAGGAGGACTGTGCCTACTGCCCCCAGTCGATGCACCACAGCGCCGATGTGAGCGGCCGGCCGGAGCTCGAGGTGGAGCCGGTGCTGGCGCGGGCCCGGGCGGCCAGGCAGGCGGGTGCCCATCGCTTCTGCATGGGCTGGGCCTGGCGGGAGATCCGCGATGGGGCGCCCTTCGAGGCGATGCTGCAGATGGTGCGCGGCGTGCGCGCGCTGGGCCTGGAGGCCTGCGTGACCGCCGGCATGCTCAGTGACGCCCAGGCCGCCCGGCTGGCCGAGGCGGGCCTCACCGCCTACAACCACAACCTCGACACCAGCCCGGAGCACTACGAGCGCATCATCAGCACCCGCACCTACCAGGAGCGGCTCGAAACCCTGGCGCGGGTGCGGCGGGCCGGGGTGACCGTCTGCTGCGGCGGCATCATCGGCATGGGCGAGGCGCTCAGCGACCGGGCCGGGCTGCTCGAGGTGCTGGCCAACCTCGATCCCCACCCCGAGAGCGTGCCGATCAACGCCCTGGTGGCGGTGGAGGGCACGCCGCTGCAGGAGCAGCCGCCGCTGGATCCCCTGGAGCTGGTGCGGATGGTGGCCACGGCCCGGATCCTGATGCCCAGCAGCCGCGTGCGGCTCAGTGCCGGCCGCGAACAGCTCAGCCGCGAGGCCCAGATCCTCTGCCTGCTGGCCGGCGCCGATTCGATCTTCTACGGCGACACCCTGCTCACCACCGGCAACCCCGACGTGGCCGCCGACCAGGCCCTGCTCGCCGCCGCCGGCGTGACGGTGGAGGGGGCGGCGGCGGCGCTGTGCCCTGCCTGAGCCGCTCCCCATGGGCCTGAGCCTGGCTGCCTTCTACCGCTTCGCGGCCTTCGATCCGGCGGAGCTGCCGCCGCTGCGCCAGCGCCTGCTGGCCTGCGGCGAGGCCGGCGGCGTGCGGGGCACGGTGCTGCTGGCGCCGGAGGGGGTGAACGGCACGGTGAGCGGGCCAGCCGAGGCGGTGGAGGCGCTGCTGGAGCTGCTGCGGGCCGATCCGCGCCTGGCCGCCCTGGAGGTGAAGCGGGCCGAGGCGCCCCAGCAGGCCTTTCACCGGCTCAAGGTGCGGCTCAAGCGCGAGATCGTGACCCTGGGCGATGCCTCCCTGCGCCCCTACCTGGCGGCGTCGGTGGGCCGCCACGTGGCGCCCGATCAGTGGGAGGCCCTGATTCAGGATCCAGACACCCTGGTGGTGGACACCCGCAACGCCTACGAGGTGGCCCTGGGCAGCTTTGACGGCGCCATCGACCCGGGCACCACCAGCTTCCGGCAGTTCCCCGCCTGGGTGGAGCAGCAGCTGCGGCCCCTGGTGGAGCAGCGCCGCCCCAAGGCGATCGCCCTGTTCTGCACCGGCGGCATCCGCTGTGAGAAGGCCACGGCCCACCTGCTGCAGCAGGGTTTCGAGGGGGTGCACCACCTGCATGGCGGCATCCTGCGCTACCTGGAGGAGCGGCCGCAGCAGGGCAGCAGCTGGCGGGGGGAGTGCTTCGTGTTCGACCAGCGGGTGGCCGTGAATCACCAGCTGGAGCCGGGCGAGGCCAGCCTCTGCCACGGCTGCCGCATGCCCCTCACCGCCGCCGACCGCCAGCTGCCCAGCTACGCCGAGGGGGTGAGCTGCCGCCACTGCGTCGATCGCCAGAACAGCGCAGATCGCCTGCGCTACGCCGAGCGCCAGCGCCAGATGGAGCTGGCCCGCCAGCGCGGCGAGGACCACCTCGGCCGGCGCTTTCCGGTGCCGCCCAGCAGCGGTGGCTGAAGCGCGGCCCATCCTCTACAGCTTCCGCCGCTGCCCCTATGCGATCCGGGCGCGGCTGGCCCTGGCGGCGGCGGGGCTGAAGCCCGGCGTGGATCTGGAGCTGAGGGAGGTGAGCCTCAAGGCCAAGCCGCCGGAGCTGCTGGCGGCGTCGGCGAAGGGCACGGTGCCGGTGCTGGTGCAGGGGGAGCGGGTGATCGAGGAGAGCCTGGCGGTGATGGCCTGGGCCCTGGCGCGCCGCGATCCCCACGGCTGGCTGCAGGGCTGGAGCGCGGCCGAGGCCACCGCCATCGAGGCGCTGATTGCTGAGAACGATGGGCCGTTCAAGCACCACCTGGACCGCTACAAGTACGCCGGCCGGTTTGGTGCCGAGGGGGAGGAGGAGAGCCACCGCCAGGCGGCCCTGGAGATCCTGCGCCGCTGGAACCAACGGCTGGCGTCCGGCGGCTGGCTGCTGGGCGAGCGGCCGTCCCTGGCCGACATGGCCCTGCTGCCGTTTGTGCGCCAGTTCCGCCTGGCCGATCCGCAGCGCTTTGACGCCGAAGCGGCGCTGCAGCCGTTGCAGGCCTGGCTGGGCCGCTTTCTGGCCGGAGCGGAGCTGGCGGCGGTGCTGGATCCGCCCTGGGCGGCCCGCCAGGGGTGGTGGTCGCCCGGCTGGCTCTATCACCTGGCCCTGCGGCAGGAGTGGCAGGCGGCGCAGGCCGCCGGCAGCTACCGCCGCTCCACCCGCGGCCGCTCGCTGGAGCAGGAGGGCTTCATCCACCTCAGCCAGGCCCACCAGCTGGCGGCCAGCCATGGCCGCTTCTACGCCGACCTCGATCCCGCCGAGCTGAGGCTGCTGGTGCTCGACCCCGAGCGGCTGGCGGCGACGGGCGCGGTGGTGCGGCTGGAGCCGGCGCCGCACAGCGGCGAGCTGTTTCCTCACCTGCACGGGCCCTTGCCGCTGGCTGCGGTGCTGGCGGCCTGGCCCTGGTGCCCTGAGGATGGGCCAAGCCGGAGCTCACGATGGTGAACCCCTCCCGAGGTCCGGAACGGCTGGTGCGCGCCGGCCAGTGGCTGATCGCCCTGCTGTTCGCCTATTTCCTGATCCAGGTGGGCGGGGCGCTGATCGCCGACCTGCCCCTGCTCTCCAGCCCGCCCAGACTCGAGCAGTTCCTCGACCAGCCGGCCAAAACGGCGCTGGAGGCCGAGCTGCAACCCCTTGAGAGCCGCCGCGAGGCGCTGCAGGAGCAGGCCGAGCGTCTGGGCGAGCGCCAGCAGCAGGCCCAGGCCCGCTATGAGCGCGAGAAGGCCAGCTTCGACAACTGGCGCTCCACCCGCTCGGCCACGGCCCAGTCTGACCAGAACCCGGAGGTGATCGCCCGGGCCCGCCAGCTCGATGGGCTGCTGCAGCAGCAACAGCAGCTCAGCGGCGAGCAGGCGGCACTGGCGGCCCGCTTGCGGCAGGTGCAGGCCTCGATCGCGGTGCCCCGGCAGCAGCTGCAGCAGCTGCAGTCCGAGGCCCAGGGGCGCTTCCAGGCGGCCCGGCAGCGGGCGGAACTGCGGGCCTTCGGCATCCGGCTGTTGCTGGTGGGGCCGCTGCTGGGGCTGTCGCTGTGGCAGTTCCGCCGTTTCCACCGCAGCGACCAGTGGCCCTTCGTGTGGGGGTTCCTGCTGTTCGGCCTGTTCGCCTTCTTCGTGGAGCTGGTGCCCTATCTGCCCAGCTTCGGCGCCTACATCCGCTATGGGGTGGGTGCCCTGCTCACCTTCCTGGTGGGCCGGGCCCTGATCCGCTGGCTGAATGGCTACCTGGCGCGCAAACAGCAGGAGCAGGCGGCGCCGCAGGAGCAGCGCCAGCACACGATCCGCTACGAGAAGGCCCTGCAGTCGCTGGCGCGCAGCCAGTGCCCCAGCTGCGAGCGCAGCCTGCCGCGGCGGGAGGGCGTGCTGCCCAACTACTGCATGCACTGCGGCCTGCAGCTGCAGCACGACTGCAGCCAGTGCGGCGCGCTGCATTACGCCTGCTTCCCCTACTGCCCCAGCTGCGGCAAGCCGGCGTAATGGAGCCCGATCTGCCGAGCCTGGCCCAGCTGGAAGCGCAGGCCCGCCAGCGGGGCCTGCTGCTGCGGCTGCAGGTGGGGCGCCAGGCCGCCGTGGGCTGGAGCCTGCGGGTGGGGGTGGCCCGCCGCCAGGCTGGGGGCGCCCAGGAGGAGCGGCTGGTGTTGCTGGGGGAGCTGAAGGGCTGGGCCCTGCCCACGGCCGCTGGCCTGCGGCTCGACACGATGCGGGTGCAGGGAGAGGAGAGCGCCGCGGTGGGGGCACTGATCTGGGCGGCCAGCTTCGCCTGGGCCCTGGAGGCCACCCCCTGCCGCCGGGCGCGGCTGCTGGCGATTCGCGATGACGACCGCCAGCACCGCCGCCTGGTGCGCTACTTCCGCCAGCTGGGCTTTGAGCCGCTGCGGGAGCTGGGGGGCGGCGCGGCCGACCTGCCGGCCCGGCTGCTGTGGGGCGGCGCCGGCCTGCTGATGCAGGGCGACTGCGCCGAGGGGCTGCGGCGCAGCGCCCGGCGGCTGGAGCGGCGGCGATGACCCCAGCGCTGGCCTGGAACGGCCTGATCCGCCTGTTCAACGCGCCGCTGCTGCCCCTGGGCAGCCAGACCATCACCCTGGGCTCGCTGCTGGGGGTGGGGCTGCTGTTGCTGGTGGTGACGCTGGCGGCCCGGCTGCTGCGTTTCCTGCTGGCCAAGCGGCTGCTGCTGTGGCTGGGCCTGCCGGAGGGCCGCCGCGAGGCGATCGGCACGCTGCTGGCGATCGGCCTGGCGGCCTTCGGCTACGTGGCGGTGGCCCAGGGCATGGGGCTCGACTTCGGCGCCCTGGCGGTGCTGTTCGGGGCGCTGGGGGTGGGCCTCGGCTTCGGGCTGCAGGACCTCACCCGCAACCTCAGCAGCGGCCTCACCCTGCTGATGGAGGGGAAGCTGAAGGTGGGCGATCTGATCGAGTTCGAGGGCACCCAGGGCTTCATCCGCGAGATCTCCTTCCGCTCCACCGTGATCCGCACCTTCCAGGGCTCGGAGATCGTGCTGCCCAACGCCCTGATCACCAACACGCTTGTGCACAACCTCAGCTACCTGAGCTCCCAGGGGCGGGTGGATCTGGCGGTGCGGGTGATGCACGGCACTGACCCGCTGCTGGTCACCGAGGCGCTGCTGGCGGTAGCCCTGGAGGAACCGAGGGTGCTGGATGACCCCGCCCCCAAGGTGGTGCTGCACCAGATCGGCCGCGAGGGCCTGGAATTCGAACTGTGGGTGTGGACCGCCGAGATCCAGAACCAGCTGCTGCTGCGCAGCGCCATGAACTACGCGATCCACCGGGCCCTGAAGCGGCGCGGCATCCACCTGCTGGGTGAGAAGCAGGTTCTGCAGTTGCTGCCCGAGGCAGGCCCTGGGGCGCCCCTGGCTTTTGATCTGGATGAACAGCTGGCCGCCATCCCCTGCTTCGCCAACATGGATGCGCGCCGCCTGCGCGAGCTGGTGGGCAGTGGCGCCCGCCGCCGGCTGACGGCGGGGCAGATGCTGGTTGAGAAGGGGGACCCAGGCCGGGCCCTGCATCTGGTGCTGGAGGGGAGGATCAGCGCCATCCACGAAACCGAGCGCATCAGCCACCGGCTATTCAGCTTCGGCCCCGGTGAGTTCTTCGGCGAACTGCCTCTGCTGTTGCAGGTGCCCTACCCCACCGCCATGTGGGTGCAGGAGGACGCCGTGCTGTTCGAGATCCCAAGCGGCAACGTTCGCCTGCTGCTGGAGAACCGGCCCGACTTCGCCGAGATCGTGCTGCAGGCCCTGGCCCGTCGCGGCGATGTGTTGCGCAGCTACGAGAGTTGCCTGCGGGAGCGGGGCTTGTTGCGGGAGGGGGATCTGGGCAATCCCTTGCAGTGGCTCAGGGGGCGGTTGCGGCGGGTGCTGGAGCCGAGAGTGGGGGGCTCTTTCCAGTCAACGCAGAATTGAACCTGAACGGTGGGCTAAGGCATGGGCAGCCAGGAGCCCTCCAAATCGTGAAAACTCTCTTCGCGCCAGCCATCGCAATACGCATTGGCCACTGACCAGGGATGTAGCGACTGCAGCACGATTCTGCCTCGTGGTACGAGTAACCGCCTAAGGGTTTTCAATAGCGCAGCAGCCTCCTGGTGGAGAATGGAAAAGTTGGCCGAGATCACATCGAAGCCGTTGCCAGCACGGCTAGGATTGTTGGCTAATTCAAAGTATGTGCAAACCTGAAACTTGCCACCTCCCGCAGACTGAGCCGCTGCAATCAGGGTCGGTGAGCCGTCCAATCCCACAGCATCAACTCCTTGTTGACAAAGCCTCCGAACCAACCAACCTTCACCACAGCCCAGGTCGAGTACTCGCTTTGGTTGTTGAGCGAGCACCGCGTCAACGATAGCTTGATCTGTCACGAGTCGGCGGCTTTCGATACCGCCACCTCGGATGATGTCTATCCATAGATCGGCATTTGCGATCCAGCTCTGCATTAGATCGTCTGATTGATCAGAATGTTTGCTCATTTCAATGCCACTTCAGAACAAGAAGGTAATCAAGTCGGAATGCCAAGATCAGAAGCGGGACGGGTCTTGGGACTGGAAACAGCCAATGCTACCGTCTTCTGCATCTTGATGTTATGCGGTAACAGATTGCTTGCTCGATCCATATTTATGAGTGATCACGAAATTCATGTAGCCTGTGCATTTCGGTCCACTCTGGCTAGAGTTATGCATAGCTCGATTATCATTGCCGAAAGCAATTGATATCTTTCAATGCTGACCGACATATTCGTGGTTCGCTTGTGATTTTCGAGCTTTAGCCTGTCAAGCACATCTTGCTTGCTAAAACTCTGTCTGGGCTTAAAATATTCTTGTTCTAGGTCGTAGCGATTGCACAAAGTCTGGTTTGCTGGCCAGTAATACCAATCTGTATAGGATGCAAGATCAGATAATATGCCATTAAGATCGCATGAGATATTCTGGTCGCCTGCCTCTCTGCTCAATGAAGATATTAGACTAATAATATCATTGCTTTCGTGGGGGCCCATCATTTCAATGCCCAAGCCAACGGCAGCATTTATCGCTTCCACAACATTTGGATCAAAACTCCTATTGGCTCTCTCTTGAGAAGAATATTCTATGCCCGCATGTAATCTTAGCTCAGCCTTATCGCAGAAGTCTTGGATTAGAGGCCGATCTTTTTCTTTATTTGGAAGAGTGCCACATCTTATTGTTACGTTTAAGTCATTTGTGGCTTGAGTGATGCTGTTATAAGAGCTGTTCCAATCAAGAATGCTGTACCCTGACAGCATTCTTGCGCTATCATAGTTGTTTTCAATCGAGGCAATAAACTGTCGCTCAAGTCCTGTGAACACACTCGGATCAAATCCCAGTCTATTTACAATTGCGTTTACTTCCCTAACTCGCACTGGTGAGCGGAAAAACCACTGAGAATAGGCTGACGCGAGAAAATCAGACTGCCTCCGGCAATAGCCAATAACGAATATCTTCTCCGCTATGGTATTTGCCAAGAGGCAGAGCCAATTTACAGCATATGGATTTTGAAACAAGAACTCATGACTGAGAATAAGCGAATCGCATCCATGCAGATCAGCAGACAATTGTTCTCTTGTTGATTCAAGCAATATCTTGCTTGGATCATTGCTATTCAACTTGGAAATTACCGCTGGAGCAAGCAGCTTGAAGCGTATCCTCTCAATGCAAGGTGATTTCTGAGTTGAAAAGAATTGTTGAATAGACGAAGATCCGCACTTGCCTGGGCCTACATGAAGAATTAGCTTTGGCTTCATTGTCTTTGTCTTGAGCTAGGATTGTTCATTGGTTGTCTGCATAACGATTAGCTGAGCCGAACGCCGTTCGTTAAGAACGGCGTTCGGCTAGCAGGCGGTGTCGGCTCGAGCTTGCTGTTGCTTAGCCCTGCAGGTATTCTAAGGACCCACAACAACCGTAAAAACACGGTCTAAGCAACGCTGATTGGGCGGGTCCGTTAACCACCCCCCAAACTCTGCCCTTGCCTGGATAAGCACTGCGTCACCTTGCAGCAGCGAACCCCAGGTCTTGCCACGGCAGTTTTTCTTGGCTCAGGTTCGCAGGGCTGAGAAGTTGATGCGGACCCGGTAACGCGCTGTTCAAGCTGCTACAGAGAACCTGCTCTCTGAAGAAACCGGGTCAAGCCCGATCCGGTCAATACCTTATCCATCGGGGCTATTCCCCTGAGGTTTACAGCATCGGTCAGTCCAATCCCACCCTTCCGGTTAATCCCCGCTTCCGTGGCCCCAACCCAGAAGCCCGTAAGCCTTGTAAAGCCCCACAGCCCTCCCGCCCCCCGCTACCTACCTTCCCCATAGGCCCCAGCCCACCCCATTCCCCCGGAGATCGTCGATGACGGCCATCAGCCAGTGCCCCTTCGCGGGCCGCTCCGGGGCCCCCACCACGGCGGGCGACCAGGCCAACCACCATTGGTGGCCCCATCAGCTCAATCTGGCCATCCTTCACCAGCACGCGCCAGCCTCGAACCCGCTTGGGGCGCACTTCAACTACGCCCAGGCCTTCAGCGAGCTGGACCTCGCCGCCGTGAAGCGGGATCTCCATGCCCTGATGACCGACTCCCAGGACTGGTGGCCGGCGGACTGGGGCCACTACGGCGGCCTGTTCATTCGCATGGCCTGGCATAGCGCCGGCACCTACCGCACCGGCGATGGCCGTGGCGGCGGCGGCACCGGCAACCAGCGCTTCGCGCCGATCAACAGCTGGCCCGACAACGGCAACCTCGACAAGGCCCGGCGGCTGCTCTGGCCCATCAAGCAGAAGTACGGAACCAGCCTCTCCTGGGCCGATCTGATCATCCTGGCCGGCAACTGTGCCCTCGAATCGATGGGCTTCCCCACCTTCGGCTTCGGTGGCGGCCGTGTGGATGTGTGGCAGCCGGAGGAAGACATCTACTGGGGCCGCGAGACCAGCTGGATGGGGGATGAGCGCCACAGCGGCGACCGCGACCTCGAAAACCCCCTGGCTGCGGTGCAGATGGGGCTGATCTACGTGAACCCGGAAGGCCCCAACGGCGAGCCCGACCCGGTGGCCTCCGGCCGCGATGTGCGCGAGACCTTCGCCCGCATGGCCATGAACGACGAGGAAACCGTGGCCCTGGTGGCGGGCGGCCACACCTTCGGCAAGGCCCACGGCGCCGGCGATCCGGAGCTGGTGGGCCCGGCTCCGGAGGGCGCCACCTTGCAGGAGCAAGGGCTGGGCTGGCACAACCGCTTCGGCACGGGCAAGGGCGCCGATGCCACCACCAGCGGCATCGAGGGCGCCTGGAAGCCCAACCCCACCACCTGGGACCGGGGCTACTTCGAGATGCTGTTCGGCTACGAGTGGGAGCTGGAGAAGAGTCCGGCCGGTGCCTGGCAGTGGCGCGCCAGGGATGTGCGTGAGGAGCACCTGATTCCCGACGCCCACGATCCCGGCAAGCGCCACCGGCCGATGATGACCACCGCCGATCTGTCGCTGCGCTTCGATCCGATCTACGAACCGATCTCCCGGCGCTTCCACGCCGACCAGCAGGCCTTCGCCGACACCTTTGCCCGCGCCTGGTTCAAGCTCACCCACCGCGACATGGGGCCCAAGGCCCTCTACCTCGGCCCCGATGTTCCCGCGGAAGACCTGATCTGGCAGGACCCGGTGCCCGCCGTGGACCATCCCCTCATCGGTGCCGCCGCGATCGCCGAGCTCAAGGCCCTGGTGCTGGCCTCACGGCTCACGCTGCCTGAGCTGGTGGCCACCGCCTGGGCCTCCGCCTCCACCTTCCGCGGCTCCGACAAGCGCGGCGGTAGCAACGGCGCCCGCCTGCGCCTGGATCCCCAGAACAGCTGGGAGGTGAACCAGCCCGAGCAGTTGGCGCGGGTGTTCCTGGTGCTGGAGGGCATCCAGCAGGGTTTCAATGCCGCCCAGAGCGATGGCACCCGGGTGTCCATGGCCGATCTGATTGTGTTGGCCGGATCGGCTGCCGTGGAAGCGGCGGCCAGCGCGGCCGGCCAGCCGCTGCAGGTGCCGTTCCGCCCAGGCCGCACCGACGCCTCCCAGGAGCAGACCGATGCCGCCTCCTTCGCGGTGCTGGAGCCCCAGGCCGACGGCTTCCGCAACGTCCAGAAGCGGGCCTTTGCGGTGCCCGCCGAGGAACTGCTGATCGACCGGGCCCAGCTGCTCAGCCTCAGCGCCCCCGAGCTCACGGTGTTGGTGGGGGGCCTGCGGGTGCTGGGCGCCAATGCGGGCGGCTCCAGCCATGGCGTGTTCACCCACCGCGTCGGCACCCTCAGCAACGACTTCTTCGTGAACCTGCTCGACATGGCCACGGTCTGGACCCCCAGCCCCGAGGCCGCAGACAGCAGCCTCCCCGACCACTTCGAAGGCCGCCACCGCGCCACCGGTGCGCTGCGCTGGACCGCCACCCGGGTGGACCTGGTGTTCGGCTCCAATGCCCAGCTGCGGGCCATCGCCGAGGTCTACGCCCAGGCCGATGGCGCTGCCCGCTTCGCGGCGGATTTCGTGGCGGCCTGGACCAAGGTGATGGAGCTCGGTTGTTTCAACCTCCGCTCGCCAGCCTGATCCGCTCGCTCACAAACGCCACCACCGCGTCGATCACGGCGGCCTGCTCCACGTCGCGGAACAGCTCATGGCCGCTGCGCTCGAACCAGGCCGTGCGCACCCGGCTGCTGGGGCTGCCGATCTCGGCGGCCAGCAGGTTCGCCGCCGCGGGCGCCACCACCCGGTCGGCCGTGCTGTGCAGGATCAGAGCCGGCTGCTTCACCTCGGGGAGTCGCCGCCGGGCCACCCCAATCAGCTCCAGGAAAGAGAGCAGGGCATCCATCGGCACCCAGGGATAGCTGGGGTCACTGGCGGCCAGAGCCGCATCGACGTAATCCTTCGGCAGGGGCCAGCCGCGCAGCAGCCGGCCGAGCAGCGGCACCAGCCCCCCCAGCGGCCGCCCCGGAGCCAGGGGAGAACCCAGCTGCAGCGGTGTGGCCACCAGCACCAGGCTGTCGATCGCCCCGGGCTGCTCGGCCGCCAGCAGCAGCGCCAGCAGGGCCCCCATGCTGTGCCCCACCACGATCACGCTGCCGTTTTCGGCGCCAGCCCCAAGCTCGGCCCGCAGGGTCGCCAGGGCGCTGGTGGCATCCGCGAGCCAGTCGACCCAGTTGATCCCGGCCAGGGCCTGGGGCGACGCCTCCCCGTGACCCCGCAGGCGTGGGACGGCCACGGTCAGGCCAAGCCGCCGCAGGGCTGGCTCCAGGCTCGTGAAGGTGCTGGGTCCCCCGCTGAAGCCATGCAGCAGCAGCACGCCGAGGGGGGATTGTCTTGCCGTGAGCGGGTTCATCGTTCCAGGCCTAGGGCAGTGCCACACTGGCGTTCTGCTGGTGTCCCCCATGGCCGAGACGAACTCCGACCCCTCCCTCAGATCGCGCCTGATCAGTGCCCTGGTGGTGCTTGGCGTGCTGGCGGGCCTGGCCGTGGTGGTGTGGTCCACCGTTGTGATGCTCGACCTCAAGCACCTCAACACCTCCGGCTTCACGCTGCCCTGAAGGCCCCTGGTCCCTAAGTTGCCCCCAACTACCGCCTTTCAGGCAGCCAGATCCCCATGGATGTGTTCGAGGCCATTGTCAGCCGACGCGCCGTCAAGCAGTTCGATCCCAGCCACCGGCTGACGCCTGCGGAGGAGCGCCGCCTGCTGGAGGCCACCATCCAGGCCCCCACCAGCTTCAACATCCAGCACTGGCGCTTTGTGATCCTGCGGGATCCCGAGCTGCGCGCCCGCATCCGCACCGAGCTGGGCAACGACCAGGCCCAGATCACCGACGCCTCCCTGCTGGTGCTGTTCACGGCCGACACCAGGGCCTTTGCCAAGAACCCCGAGCGCTACTGGGTCAATGCACCCCAGGAGGTGGCTGAGCTGCTGGTGGGCTGGATGGGCCCCTTCCACGCAGGCCGCGAGTGGCTGCAGCGCGATGAGGCCCAGCGCTCGATCGGCATGGCGATGATGACCATGATGCTGGCCGCCACCGGCATGGGCTATCAGACCTGCCCGATGATCGGCTTTGAGATCGAACAGCTGGCCCAGCTGATCCAGCTGCCTTCCGACCATGTGATGGGCCCGCTGGTGGCCATCGGCAAGGGCACCAAGGAGCCCTGGCCCAAGCCCGGTCAGGTGCCTCTGGAAGAGCTGGTGGTGGAGAACCACTTCTGATCCATGCTGGGCTTGATTGGATGGGCGCGGCCGCGATGATGCAGCAGCTGAGGCAACGGCTGGAGTCGTTGCGGTTGGTGGCCAGCCTCGGTCAGTTCCTCAACCATCCAGGCGAGCTCGACAACGTGTTCGCCATCACCCGCCATCTGCAGGGCAGTCCCCTCGCCACCCAGATGCAGCGCCATCTGCTGGCGCACCCGGGGATGGCCGCCCTGGTGGAAGCCGGCTGGCGGCCCGCCCCGGTGGATCTCGATCAGCTGCTGGCGCTGCCCGCAGGCAGCCTGGGCCATGCCTACGCCCAGCACCTGCGCGGCCAGGGTCTGACGGCGGAGAGCCTGATCGATCCCACGCCGATCACCTCGCCGCAGCAGTACCTCACCCACCGGCTGCGCGAGACCCACGACATCGTGCACGTGCTCACCGGTTTCGGCGTGGATGGGCCGGGCGAGCTGGGCCTGCAGGCCTTCAACCTGGCCCAGGTGCGCTCCCCCCTGGCGGTGATGCTGATCTTCGGCGGTCTGCTCAATGTGCTCCAGGAGGATGAGCCGCTTGAGCCCCTGCTGCGGGCCCTCAGCCACGGTTTTTCGATGGGCCTGGCCGCCCGCCTGGTGGTGGCCGCCAGGCTGGAGGAGGGCTGGGAGCGGCCCCTGCTGGCCTGGCGCCAGGAGCTGGGCCTGCCTGCGGAGGGCGCCTGAAAGGGTCAGGGCATGGCCCGTGTTCGCCGCGATCCCTTCAAGCGTCGTCCAGGCGACAGCCCTCCAGCCGCCGGGGCGATGAACTGGGTGGCCCCGCCGTCCCCCGCCATGGCCGTGCTGCTCTGGGCTCAGCGCCGCCAGATCGGCTGCTGTCTGTTATTGCAGGCCGCCTTCCTCGGCACGGGGATGGCCCTGGAGGGCCGGCTCAGCCCGGCGCCGCCGCCCTGCGCTCCGCCCCTGGCGAGAAGCGCTGAATGATCCGTCTGGCCCCGGGGTCGCTCGTGTCCCGCCGGCTGCAGGAGCGGCCGGGCGAGCTTCCCGGGCCCCTGTTCGTGCACGGCGGCCAGCCTCCCACCAGCCTCTCGGCCCTGCTGTTCACACCCGATGGGGCCGTGGAGCAGCGGCTCGATAACCTCGACGATCTTGATGCTCTGCTGGCCACGGGCATGCCCTGCTGGTTGCGCCTGCAGGGCCAGGCCGATACGGCGCTGGTGAGCGAGGTGTTGGCACGGGTGGGGGTTCCTGAGCTGCTGCACGCCCCCTTGATCGACACGCCCCAGCGCACCCGCCTCGATGCGGTGGAGGACGTGGTGCTGGTGGTGATGCACCGCCTCAGCTTTTCGAGAACGCCGGCGCGGCTGATCTCTGAGCAGGTGGGTCTGCTGCTGCTGCCCAACCTGCTGCTCAGCCTCGAGGAAGCCCCCAAGCCGGAGGCCTTCCCCCGCCTCAGCCGTTGGCTGCTGGGCCTGAGGCCGCCGCCCGGCCAGGAGGATCTCGATGATCTGCTGCACTTCCTGATTGATGAGCTGCTCGATGAGCTCTTCCCGATGCTGGAGGAACTGGCCGATCTGCTGGATGGCATGGAGGAGGCAGCCCTGCGCAACCCCAGGCCGAGCCTGCTGAACCGCACCTACCAGGTGCGCGCCACCCTGAGGCAGATCCGCAGCCAGGTGTGGCCCCTGAGGCCCCAGATCATGATCCTGCTGCGCCAGAACCATCGCCTGCTCGGTGGCGAGGCGCTCAGCGGTTTCCGGGACATGGATCAGCAGGTGACGCTGATCTTTGAACATGTGGAGTTATTGCGGCACCAGTGCGATGCCGTGACCGACGCCTACATGGCCAGCATGGGAAGTCGCATGAACCAGGTGATGAAGACACTCACCATCGTGTCGACCATCTTTGCCCCGCTCACTTTCGTGGCGGGCATCTACGGCATGAACTTCGTGCGGATGCCCGAACTCAAGTGGAGCTTCGGCTATCCCCTGGCCCTGGCCTTCATGGCCCTGATTGCCATGCTGCAGAGCTACTGGTTATGGCGGCGCGGCTGGTTCGAGGACTGGACAGCCCAGCGCGGTTGGCCGTCCCAGCGTGGTGGATCGGACCGCGGCGGGCGCTTGGGTCGGTAGAGACCCACTCCCATCCGGCTTCTGCGCACCTAGATCTGGCTTGTGCCGAGCTTTTCGACCAGGTCAATGTCGTTCTGCTTGTACAGACTTGCCTCTGCATCAATGAGGATGGCTGCCAAAGCCCCATAGGCTTCGGTCCATGCGGCCATCACTTCATCAGTGGCGGCATCACCCAGAACCTCTTTCATGGCCTGGAGCAGTTTTTCTCCAATCAGGGGGTACTGTTCAGGCAGTATTCGACAGGCAACATGCCGGTGGGCAATGGCATCAACCGCATTGGCAAGTTCGTCAAGCCGGTCAATATGGGTTGCATAGGCATAAACGGATGAAGCCAGCTTCTTGGCCTGCCCGTTGCCATGGGCATCAACCATCCAGGTGCTCTCAAAGCCAAGTTTGTAGTCAGGCCGCTCCGAAAAAGCGATTTCATACATGCGAGAGGTGATCTTCTCACCGTGCTCCTTCACCACCGGAGCCGTTGCCTTGACAATGTCGATCGTCTTCTGTGAGATTCCTGCCGTCATCCTGTTTTTGTTGTTAGCCCATCACTCTATGCCGAAGGGTCTGGCTGAGAACCAAAGAGTGATCAACATGTTGTGAGCAGGCCAGGACATCGGTGGCCAATGGGGGCTTCCCTCTCTCCCCGCCGTTGCCTACGGGCGATGCCGGGGAGTGGTTGGTGAGATCGCGCTCCATGGGCCACAGACAGCTGGGCTGCGGGCCAACGGGCCCCAGACTCTTCGGCCGTGACCTCCCGCAGCCGTCGCTGTGCTCCCCCATCCCAAGGAATCCCCCTTCAGCGCGCTGCCGCCGCTGCTGCTGAGCCGGCTGCTGCCCACGCCGCCCGCCCCCGGGGAGGGGCTGCGGCTCGCTCTCTGGCAGGGGGAGGGGACGGCGGGAACCCCAGAGGCGGTGGAGGCAAACCTGCTGCGCCTGGAGCAGGTAGCCGCTGAGGCCGCCACCTGGGGCACCCAGTTGCTGGCCTTCCCCGAGCTGTTTCTCAGCGGCTATGCCAGCGATCCGGAGCGGGTGCGCCGGCTGGCGGAGCCGGTGGATGGTCCCGGCCTGGAGCGGGTGGCGGCCTGCGCCCGCCGCCACGGCATGGCCATCGCCTGCCCCTACGCCGAGCGGGCCCTGGTGGGCGGCCAGGAGCGTTTCTACGACGCCATTGCCCTGGTGGCCGCCGACGGCAGCCTGCTCAAGAACTACCGCAAGACCCACCTCTGGGGACCGGATGAACGGCTGTTCTGGAGCGAGGGCTACAGGCTGGCCGAGGAGGGCGAGCCCTTCACCGTGCACGCCGTCAACGGTGTCGGCGTGGGCCTGCTCAACTGCTACGAGGCTGAGTTCCCGGAGCTCACGCGCCTGCTGGCCCTGGCCGGCGCCAGCCTGGTGCTGATCCCCACCGCCGCCGACACCTGGGTGCGTCTCAGCGACGGCCGCCGCACCGAACACCCCTACCCCGATGTGTCGCGCAACCTGCTGCCGGCTCATGCCTTCGCGAACGGCTGCTTTGTGGCCTACGCCAACCGCTGCGGCCTCGAGCTGGTGGAGGGGGAGCCGTGGGCCCACTACCTGGGCAACAGCGTCATCTGCGGCCCCGATGGCGCCCTGCTGCTGGCCGCCCAGAACCGCCCCACCCTGCTGCTCGCCGACCTGATTCCCGCTGAGTTCCGCGCGCCGCACCCGGAGGGCACCACCTACCGGGCCGACCGCCGCCCTGACCTCTACGGCCCGCTGCACACCCCCGCCTGCTGAAGGACGATTCCCGCCAGCGTGCATACGGTGAGGGCCCTGGCCCCCTCAAGCCGCCCATGGCCCTGCACCTCACCGGCGCCACCAGCCAACGCGATCAGCAGGAGGCCGAGCTGCTGGTGCGGCCACTGCCGCTGGACCTGTTCCCCGCCGAGGGCCAGGAGCCCGCCCTCACCGCCGCCATCCTCACGGAGGAGCTGCTGCTCGATGGCAACAGCAAGCAGAACCTGGCCACCTTCTGCCAGACCTGCGAGGAGCCCGAAGTCCACGCCCTGATGGATCTGGGCCTCGACAAGAACCTGATCGACAAGGACGAATACCCCCAGACCGCCGAACTGGAACGCCGTTGCGTCAGCCTGCTGGCCGACCTCTGGCATGCCCCTGCCGGCGCCACCGGCTGCTCCACCATCGGCAGCAGCGAGGCGGCCATGCTCGGCGGCATGGCCGCCAAGTGGCGCTGGCGGGCGGCGCGGCGGGCGGCGGGTCTGCCGGCCGACAAGCCCAACATGGTGTGCGGCAGCGTGCAGATCTGCTGGCACAAGTTCGCCCGTTACTGGGACATCGAGCTGCGCGAGATCACCATGACGCCGGGCCGTCTCTGCATCACACCGGCGGATGTGCTGGCCCAGGTGGATGAGAACACGATCATGGTGGTGCCCACCCTCGGCGTCACTTATCACGGCCTCTACGAGGATGTGGCGGCCATCAGTGCCGCCCTCGACGACCTCCAGGCCCGCACCGGCCTGGACGTACCGATCCACGTGGACGCCGCCAGCGGCGGCTTTCTGGCCCCGTTTACCGCCCCGGACCTGCCCCCCTGGGACTTCCGCCTCGAACGGGTGAAGTCGATCAATGCCTCGGGCCACAAGTACGGCCTGGCCCCCCTGGGGGTGGGCTGGGTGCTGTGGCGCCAGGCCAGTGATCTGCCCCGGGAGCTGGTCTTCAGCGTGTCCTATCTGGGGGGGGACATGCCCACCTTTCAGATCAACTTCTCGCGGCCGGCCGGCCAGGTGATCGCCCAGTACTACACCTTCGTGCGCCTGGGCCGGGAGGGCTACCGCCTCACCCATGGCGTGGCCTACCAGGTGGCCCGCTATCTCGCCGCCGAGCTGGCCAGGCTGCCGCTGTTCTCGGTGCTGCACGACGGCGACCCCGCCAAGGGGATCCCGGCCGTGGTGTGGCAGCTGCAGCCGGGCACTGATCCGGGCTTCAGCCTCTACGACCTCGCCGACCGCCTGCGCAGCAGGGGCTGGCAGGTGCCCGCCTACCCCTTCACCGGCGCCCTCGCCAGCCAGGCCTTCCAGCGGATCATGGTGCGGCGCGGCTTCAGCCGCGACATGGCCGATCTGCTGCTGCAGGACATCCGCCAGGCGATCGACCACTTCGAGCAGCACCCGATCAGCGTGCCCCTCTCGGCTGCCGAGGCGGCCTCCTACAACCATCTCTAGGTCGTGTCTGGCCGCGGATCAGTCGCCGGCGTGGTAGCTGCTGCGCACCAGCGGCCCGCTGCGCACCTGGACGAAGCCCAGCTCCCGGGCCAGGGCACCGAGGCGCTCGAACGCGTCCGGAGTCCAGTAGCGCGCCACCGGCAGGTGGGCCAGGGAGGGGCGCAGGTACTGGCCCAGGGTGAGGCGCTGGCAGTCCACCGCCCGCAGATCGCGCAGGGTCTCCACCACCTCCTGCTCGCTCTCCCCCAGCCCCAGCATCAGGCCGCTCTTGGTGGGGATGGCGGGGGCCAGCTCCCGGGCTGCGGCCAGCAGTCCCAGGGAGCGGCGGTAGGTGGCGCCGCGGCGCACCTCCCCCTGCAGCCGCTCCACGGTTTCGAGGTTGTGGTTGAAGCACACCGGCGCCGCCGCCAGCACCGTGGCCAGCCGCTGGCGCTGGGCGGCCAGGGCCGCCTCGGGATCGGCCAGGCCGCCCCAGAAATCGGGGGTGAGCACTTCAATCGCCACGGCGGGGCTGCGGCGCCGGATCGCGGCCATGGTGGCGGTGAACAGGCTGGCGCCGTGGTCGGCCAGATCGTCCCTGGCCACGGCGGTGAGCACCACATAGCGCAGCTGCAGCGTGGCCACGGCCTCCGCCACCCGCTCGGCCTCGGCCCCGTCCACGGGCAGCGGCGCCCGGCCTTTGTCCACCTGGCAGAAGGCGCAGCTGCGGGTGCAGATCGGACCGCCCAGCAGGAAGGTGGCCGTGCCGGCGGCATAGCACTCGCCCCGGTTGGGGCAGCGGCCCTCCTCACAGATGGTGTGCAGCCGCTGCTGCTTCACCACCCCCTGCACCGATTCCAGGGCGGAGGCCTCGCCGATCGGCCGCCGCAGCCAGGCGGGCAGCCGTTCGGCCGGGGCGATGCTGCTGTAACGGCTGGAGGTCTGGCTCATGGCTGCTGGTTCATTCCATCCGCCGCCGCCCCTCGAAGGCCCGGGCCAGGGTCACCTCGTCGGCGTACTCCAGCTCACTGCCCACGGGCAGGCCGTAGGCGATGCGGCTCACGGTGGTGAAGGGTTTGAGCAGTCTGGCCAGGTAGAGGCTGGTGGTGTCTCCCTCCACGCTGGGGGTGAGGGCCAGGATCAGCTCCTTGATGCCCTCATCGGCCACCCGCTGCACCAGCGGTCCGATCTGCAGCAGCTCCGGGCCGATCCCGTCCATGGGCGAGATCAGGCCGCCCAGCACGTGATAGCTGCCCCGGAACTCCCGGGTGCGCTCCATGGCCAGCAGGTCGCGGGAGTCGGCCACCACGCAGAGCTGGCCATTGCGGCGCTCCTCATTGCGGCAGATCTCACACAGGGGCTCAGCCGAGAGGTGAAAGCACCGCTGGCACTGGCCCACCTGGCTGCGGGCCGCCAGCAGGGCCTCGGCGAAGCTGCGGATCTGCTCCTCCGGCTGGCGCAGCAGGTGCAGGGCCAGCCGCTGGGCCGTGCGGGGGCCGATGCCGGGCAGCCGCTCGAACTGGTCGATCAGCCGGGCCAACGGGCGCGTGAAGCCGCTCAGCGAACCGCCGCAGGTGGGCTGAATGTAGGCGGGCCGGCGCTCGCAGCAGAATGGCGCCACCGGTCCCCCTCTCCCTGCCATGACCAGCCCCTCCGCCCTGCTGCCTCGGCCCCTTGTGCGGGGGGCTCTGGCCCTGCTGCTGGCCGTGGCGCTGGTGGGCTGCAGTGCCGCTTCAGCGGGGCTGAACCGCTTCCAGAACCCAGACGGCCGCTTTGCCTTCCTCTATCCCACCGGCTGGGTGCGGGTGCAGGTGAGCGGTGGACCCCAGGTGGTGTTTCACGACCTGATCAACAGTGACGAGACCCTCAGCCTGGTGATCTCCGAGGTGACCCCCGAGAGCGACCTCACCAGCCTGGGCAGTGCGGTGGCCGTGGGGGAGCAGCTGCGCCGAGCCGTGATCGCCACCGAGGGCAGTGGCCGCCAGGCGGAGCTGCTCCAGGCCGATGAGCGCCAGCAGGACGGCCGCACCTTCTATGACCTCGAGTACGCGGTGCACCTCGACGACCGCGATCGCCACGAGTTCGCCACGGTGGTGGTGGACCGGGGGCGCCTGTACACCTTCGCGGCCAGCACCAATGAGGCCCGCTGGGACAAGGTGAACGAGCTGTTCCACCAGGTGGTGACCTCCTTCACGCTGCTGGTCTGAGCCGGAACGGCGGGAGCCGGCCAGGGACATGGCGATGGCGGCTGCTGTGGTGGTGGTGGGGGGCGGCCTCTGCGGCGGGCTGGTGGCCCTGGAGCTGGCGGCGCTGGGGCTGGAGGTGGTGCTGCTGGAGGGGGGTGGGCCCGCCGCCACAGAGCTGAGCTACGGCCTGATGCCGCTGCCGGCCGCCCTGCCCTGGCTGCGGCTGCAACTCCGCCATGGCCCCCTGGGGCTGCGCTGCCGCTGGCTGCGGCTGCACAGCGCCGCTGAACCCGCAGCTTCCGTTCCCTGGCTGGATCGCCTGCCCCTGCCCGCCGCCCAGGTGGAGGCGCCGCTGTTCCTGGCCGCCCTGCCCGCCGCCCTGGCCGCCGCTGGGGTGCAGGTGCTGCCGGCTCAGGTGCGGGGCCCGCTGCAGCGCGGCCCGGGCGGCTGGCGGCTGGTGTTGGAGCCGGCCCCGGCTGCTGGTGGTGGCGCCAGGGGCTCAGCTGCTGATCCTGGGCTGGAGGCCGCCCAGGTGGTGCTGGCCGCCGGTGGCGGCTGCCGCCAGCTCTGGCCTGCTCTTGCACCAGGCCTGCAGACCAGCTGGGCGGGGGTGCTGGAGCTCGCCGAAGCCCCGCCCCGGGGCCTCTGCTGGCCGGCTGAACTGACCGTGCCGCGGCGGTTTCAGCGGCCTGCCCTGAAACGCCAGACCCTCGCCCCAGGGCCACTGGCCTGGGTGGTGGATGCCGGCCTGGTGCCGAGCGCGGATCGCTGGCTGGCCGGCCAGATCAGCCTGGTGGGTGCGGAAGCTGCGCTGGGTGCGCAGGCGCCCGATACGCCGCAGCCCGATCCGGCGGCGATGGAGGAGCGCCTGCGCCAGGGGCTGAGCGGCCTGAGCCCTGCCCTGGCTGGGGCCCCCGCCCGCTACCGCCAGGTGCCTGTCACCTTCTCCCCTACGGCCACGCCGCTGGTGGGCCCGGTGGGCGGGGCGCCGGGGCTGTGGGTGTTGAGCGGCTTCTCGGCGGCCTTCAGCCAGGTGCCCCAGCAGGCGCTGCGCCTGGCCCAGGCCATCGCTACTGCCGCGGCCGATCCGGTTCAGTAACGGAGTGAGCCTCAGTCAGCGGGGCAAACCTCAGTACACGTAGTTGTTGTCGAAGCTGCCGTCGCCTTCGCCGGCCGGTCTGGGCCAGTCGGCCTCCCAGTAGCTGATGCCATCGAGCATGAAGGGCCGTCCCCCCAGGCGCTCTGTCTTGAGTTCGGTGCTGCCCATGGCGGTGATCAGGCCCCCCAGTTCCATCGGCCCCAGGTTGGTCTTCACGTCGTTGCCACCGGCGGCGAGCAGCATCGGCAGCCGCACCAGGTTTTCAGGCCGGGTGAGTTTGCGGAACAGGGCCTTGAGGGCCAGTTGCTGCCGCTCGATGCGGCCGATGTCGCCCCACTCGTCATGGCGGAAGCGCAGGAAGCCCTCCAGGTCGTTGCCCCTGAGCAGCTGGGGTCCGGGCTGGAGATCGATCGATAGCCCCTGGCTTCTGTCTGTGTAGCGCATCCGCTTGGGCACATCCACCTCGATGCCGCCGAGGGCGTCGGAGATGCGGCTGATCGCGTTCAGATTCACCACCACGTGGTGGGTGATCGGGCGCCCCATCTTGAAGGAGAGCTCCCTCTCCAGCAGCTCGGTGCCCCCCAGTGCGTAGAGGGCATTCACCTTCGTGGGGCGGTAGCCCTCTGGATCGATGTAGGTGTCGCGGGGCACCTGGGTGATGCTGGTGATGCCGCCATTGATGCGCAGCGTGGCGATCACATCGGTGTTGGCGCCGCTGGCATCGGTGCCCAGCACGAGGATGTTCTGGTCGCCGATGCCGCTCCAGGCGGCAAAGGGGTTGGTGATGCGGGGGTTCTCCGGCAACGCGGTGCCGCTCAACCAGTCGGCCAGCGGCATGGACGCCAGCAGCCCGCCCCCCAGCCCGATCAGCATGGCCAGCAGCACCGGCCCACGCCGTCGCCGCTGTCGAGGCTGCTGATGGGGGGCCCGCCGGGCCTCGCTGGTCTTCATGGAGAAACGCTATTGCACAGCGGCGTGGGGCACGGTTGCCGCTGAGCCGGTTGGACGGGCAGCCCCTCTGGCGGCCTAGGCCCTCAGCATCTCGTCGAGCTGTTCATCGCGGCGCAGGCCGGCCTGCACCCGCCAGAGGTTGGCGTAGACCCCGCCGGCGCGGATCAGTTGGTCATGGCGCCCGCTCTCCACGATCCGGCCCTGGTCCATCACCACGATCCGATCGGCATGGCGCACGGTGGAGAGACGGTGGGCGATCACCAGGGTGGTGCGCTCCGCGGTGAGTTGCTCCAGGGAGCGCTGGATGGCGGCCTCGGTCTCGTTGTCCACGGCGGCGGTGGCCTCATCCAGCACCAGCACCGGCGGGTCCTTGAGGATGGCGCGGGCCAGGGCGATGCGCTGGCGCTGGCCGCCGGAGAGGCGTTGGCCGCGCTCCCCCACCACCGTGGCGTAGCCCTGGGGCAGGGCCCGGATGAAGGCGTCGGCTTCGGCGCGGCGGGCGGCGGCCTCGATGGCCGCGGGGCTGGCCTCGAAACTGCCGTAGGCGATGTTCTCGGCCACCGTGCCGTGGAAGAGGAACACCTCCTGGCTCACCAGGCCGATGGCCTGGCGCAGGTCATCGAGCCGCAGCGTGCGGATCGGAATCCCATCCAGACGGATCTCACCGGCCTGGATCGCGTAGAGCCGCAGCAGCAGCTTCACGATCGTGCTCTTGCCCGATCCGGTGGCCCCCACGATGCCGAGGGTGCTGCCCGCCGGGATCGCCAGATCGAACGCCTGCAGCAGCGGCTCGCGGCCCCCATAGCCGAATTGCACGGCCTCGAAGCGGATCTCACCCCGCACCTGCTCGACGGGCAGGGGGCGCTCACCGGCCGGGATGGTCACCGGGGTGTCGAGCAGGTCGAGCACCCGGTTGGTGGAGGCCATGGCCCGCTGGTAGTCGTCCAGGGTGCGGCCCAGGGTGGTCAGCGGCCAGAGCAGACGCTGGGTGATGAACACCAGAAAGGCATAGGTGCCCGTGGCGATGGCGCCCCGCTCGGCCTGGAGGCCACCGATCACCAGGATGGCGATGAAGGCGAACAGGATCGCGTAGCGGATCAGCGGCACGAAGGCCGCCGAGAGCCCGATCGCCCGACGATTGGCCTGGCGGTAGGCCTGGCTCTGCCGCCGCAGCCGCTCCAGCTCCCAGCCTTCGGCGGTGTAGCTCTTGATCGTGAGCATGCCGCCCAGGTTGGTGCTGAGCTGGCTGGCCAGGTCGCCGGCCTGCTGCCGTACGGCGGCATAGCGCGGTGCCAGCCGCTTCTGGAACCGCAGCGACCCCCACAGGATCACCGGGATCGGCAGGAACGACAGCCCCGCCACCGTGGGCGAGAGCACGGCCATGGCGCCGCCGACGGCCAGCACGGTGGTGAGCAGCTGCAGGATCTCGTTGGCACCGTGGTCGAGGAAGCGCTCCAGCTGGTTGATGTCGTCGTTGAGCACGGCCATCAGCCGGCCGCTGCTGCTGGTTTCGAAGTAGGCCATCTCCAGCTGCTGAAGATGGTCGTAGGCCTTGAGGCGCAGCTCGTGCTGCACGGTCTGGGCCAGGTTGCGCCAGAGCACGCCGTAGAGGTATTCGAACAGCGACTCAGCGCTCCAGATCAGAAAGGAGAGCAGCGCCAGCACACCCAGCTGGCCGGCCACGCTGCTCACCCCGAAGCTGCTCAGCCAGGCGGTGTCCTGCCGCACCACCACATCCACCGCCAGGCCGATCAGCACCGGCGGCGCCAGATCGAACAGCTTGTTGAGCACCGAGCAGGCCGCGGCCAGCCTCACCAGACGCCGGTGGGGCCCCAGGGCTGCCAGCAGGCGCCGCAGGGCCGAGGCCTGAGCCTGGGGATGGGCCGTGGCGGCGGCAGGAAACGGGGCAGCGGGCGGTGGCGCCATGGCAGAGGAAAGGGCTGGGCATGCAGGCCCCACTCTCCCCTTCCGGGCTCACCAGCGGTTGCCGCCGCCCCCATAGCCGCCGCCCCCATCGCGGTTGCCGCCGCCGTAGCCGCCGCGCCCGCCACTGCCGCCCTCCCGGGGGGTGGCCTTGTTGACCCGGATCATCCGCCCCATCCACTCCACGTTCTGGAGATCGTCGATGGCCTTCTGCTCATCGTCGTCGCTGGCGAGTTCCACAAAGGCGAAGCCGCGCTTGCGCCCGGTTTCTCGATCGAGCGGCAGGCTGCACTGACGCACCTCCCCGTACTGGCCAAAGAGATCGAGCAGGTCCTCGCGTTCAGCCTGGAAGGAGAGGTTGCCAACGTAAATGGTCATGAATGAAGCAGAACCTGGAACGAAGTCCTGTGAACGGAAAGAATGAGTGCTGGCCCAGCCGTGGCGAACCGGCGCAGCACCATTGCGGTGCCAACAGGAATGGAACCCAATTTAGGGGGCGAAGCCAGCTCACAAGCCTCTGCTGTCCGGCAGAAGGTATCCCTGGCCACCCGTCGCTGACGGGGGGCGGCGGCCGGGGCGAGCGTAAAGAAGCCTGAAGCAGTTCCCGAAAAGACTCTGAAGAAGCTGCGCTGCTCCCGATCGCTGGGGCATTGTCAGCAAATCGTGATCTGATCAGGTGGATGCCATGACGGCCCCCGTTCCCTGGAGCCTGGCCTGGAGCGAAGACGGCGAGCTGGCACCCCAGGATCGCTTTGATCTGCTTCAGAGCCTGGTGCAGACCGAGAGCCAGGACGTGCAGCCCTCCCTGATCGCGGCTGTGGAGGTCATGGAGCTGACCGAGGTCAGCGGCAGCCACTGCACCAGTGTCACCAGGCTCTGGGCCTGAGCCCAGGGGCTGGACTCAGCCCCGGAAGCGGGAGATCTGCAGGGGTTTGTTGAGCACCCTCAGCTCCCGCAGGCTCGCGAAGATGTCTTCGGGCATGCCCTTCGGCAGATCAATGATGCTGTGGGCATCGAAGATCTGAATCCGGCCGATCGCCTTGCCCTGCAGACCGGTTTCGTTGGCGATCGCGCCCACCAGGTTGCCCGGCTTGATGCGGTCGCGCCAGCCGAGTTCAACCCGGAAGCGGTCCATGTCGGCTTCCGGTGCCCCCAGGGAGCGCTCGGGGCGTCCGCCGCGACGCAGCTCTCGGCCACCGTCGCGACCCCCATCGCGGCCGTCGCGGCGGGCCGGGCCCTGGGGCCGCACCTGGGTGAAGTCGTCGTTGCCCTGCAGCAGCAGGGGTTTGCCCGCCAGGCCCAGCTCCAGGGCGGCCAGGGCCAGTTGGTCCGGGCTGCAGCCCTGCTCCTGAGCCACCCGCTGCAGGATCTCGCCCAGCAGGGCCCGTTCGTCGGCGCTGACGGTGCTCTGCTGCAGGGCGCCGGTGAGGCGCTGGCGCAGGCGATCGAGACGGCTCTGGTTGATCGTGGCGTTGTTGGGCACCTCCATGGGCTCGATCGGCTTGCCCACCGCCCGCTCCAGTCCACCCAGGAAGCGGCGCTCCCGGGGGGTGAGGAAGAGGATCGCGTCGCCCTTGCGGCCCGCCCGGCCGGTGCGGCCGATGCGGTGCACGTAGGCCTCGCCGTCAAAGGGGATGTCGTAGTTGATCACCAGGGCGATCCGCTCCACGTCCAGGCCTCGCGCGGCCACGTCGGTGGCCACGAGCACGTTCACCTGGCCGGTCTTGAGCCGCTCGATCGTGCGCTCCCGCTGGGCCTGGGGCACGTCGCCGTTGAGCACGGCCACGTCGTAGCCGTGGGCCTCCAGCGATTCGGCCACGTTGAGGGTGATCGCCTTGGTGCGGGCGAAAATGATCACCCCCTCGCTGGTCTCGCTCTCGAGCACCCGCTCCAGGGCGGCGAGCTTGAGCGGGGCCTGAACGGTGAGGTAACGCTGACGGATCCGACTCGCGTCGGCGGCCCGCGTCTTGATCGTGATTTCGGCGGGGCTGTTCAGATACTGCTGCGAGATCCGGCGGATCTCGGCGGGCATGGTGGCCGAGAAGAGCACCACCTGGCGCTGTTCGGGCAGCTGGCCCAGCACCCACTCCACGTCGTCGATGAAGCCCATGCGCAGCATCTCATCGGCCTCGTCGAGCACCAGGGCCCGCAGCTCCGAGAGGTCCAGGGTTCCCTGGCGCATGTGGTCCATCACCCGGCCCGGGGTGCCCACCACGATCTGGGCACCGCGGCGCAGATGGTGGATCTGGTCGCGGAAGTCGGCGCCGCCATAGACGGCCACCGTGCGCACCTGGGGCAGATGGGAGGCGTAGCTGCTGAAGGATTCAGCCACCTGGATGGCCAGTTCCCGGGTGGGAGCCAGCACCAGGACCTGGGGCTTGCGCTGCTCGGGGTCCAGGCCGGCCAGCATCGGCAGGGCGAAGGCCGCCGTCTTGCCGGTGCCGGTCTGGGCCTGGCCCACCAGGTCGCGCCCCAGCATCAGTTCGGGGATCGCCGCCGACTGAATCGGCGAGGGCTCGCTGTAGCCCACGGCCTCCAGGGCCTGCAGCAGTTCCGGGTCGAAGCCGAAGTGGGCGAAGCCACTGGCCGGACCCGGCTGGTCGCCGCCGGCGGTCTCTGGGCCGTGGCCGGTGCTGCCAGCCGTGGAGGTCGCTGTCGCAGCAGTGTCTTCAGCACCACTCCCCTGAGTGGTCAGCTCCCGAACAGCAGCCGTCTCGTGGGCGGCTGACTGGAGGCCAGGAGTCGACGTCTGGGTGGGTACCGCCGTTCCGGACACGTTCTCGCTGGGAATGATCGGAGCTGCAGCTGCGGCGTCAGGGGCCGGCTCGCGGGAGCCGCTGGCGTCTGCCGAGGGGTCTGCTGAGGGGTCTGCCGCTGTGGCCGCAGGGGCCGTCGTGTCGTCGATCTGGACGCTCTGGGGAGTGAGGGAAATGGTGTCGCTGGGGGTGGTGGTGGGGTCGGGGCACACGACGCTGGCGCCGCTGAACGATTCAGTCACGGAAGTCAATCGAACCTGTCCAGGCCAGGGCCTGGTGGAATCCTTCTTCGCAGGACGGCAGATGCCCAGATGGAGGGAACCGCTGGACCATCAAGGGGGTGTCGTCGCTGTTGGCTCCCGCCGGTCGATGACATGCACGACGCTGAGGCGATGGGCTGAGGAGCCGTTGACCTTGCTGCCGTTGAGATTGCGCCAAGGGGCGCGGATCTCCTTGAAATCCTTGAGTTCTTGAGAATCCTTAGAACTGCCTTGCCCTTGAGAAAAGGGTGAAATCAAACTTTATCACCCTCTGGTGTGATCAGCTCCGCCCGCTGTCTGGCCCGGGTGAGGGCGGTGTACAGCAAGCGGTCGCTGGGGCGACCCGTGTCCGGCATCAGGATCCACACCTCCTCGGCTTCACTGCCCTGGGCCTTGTGCACCGTGAGGGCCAGGGCAGGCTGCCGTGCAGGCAGTTGGGCGGGATGGAGCCAGAGATGCTCTCCGCCTCCCACGCCGAACAGCAGACGTGGCTCCTGCCCCGCTGCCGGCCGCGTGAGGATCCCCACATCGCCGTTGGCCAGGCCCAGCTCGGGCAGGTTCTGCTGGCAGAGCACCGGCGTTCCGAGCGGCCACTGCTGCACGGGTTGCTCCAGGCGCTCCCCCAGCAGGGCCCGATGGATCGCCTCCACCCCCCAGCGACCGCGGCGCACGGGCGTGAGCACCAGCAGGGCATCGAGCTGGGCCAGCAGCCGCGCCTCGGCCTGCTGGTCGCCGGGCCTGGTGCTGTCGCAGAGCCGGCGCAGCTCCTGCTGCTGCCGCTGCAGCCGCTCCAGCAGTTCCCCCGGCAACCGCCGCGGAGAGGCCTGCCGCCAGGCCAGATTGGCCCCGGGCTGCAGCTGGCGCAGCTGGGGGATCAGATGACGCCAGTCGCCTGATCCCTGCGCCGCCGCGTCCACCGGCTTGGGGCCAGGGCTGGGCCGCAGGCTGGCCGCCAGCTCGGCGATGGCGCCGCCGTTGCGGTAGGTGGTGCGCAGCTCCACGGCCGCGGGCCCCAGGGCCTGCCGCCTGTCGGCACGCTGCAGCTCCAGGAGTACCGGCCCGGGCCCCACCGGCGGCAGCTGGGCGCCATCCCCCACCAGCACCAGGCTGGCCTGGGCCGGCAACGCCTCCAGCACCGCCTGCATCAGGGCCAGGTCGAGCATCGACACCTCATCGATCACCAGCAGATCCAGCTCCAGGGGGTGCTGGCGGTTGCGCCCGAAGCGCTCCCCCTGGCTCTCCAGCAGGCGGTGCACCGTGGTGCAGGGCACCGCCTCGCTGGGGGCCAGGTTGGCCCGCAGCCGGGCCGCGGCCTTGCCGGTGGGTGCCGCCAGATGCATGCGGGCGCCGCCGTTCCGCTCGCGCACGGCCTCGAGCATCCCGGCCACGGTGCTGGTCTTGCCGGTGCCTGGGCCGCCTTCCAGCAGCACGAGCCGGTGATTCAGCACGGCCGCCACCGCCCGCTGCTGATCTGAGTCGAGCCTGGCCAGGGCCGGAACCGGCCCAGCCTCCGCCAGGGCGGAGGGCTGCCCGGCCCGCTGGATCAGGGCCTCCAGCACCTGCTGGCGCTGGGCGTGCCAACGCCGCCACAACAGCCGCTCGCCCTCCAGCACCAGGGGGCCCCAGGGGTCGCTGGCCAGGGGTGAGGCCGCCACGGCCCGGCGCTGCTCGGGATCGGCCAGCAGCAGCTCCAGCTGACCCTCCGCCAGGGCGCCGGTGAGGGCCGCGATCACGGTGTCCAGGGCCGGATCGCCCTGGACGCCATGCAGCCGCGGCAGGGCCTCCGCAAGCGAGGCGGCCAGGGCGGCAAGCCAGGCCGGCCGCGGATCGCCGGCGGGGTCGGGCAGGGTGGCGGGGGAGGGGCTCACGCCGCCCCCTCCAGCACCCGATCCAGGGCCAGCAGGCGCGCCAGGGGCGGACACTCCACCGCCATCCCCGGCAGCAGCTCGGCCTGGGCGGCCTCCTGCCGCGCCCGCTCCGATGGCCCCGGCACGCCGCGCAGGAACACGTAGGCATAGCCGCCCAGGTGGCAGGCGGGGTCGTAGCCCGGCAGACGCCAGCGCAGGTAGCGGTGCAGGGCCACCAGATAGAGGTGGGCCTGCAGTGGGTAGTGGTTCGCGGCCATCAGGTCGGCCAGGGCGCCGGGGCCGTAGTGGCGGGGGCCGCAGGCCAGGGGCTGGCCGTCGGCATCCCGCTCGCCCAGCCAGTTGCTCTTCCAGTCGAGCACCCACCAGCGCTCGCCCTGGCGGAACACCAGATCGATCGAACCGGTCAGGAAACCGCGGTCATGCACCTCTAGCAGGGCCAGCCGGTCGGCGTAGTCGGCGCCGCAGGCGCCGCCGGGGTGATCCCGGAATGGCCGGGCCAGGGCTTCGGCCCGCACCAGGCCCAGGGGCAGATCGAAGCCCATCTCGTTCAGCCGCTCCGCCGCGGGCAGCTGGTCCAGCTGGAAGGCCCCGAGCGGGCCACCCAGGGGGCTCAGGCGCAGCTGGTCGAGCCCTGAGAGCGCGTTCTCCAGGTGGCTGGCGGCGATGCCGCTGCGCTGCAGCTCGCGGCCCACCAGCTCGGCCTGCTCGGCAGCGGGTTGCTGGTAGTCGAGCTGCTCGAGGATGCGGTGCAGGCAATCACCCGCCTGGGAGCCGCGGGGGAAGTGCGCCAGGGGGCTCTCGGCCGGCCATGTTGCTTCCGGCTTCCCGGACGGCTCGCCGGCCTCGGAGGCGCCCAGCGGCTCCGGCAGCTCGAGCTCCAGGGCGAGGCCATCGGTTTCGCGGCCCTCCTCCAGGGTCTGGGGCGCGGCGGCGTGGCTGCCCCGGGTCCAGCTGGTGTAGCTGCTGCGGCCCCAGCTGCGATCGAGGCGGTGGCTGGGCACAGGCCCCACGGCCAGCTCAGGGCCCACCGCAGCCGCTGGCGCCACCTGCACGGATGCGCCCGGATCGGGAAGGTCGCGCAGCCGCATCGGCAGGTTCCGCCGGGCGATCTCCTGATCGAGGCGCTGGCGCCACTCCTGGTCGGAGGGGTCGGTGTAGGGAGCGTCGTCCAGCCCCGGCGGGGGCTCCTGGCCGAACAGCCAGCTGTGCAGGGGGTTGCCCTGCTGCTCCTTCACCGGACCCCAGGCCAGCAGCAGGCGCCGCCGGGCCCTGGTGCAGGCCACGTAGGCCCGCCGCTCCGCCTCCTGCAGATCCGCCTCGCTGTGCTGCAGCCGGGCCTGGCAGCCCTGGCCCCAGTGGGCGTTCAGGTGCAGGTCGAGCACCGGTGCCGGATGGTGCGGTGGTTGCCAGCGCAGGCCAGGGCCCGTCAGGCGGCGGCTGGGGGCCTTCCACAGGTAAGGGCAGAGCACCACGGGGTATTCGAGGCCCTTGCTGCGGTGGATCGTCACCACCCACACGGCCCCATCCTCCAGGTCGCTGTGGGGCTGGTGCGTCTCGGGGGGATCGGGGTCCGGCTCCAGGCGCCGCTGCCGCAGCCAGTCGGCGGCGGCGGCCGGCCCGAGCCGGTGGCTGTGCAGCTGTTGCTGCACCAGCACGGCGCATTGCTGCAGATCGGCCAGCACCCTGCCGCCCGGGGCGAGCCGGGCCAGGCCCGGGGCGTCGAGCAGCGCGGCCAGCACGCCCATCAGCCCGCGGCGCTGCAGCTGCTCGGCGCCCTCGGCCAGCTCCGCGGCCAGGGCGCTCCACCGCTCCGGGCTGGCCGCGGCCAGCTCCGCCGCACTCCAGCCCAGCAGCGGTGAGGCCGCCAGCAGCCGCAGACGGCGGGGATGGCCGGGGTGGGCGAGGGCATCGAGCAGGCGCTGCAGGGCCGTGGCCGCCGGGCTGGTGAACACATCGCCGTCCATCACCAGCCGGCTGGCGATCCGGCAGCGCTCCAGGGCGGCCCGCAGCTGCTCCGCCTGGCGGTGCGTGTTCACCAGCAGGCAGATGTCCTGGGGCACCTCGCCGCCAGCGATCAGCTCCACCACCACCCGGGCCACCTGGCCGGGCAGGCGCTTCTCCAGCTCCGTGCTGGTCTGGGGGGCCTCGCCGGCGCCCTCGCCGCTGCCCAGCCAGAGCAGCTCCAGGCTGGTGGGCGGGCCCTGGGCCCCTGGGGCCGCCTGACCGGGCCGGGGCTCCACCTGGGGCACCTCCAGACCGGAGCGCCGCAGGCCCAGTGCCATCAGGCCGTTCAAGGCCTTGATCAGGGTTGCCGTGGCGCGGTAGTTGGTGGTGAGGGCGCTGACGCCCCCGCTGGTTTCAGCCGCAGCGGCCGCGAGCCTGTAGGTGGCCAGCTCGCCGCCGCGAAAGCGGTAGATCGCCTGCTTGGGATCACCCACCAGCACCAGCCGGTGCCGCTCCGGGCTGAAGGCCCGCGACAGGATCCGCCACTGGATCGGATCGGTGTCCTGGAACTCGTCGATCAGGGCGGCGGCGTAGCGCTGGGCCACGGCCTCCAGCAGGGGGGAGTGGGCGTGGGGGTCCTCGCCCGGATCCAGGCTCTCCAGCAGTTGGCCATAGCCCATGCGGCCGCTGCGCTGCCGCCGCCGGGCCAGCTCGCGGCGGCCCCAGTGGCAGGCGTGAAGCAGCAGCGCCTCCGCCGGACCCTCCAGCAGGGCTGCCACGGCCTCCATCAGGGGGCGCTCGGGCAGGCTCGGCTCCCGGCCGCCGGGGGCTGACGGGGCGGTGGCCTCGATCGGCCTGGCCTGCTTCAGGAAGGCGCCGGGGTGGAAGTAATCGTTGAGTTCCTTCTGGGCCAGGCAGGCGGCGTGGTCGCCACCGTCCGGCTGGGCCGCGATCCAGACGCTCACGATGGCGCAGCGGTCCTTTCGGGGGCGGGGGGAGTACGTACCGGTCTTGCTGATCCCCCTGGAGCGCCAGTCGGCGGCCGTGCTGCAGAGGCTGGCCTCCAGGGCCTGGCCGTGCCGGGCCCACAGAGCGCAGAAGTGGGTCCAGCTGCTCCGCCAGAGGCCCACCAGCTGGTCCGTCAGAGGCTGATGGACGTCCATCCCCTCGGGCAGGGGGTCGAGGGCGAGGGCGGGATCGCCATCCAGCCGCGCCAGCAACTGCACCAGGGTGTCCGGGCCCTTGATCTGGCTCTGCACCCCCGCCAGCAGGTGGGCTGGCAGGGCCAGCACCTGCTGGCGCCAGTAGTCGTGGCACACCTGCCGCAGCAGGGGGGCGGCATCGGTGTCGAGCTGCAGCTCGGGCGGATGGCCCGACTCCAGGGCATGGCGCTGCAGGCTGCGCAGGCAGAAGCCGTGGATGGTGGTGATGTCGGCCCCGTCGAGGTCCTCGAGCGCCAGCAGCAGGGGCGCCCGCAGGGCCTCGGCCCGGGGCCGGGCCCAGGTGAGCCAGTCCGCCAGGGCCGGATCCATGTCCGCCCGAGGGCCCGCTCCATTCCCCTCCCCGGCTGCTGCCCCCGCCTCCAGGCCGGTGAGGGCCTGTTGCAGGCGCCGGCCGATCCGCTCGCGCAGCTCGGCGGCCGCGGCGTTGGTGAAGGTCACCACCAGCAGCTGGTTCAGGGGCAGCTCGGCCTCGCTCACGAAGCGCAGCACCAGATGGGCCAGGGAGAAGGTTTTGCCGGTGCCGGCGCTCGCCTCCAGCAGCCTCAGCCCCGGCGTCAGCGGAAAGCGGTTGGCTTCGAACACAGCCTTCATGCCAGCCGCTCCCGCAGCGGAGCGAGCAGCTCGGCGGCCAGCTCCCGCACCGGGTTCTGCTCCAGCAGCACCACCCCCGGCAGCTCAGCCCCGAAACAGAGAGCCTGCTCGGGCTCCAGCCGCTCACCGGCCAGCTGGAAGCCCCCCTCCCAGCAGCTGATCGCGGCGCTGTCGCCTTTCTGCAGCAAGGCCCAGCCCGTCTGCGGCGGCACCGGCCAGCAGCGCTGCCGCCACTCCTGGTGCAGGGCGGCCAGGCGCTCCAGTTCGGCCCGGGCGCCCGCTGCATCGGGGGTCCGCAGCTCCAGCTCCTTCCCGAATCCCTTGCTGCCGCGGGCCACCAGCACGGCCCCGCTGGGCTGCTGGTCGGCGGCGGCGGCCAGCAGCAGCCGCAGCCACAGCTCCAGCCGCTGGTGGCTGCGGGCCCGGGCCGTGTGCACGAGCACCACGCAGCTGCCGCGCCAGGGCAGCTCCTGCTGCCAGCACTGCCAGCTGGCCAACCGCTGCTGGGCCGGTCCCAGGGCCTCCAGGGCTTCGGTGAGGTCGCGCCAGCGTTGCGCCAGGCCCTCGGCCTCCAGTTCTCCTCCCGCCAGGGGCGGCAGCAGGCCGCGCCCCCGCTGGGCCTCAAGCCAGCTGCCGGCCTCAGCCAGGGGATCATCCGCAGGATCGGCCGGGCAGGCCTCGTCCCGACCCAGGGCCTGGCGCAGCAGGGAGGAGCGCTGGCGCTCGTCCAGGCCGGCGGCGTCCAGATCCTCGATGGCCTCGCTCCACTCCTTCGGTTGCAGGCCGAGCGACTCCAGCCAGCTCCCCTGCGGTTGCACCAACCAGCGGCGCAGGTCCTCGTAGGGGCTGATGGGGGAGGCGCTGGGCGCGGTGCTCTGCGGGGCGGCCGTGGCCGCCAGGGGACGCAGGGGCTGGGGGGGCTGCGGCCGATCCAGCAGCTGCCGGGCCGCCAGCCGGCGGCGGTCGCAGCTGGCCGGCGGCCCCTCCGCCGTGGGGAGGAAATTGGCCCGCTCGAGGGGGTTGGCGCGATGCTCCTGCACCAGTCCTGAAGAGGCCTCGGCGGGGCTGAGGGCACTCTGGAGCCAGGAGATCCACTGGCTCACCGGGGTGGCGGGCTGCAGGGGCTCCCCCTTGCGCTCGTCGCGGCAGTTCCAGGTGATCAGCAGGTGGTCGCGCGCCGAGAGCAGGGCCTCCAGCAGGGCGTAGCGATCCTGATCCGCCGGGCTGGGATCGCCCAGCTGCCGCCGTTGCTCCAGGTGGTGAAAGCCAGGCCGCCGGCTCTGCCGCGGAAAACGGCCCCCATCCAGGCCCATCAGCACGATCACCCGGTGGGGAATCGCCCGCATCGGCTCCAGGGCACTGATCGTGAGTGCCCCGCTGCGGTGGCCGAACCGGCCGGCCTCCTCGGCCAGCCGCTCCTCCAGCACCGCCGCCACCACGGGAGCCGCGAGTTGCAGGTCACAGCCGGCGGCGGCCCGCTGCCAGTCGTCGATGGCGGCGAGCAACGGCGGCAGCTCCCAGGCCGCCTCCCCTGCGTCGCCGAACAGATCCTCCAGGCCAGCCTGCAGGCTCCTGGCCCAGGCGCCACAGCTGCGAGGCCGCCGCCAGCGCTCCAGCCAGTGGCGCAGGCGGCCCAGCAGGTGCAGCCAGCGCCCCAGCAGCTCCAGGCTGGCGCCTGCGGCAAACGGTGCCGTCTCCGCCGGGGCCAGGCCGGGCGTCTCGGGCAGCACCAGCCCCAGCAGCAGCCGATCGATCGCCCAGCTGAGGCTGCCGCAGGCCTCGCCGCCCCGCTCGGTGCCATCCAGTCCCCAGCGGAACCCGAGCCGCTGCAGGTTGCGGTGCAGGTCGGCCATCTCCTCGGCGCTGAGTTGGAAGCGCTGCCGCAGGGCCGGGCTCTCCAGCAGGGCCTGCAGCGACGAGGCGGTGAGCCTCTCCCCCGCCTGGCGCAGCAGGGCCAGCAGGCTGGGCCCCAGACCGTTCTGGCCCTGCTGGCTGCGATCGGTGAGTCGCCAGTCGAGCGCCACCCCGGTGGCCTCGCGGTCGCCGAACACCGAGGCCACCAGCGGCGCGAAGGCATCCACCTGGGGCGTCATCACCAGCACGTCCCGAGGCTGCAGGCTGGGGTCGTCATGCAGCAGCTGCAGGATGCGGTCCCGCACCAGCTCCAGCTGGCGCAGCTGCCCCGGACAGGCGTGGAATTCCAGCGAGCGATCCCCCCGGGCCCGAGTCAGCTCGGGAGCGCCGGCAGGATCGACCAGCTGGCGCTGCAGCTGACGCAGCAGGGGTGCCGGCTGCCCCGGGCCGGCAAGGGGGGGGAGGCTGGTGGGATCGACAAACAGGTCTGCCTGCTGGCTCGCCCCCAGCTGGCTCTCGCCGGTGCCCTCCAGCAGCTGTTGAAACTCGGCCCCCAGCCGCCCGAAGCGGGCCTCCAGCCCCCCCGCCTGGGCCAGCCAGTCCGCCCCCAGGGGCTGGCGCAGGGCCACGGCATCGCTGAGCAGGGAGCGGCGGCTGGTGCAGTGCTGCCAGAGGTCGGGACAGGGCGTGAGCAGGTACAACTCCACCGCCATGCGGCCACTGAGCGCCTGCAGCAGCTCCACCTGCACCGGAGCCATGCTGCTGAGGCCGAACAGGCGCAGGCGGGCGGGCAACTCGGGGCAGGCGTCCGGGTGCCGCTGCAGCCGTTCCACGGCCTCCCGCACCCGCAGCCCGAAGGGCTTCACCCCCAGCTGCTGGCGCAGCTGCCGCACCAGCAGGGCCTGCCAGTCGCTGCCCTCATCCAACCCCTCCCACCACTGCCCCAGCAGGTCGGGGCGGTAGAGGGCGTAGTCGTCGAGGGCATCGGCGATGCAGCGGCCCAGCTGCCACTGGGCCAGCCCCAGCTCCCGGCCGGATCCAGTCCGCTGCTGCAACCAGTCGCGCAGGGGGGCGGCGGCGGGCTCGTCCACCAGGGCCGGCAGCAGCTCCAGCACCGGCCACACCAGATCGCCGGCCCGCCAGGGATCGCGCTCGCCGCCTTCCCCGCCCAGCACGGCCTCCAGGATCCGGCGCAACAGGCTGCCGGGGAAGGGGTAGCGGATGTTGGCGGCGATGCCCCCCAGCTCCACCGCCAGCTGCTCGCCCAGCCAGCGGCTGGTGGGCCAGGTGTTCACCACCACCTGCACGGTCTCCAGCGGCGGCGGCGGCGCCTCGCGAAGTTGCACGGCCAACAGGCTGGCCAGGGTTTCGGCCCGGTTGCTGCGGAAGACGGTGAGCACGGCCGGCGCCCGGCTCAGGCCGGAGCGGCCAGGCGGGAGGGAGAAACCGGCGGGGGGGCGGTGGGCTGGGGAACGGAATCCATGAACCAGGGGCGGTGACCGGCCACACTGCGGCTGGCCCCTGTTTCGGGGCAATAGGCGGAGAGGCGGCCGCCGTAGCAGGCACCAGTGTCGATCAGCACGATCTGGCCGCGTTTCTTGCGCCGCACGGCCTTGCCGGGGGTGTGGGCCACGATCACATCGCCGAAGCGGCCGTCATAGGTGTCCCAGAACGCCTGCCGCACCGTGAGCGAGGGCTCCCAGCTGTCGGGATCGAAGCCGGCGTGGGTGGCCACCCAACCGGCTCTCCGGTAGATCAGGGGCAGGGCCTCAAGCCGCTCCAGCCAGAGGCGGCAGCGGCGATCCCCCAGCTGGCGGTAGGTCTCGCAGGCGGCCAAGGTCTCCCGGGCGCCCGGACCCTGCTGCTTCAGGGCTTGCACCAGGCTGGCCTCATGGTTGCCCTGGAGCCACACGGCGCGACCGCAACAGACCAGCCCCCAGGCCAGTTCCATGCTGCGCTCGATCTGGGGGCCCCGGTTGATCACATCGCCGCAGAGCACGAGCCGGTCGCGCGCCGGCAGGAGATCGACCAGCCGTTGCAGGGCGTCGGCGCAGCCATGAACGTCCCCGATCACCCAGTGGCGGGAGGGAACGGCGGGGGGCGTCATCAGGAGGTCTGCGTTGCTGCCAGTCTGGCCCCTGGACGCCCAACCTGTCAGCAATCAGCCCGCAATCAGCGCCCAACAGGATGGGCTCGGGCCCTGGCCCTCAACTCCCGGACAGCACTGGTACGGTTCGCCTCACCTGCCACCGGGAGCCATGGAGTTGCAGTCGTTGACGGTGTTGCAGAGGGTGCGGGCCCTGGTCAAGGCCCTCAACGGCGCCCGCCGCACCAACGAGGCCCTGGCCCGCTGCTCGAACGGCGAGGAGATGCTCGATGTGCTGCTCAACGCCTCCGCCAAGCTCGGCCTGGGCCTCAGCCGCGAGCAGCTGCGCGACACGCCGCCGATCCGCGACTGGGTGTGGTGGAAGAACAAGGAGGCCCTGCTCACCATCGGCGACAACAAGCCCCGCTATCAGCAGGACGGAGGCCAGGGACGGGCCAGGCCCGAGCCTGGCTCCAGCCCGGCAGAGCAGGATCAGGCCGCGCCGCCCGAACGCAAGCGCTTTCTCGGACTGTTCTGAACCGGCTCAGGCGAGGCTGGCCAGGGGATCGGCGATGGTGCTGCTGGGGCCCTCGAACTGGCCCACCAGCACGAACTCCAGCCGCAGCTTCAGGAAGGTGATGAACTTCTCGTCGGTGGAGACCACCGCCGCAGCGGGCCTGGGCACAGTGCTGGTGCTGGCGGCGAGCTCCGGGGCCTCCAGAAAGGCCGGCCGACGCACCAGCCAGAAATCGATCGCCTTGCCCTGTTCGCCGTAGTGGCGCACCCGCTCGCGCAGCACCTCCTCCAGGGGCTCCTCCACCGTGAGGAACGACTCGCTGGCGGCAACGAAGTGATAGGTGCTCATGGCTGCAGGCTGCCGAACAGGGGATCGCGGCGCGGATTCTGAACCAGCGCCTTCATCTCGCGCACGGCCTGGCTCAGCCCCACGGCCAGGGCCCTGGCCACGATGCTGTGGCCGATGTTCAGCTCCTCCATGCCCTCGATTCCCGCCACCGGCTCCACGTTCTGGTAGTTGAGGCCATGGCCGGCGTTCAGCCTCAAGCCCAGGCTGCGGGCGATGAAGCTGGCCTCGCAGAGCCGGGCCAGCTCCCTGGGTTGCTCACTCCAGGCGGCATCCGCATAGGCCCCGGTGTGCAGTTCCACCCAGCGGGCGCCGCTGGCCTGGCTGGCTTCCAGCTGTTGCGCCACGGGATCCACGAACAGGCTCACGCCGATGCCCTCCTGCTGCAGACGGCCCACGAGATCCGCCAGCGCAGCGCCCTGGCCGGCCACGTCGAGGCCCCCCTCGGTGGTCACCTCCTCGCGCTTCTCGGGCACCAGGGTCACCATGTCGGGCTGCAGGCGCAGCGCCACGGCGGCCATTTCGGCGGTGGCTGCCATCTCCAGATTGAGGCGACTGCGCACGGTCTGGCGCAGCAGCTCCACGTCACGGTCCTGGATGTGGCGGCGGTCTTCGCGCAGGTGCACGGTGATGCCATCGGCGCCACCCAGCTCGGCCAGCAGGGCATGGGTGACCGGATCGGGCTCCACCGTGCGGCGGGCCTGGCGCACGGTGGCGATGTGATCGATGTTGACGCCGAGGCTGGCCATGGCAGCGGAAGGGGGCCTTGCGGATCCTATGGAGCAGCCCCGGGGCGATCGCGCTGCCGCCGTTGGGCCGCAGGGTCAACTGCCCGCCCGGGCGGCGACAGGTGGGAGTGAGTCCGTAACTTGCCTGGATGATCTCGACCCAGGAGCGAGCGGCGACGATGGCCCGACCGGAGGATGAATCCGAGGGCCCGGGCCGACCCGGAAGTGCTGCTGCGGAGCGCCCCCCGCTTGCGGGGCTCTCGCGGGAGCCCAGCGTGTGCCGCGGCATCAGCCCCTGGCTGGCCCCGGTGGCGATGCTGGCCACCCAGGATCTGGCCCTGCCCCTGTGGTTCCGCTCCATCACGGTGCGCGGCCAGCAATTCCTGCCCCTCCACGGCCCGGTGTTGCTGGCCCCCACCCACAAGGCCCGCTGGGATGCTCTGCTGCTGCCCCATGCGGCGGGTCGCCGGGTCAGCGGACGCGACTGCCGTTTCATGGTGACCGTGGATGAGATGCAGGGCCTGCAGGGCTGGTTTCTGCAGCGGCTGGGCTGCTTTGCTGTGAACCAGCTGCGGCCTTCCCTGGCCAGCCTGCGCTACGCCGTGGAACTGCTCGAGGCCGGCGAACAGCTGGTGGTGTTTCCGGAGGGGCGCATCCGCCGGGAGCCCGCCGTGCCCCGGCTGCAGCAGGGGCTGGCGCGTCTGGCTCTGCTGGCGGCCAGTAAGGGCGTGCAGGTTCCGGTGGTGCCCGTGGGCATTGCCTACAGCCACAGCCTGGCCCTCCCCTGTGCCCGCGCAGCGCTTCACCTGGGTGCGCCGATGCAGATCCAGGGCGAGGGCCGGGAGGCGGCGAAGGTCTTCACGGCCCAGCTCGCCGCTGCCATGACGGTTCTCGAAAGCCAGGCGGCCGAGAGCATCGGCCTGCCATCGCTGCCGGGATCCTGCCCCGGGGTGCTCCAGGACGGCGGCCCAGAGCCATCCGGTGCTCCAGACCAGTCCCCTTAGAGTTTCGCCACCATGACACCCTTTGCCGTGCATAGGCTCCACCGCCGTCTGTGCGGAACTGCGCTGGCCCTCACGGCCGTGCTCGCGCCCCTCGCGGCGACTCCGGTCCTGGCCCAGCAAGAGCCTGAGCGCACCCTGGCCGGGACCCAGAGCCCGATCAGTCTGGATGCCGTGCGGCGTCTGCTGGCCCAGGGAGACGCTGCCGCCGCCAGCGGCAATCTCGCCGAGGCCCGCCGCAACTACGACCTCGCCCGCGACTACTGTCGCCGCCTGCTGGGGTTCTACCGCGATCTGAGCGGCTCTTTCCGGGGCCTCGACGCCCGCATCCCGAGGGAGATGGACCAGAAGGGCAGGGAGGCCCTGGAACTGATGGCCCAGACCAACCTGCGGCTGGCGGCCCTGTTCCGCCGGCAGAACGAGCCCGAAGTGGCCGTGCCCCTGCTGGTGGAGGTGGTCAAGGTGATGACCCCCACCACCGAGGAGGGCCGCAAGGCCTACCAGATGCTTCTGGAGATCGGCTTCGCCACCACGCCCTACACGGCCGGCCAGGCGGCGGCGACCAACTGAGCCGGACAACCCCCTAGATTCCCGCCGTTGCGAGGCCTGCTCCATGGTGCAACCTGACGAGGTCAAGGCCGCCATCCAGCGCGCCATGCCCGATGCCCAGATCGCGGTGGAGGATCTCACCGGCGGTGGTGACCACCTCCAGGTGACCGTGGTGTCCACGGCCTTCACGGGCCTCACCAGGATCCGCCAGCATCAACTCGTGTATGGCGCCCTGCGCCAGGAACTGGCCAGTGAGGCGATCCATGCCCTGGCCCTGCAAACTTCAACCCCTAGCTGATTCCATGGACGCTTCTGTCAAACAGCGCATTCAGACGCTGGTCACCAGCAGCCCGGTGGTGGTGTTCATGAAGGGCACCAAGCTGATGCCCCAGTGCGGCTTTTCCAACAACGTGGTGCAGATCCTCAACGCCCTCGGCGTGCCCTTCGACAGCTTCGATGTGCTCTCCGACGCTGAGATCCGCCAGGGCATCAAGGAATTCTCCGAGTGGCCCACCATCCCTCAGGTGTATGTGAACGGGGAATTCATCGGCGGTTCAGACATCCTGATCGAGATGTACAACTCCGGTGAGCTCAAGGAGCAGCTGGCGGTGGCCCTCGCCAGCTGAACTCCAGGTCGGCCTGGCTGCCGCGATCCAGCTAGCGGCGGCCGGTTTCGTAGCCGCTCTCGTACAGCGCCCTGGGGTCGCCGTCTGGGCCGATGAAGCTGGAGGGGTCGAGAATCCAGCGTTCCACCAGATCTTCAAGCCGCCGCAGGACCAGGGGGTCGAGTACGGCGGTGCGGCGCAGTGCGTGCAGGTAGCCATCGGCATAGAGCCGCAGGTCCGCCGGGCCGTGGTGCCGGAGTGAGAGCTCCTGGCAGGCGTCACACAGCGACTGGAAGTGGCGGATGGCGTCGGGGTGCTGAAGCGCGTTCATGGTGAGGGCTGACCCTGATGACCATTGTGGCCTTGATCGTTGACGGGCGCGGAGCGGACCACCGAACCACACGCTCTGAGCGCTCCTGGTTCAGGTCCCTGCAGGGGTCTGAGGGGGTCTGCGGGGTGCTGAGGTCTGCGCCGCAGCACACCAGGCTCCTGTTTACAGCCACGGCTGATACGTGCCACGGCTCGACAGGACCGTTAGGTTGGAATGACTCAGGGTCTTGACCCACACAGCGGTGCCACCCGAACAACCTCCCTTGCCGCAGCCTGCCTCCGATCTGGCCAAGCGTGTGCTGGTGGTTGATCCCCACGCCACCCTGCGCACCGTTCTGGCCCAGCGCCTCCGTCAGGACTCCCACCTGGCTGCCGCCGTCGCCACGGCCAAAGAGGCCCTGGAAGTGTGCCGCGACCAGTCGCCTGACCTGCTGATCAGCGCGGAACTGCTGGATGAGAGCAGTGCTCTGCGCCTGGCCAGCCAGCTGCGTTGCCCGGTGATGGTGCTCACGGCCCGCTCGGGCTCCGAGCCCGTTGTCACCCTGCTCGATGCCGGCGCTGACGACGTGCTGCGCAAGCCGTTCGGGCTCGAGGAACTCGCTGCCCGCTGCCGCACCCTGCTGCGTCGCAGCTCAACGGGTCTGCAGGAGCAGGTCTGCGTGGGCCCCTTGGAGGTGCATCTGCTGCTGCGACAGGTCACCCTCCGCGACCAGCCCGTGGAGTTGAGTCCGCGCGAATTTGCCCTGCTCTGTGCCCTGTTGATGCCCCCGGGGGTGGTGCGCAGCCGCCAGGAACTGCTGCGCATGGCCTGGCCCCCGTTCAGTGGCGGCCCCCGTTCCGTGGACACCCAGGTGCTCACGCTGCGCCGCAAGCTGGAGCAGGCCGGCCTCGGGGAGGGCGGCGGTATCGACACCGTGCGTCAGCAGGGTTACCGCTTCAGCCTCGACACCCTTCCCGAGCATCCTGCGGCCGGACCTGACCTGCTGCCGGTGGGTTCACCCCTGCCCAATCCGGTCAATTCCCTGGCCTGACGCCAGTGCCCAGATCAGTTCGCCAGCCAGCATCAGAGCGCTGAGAGCGGCCAGCAACTGGTAGGTCCATGGCGGGCTGATCCGTCCGATGCCCTTGACGCTCAGGCCCGTCCCCTTCGCGAAACGATCGAGGAAGTCTGGAAAGCGGGCCACGCGCTGGGGCAGGAGCCAGGCGGAGCCATCGCTTGAGCGCACGTAGTACACCCGGCCACCCTGGCTGGTGGTGACGGGTGTGAGGGCGGTGATGCTGGTCCAGTTCAGGCTCCAGCCACGGCGCAGCAGCCAGCTGCACCAGCGGGGATGGCCCACCCTGATCCCCTCGCCATCGAGCTCGACCCGTTCGCTGGTGAGGGCGAGAACCAGAGCCAGGCCCCACGCCACTGCCAGCACCAGCATGCCGCCGCTGACGCCCGCCGGGGCGAGGGCCGGCAACGGCACCACCAGGGCCAGATAGAGGCCCAGCAGCGTGAAGCGGATCAGCGGCGCCATCGGGTAGCGCTGGGTCGCTGGGGTCATCGGTCGCCAGGAGAGCCCGGCAGGGGTTCCAGCAGCGCTGAGGGGCTGTAGGCCCCGCTGAACACCTCCTGCTCGCGCCCCTTCCAGAACGCGCCCAACCGCATCAGATCGGCGTGGGCCTCCTGCAGCCGCTCCAGGTAGTCCTCGGGGGAAAGCTCATGCTTCGATTCCTTCAACTTGGCCAGACGCAGCATCTGCAGCAGCCAGGGCTTGCTGAGGTCGCCCCGCTGCTCCAGGTAGAGGGCCAGCTGGGCCGCGCTCGGTTGCTCAGGCGGGGACGAGCTGCTGGACATCTCAGGGAGCGGCGTTGGACTCCACGTTATGAAGGCTGCCGGGGCGACGTGGCTGCCCGTGGCTCAGGCCGGCAGCGCCCAGGGGTTGAGCCCCAGGTCGGCACCGATCCGGTGGGCGCAGGCGAAGCCGCTGAAGGCCACGGCGTTGAGGCCCTGGCCCGGGAAGCAGGAATCGCCCACGCAGTAGAGCCCGCTGACGCCGGTGCGGTTGAAGGGCATCGGCAGCAGCCCCGGCAGCCGCAGGGCCGGCACGGGCCCGTAGCTGCCGCCGCTGCGGCCCAGGAAGCGCCGGTGGGTGCGGGGGGTGCCGATCTCCCGGTGGCGGATGGCGCCGCTGAGGCCAGGCAGGATCGTGTCCAGCCGCTGGATCAGGCGCGCCGCATCGGCCTCCTTCTTGGCGGCGTAGGCGCCCGGGCTGAGCTGGCTCCAGGCCTCGATGGCGCTGGGGGTGAAGCTGTGCAGGATGTGGTGGCCCTCAGGCGCCAGGGAGGGATCGAGCAGCGTCGGCATCGACACGAACACCACCCCCTGCTCGGCCTCCATCGCCTCCCAGGCCTCCAGCAGCAGGTGGTGGCAGTGGAAGCCCTCGGGCACCAGGGCGGCGTCGATGCCGAGGTGCAGCGAGAGGAAGGAACTGGAGGGCTTGTAACGCCGCCGCCAGGTGGCCTCGGCAGCGGGGGTGTCGGCCGCCTCCACCAGGGTGCTGCGGGGCGAATCCTCCCCCGCGAAGGTGTCCCAGCGGGTGGCATTGCTCACCACCCGGCGGCAGTGGATCTGTTCGCCATCGGCCAGCTCCACCCCCACGGCCTGGCCGTTCTCCAGCAGCACCCGGGTGACGCGGCAGCGGTAGCGGATCGTGCCGCCGTGGCGCTCCAGGCCCGCCACCAGCTTCTCGGCGATCGTGCCGACGCCGCCGCGGGGGTAGTTGATGCCGCCGGCGTGGCGGTCGGAGAACACCATGCCGGCGTTGATCATCGGCGTGAGATCCGCCGGCATCACCGACCAGCAGAAGCACTCCATGTCGATGAACTTGAGCAGCGCCGGATCGCGGATGTGGCGCCGCGCCACCGCTCCAGCGTTCTCCGGCAGCCAGCGGGCCAGCCCCAGGCAGGCCAGCGGCGCCTTGAAGAACACCTTGGCCAGGTAGGCGGGATCCTCCAGCGACAGCAGCGGCATCGCATCGAGGCAGCGGAACACCTGCCAGCAGGTGTCGTAGAAGGCGCGGATGCCCCTGGCCTCGTGGGGGAACAGGGCGGTGAGATCGGCGATGAAGGTGTCGTAGTCACGGTCCACCGCCACCTCCAGGCCATCGGGCAGGTGGTAGGCCAGCTGGGCTGGATCGGGCACCGTGGCGCAGTGCTCGCCCACATCGGCCAGGGCGCGGGTGAGCAGGTTGGTGTGGCCCTTCTCGCCGAAGCCGAAGATCATCGAGGCGCCCACATCGAAGGTGTAGCCCTCGCGCCTGAAGCTGCCGCCGCTGCCGCCCGGGATCAGGTAGCGCTCCAGCACCAGCACCCTGGCACCCTTGGCAGCCAGCTGGGTGGCGGTGACCAGCCCGCCGATGCCGGAGCCGATCACAATGGCGTCCCACTCTGGCCGCTCCACCGTGGTCTCGCTCTCAACAGGGCGCGACCCTAGGACCGAGACCAGCCGTGACGTCTGGCGCGGGAGTGCTCAGTTGAGCCGCACCTCCAGGGTGGGGCTCACCGCGTCGGGCTGCTGGGGCCCCATCGGCAGCAGCTTCAACTGACCGCCTGCGGCGCTGAGGGCCTGGCGCAGATCGAGGGTCCGCACCCGCTGATCGCCGAAGGTCTTCCAGTTGAAGGTGAGATCCCTGAGGTTGGAAACGCTGGTCCAGGTGGTGTAGTCGGGGGTCACCTCGGCTGTGCCGGCCGGCGGCCTGGCCACGCCGAGCGGGATGTCGAAGTTGTTGAGGATGTGGAAGAGCTGGCCCACTGCCGCCGTGGTGGTGGGGCTCTTCGAGGCGTTCTGGGTGAAGAACACCATCCGCACGAAGCGCGACGGCGGGCTGAAATCTCCTGGCAGGCCCATGCTGCCGGCACCCATGCCGAAGGGGGTGAGCTTGAGCTGGCCCGCACCGGGGGCCCCGATCGTGGAAGCGGGCGCGTAGGCGCTGCTGACGGTGAGGTAGTTGGTGAGGTTGGTGAGGTGCCAGGGGAAGGTGGGTGCGTTGGTGAGCACCCGGGTGGGGTTGTCGTGCACCAGCAGGCGGCCATCCCGCGGCTCGATGACGATGCTCTTGCCGCTGGCATCCTGCACCTTGAAATGCACATCGGGCACCGCCCCCAGCAGGCTGATCACCTGGGCCGTGAGCTCCACGCCGCTCAGGCCGGCCTTCACCTCCTCCACGGTGGCGAAGTTGGCCAGCAGCCAGGTGCCCAGCTGAGCCGGCGCCAGGGTGCGATCCTGCCGCGCCCGGGCCTCGGGGGTGTACTGGGCGAAGCCGGGGAAATAGAAGAGGCCCACATTGAGCCCCTTTTCGTTGAGCCCATCCAGGATCATGTCCGCGTACTGGGCCGCGGTGGCCCCCACGAATCCGTAGCGGGAGCGATAGCTGAGGCCCTTGCCCCGGTTACTGGAGCCAGTGAAGCTGCTGCCCGCCGGCCACACGGCGATCTGTGAATCGAGCGGTTTGCCGAATTCCAGCGTGCGCCCCACCGCCACACCCCCATCGGTGGCGGTGAGGGCTCCCCCCGTGCAGGCCAGGGCCAGGGGGGCCGTGGTCAGGACCAGTACAGCGGTGCTGGCGGCGGTCAGGCCGAGGCCGAGGCGCGACATGGTCGAGGGGACTGCTGGGGATGGAAGACCAGCTGTTGCGGCAGGCTAGGTCCGGGCTTCGGCATAGACAGGCTCAATCAGGCGCTCGCGGCAGCTGCCGGGCGATCCGGCTGAGATGCCGCAGAAGGGCTCCAGATCCGCCAGGGAGCGATCGCGGTAGGCGCCATAGCGGCGGCGCTTGTCGCGGATGCGCTCGGGCAAGTCCGGCATCAGGGCGAAGTTGGGCGGCATCGGCTGGAACTTGCCGCTGGGCGCCGTGGCGATGAAGTGGAGCAGCGCCCCGGCCATGGTGGTGGGCGGCAGCCGCAGCGGCTCCAGGCCCCTGGCCAGCCGGGCCGCGTTGGTGCCGGCCAGCCAGCCACCGGCCACGGCCGCCGCGTAGCCCTCGGTGCCGGTGATCTGGCCGGCGGCGAGCAGGGTGGGGCGCTGCCGGAACTGCAGGGTGCTCTCCAGCAGCTGGGGAGCCTCCAGGAAGGTGTTGCGGTGCATCACGCCGAAGCGCACAAAGCTGGCGTTCTCCAGCCCCGGGATCAGCTGGAACACCCGCTTCTGCTCGCCCCATTTCAGGTTGGTCTGGAAGCCCACCAGGTTCCAGAGTCGGCCGTCGCGGTCCTCCTGGCGCAGCTGCACCACGGCATGGGCCCGCCGGCTGCGGCGCACCTCCCGGTCGTGCAGGTCGCCCCAGCGGGGATCCCAGAGCCCGATCGGCTTGAGCGGGCCGTAGCGCATCGTGTCTTCGCCGCGGCGGGCCAGCTCCTCGATCGGCAGGCAGCCCTCGAAGAAGCTGGCGCTCTGGGTGTCGAAGTCCTTGAGCTCGGCCTGCTCGGCCTCCAGCAGGGCCTGGCGGAAGACCCGATACTGCGCCTCGCCCATCGGGCAGTTGATGTAATCGGCGTCGCCCTTGTCGTAACGCGAGCCGCGGAAGGCCACCGAGAGATCGAGGCCCTCCCCCTCCACGATCGGGCTGGCGGCATCGAAGAAGTGGCAGTCGGCCCGGCCCGTGAAGGCGCGCAGGTCGTCGGCCAGGGCATCGCTGGTGAGCGGCCCGGTGGCCAGCACACCGATTTCGTCGGGCCCGGGCAGGCAGCGCTGCTCTCCCCGCTCCACCGTGATCAGGGGGTGGCGCTCCAGGGAGGCGGTGAGGGCGGCACTGAAGCGGCCCCGGTCCACGGCAAGGGCACCGCCTGCCGGCACCGCATGGCGATCGGCGGTGCCGATCACGGTGGATCCGAGCCGGCGCAGCTCCTCCTGCAGCAGGCCGGCGGCCCGGTCACTGGATAGGGCGCCGAAGCTGTTGCTGCACACCAGCTCCGCGAATTCAGCGCTGTGGTGGGCCGGCGAGCGCCGCAGGGGCCGCATCTCCACCAGCCGCACCCGAAGGCCGGCCGAAGCGATCTGCCAGGCGGCCTCTGTGCCCGCCAATCCAGCCCCCACCACGGTGATCACTGGCTGCTCAGAGGGCACGGAGGAATCGGTTTGGTCTGCCGTGAACTCAGGCGCGGGCGCGCCTGATCATCAGCTGCAGCTGGCCCACGGCAGCGCGGCCGATGTGAAACACGGCCCAGCCGGCAGCGAGCAGGATCGGAGCGGCAACCAGCACCAGCCGAGCGTCCATGGAGGGCAGAGGGAAGTTTGGTGATCTTAAGGACAGGCCGCCGCTGTGGTGCCTCCGGGCTGGTGCTCTGATTGGTTTTGTTAGGTGGCCCCGCGCCCGGCATGGACCATGGCCAGCTCCCGGTAGTGGCGGGCATGGTCGAGCTGCTCGGCCATCGCCTCCTCGCTGAGCTGGCGTTTCACCTGGGCCGGGGCCCCCATCACCACGGCGCCGGACGGCACATCGCGGGTCACCACCGATCCCGCCGCCACGAGGGCTCCCCGTCCCACGGTCACGCCGTTGAGCACCACAGCGCCGATGCCGATCAGGCACCCGTCCTCCAGGGTGGCGCCATGGATCACGGCCCGATGGCCGATGGTCACGCCGGCGCCGATCAGCACGGGCTGGCCAGGATCGCCGTGCAACACAGCTCCGTCCTGCACATTGCTGCCGGCACCGATGCGGATGGCGCAGAGATCACCGCGGGCCACGGCGGTGGGCCAGAGGCTGGCCCCCTCAGCCAGCTCTACGGCGCCGATCACCACCGCACTGGGGGCCACCCAGGCGTCGGGGTGGATGGTGGGGTCGGGCCAGGGGAGGGGAGCCATGGTCGAATGCCGGAGGTTGGGGTGGCGAACTGGCGGACTGGGTCGGAGCCATTTTCCGGGCTCCAGAACCCGCCCGCTGTGCTGTTTGGAGGAGGTCGCCACGGGGTGATACGTTCCATGGGTGCCCCAAGGGCGCGGGTCGCTAGCTCAGCGGTAGAGCACTCGGCTTTTAACCGATTGGTCCTGAGTTCGAATCTCAGGCGACCCATTGCGATCCGACGCGGCGTTGATCCAGCGGCGCCGCTGATCTGTCTGCAGACGCTCGACTGCTCAGCAGCAGCTGCCCGCTTCCGCCCCGGCAGTGGGCAGCTCCCGGCCGCCGGGCTCAAAGGGCAGCGTGCCGCCGCAGCCGGGAAACAGGCCGTAGTGCCGGCTGAAGTCGCCGATGAAGCTGAAGTGCTCAGCGAAGCGACTCTCCGCCAGCATCCGGTAGGTGTTGCCGCACACCGGGAACACCCGGCCGGTCTCGATGCTGTGGTGCTTGTCGAAGTCCAGCCGATGGGGCTGGCCCGGCACGCTGCCGCGATAGATCACCGCCTGGCCATGGTCCTCGCAGGCGTCCTCGAGGCTGTCGCAGTGGAACAGGCGGTAGGTGGCTGAGAAGAACTGCAGCTCGCCGGTGCGGGCCGCCAGCTGCGGGTCGGTGATCGCCAGGGGACGGTCCTCCACCAGGCGCGGGTCGGCAAAGCCGGCCTGGCGGGCCAGGCGCAGGAAGTCGTTCCAGTAGAGGGCTCCGCCGAGGCATTCGCCGTAGAGCACCGGATCGAGGCGCAGTGCCTCGGGCACGCGCCGGTCGGCATAGACATCGGCGAAATAGAACTCTCCCCCGGGCCGCAGCAGGCGGCGCACGCCGCTGAGCACCGCCCGCTTGTCGGTGCTCAGGTTCACCACGCAGTTGGACACCACCACATCGAAGCTGCCCGGCTCCAGCCCCAGGGCGTCGAGCTGCTCGATCCGCCCCTCCAGCAGCTGCACGTTGGCAAAGCCGAACTGCTCGGCATGGAAGGCCTGGTGCTCGCGGGCCACCGCCAGCTGCTCGGCGGTCATGTCCACCCCCACCACGCTGCCCGTGGGGCCCACGAGCTGGGAGAGCAGGTAGACGTCGCGGCCGCTGCCGCAGCCCAGATCCAGCACCCGGGCGCCCTCCAGCAGGGGGGGCATCACCAGGCCGCAGCCGTAGTAGCGGGCCAGCACCTCGGGGTGGAGGCGGGCCAGCAGTGGCTTCAGGTCGGCCGGCAGGGCGGTGGCGTCGCAGCAGGCGCTGGTGCGCAGGTCGGCGCTGCTGCTCAGCACCGTGCCGTAGTAATGCTGAACCTGGCGGCTGAGGTCCTGGTCGGGCTGGGCGGCGTCGCAGCCGGCCCGGTCACTGGTGGTGGTCATGGGGAGAGGAAGGAGTCCGGGTGGCGTCAGGCCAGGGAGCCGCTGCAGCTGGAGCCACTGCCGGCAGTGCAGCCGAAGCAATGCTCGCCCACGGCGATCGGCTGGTGCCTGGGATCCAGCCGCAGCAGATCCCTCAGGTGGAGCCTGGGCCTGTCACTGCCGCCAGCAGGCAGGTCGAGCATCTGGTTGAAGTCACAGTCGAACAACTGCCCCTGCCAGTCGACGCTGATCAGCGAGCGGCACATCACGCCATCCAGGTTGGCGTCGCGATGGCTGGAGCGCAGCAGCTCGAGGTAGCTCTCCAGCTGGCCGCTGGCCTTGAGCACTGCCGCGAAGCGCTGGATCGGCATGTTGGCCAGGGCGAACAGCTGGTTGAAGCGGAGGCCGAAGTCGCGCTCCAGCACCTGCTTGTATTGCGCCTCCAGCTGCTGCTGGGGCGGCGGCAGGGCGGCCCCCTGGGGGTTGTACACGAGGTTCAGCACCAGGCCTGAGCCCTGCTCGCCGTAGCCCAGGGCCTGGAGCTGCTGCAGGCCGGCAATACTGCGCTCGAACACGCCATCGCCGCGCTGACGATCCACGTTGTCGGCGGAGTAACAGGGTAGGGAGGCCACCACCACCACCTCCTGGTCGGCCAGGAAGGCCGCCAGGTCCTCCTGGCCGGGTTCGCTGAGGATGGTGAGGTTGCAGCGGTCGATCACCGTCACCCCCAGCTGGCGCGCCTGCCGCACCAGCTGGCGAAACAGCGGATGCAGCTCCGGGGCGCCGCCGGTGAGATCCAGGCTGCCCAGACCCCTGGCCTTCAGCACCTGGGGGATCAGGGCCGCGGTGGCGGCGTCCATGCTCTCGGTGCGGGTCGGGCTCGCGCCCACGTGGCAGTGGCTGCAACTCTGGTTGCAGCGGTAGCCCAGGTTCACCTGGAGGCAACTGAGGGCCTGGCGCCGCAGGGCTGGAAAGCCCGGGGGCTCTGCCGCTACGCCGTTGCTGCCGGCGCTGGGCTGGCTGCTGCGGCTGGTGCTGAGGGATGCGCTGGACATTCAGACGCTGGTGAGAACGCGGGGACCCCGGGGCTGATCCCCCCCCGGGCGCAGGGGTTCGAGGCTGATGCTCAGCTTGCTGGCGCTGCTGGAGGGCTCGGTTGGAATCGGCATCGCCACGGTGCCGGCCAGGTCCGGCACGAACTGCACGCAGCCCACCTGCCGGCCGTCCACCTCGGCCCAGAGACGGTAGGCGTGCTGGGGCGGAGGCGCTGGCAGGCCCTTGAGCCGCAGCAGGTTGTAGCCCTGGTCGGCCTGCACCACCACCTGGCCGCTCACGGCACCGCTGGGGGTCATGCCCTTGAGGGCCATGGTGCGGCTCACGGGCAGGGGATCCCCCGCGGCGCCGGCGGCCGGCGGCCGTTCGGCCAGCTGGTGGCGCAGCTGCTGCACCTGCACGCCCATCAGCACCAGAGCGCCGGCCATGGCGGCCATGGCCACTCCCGCCCAGCGGGGGGGAGCTGTGGCCGCGGGCCGGGCCGGGGCGGGGGCAGCCGGTTTGAGCAGGCGCCGCCGCAGCCGCGCCGGCGGAAGCTCCTGGTTCGGCAGGGCCAGGGGCAACAGCTGCAGGGTGGTGGTGAGCTCGTCGAGACGCACCTGCAGACTCGGGTCGGCGGCCAGGTGGCGCTGCAGTTCCGCCTGCTCGGTCTCATCGAGATCGCCAAGGGCGTGGCCGGCCAGCAGTTCATCGAGAGCGCTGCCGGTCGGTGGTGTCAGATCGGGTGCGGACATCAGCGGCGCGGGGAGGGAGAAGGGGTACTGGGCTGGCCGACGGGGCCAGGACCGGCCTGGAAATCGACCATGTGGCGCCGCAGGGCCAGCAGGCCCTGGCGGGAGCGGGTCTTCACCGTGCCCAGGGGGATCTGCAGCCGCTCCGCCACCGCGGACTGGCTCAGGCCCTGGTAGTAGGCGAGTTCCAGCACCTGCCGCTGCTTGGGATCGATCTGACCCAGGGCCAGGGCCATGCGCTCGCCCAGGTCGGTGAGTTCGGCCCAGCGCTGGGTGCTGGGGGGCTCGTGGCCCAGCAGTTGGTGGGACCACTGCTGCAGGATCTGCCAGCGGTTGCGCTGCTGGGACAGCTTGTTCAGAGCCATCGAGCGGGTGAGCAGCAGCAGATAGGCCAGCACGGGCCCCCGGCTGGGGTCATAGCTGCCCTGCCGCCAGAAGCGCAGGAACACATCGTGCACCAGGTCTTCGGCGGCGTGGCTGCTGCGGCAGAGCCTCAGGGCCAGGCGGTAGACCGCCGGGCTGTAGGCGTCATAGAGCGACGCCAGATCACCGTGGTCGATCTCCAGGTCCGGCGCGTCGGCTGCGCCGGCGTGCAGCGCAGCTGGCTGCTTCAAGGCGCCAGTTGTTCCCTGGGCAGATCGGGGGTGCGGGGGCGCCATGGCCGTCTTGGCAGGGAGCAGATCTGGAGCCTCTACCTGCGAACGGGCCGATCGGATGGGGCCTCCCGATCAATCACCAGCAGCAGGCCGCCCATGATGGCCAGATTCTTGAACAGCTGGATCCGTTCCTGGGGATCCTCCAGGGCGGTGTGGAACACCAGGGTGGCGGGCACGAGGAACACCAGCAACAGGGCAGCCCCCAGGCGCTGACGCCAGCCGCTGATCACCAGGACCGAGCCCACGGCCATCAGGGCCATCGACACCGCCAGCACCACTGCTGGGATGGGCAGCCCCCGCTGCTGCATCTGGGCTGCCACCGCCCCGAAGCCCCCCATCTTGCCCAGCAGGGATTGCAGGAACACCAGGCAGAGCAGGGTGCGCCCCAGGGCGGCCCACCAGGAAAACGAACGGGTCATGGCTGGGCAGGCAGGTTGTTCAGGCTGGGGCCGATCCCGGCTTGCCGGAGGTGTTCTCCCGCTGGAACAGTCCGTCGAGATAGTGACGCACCACGGCCCGATCCTGGCAGCCCTGCTGGAACAGGAACCCTGCCAGGGCGGCTTGCATCAGCCGGTACTGGTCCCACTGGGGATGGGTGCGCACGAACTCGCCCATCGCCTCGAACAGGTCTTCGGGGAACTGGTTCTCGATCGACACGGTGGCCGGGGCATGGTTGGGGATGGCGCTCATCGGGCTGCGGCTCAACGGGGTGTCGCTCAAGGGGATCAGTCGCGCTTCGACCCCATCAGGCCATGGCGAGTGGCCGGCGTCAAAGCCGCGGCTCAGGGCCCCATCCCGCCAAGACGCACGCTGAGAAGTGAGTGGGGATGGGGCTGCCTGGGGAGTTGCTGCCGGCTTGCCCCGAGGCCGTCAGGCCTCAGCCCCGGGCCGTCAACGGGAGAACCGCTTTTCCACGGAGATTGGCCACGCCGGCGCCGCTGGGCCGGTTGCCCGCCGTGACGGCTGGGGAAAACCCCGCGTGCCAGTGGGGAAAAACCACAGGAGCGGCGGAAAAGTTGATTGCTCAGCAATGGTGATCGGTCGCAGCGGCCCAGCGGCCTTCTGGTCATCGCTCCACCGCGTCGGTCCAGAAGCACTTCGACGAGTTGTATCAATCGCGCCATTGGGGGGGATGGTCGGCGGGCTTGGCTACCCCACAGCCCATTTTCGGACTATGCCTTCAAACCCGCGGCTCCACGCCATCGACACGATCCTGGCGCGGCCCCTGGTGCCCACCACGCCCGCCACCTCGCTTGAAGAGCTGTGGGCCAGCGATGTGTTCACGCTCGAGAAGATGAAGTCGGCGCTGCCGAAGAACGTCTTCAAATCGATCCAGCGCTGCATCCGCGAAGGCAGCAAGCTCGATACCTCCGTGGCCGATGTGGTCGCCCAGGCCATGAAGGACTGGGCCACAAGCCGAGGTGCCCTGTACTACGCCCACGTCTTCTACCCGCTCACCAACCTCACCGCGGAGAAGCACGACGGCTTCATCTCGGCCCAGGGGGATGGTTCAGCCTTCACCGAATTCAGTGGCAAGGTGCTGGTTCAGGGGGAACCTGACGGCTCGTCCTTCCCCAACGGCGGTATCCGCTCCACCTTTGAGGCCCGCGGCTACACCGCCTGGGATGTGACCAGTCCGGCCTATCTGATGGAGACCCCCAATGGGGTCACCCTCTGCATCCCCACGGTGTTCGTGTCCTGGACCGGCGAGGCCCTCGACAAGAAAACCCCTCTGCTCCGCTCCAACAAGGCGATGAACAAGCAGGCCCAGCGCCTGCTGAAGCTGCTGGGTGAAACCGAAATCGCCACGGTGAACTCCAGCTGCGGTGCTGAGCAGGAGTACTTCCTGGTGGATTCGGCCTTCACCGCCCTGCGGCCCGATCTGCAGCTCGCCGGTCGCACCCTGGTGGGAGCCCCTCCGGCCAAGGGCCAGCAGTTCGATGACCACTACTTCGGTGCGATCCCCGAACGGGTGCAGGTGTTCATGCAGGACGTCGAGCGGCAGATGTATCGCCTCGGCATTCCCGCCAAGACCCGCCACAACGAGGTGGCCCCGGGTCAGTTCGAGCTGGCGCCCTACTTCGAGGCCGCCAACGTGGCCACCGACCACCAGCAGCTCACCATGACCGTGCTCAAGAGCACGGCCAAGAGGCATGGCTTCAGCTGCCTGCTGCACGAGAAGCCCTTCGCCGGCGTCAACGGCAGCGGTAAGCACGTCAACTGGTCGATCGGCAACCCCACCCAGGGCAATCTGCTCGATCCGGGTTCCACGCCCCACGAGAACCTGCAGTTTCTGCTGTTCTGCTCCGCCGTGATCCGTGGCGTGCACCTGTTCGGTCCGCTGATGCGGGCCGCCATCGCCACCGCCAGCAACGACCATCGCCTCGGGGCTAACGAGGCGCCGCCGGCGATCATCTCGGTGTATCTGGGCAGTCAGCTGGAGGATGTGTTCCAGCAGATCCGCTCCGGCAGCCTGCAGGGTTCGGCCCAGGCGGCGCTGATGTCCCTTGGCATCGACACCCTGCCCGAGCTCAACAAGGATCCCGGCGACCGCAACCGCACCTCACCCTTCGCCTTCACCGGCAACCGTTTCGAGTTCAGGGCTGTTGGCTCCGGCCAGTCGGTGGCTGGTCCGCTGGTGGTATTGAACACGATCCTGGCCGATTCCCTCGAGTGGTTGAACGACCAGCTGGAGGCTGCCATGGCCGCCGGCAGCAGCCTCGATGAGGCGGCCCTGGCGGTGATGAAGGACGTCATGAACCAGCACGGTGATGTGGTGTTCGGGGGGGATGGCTATTCCTCCGAATGGCACCGCATCGCCGTGGAGGAGCGTGGACTCGAGAACCTGCCCACCTCCGCCGACGCCCTGCCGGTGCTGGAGCGGCCTGACGTGACGGCCCTGTTCGAGCGCCAGGGCGTGCTCTCGCCGCTGGAGCTCGAAAGCCGCTTCGAGGTCTACGCCGAGCAGTACGTGCAGGCGATCGAGGTGGAGGCCCGCCTGCTGCTGCGCCTGGCCCGCACCCAGATCTATCCGGCGGTGTCGGACAGCCTGGGCAAGATGGCCTTCTCGATCAAGAGCCAGGAGAAGGTGGGCCTGTCCCCCGACACCTCCATGCTCAAGACGATGGAGTCCTTGGGCGGGCAATTGCTGGAAGGCTGCACGGCCCTGGAGGAGGCCATGGCGGTGCATCCCGACGGCATTCATGCCCACCTGCGCCACTGTGCCGATGGGGTGCTGCCGGTGATGCTCAAGATCCGCGCCGCCGCCGATGGTCTCGAGCAGCTCATCGACGATGACGCCTGGCCGCTGCCCACCTACCAGGAGATGCTGTTCATGCGCTGAGCCTGGCTGGCTCGCACGTTCGGTTGGCTCTGGGCAGGATGGCGAAAGTCCCCTGCCCAGAGCGACCCATGGATCCAGATGTGGTGCTTCCGATCGGGGCCGGCCTGGTGCTGATCGTGCTGATCGTGGTAGGCGCGGTGGTGATTGTGCTGCGCCCCAGCGACCTTCCCGATCGCAGGCCCTGATTCGCGCTCATCAGCCCTGATTCGGTTGGTTGCAGCAGGCATCGATCTGTTCCACTCCAGCCCACACCTCTGGTGCTCCCGTCATGTCCTGCCTATGACGAGGGCATGCCCTCAGGATCGGGAGTCCTGCCGTTGATCCGCGCCATTCCCAGGGATTGCCCCGCGGCGAGCCCAGCCCTGAGCCGCCTGGTGGTGGGCCAGGCCCTGGGCTATTTCGCTCTGCATTTCCGGCGTCCGATCGCCATGGCCGCAGTGGCCGACGCCCTGGGCATTTCGGAGGCCTGCCTCGACTTCTGCTTTGACCAGTCGCGGGGCATGACCCCCTACGAGGCCCTGCAGCACCATCGGCTCAACCGCCTGTTTGCGGCCATCACCAGGCAGCCCCGCCGCTCGCTCACCAGGGCCATCCTGGCCTGCGGCCTGCAGCGCAGTGCAGACACATTGACACGCTTCGAAGCCACCTTCGGCATCGCCATGCCCCTGTTCCTGCTCACCTGCCGGCGGGCTGAGCAAGATCGCCACTTTCGCCGTGGCCATCCCCAGCGGGCGGCCCTGGTGCTGGCGCAGGCCTCATCCGCCTAGGCCCATCTGCCTAGGATCAATCCTGTCAGTGAGATTGTTCTGTCAACCCCTGTTGCGGCCGGCCAACGCCCCTTCCTGTTGAGGCGGCTGCTGCACGGCCTGGGCCCCAAGCTGATGATTCTCATCCATCTGGGCTGCGCCGTACTGCTGTGGACTGGGCTGGGTGTGGGAGCGGCCCTCTGGGCCGTGGCCCTCTATCTGCTCAGGATGCTCGGCACCACCGCCATCTACCACCGGCTGCTCACCCACGGCAGCTACCGAGCTCCGCGCATGGTGTGGTGGATCGGCTCCCTGGTGGCCTGCTCCTCGGGCCAGATGGGCCCCAGCTGGTGGAAAGCGCACCACCTGCAGCACCACCGCCATGTGGATACGGCGGCCGACCCCCACACGCCGCTGCAATCCGCCAACGGCTGGCGCGGTTTCTGGCACTCCCAGGTGGGCTGGCTGCTCACGCCCGAGTTCCACCCTGCCGAACTCCCGGCAGACATCGAAGCCGATCCGGTGCTGCGCACGATGGATCGCCTGCACGTGGTGCCCGTGCTGGCCCTGGCGGCACTCTCCTGGCAACTGGGCGGGCTGGAGTGGCTGGGCGCGTTCTGTCTCAGCACCGTGGTGCTCTACCACGCTGTGGCCAGCGTCAACTCCCTGGCCCACCTCTTCGGCGACCAGCCCTTCAACACGGGCGATGACAGTCGCAACAATGGCTTCGTGGCACTGATCACCCTGGGTGAGGGTTGGCACAACCTGCACCATGGCTTCCAGGCTTCGGTGCGGCAGGGGTTCACGCTGCGCCATGGCAAGGTGCGCCGGCTGCCTGATCCCACCTACAGCTTCGTGCGCCTGCTGCAGAAGCTCGGCTGGGCCAGTCAGTTGCGGCTGCCGAGTGATCACGCGCTCCTGGCCAGGGCACGCTGAGGCTGGCGCCACTGCGGCCCCTGCCGGCGCCGTGAGTCACACAACAGGTCACAGCAAAAAGCCGCCCCCGAGAGGGACGGCTAGGTGGGCTGAATCAATGCGTGCCGGTTGAATCAGCTGGTGAGGCCAGCCGAGTCAACCGGTCTGATCACCAGCGGCTGCCGCCGCCACCGCCACCGCCGCCGGCGCCGGCGTACTGGCGGCCACCGCCACCACCGGTGCGGGGCTCAGCCTTGTTGACACGGATGTTGCGGCCCATCCATTCGACGTTCTGAAGATCGTCGATGGCCTTGGTCTCGTCGGCCTCGTTGGCCATCTCAACAAAGGCGAACCCGCGCTTGCGACCGGTGTCACGGTCGAGGGGCAGGGTGCACTTGCGCACAGCGCCGTATTCGGAGAACAGGTGCTGAACGTCTTCAACCTCAGCGTCGAACGAGAGGTTGCCTACGTAAATGGTCATGAAATCTGGTCTTTGAGTCAATGAATCGATTCGTCGAAGCCCTGAGAAAAGTTGCTGGCCTAGTGGAGAAACCTTGTTGGAGCCGCCGTTTCGGAGAGAAACCTGCTGAAGACTGCTTTTGAATCCCTTTCACCCTACACGACTGAAGCAGGACGCTCCGGAAGCTGGCCCAGGGCCTCAGGCCTTCTGGAAGGCGTTGGTTGTGGCCTCCACGGCGATGGGCTGCACGTTCCAGATCCGCTCGGCGTACTCCTGAATCGAGCGATCGCTGGAGAAGAAGCCGCAGCCCATGGTGTTCGCCACCGACATGCGCGCCCAGCGGGTCGGGTCCTGCCAGCAGGCATCCACCTGCTCCTGGGCCAGCCGGTAGCCGCCGATGTCGGCCATCACCTTGAACGGATCGTGGCTGGTGAGGTTGGCCAGCAGTGGATGGAAGAGGTCGCGATCGCCCTCACTGAAGTGGCCGGCGCCGATCAACTCGATCGCAGCACGCACCACGGGGTCTTTCTCGATCCAGGGCATGGGGTGGTAGCCCATCTGATCGAACTCCTGCACCTGTTCAGCGGTGTGGCCGAAGAGGAAGAAGTTCTCGGCGCCTACCCGGTCGCGGATTTCCACGTTGGCGCCATCGAGGGTGCCGATCGTGAGGGCGCCGTTGAGGGCCATCTTCATGTTGCCCGTGCCGGAGGCCTCCTTGCCGGCGGTGGAGATCTGCTCGGAGAGGTCCACGGCGGGATAGATCTTCTGGCCGAGGCTCACACTGAAATTCGGCACGAACACCACGCGCAGCCGCCCCTCCATGGCGGGATCCATGTTCACGATTTCAGCGATGCCGATGATCAGCCGGATGATCAGCTTGGCCATGGCATAGCCCGGAGCGGCCTTGCCCCCGAAGATCACCGTGCGTGGCGGCAGGTCCTCGCCGTTGCGCAGCCGCAGATAGCGCTCCACCACGTGCAGAGCCGCCAGGTGCTGGCGCTTGTACTCGTGGATGCGCTTCACCTGCACATCGAAAATCGAGGCCGGATCGAGCAGCAGTCCCTGGCTCTGGTGGATGTGGTGCACCAGGCGCTGTTTGGAGGCGTCACGCACCTGCATCCAGCGGGCCAGGAAGCCCGGATCCTCCATGTGGCCGGAGAGATCCTGCAGATGGGTGAGATCACGGCGCCACTGGCTGCCGATCACCTCATCCAGCAGGCTGGCCAGGCCGGGGTTGGACACCAGCATCCAGCGCCGCGGTGTGACGCCGTTGGTGACATTGGTGAAGCGATCCGGCCAGAGCTCGGCGAAGTCGGCGAGCACGTGGCGGCGCAGCAGGTCGCTGTGCAGTTCGGCCACCCCGTTGGTCTGGTGACAGCCCACCACGGCCAGGTTGGCCATGCGCACCTTGCGCTGCGGACCCTCCTGGATCAATGAGAGGCGCGCCAGCTTCTCAGGCTGGCCCGGGTACTTGATCCGGGCCATGCGCAGGAAGCGCGCGTTGATCTCGTAGATGATCTGCAGGTGGCGCGGCAGCAATTGCTCGAACAGCTCCACCCCCCAGGTTTCGAGGGCTTCCGGCAGCAGGGTGTGGTTGGTGTAGCTGAGGCTGGCGGTGGTGACTCCCCAGGCGGTCTCCCAGTCGAGCTGGTGCTCATCCAGCAGCAGCCGCATCAGCTCGGCCACGGCAATGGCTGGGTGGGTGTCGTTGAGCTGGACGGCGAACTTGGTGTGGAAGGCGGTGGCGGGCAGCCCCTGACCCTTGAGGATCCGGAACATGTCCTGCAGAGAGCAGCTCACGAAGAAGATCTGCTGGGAGAGGCGCAGGCGCTTGCCCTGCTCCATCTCGTCGTTCGGATAGAGCACCTTGGAGAGGGTTTCCGACTGCATCTTGTGCAGCACGGCCTTGGTGTAATCGCCGGCGTTGAAGGAGGCGAAGTCGAGGGCCTCAGGCGCTGCGGCGGCCCACAGGCGCAGGGTGTTGGCGGTGCGCACCCCATAGCCGAGGATCGGCGTGTCGTAGGCCACGCCGATCACCGTGTGCTGGCCGATCGTCACCGGGTAGCTCCACTCCGGCCGGATCACTTCCCAGGGGTTGCCCTGGGCCAACCAGGCATCGGTGATCTCCTGCTGGCCCCGGGAGGTGATCTGCTGACGAAAGATGCCGAACTCGTAGCGGATGCCATAGCCGATGGCCGGAAGCTCCAGCGTGGCCATCGACTCCTGGAAACAGGCGGCCAGCCGGCCGAGACCGCCGTTGCCCAGCCCCGGTTCCGGCTCCTCGTCGATCAGCTTCTCCAGGTCGAGCCCCAGTTGGGCACAGGCGTCCTCGGCCTCCTGGCGCAGGCCCAGGTTCACCAGGTTGTTGTCGAGGTGAGGTCCAAGCAGATACTCCGCCGACAGGTACACCGCCGTGCGCACCTGGGCGCGGGTGTAGGTCTCGGCGGTGTCGACCCAGTTGTGCAGCAGGCGATCGCGCACCGCCAGGGCGAGGCTGCGGTAGTGGTCGTGGCGGGTGGCCAGCGAGGGGGCCTTGGCCTGGCTGAAGAACAGATGCCGCTGCATGTCTTCGGCCAGGGGCCGGTGGATGAAGCAGCTTCGGCTCATGGAGCTGGGATCGGCCATGGGAGCCGGGATGGGCTGAAAGAAGATCCGTTCTGCTTCTGGCGCAAGTTTGGTGCTGTCGGGATCACTACAGAAGGCCGGCCCTGTGAGGGAAGCGGGTCAGGTCTTGCCGGGGCAGCTCAGAGTTCGCTCTCCATGTCGGGCTTGATTGAGCAGTCGCTCTGGGGGTAGCTCACACACAGCAGGGCAAAGCCGGCTTCGATCTGTTCGTCGTCCAGGAAGCTCTGGTCCGACTGGTCGACGCTGCCGCTGAGCACCTTGCCGGCACAGGTGCTGCAGGCGCCGGCCCGGCAGGAATAGGGCAGATCGATGCCCGCCTCTTCAGCCGCATCCAGGATGTAGGTGTCGTCGCTGCAGCTGAAGCTGCGGCCGTCGTCGAGGCTGATGGTGAAGCTGGCCATGGCAAGGGAGCCCAGGGGCGCTCGGTGGGAGAGCTCCATTGCATCCCCGGCGCCGTTCCCATCCTGTGATCGGGAACACCGCTGTGATGATTCGATCACATCGGCTTCCCTCCCCCGTGCCCCGATGGGGCGTGGGGGAGCAGGGACACACCGCTCGGCCCTCAGTCGCTCGGGCCCGGCGGCAGGCTGGTAGCCCATCACCGCCGCCGCAGGCCCCTGAGCGATGACCGCCCCGGCTCCGCCCCCTCCTTCTGGTCGCCAGCCATCCCCGCCAGCTGCTGCGACGCCCCATGAGGTGCTGCTGGTGCGCCACGGTGAGACCGCCTGGAGCCTTTCGGGCCAGCACACCGGCCGCACCGATCTGCCGCTCAGCGCGCGGGGCGAAGCCGAGGCGCGTCAGCTGCAGCCGGCCCTGGCGGCGCGGCCCTTCGCCCTGGTGCTCTGCAGCCCGCTGCAGCGGGCACGCCAGACCTGTGCCCTGGCGGGGCTGGCGGAGCGGGCCGTCATCGACCCCGATCTGAGGGAGTGGGATTACGGCCGCTACGAGGGGCTGACCACAGACCAGATCCACGCCGAGGCGCCGGACTGGCTGGTGTTCCGGCATGGCTGCCCGGAGGGGGAATCCCCGGGCCAGGTGGCCCGCCGGGCGGATCGGGTGATCGCCAGGGCCCGCGCGGCCGAGGGGCCGGTGGTGCTGTTCGCCCACGGTCACCTGCTGCGGGTGCTGGCGGCCCGCTGGCTGGAGCTGCCGGCGGCGGCCGGTGCCCAGCTGCTGCTCGACACCTCCTCACGCTCAGTGCTCTCGTGGTATCGGGGCATCCCGGCTCTGGGCTGCTGGAATGCCCCCGTGGCGGGCCCCGGCTGACGGGGGCTTCGGCTCTGTTTCAGAGCTGATCGAGAGCTGAGTGCAGAGCGCTGTAACAGCGCTCCAGCTGGGCCTCGTCGAGGCAGAGCGGCGGCAGGAGGTACACCACGTTGCCGAGGGGTCGCACGTACACCCCCTCCGCCAGGCAGTGGCGCTGAATCTGGCGGCCCACCGCGCTGAGGTAGCCCGGTTGGTTCACAGCCACGTCAAAGGCCGCCACGGTGCCCAGGCAGCGGGGACGCCGCACCAGCGGGTGGCGGCTGAGGGCCTCCAGCCGGGGCCGGTGGCGAGCCTCGAAGCTGCGATAGCGCTCTGGGAAGGCCTCCAGCAGGTCAAGGCTGGCCAGGGCCGCCGCGCAACCCAGGGGATTGGCGGTGAAGCTGTGGCCATGGAAGAAGGTGGCCATCGGGTCGCTGCTGACGAAGCCCTGGTAGAGCCGCTCGCTGGCCAGGGTCACCCCCATGGGCAGGAAGCCGCCGGTGAGCCCCTTGGAGAGGGCCATCAGGTCGGGCTGGAGGCCCGCCCGCTGGCAGGCGAACAGGGCGCCGCTGCGGCCGAAGCCGGTCATCACCTCATCGGCGATCAGCAGGGCGCCACTAGCCCGCACCCTCGCCTCAACCGCCTGCAGAAAGGCCGGCCGCACCATCGCCATGCCGGAAGCTCCCTGGATCAGGGGTTCCAGGATCACCGCCGCCGTGGGCACGGCCAGGGCCCGCTCCAGGGCCTCCAGGGCCGCCTGTTCCCTGGTCTCCACGCTGGCGTCGTGCCAGCAGGTGTGGGGCCAGTCGACCCGGGCCACGCAGAACAGCCATGGATCGAAGGGGGTGGTGAACAGGGAGCGGGCCCCCACGGCCATGGCCCCCACGGTGTCGCCGTGGTAGGCCCCCTCGAAGGCGACCAGCTGGCGGCGCTCCGCCCCCTGGTTGTGCCACCACTGCCAGGCGATCTTGAGGGCCACCTCCACCGCCGTGGAGCCGTTGTCGGAAAAAAAGAGCCGCTCCAGCCCCGTCAGGGCGCTGAGCCGCTCCGCCAGCCGCTCGGCCGGGCCATGGCTGAAGTCGGCGAAGATCACCTGCTCGAGGGCCTGGCTCTGGGCGCTGACGGCCGCGGCGATGCTGGCCTCGGCATGGCCATGCAGGGTCACCCACCAGCTGCTGATGGCGTCGATCAGGGTGCGGCCGTCATCGAGCTCCAGCAGGGCGCCACGGCCGGCCACGGCCCGCAGGGGTACCGGCGCCGTGGCCACCTGGGTGGTGGGGTGCCACAGGTGCGGATGCCAGCGGGGCTGAGGATCGAAGTCCTGCGGCATGGTCAGCGGCACGTTCAGCTGCATGGTGGGCTGTCTCAGACGGGCTGCGTGCCGGCCGGGGGAGAGTCTGCTCGGCCGCGGCAACAAAGGTCCATGAACTGAGGTCACGCTCTGTGAGTTTTTACCCAGGCAGCGTCCGATTTTGGACGGAGCTGGATACCTTCCCTCAACGCCCTCTTCTCTCTTCCATGGCTCTGCCCCTGCTGGATGTCAAGCCCACGGCCGTGAACGCCCGGGTCGCCAACTTCATGCCGGCCACCGAGGAGTCGCCGCTGAGGGCCCCCTTCGCCCTGACGCCGACCCAGGATCCCGCCAGCGTGGATGTGCAGATCGACCAGGCCTACCGCCAGATCTTTTTCCACGCCTTCCGCAGCGACCGCGACCCCGTGCTGGAGTCGCAACTGCGCTCAGGCCAGATCCGCATGCGCGACTTCATCCGGGGCCTGCTGCTCTCCGAGAAGTTCCGCCAGGACTTCTACCGCTGCAACAGCAACTACCAGATCGTGGAGCAGGTGGTGGGCCGGGTGCTGGGCCGGCCGGTGTACGGCGACCAGGAGCGGATCGCCTGGTCGATCCTGATCGCTGAACAGGGGCTGCCCGCCTTTGTGGATGCCCTGCTGGAGTCCGACGAATACCTCTGCCAGTTCGGCGACGATCAGGTGCCGTTCCAGCGCTCCCGCACCCTGGCCGGCAAGGCGGTGGGCCAGGTCCCCTTCAACCAGCAGGCTCCCCGTTACGGGGCCTACTGGCGCGACACCAATGCCCGCCGCCTGCCCTCCGCCGGTTCCAGCCCCTGGCAGCCCGGTGTGCCCAGGCCCGCCTGGCTGCGCGATCAGCCCAGCCCCCTGGCCCGCAAGATCTGGTCGGGCACGATCCTCTTCGGTGTGGGCTTCCTCAGTGTCGTCAGCCTGATCACCGTGGTCGCCATGCTGCGCACCTGAGCCCTCAGGGGCTGGGGGGGGCTGGCTTGTTGCTGTCCTGGAGGGAGGGAAAGCTCTCCCTGATGGCGGCGGCCAGCTCCTGACGGATGCTGGCCCGGAAGCTCCTGGCCGCCTCGGCCGTCAGCACGGGATAGCTCTGGTCGCTGTTGGCCTCGCCGCGCAGGGGCTTCCAGCTGGTGCTCTCCCGTGCTTTCAACTCCGCCACCGGGGCCTGGAAGTCGAAGCTGAGGCTGGAGGCTGTCTCGTCCAGTGCTGCGATCCAGGCCTCCCGCCGCTCCTGCAGGGTGCGGGCCTTGAGGGTGTCGGGCAGGCCGAGCACGGGTTGGTAGTGATCGAGCACGGCCAGCTCCTCTTCCAGCAGCACGCGCCAGGCACCGATCTCCCCTTCGGCCAGCTGCTGCTCGGCCGGGCTGGCCGCCATGGCGTCCCGGTGCAGAGCCAGCCAGCGGTAGTGGGACTTCTCCTGGAGGGTCTTCTTCTGGGCCGACTTCCCTTTCTGGCGCTTGGGCAGCAGGGCCTCGGCCTTGCGCAGGAAGGCCCGATCCTCCGGCTCGAGGTTGATCGCTCCCCAGCGCTGGCGGTACTCCCACAGCTCCTCATAGCGGCGCAGGTCCTCCGCGGACCAGCCCAGGGCCTGCAGTTCCTCGGTCCTGCTGCTCTCGTCCTTCACCACCACCAGCTCACGCAAGGTTGGTGGGCAGCGTAAGGGTCAGCCCAGGGCCTGGTGGAAGGCCACCACGGCGAACAGCAGAAACAGGCCGCCCCCCAGGCGGTAGAGCAGTCGTTCATCCACCCGGTCGCCGATCCAGCGGCCTGATCCCACAGCCAGGGCCGTCACCAGGGCGTGGCCCAGCAGGGTGCCGGCCAGCAGTCCGGCGAAGGTGAAGCCGGGGGCGGTGGCCAGCACGATCGTGGCCAGCTGCGTGCGGTCGCCCAGTTCAGCGATGAACACCAGGGCGAAGGCCTCCCAGATCACGGCCAGGGGGCGGCTGCTCAGCAGCTGGCGATCGGCGGCGATCACGGCCTGCTCCGCTTCCTGGGCCTCGCCGCGGGCGGCATCGGCCGGCAGGGCCTGGGCCTCCAGCAGCAGCCGGATGCCGAACACCAGGAACAGGCCCCCCGCCAGCCAGGGCAGCAGGCGCACCGGCAGCAGCTCCCGCAGGCCGTAGCCCACCCCGAGGGAGAGCAGGGTCACCACCGCCAGGGCCGCGAAGCTGCCGAGAAACACCCAGCGGCGCGGGTGCCGCACCGCCAGGATCAGGGCCATGAAGAAGGTCTTGTCGCCGAGCTCCGCCACGGTGATGGCACTCAGGCCGGAGCCGAAGGCAGCCAGGCCCGGATCCATGCTCACCGCCCCAGCCCCCAGCGAATCCTCTTAATACCACCAAAGCGGCTGCTGCCACCCCCGCTCAACGCACCACCAGCACCGGACAGGAGCTCTGGGTCAGAACCCGCTGGGTCTCGCTGCCGAGCAGCAGCCCCTGCAGCCCGCGCCGGCCGTGGGAGGCCATCACGATCAGGTCGCAGGCCTGGCTGCGGGCCTCCTCCAGGATCGCCATGGAGGGCTGGGCACTGATCCGTTTCACCACCTCAGCGCTCACCCCGGCCTGTTCCGCCGTGGCGGCGGCGGTGTCCAGGATCTGCTGCGACTGCAGCTGGGCCGCCTTCATCAGCGCCTCGATGGCGCCGGTGTCCACCAGTTCTCCCGCTCCCACCAGGGAGACCGGCAAGGTCCCCTCCACCGTCAGGATGCGCAGCCGAGCCCCCAGGGCCTTGGCCAGAGCCAGGGCCTGCAGCAGGGCCCGCTGCGACAGCTCCGAACCATCGGTGGCGACAAGCAGGTGTTGAAACGTCATGGTGAAGCCCGGTGCCTGACTCCGGTTTAGCCCCGCCATTGGCCTGGCGCCCGGGCTTCGCGCACTCCCGCTGCAGCGGATTCAGGGCAGCGCCTTCAGTGCAGCGGATCACTGATCACCAGCACCGAGATGCTCAGGCGTCGCATCAGCCCTCCCATGCGGCCGCCGGCGGGAATGGGCAGGCCGGCCACCAGGCGGCGCTGGGACCGCAGGATCACCAGGTCGTGGCTGCGGGCGGCGTCCTCGATGCTGGTTTCGATGTTCTGGTCGGGCCGGATGTCCACCTTGATCGCCACCGAGACCGCCTGGCCCTCGGCGCCGGGCTGCCAGCGGGCCAGCTGGGCCTCCACCTCAGCCCGCTGCTGGCTGCTCTGCCCCAGGTCGGGCACGTGCAGAAGGGTGATGCTGCCGCCGAGGGCGGCGGCCAGCCGCTCGGCCAGCTGAAACTGCTCCAGGGCGCCGGCGGTGACGTCCTTGATCGGCACCAGCAGCCGCTTCAGGCTGGCGGGATCGCGGCGCAGACCGGCCACCACCACCGGGCAGCTCACCTGGCGGCAGGTGGCCTCCACCAGGTCGCCGAACAGCCACTGGCCGAACCTGCCGGGGCGGGCCAGGCCCATCAGCACCAGGTCACTGGCCTGCTCCATCGCCACCCGGGCGATGCCGGCGGCCACATCGCTGTCCACGCGCAGCAGGGGCTGGCAGGGCACCTGATCGGCCTCGGCGATCGAGCTGGCGCTCTGGAGCAGCTCCCGGGCCCTGGCCAGGCTCGCCGCCATCGCCAGGGGGCTGGCGTGGCCGGCCTCCGCCTGCCGCGGTGACACCACTGCCAGGGGCAGCACCAGGCCGGGATCCTCGGAGGAGCCCCCGATCAGCAGCCCGGCCAGGGCGAACAGCCGCGCCTCGCTGCTGGGGTTCGACACCGGCAGGAGCACCCGCAGCGAGCGCCGCACCAGGGCCAGGCGACCGGCCCCCTCCGCGGTCAGCGACGCGGCGGTGGCCTGGGCCAGCCTGGGGATGGCCTGGGCGGTGAGGGCAGGGCCGAGGGTGGCGGTGACCACCATCATCGCCAGCACACTGTTGAGCACCGCGGCGTCGAAGAGGCCGGCGCGAAACCCCACGAAGGTGGCGGCCAGGGTGGCCGCCACCTGGGGCAGCGACAACGACCACAGGGTGAGCACCTGGGTGCTGTTGTAGCGGTAGATCCGGCCGGCCCAGAGGGCGGCGAGCCCCTTGGTGGTGATCAGCGTGGCGATCAGGGCGATCGCGAAGGGGCTGCCCAGGATGGTGCTGAAGAAGGTGGGCAGGTTGAGCAGCAGCCCCAGGTCGATGAAGAAGATCGGGATGAACAGGGCGGCCCCCACGAACACCACCTGCTCCTTGACCCTCCCTTCCGGCAGGACGCGGTTCACGGCCAGGCCGGCCAGGAAGGCCCCCACGATCTTCTCCACGCCCGCCAGTTCAGCCCCCAGGCCGGCCACAAACAGGGTCAGCAGCACGGCTACGAAGAGCTGGCTGTCGTTGTTGACGCTGCGGCGTACCAGGCCCGTGCCCAGCTGGGTGATCGTGCCCACCAGCAGCAGGGCGAACAGGGCCACCTTGCCCAGCAGCAGGGCCACGGCCGGCGCTGAGAGCTCCCCGCGGCTCAGCCCCATGCAGAGGGCGAGCAGCAGCAGGGCGGCCAGGTCGGTGAAAATCGTGCCGCCGATGGCCACCACCACCGACTCTTCCCCCACGGCGCCGTAGCTGCGCACGATCGGATAGCCCAGAGGGGTGTGGGAGGCGAGCACCGAGCCCAGCAGCACGGCGCTCAGGGGCGCGTAGCCGTAGGCCAGGGCCAGGCCGGCCCCCCCCAGCAGGGGCAGGCTGAAGGTGAGCAGGCCGAACTGGAAGGAGCGCTGGCGGATGCGGGCGAATTCGGCCAGATCGATCTCCAGTCCTGCGATGAACAGCAGGTAGATCACGCCGATGTCGGACAGCAGCCCCACGGTGGGGCCCTCGGTCTGCAGCCACCCCAGAGCATGGGGGCCGATCAGCACGCCGGCGGCCAGCAGGCCCACGAGATCGGGCAGCCGCAGCCAGCGGGCCAGGGGCGGAACCAGCACGCTCAGGCTGAGCAGCAGGGCGAACACCGCCAGGGGCGATCCGTGCAGGAAGGCGGCCATGCCGCTGCTGGGGGGCATGGCTCAGGGGCTCTGCCGCCGCAGGGCGCTCTTCCAGCCGGCCAGGTGGCTGGCGGCGGCGGAGCGGGCCAGGGTGCGGGCGGCGGGCAGGGCCGGCTGCAGCTGAGCCGAGCTGAAGGGGGGCAGGGAGCGGCTGCGCAGCCAGGCGCCCCAGCGGAACTCGTGGAAGGGGATCAGGGGTGCCGGCTCGATCACCCCCTCCTTCTTGAGGCGCCACACGAGGCTGCGGAAGGGGTCGTCCTGCAGGCCCAGCAGCTGGTCCGGCAGCACCGAGGCAGGCAGGGGACCGAGGCCGCGGCCGTCATAGAGGTACAGCCAGCCGAGGCCCAGCAGGTGCTGGAGCACCGCGGCGCGGTCGGCCGTGGGCAGATCCAACACCACATAACCAAAGGCGGTGGCGGCGGGGTCGAGCTCCAGCAGGGCCCTGAGGCGGTGGTGGCGATCCACCATCCACACCTCCCCTGCTCCACTGCGGACCAGGGGCACAGGCTTGGTGCCCAGGTAGCGCTGGCGTTCGCCGCGGTCTTCAGCCTGAAAGTCGTTCTGGCGGCTGCGCACTTCGGCCATGCCCACGCAGAGCTGGGTGGGCCGCAGGCTGGCCACAGGCAGCTCGATCAGGGGTGTGTCCGGCCGGGGTGGGGGCAGCTGCTGATAGGGGGGAAGGCGCAGCGCCATCGGCGAGGACGGACCGGATCAGTGCCATCCTCGCCTGGAAAGCCGCCGTGACCATCCTGTGGCGCCGGAAGGGCCTCAGCCCTGGCTCAACAGGGTGCCGAGGCCGATCTGGTGCAGGATGCCCTGGCCGGTGATGGCTTCGGTGAGCACGCCGATCACAAAGCCGAGCATGGCGGCGCGGCCGTTGAAGCGCTCGGCCCGCTGCAGCTGCTCGGCATGGATCTGGGCAGCGGCGGCGTTCAGGAACCAGCGCTCGTCGGCTTGGGGGGAGGAGGACGTCATGGGAGCCATGGCAACGATGGGCCAATGTTACGAATCAATGCAGGATCTTGACCACTAATGGGTTTTGATCTGCTTATTTTTGGCCTTAGCAGCGCTGATCGGTTCGCCCCGGGCCCGCCCCTCCTGCGTCCTGCCGCTCAGCTCGGAGGCCCAGCAGGGCCCGGCTGAGGCGGCGATAGGGTCGTGACAGGCTTCCGTTGCCATGAGTTCACAGGCTTCCGCTTCGTTTCTGGCCGATGCCACCCTCACGGCCGGGGGCCGTTCCCTCGGGGTGCTGGTGTGTGGCCATGGCAGCCGCAACCGCCTGGCGGTGGCCGAGTTTGCCGCCCTGGCCGAGCAGCTGCAGCAGCGGCTGCGGCCGCTGCCCCTGGAATACGGCTACCTGGAGTTCGCCCGGCCGATCCTGCGCGACGGTCTGGAGGCCCTGCGCCGCCGCGGTGCGGAGCACATCCTGGCGGTGCCGGCGATGCTGTTTGCGGCGGGCCACGCCAAGAACGACATCCCTTCGGTGCTCAACACCTACGCTGCAGAAACCGGACTGCGCATCGACTACGGCCGGGAGCTCGGGGTGGATCGCCGCATGATCCAGGCCGCCGGGGCCCGGATCCGGGAGGCCCTCGCCAGGGCCACCGGCTCTGTGCCCCTGCAGGACACCCTGCTGGTGGTGGTGGGGCGCGGGTCGTCCGACCCCGATGCCAACTCCAACGTGGCCAAGGTCACCCGCATGCTGGTGGAGGGCTTTGGTTTCGGCTGGGGCGAAACGGTGTACTCAGGCGTCACTTTTCCCTTGGTGGAGCCAGGCCTGCGCCAGGCGGTGCGACTGGGCTACCGCCGGGTGGTGGTGTTTCCCTACTTCCTTTTTTCAGGGGTGTTGGTGAGCCGGATCGTGCAGCACACCGAGCGCGTGGCGGCCGATCATCCCGAGCTGCAATTCATTCAGGCCGCCTATTTAGGTGACCATCCCCATGTGCTCGACACCTTCGAGGAGCGGGTGATGGATGTGGTGCGGGGCGACACCGCGATGAACTGCTCCCTCTGCAAATACCGGGCCCAGGTGCTCGGCTTTGAAACGGATGTGGGGGCGCCGCAGCACAGCCACCACCACCATGTGGAAGGGCTCACGGATGGCTGTGACCTGTGCGAGCGCGAATGCACCGGAGCCTGTCAGCCCGATGGGGTTCCCATCCCCTTGGGGGCCGCGGCCAGCGAGCACGGCCATGGCCATGGCCACCACCACCACCCCGTCTACCCCCACGCCGACCACCCCCTGGGCCCCCGCACCCTGCGCTCCGGTGGCGCGACGGCGTAGCCAGCCGCACCTGGCGCAGTTGTCTCGCGTGGGAGCTTCGCGGCTCCAGGCCCCCAGATCAGCAAGGCTGATCATTGAAGCCTTTCCCCATGTTTCGGGGCTTTTCCCCAGATCCGCAGGGGGTTTTCCCCAGAACGGTGCTCCCGATGACCGTTGCGGCGGGGGTGCTGGGGATTTCGGCGATCTGTTCAGCGTCGTCTTGACACCGTGGCGCTGGGGCGCTCCCGGGTCGCCGGCTGTTGGTTCAGCTGATCAACAGCTGCTGCGCGGCAGCAAGTCTCAGCCTTGAACGCCCTGCCGTGGTCAGGGCGCCCCGGCTTTGACGAAGGCTCGGGGATGTGGCGTACTGAGCCCCACTGCCGCAGCGCTGATGCCGATGGACTTGACCCCTCCCCCTGCCCAGGAGCCTGAGGCTGGTGATGGCGCCAGGGGAGAGTCCGCGACGGTGCTGGAGAGCGAGGTGGCGGATGTGGTGTTCAGCGCGCTGCAGCGCTTTCTCGCCACCCACCCGGGCTGGAATCAGCATGGCCTCACAACTTCGGCCCTGGCCACATTTCTGTTCCAGAACGGTTGCACCGATGCCTGCGTGCAACAGCACTACCTGAACAGTTTGTTCCTGCTCTGAGACGCAAACACGACGCCCACTCAGAGCGTCCACTCCGAGCCAGCCGCGCCGAGCGAAGCAGCAATCGCCCATAAAAAAAGAGCGAAGGCGCCAACCTTCGCTCTCGTTCTCCCTTGCCCGACCCGGTTAAAGGTCGCCCCGCCATTGTGCGGACCAGTGGCCTCAGCGGTTGTGCCAACAGACACAGGATCTGCTCTGCTGTGGCTGACTCCTGACGCAGGGGCTTCAGATGTTCCCCCCGGCACCGGGGTCAGTCCCCCCGGCGCAGTCGCCTGGTGGCGGCCTCGCAGGCCCGCCAGGTGATCGCCATGGCCGTGAGGGTGGGGCTCTGCCAGCCGGCGCCAGGCCAGCAGGCCCCATCCACCACCAGCACATTGGGGGCGCGCCAGCACTGGTTGAAGGCATTCACCACCCCCTCCTCCTCCCTGGCGGCCATGCGGGCGCCGCCCAGTTCATGGATGTAGTAGCCGGGGGGCGCGGCGCCCTGGCCGGTGGCGTGGCTGGAGCGGATCCAGGGCTCCAGCAGCGGCAGCACGAACAGATCCTCCAGCGGACGGATCGCGCCCCCGGCCGCGGCCACCACGGCCTCCATGCGCTGCTGCATATGGGCCACCATCGCGCCTTCATTCGGCCCCCAGCCCATGGAGATGTGCGGCGTCGGCAGCCCCCAGGCATCCACCTGATCGCCGTTCAGGCTGACCCGGTTGTCAGTCCGGGGCAGCACCTCGCCATGGCCGATCAGGAAGCCAACGGCCTCACCGCGGCGTCGCTGCAGCAGGCTGGGCGGATCGAAGCGCTGCACCGCCGCCCAGAGGCCGTAGCCGCGCTGGAAGCCCTCCTGGCTGGCCCCATCCAGGTTCACGGTGTTGGGGATGAAGCAGCTGCCGGCGCCGGAGAGCTCGGCGGGTTCAGGGGGCGGGGCCAGGCCGGGCACCGAGAAGAAGCGGCTGCTGGACACGTGGTCCATCAGATAGTGCCCCAGGCTGCCGGAGGGATCGATCAGCCCGCCGCGCCTGCAGGCCTCGCCGGAGTGCAGCAGGATCCGCAGCGTCTCGATCGTGGAGGCGCACAGCACCACCAGCGGCGCCTGCAGCTCCTGCCGCTCGCCGCTGTGACTGTCGACCACCACGACCCCGCGGGCTCGCTCCTGGCCCGGCTCCATCACGAGGTGGCTCACCAGGGTGCCGCTGCGCACCACGGTGCGGCCAGTGGCCACGGCCCGGGCCAGGGTGCTGCCGGGGCTCGATGAGCGGCACCAGCCGGGGCCGCGGTGAAGGTTGAAGCCCCGGGAGTGGATCAGGGGCAGACCCAGCTCGCGGCCGATCGCCTGGCGCAGGTGCTGTTCGCCCGGGGTGAGGGGCAGGGGATCGAGGAACTGGCCGTCGGGGAGCTGGGGCAGGCCGTCGGCCCGGCCATGCACCCCCAGCAACCGCTCCAGGCGGTCGTAGTAGGGCGCCAGATCCGGCTCGTCGATCGGCCAGCTGGGCCCTTGGCCATCGCGTTCACCGGCCTTGAATTCGTAGCGGCTCAGCCGCAGGGTGATGCCCCCCCAGGTGAGGCTCTTGCCGCCCAGCTGGCGGCCGCGGGTCCAGAGAAAGGGGCGGTCGGGCGGGGTGGAATAGGGGTTGAGGCGCTCGTCGGCGAACAGTTCGGGGTTGTGCTTCCAGTAGCCGGGGTGGTGGGCCTGCAGGCGCTGCCGACCGCTGGCGAGGTGGGCGAGCCGCCGCAGGCTGTTGAGCGGCTCGGCGCCACGGGCACGGGCGGCGCCCAGTTCCGCCCCGGCCTCGAGCACCAGCACCCGAAGTCCGGCCTCCGCCAGCACCATGGCGGCCACCCCCCCGGTGGCGCCCGATCCCACCACGATGGCGTCAGGGCGCTCGGTCATCGGCCCGGGTTCAGCTGCCGGAGAGGCTGGCATCCAGACGGATCAGGCTCTGCAGCAGCACATTCACGCCCTGTTCGCACTGCTCCGGCGTGGTGTACTCGTCGGCCGAGTGGGACACGCCGTCGCGGCTGGGCACGAAGATCATGCCCATGGCGGTGAGGCGGCCCAGCTCCTGGGAGTCGTGGCTGGCGCGGCTGGGCAGGTGGGTGTGGCTCAGCCCCAGCTGCTGGCAGCTCTCGGTGATCAACGCCTGCACCATCGGATCGGCGGGGCTGGGATCCACCACGAACTGGGGCGTCATCGCGATCCGGGTGCGGCTGGCCACGGCGATGTTCTCGATCTTGCGCTCCAGGTGGGCGCGCATGTGGTCGATCACGCTGTGGGAGAGGTCGCGCATGTCGAGGGTGAACTCCACCCGTCCCGGCACGATGTTGGCGGCATTGGGCCACACCTGCAGCTTGCCCACCGTGGCCACCGGATCGCCGGGGAAGTGGAGGGCCATGTCCTCCACCGCCAGGATGATCTGGGCTGCTGTGGTGAGGGCATCGCGCCGCATGCCCATCGGCGTGGTGCCGGCGTGGTTGGCCTGGCCGGTCACGCTGATCGTGTAGCGCTGCTGGCCCACAACGCCCTCCACCACGCCGATGTCCTTGCCCACGGCCTCCAGTACCCCCCCCTGCTCCACATGCAGCTCCACGAAGGCGGCGATCTCGCCGGGCGCCCGGCGGGCGCTGGCGCGGTGCTCCCAGGAGCCGCCGATGCTGGCCAGGCCCTCCTGAATCGGCACCCCCAGGGCTGTGGTGTAGGCGCTGGGGTCGTCGGAGGCGCGGCCCACCAGGTTCTTGCAGCCCACCATGGTGCTCTCCTCATCGGCGAACACGATCAGCTCGAGCGGGTGCTGCAGGCGCTGGTTGTGCTCCGCGAGCACCTGCACCACCTCCAGCCCGGCGAGCACCCCGAGGGCTCCGTCGTAGTGGCCCCCCTCTGGCACCGTGTCGATGTGGGAGCCGGTGGCCAGCACTGGGGCCGTGGGCTGGAGGCCCTCGTAGCGGCCGATCATGTTGCCGGCGGTGTCGATCCGCACCGCCATGCCCGCCTGCTCCATCCAGCCCTGCACCAGGGCGCGGGCGGCGCGGTCTTCATCGCTGAAGGCCAGCCGCCGCACGGCCCCGGAGGGCACCCGGCCGATCGTGGCCAGGGCTTCGAGGTTGAGGGCCAGGCGCTCCCCGTCGGCCCGCAGCGCCAGCAGCGAGCTGACCGCCGCCAGGGAGGCGGTGTCGCTGCCGAGATGGCCGTTGCTGAGAGAGCCTGAGCCCAGGGGAGCGGCGCTAAGCTGAGTCATGGAAGGGACCGTATCGGCTGAGGAGAATCGGCTGATCAGGGTGCGGACGATCCCGTTGATCGACTCGGCCGGGGGCGGGTCTGATCAAAGGTGCCGTTAGGCACAAACTCACGGACCAGGATCGTCAATCATCACCAGAACCTAATTCTCCGCACCATGCGTGGTGGGCCTCCATGGCTCCCATCACGTCCTACCCACCCACCCGCGATGACCTACTCGATCGTTGCCTGGGATCGCCCCACCGGGATGACCGGGGTGGGCGTTGCCACCCGCCACCTGGCCGTGGGTTCCCTCGTACCCCATGCCCGATCAGGCGTGGGAGCTGTGGCCACCCAGGCCAGCACCAACCCCTACTTCGGTCCCTGGGGGCTTGACCGGCTGGAGCAGCTTCAGCTGCAGAGCGGCGGTGAGCTGGGCGCCGAAGCGGTGCTGGAGTCGCTGCTGCAGGACGATCCGGGTCGCGACGGCCGCCAGGTGCACCTGGTGGACAGCCAGGGCCGCACCGCCGCCTGGACGGGCCCTGACTGCGCCGGCCTGGCGGCCCATCGCTGCTACCCGGGCTTTTCGGTGGCGGGCAATTACCTGGCCTCCGAGCTGGTGCTGCTGGCGATGGCCGAGGCCTACATGGCTGCTGAGCGCCACGGCCTCGCCCTGGAGGAGCGCCTGATGGCGGCCCTGGAGGCCGCTGAAGCCCACGGCGGCGACTACCGCGGCCGTCAGTCGGCGGCCCTGCTGGTGATGCACCAGGAGAGCTACCCCCACATCGACTTCCGGGTGGACCATCACCCCGAGCCGCTGCTGGCCCTGCGCGAGATCCTGGCCGAAACCAGCGAGACCTATTACAGCGGCTTCCGCGCCACCCTGCCCACCACCCTGGGGGTGGCCCAGACCGCCGAGCTTCCGGCGGCGGCGGCAGCCGTGGATACGGCTCAGCCACCCGACATGCCGATCAGCGCATAGGCCGGCTCCGCCTGATCGGCGGCGCCCGGTCGCCAACCCAGCCGGTCGGCCAGTTCCCGGGCCTGGGCCGGCACATCGGCGGCCACGAACAGCTGGTGCATGATCTGCACGCCGATCAGGTGATTGATCACGGCGTCGAGCTGCACCCGCGTTGCCGGGCTGGTGGCGGGATCGTCGTGGCGGGCGAACAGTGCCGCCACCCCGGCTGGATCCAGCAGCCCCGCCTGCTCGATGGCCTCAGGGCTGAGGTGGCGGTCGGCCAGCACCTGCATGGCGGCGCGCTTCTCGGGGTCGGCGTGGGCCGGTGGGGCCATGAAGGCGAACTTCTCGCGGCGGTAGAGCTGCTCGGGCAGCAGGCCGCGCATGGCCTCCCGCAGCACGTACTTCTCCGTTTTGCCCTTGATGCGCAGCTCCGGGGGCACCTGCACCGCCACAGCGGCCAGATGGTGATCGAGGAAGGCGGGGCGCGCCTCCATGGCGTGGGCCATGTCCACCCGGTCGCCGCCCCAGGTGAGGATCTGCCCCTCCAGCATCGTCTTGATCCACACGTACTGGGCCCGGTCGAGGGCATGGCGGCCCTCCAGCTGGGAGGCATCGAGGGTGGCGGCGATGGCGGCCCCGGGCTGGTAGCCCGTGCAGGCCTGGCGGTGCTGCGGTGCCAGCAGATCGGGCACCAGGGGGGCGCAGGCCAGCCAGGGCTGCAGGCAGCTGGGCGTGAAGCCCACCACAGCCTCCAGGGCTGGATCGTGCACCTGCTCCTCGGCCAGCATCGCCCCCTGCACCAGCTGATTGGCCTCCTGCAGCAGCTGCTCCCATTCCTGGCGATCCGCCTCCGGCAGGTCCTGCAGCCCATGCAGAAACATGTCGCGGCGGAAGGCGGGATAGCCCCCGAACAGCTCATCGGAGCCCTCGCCGGTCATCACCACCTTGTAGTGGGAGCGGTTCACCTCGCGGCTCATCAGGAACTTGGCCACCGCCAGGGTGTTGTAGATCGTGCGCTCGGTGTGCCAGATCGTGGCCTCCAGATGGCCATAGAGCTCGTTGCCGGAAAGCCGCATCACCAGCTGATCGGCGCCGGTGGCCTCGGCCATCGAGGTGGCGATCGGGGTTTCGTCGTAGCGGCTGTCGTCGAAGCCGATCGTGAACGCCTTCACCGGGTTCTGGCTCACCGCGGCGGCCAGGCCCAGGATCGAGCAGGAGTCGATACCGCCGGAGAGGTAGCAGCCCACGGGCACATCGGCCACCATCCGCACCTCCACCGCTTCCAGCAGGGCCTGGCGCACCGCGGCGATGTGGTCGGACTCGCTGCGGCCGGCATCGCGCTCGCCGCTGCGGGGGAAATCCACGTCCCAGTAGGGCTGATCCTCGATGCTGAAGCGGCCGTCGCGGCGGCGCACCGTGAGCACGTGGCCGGGTTTGAGCTGGTGCACCCCCTCGAAGGCCGTGGTGCCCGGCACCATGGTCTGCATCAGCTGGTGAAACAGGCCTTCGGAGCTGAAGCGCCGTTGCACACCGGGATGGGCGAACAGCACCTTCAGCTCGGAGCCGAACACCAGGCCCTCCTCGGTGAGGGTCCAGTACTGGGGCTTGACGCCGAAGCGGTCGCGCACCAGGTAAAGCGTGTCGAGGCGGCTGTCGAACAGGGCGAAGGCGAACTCTCCGCGCAGCAGCGGCAGGCTGGCTTCCAGGCCCCGCTGCTGGTAGAGCCGCAGCAGGATCTCGGAATCACTCTTGCTGCTGAAGTGATGGCCCTGGGCCGTGAGTGAGGCCCGGATCGCCTGGAAGTCGTAGAACTCACCGTTGTGGGCCATCAACAGCTGGCCGTCCTCAGACACAAACGGCTGGCGGCCGCGGTTGGCATCGAGGTCGATGATCGAGAGGCGGGCATGGCAGAAGCCCACGCCCTGATCCGGCAGGCCCCTCACCCCGAAGCCATCAGGGCCGCGATGCACCTGGATCGCCGCCATGTTGACGAGCACCTGCTCGTCGATCGGCTGCTGGGGCTGGAGTTGGAACACTCCCCCGATGCCACACATAGACTGTCTCCTGGATGAAATCTCGAAATGCTGAACGTGAGGGGATCGGCCTGAACGGCGCACCCGCTGGACCTCAGATGATGTCCATCACCTGGTCTGTGCGCTCCACCATGCAGGTGAGCAGGGCCATGCGGATGAACACGGCACCGCGCGCCTGGGAGAAGTACCAGTTGTGGGGGGTGCCATCGAGACAGGTGCCCAGCTCCGCTCCCCTTGCCAGGGGGTGGAGGATGATCGCCTCAGGCCGGTAGGACAGATCGGCGGTGAGGTGGAAGCTGCGGCCGTGCACCTCGTAGTTGTCCCCCACCCAGGCGATCGCATTGATGTAGATCACATCGAGGTCTGGAACGGCGGCGCTGAGATCGTCGCTGGTGAGCACCTTGATGCCGGCCTGCTCAAGCTCCTCCCGCTGGCCTGGATCAAAGTAGCTCTCAGCTTCGCCGGGGTCGATTCCCGGCTCGTGAAAGAGCACCAGCTCATCGATCATCTGAGGGAACTTGGTGAGGATGCGCAGCAGTGATCGCACCGTGCGCATGCGCTTCGGGATGCCCACGATGCCGATGCGGATGCGTTGATCGGTGGGCACATCCTTCTCCACCAGCTGGGGACGCCACTTGAAGATGGTGTAGAGGTCGGCCATGGCCTGAGTGGGGTGCTCATCGATGCCATTGCCGGCATTGATGATCGGAATCCGCAGCGATTCGGTCATCTGGTAGATGGCCTCAGCGTTGGTATCCCGTAACACCACACAGTCGCCATAGTTGTTGAACATCTCCGCCACATCCCGCAGCGATTCCCCCTTGGCGATGCCGGTGGTGCTGCGATCCGTGATCGTGATCGTGTCGCCGCCCAGCCGGTGCCAGGCGCTGTCGAAGGAGAGCCGGGTGCGGGTGCTGGGCTCGTAGAAGGCGTTGATCAGGATCTTGCGCTGCAGCGGGCTGTTGAAGCGGATGTAGCGCTCGGGGTTGCTCTCGAACTTCGCCGCCAGCCGAAACACCTGCAGCAGCGAGTTGGCGCTGTACTGCAGCGTGGAGATCACATGCTGGTTCATCAGATCGCTCAGCGCCCCGCCGTGCTCGCGGATCTGCTCGAGCAGGGCCTGTGGGTGGGCGTTCCCATAGACATCAGGACCGAGCCGATTGAAGTGGGGAGAGTGCATCGTCAAAGGTGATCCCGGGGGGCTGGGGATGTTGTGGTCGAACGGGGTGGAAGGCTCCATCTTCCGCCTCGATCGGGTGACTGACTGGAAAATCTTGTGTTTTCTGCAACATCGGAAGCGGCAGAAAGTAGCGGTATTTACCGTTTCCGAGGAGCTCGCGCTGACGGCCAGCCCGCTGCGTCGCTACCAGACCCGGCCATTGCGCCACTCCACAAACCAGATGCCCAGGATCACCAGCACGGCCAGCACCAGGCCGGCGATGCTGCCGTACACCACCAGGCCGAACCACCAGCCGGAGATCAGCCACGAGCCGGCCGGGGCGCTGGTGCTGAGCAGCAGGGAGGGAAACAGGGCCATGGCTTGGGGGATGGACACGACTCAGGGACTCTCGGGTTCGCCGGCCAGCTGGCGCCAGTCGTACTGCTCGGGCCAGTAGTGGCTGCCCAGGCCCATCACCAGGGCCGAGACGGCGGCGGACACCAGGGCGGCGCAGTAGGGGGCGATCAGCCAGTAGGCCAGCAGGCCGCTGATCGAGCCGAGCAGCATGGCGGCGCTGGCCGCCTGGCGGTTGGCCTGGCGCCAGTAGAGCCCCATGGCGATCGGCCAGATCGTGGAGGCCACCAGGGCGCCAGTGAACAGCAGCAGCTGGTACATCGAGGTCACGTACTGCCAGGAGAGCAGCATGGTCAGCAGTCCCAGGGCCACCACCACCCGGCGGGCGGCCTGGCGGATCTGCTGGTCGGTGGACTCGGGTCGCAACCAGTGGGCGATCACATCCTCAGCGATCAGATCGGCCGTGGCGGCGAGCAGGGAGTCGAGGGTGGAGGTGAGCGAGGCGAAGATGATCACGAACACCACCGCGGCGCCGCCGCTGCCGAGCAGCTGGGCCGTGACGATCGGGAACACCATGTTCACCTGGGGGATCTCGAGGTTCTGGGCCAGGGCCATCAGGGCGATGGCGCCCGTCACGATCGGCACCGTGACCCAGGCGAAGCCGCCGAGCACGAAGGAGCGGAACACCACCGAGGGGCGGCTGGCGAACACCCGCGACCACCAGATGTTGTTGTGGAACACCTCGCCCATGCTGAACAGCCCGGTGTTCCAGGCAAACAGCAGCCCTGCCGGCAGCAGCAGATTCAGGCGGCCGGGATGCTCGCTGGCCAGAGCCGTGTACACCTGATCGGTGCCGAAGCGGCTGAAGCCGAGCACGGCCACCAGCACCAGCAGCGCCATGATCAGCAGCGACTGGATGAAGTCGGTGCCGACCACCGCCCGCATGCCGCCGAACAGGGTGTAGGTGGTGGACACACCGATCACGCACACCATGCCGAGGCGGTAGTCGAAGCCCGAGAGCGACTGCAGCAGCAGGCCGGCTCCCATCCCCTGGGTGATCAGAAAGCCCAGGGTGTAGGCCATGGTGATCAGCAGGAACAGGGCCCAGCAGAGCCGCCCGTAGCGCAGCCGCACGAAGTCGCCGCTGGTGCGGGCCCGGGGCATCAGCCGCTTGATCCGCACCGCCAGGGGGGCGAACAGGAACAGCCCCAGGCCGGCGAGGGCGTAGCCGAACATGCCCCAGAGGCCGAGGGTGTAACCCACTTCCGGCGCCGCCAGGGTGGTGTTGCCGGTGACCCAGCTGGCCATCAGGGTGGCCGTGCTCAGGGCCAGGCCGATGTTGCGGCCGGCCAGCAGGTAGTCGTCGGCGTCGCCACTGCCGCGCCTGCCCCACCAGATGCCCAGGGCGATCCAGAGCACGGAGAAGCCCACCAGGAGCAGCCAGGCGGTGCCCGGCGCCAGCATCGCGTCAGTTGTCATGGGCGGAGGGCATCAACCGGGGTCATCGAAGGGATCGCGCTGGTGCCAGCGCCGGTGGCCCCGCAGCACCATCACCACCGTGGCCAGGGTCACCAGGCCGCCGAGCAAGAAGATCAGCAGGGCCCGTTGCAGCTCGGTCATGGCGCCAGCCTCCAACGCAACACAGCCTGAACACAAAAAAAGCCCCGGAAAACCGGGGCCTGTTGGAGAGCAAACAAGTGGTGGCGGGGGCGAGATTTGAACTCGCGACCTTCGGGTTATGAGCCCGACGAGCTACCAGGCTGCTCTACCCCGCGGCACCAGAGGAGTGTACCAGCCGGTGTCCTGCGCTACAGGCTGAGCTCAGTCGAAGCGCAGTTCGCCGCGCACGTCCAGCTTCAGATGGGGTGCCGGCTCCAGGAAGGAGCGGCGCAGCTCCTCCAGGGTCATCGGCGTCAGCCAGTCGAGCTGCTCGAGCAGGTGCAGGGCCACGGCGTGCTTGGCCCGCCCGGCGCCGTCCTCCACCTTGATCGCCACCCCCATCCCCTCGCCCACCCTGGTCAGGCACTGGATCCCCTCGGCTCCGCCCTTGCTGAGCACCTGGCCATGGCCCAGGCGCATGAGCTCGGTGTCGAAGCGGCCCTCGCCCGCCACCAGCTCCGGGTGGCTGAGCATCGCCCGGCTGAGCCGCTCCAGGTCGGGCTGGGCCCCGGCTCCCAGGTGGGCGTAGAGCAGGGCCATCTGGGCCAGCTGCAGTTGCAGGGTGGGGGCGCCGCAGTCGTCGCGGGCGGTGATCAGCTCAGCGGCGGGCAGGCCGAGCAGTTCGGCCACCCGCTTGAGCACCTCCTGCTGCAGGGGATGCTCCGGTTGCAGGTAGCCCTCCAGGGCCCAGCCCATGCGCCGGCAGGTGGCCAGGAAAGCGGCGTGCTTGCCGGAGCAGTTGTGCTCCAGGGGGCTGCTGCCGTGCTCGGGCACCGGGCTCTGCAGCTGCTCGGCCTCCACCTCGGCGCCCCACAGCAGCCGGAAGGCCTCGCGGGCATGGCTGGAGGTGCCGGCATGGGAGGCGCAGGCGATGGCCAGGCCCCGCTCGCCGCAGTTGATCTGGTCGGCGGTGCCGCTGGCCACGAACACCGAGGCCTGAAACGGCTTCAGGGCCGAGCGCACGAAGCTCAGCTGCTGGGGATCGCCGGCCCGCATCAGCACGCGGCCCCGGCCGTCGCACACCACCGCATGCACCCGGTGGCGGGATTCGGCAATGCCGTTGCGCAGCAGCCTCACTTCCAGGGGCGGGATGGAGCTGCGGGCCGATCCGCCGAAGCTGGGGGGCAGGGACATACGGGGAGGCGGTCGATCTGGCCGTGCTCAGAGAGCCTGACAGAGGCTCGCCCCCAGCAACATCAAGGTGGCCGCCAGGCCGATGGCCTGCTGCAGCCGGGCCAGGATCGGCCGCACCTGGTGCTGGGCCACGAGCAGATCCTGCTGCCGCCAGGACAGGGGCTTCTCCCAGACCTGGCCGTCGTACCAGCCGGACTCCTCGTAGTCCACCCGCTCGCTCACCAGGCGCCTGTGGATCGTGCTCCAGCCCAGCCACTGGCGCACCAGCAGCAGGGTGGGCAGGGCGATGGCGGCGGCCGCCCCTGCCACCACCATGCGGGCCGGATCGTGACGCAGCACCCAGCTGCCGCTGGCCACCAGCACGCTCAGCGGGGCCACCAGCAGCCAGCTGATCAGCAGGGGACGCATCAGGCCATCGAGGCTTTCAGCAGGCCAGGCGAAGAACCAGGAGCCGCGCAGCTCTTCGTACTGCCTGAGCGGGCGCTGGTCCGGCGGTACCGGGCAGGGCCCGAGCAGCTCCATGGTCACGCTCAGGCGTTGAGATCTGCAGCTGAGCCTACGAAGGGCACCTGTTCGCCGTGGCCCCAGAACGACTCCAGGTCGTAGTAGCTGCGTTCTGCCGGGGTGAGCACGTGCACGATCACCTCGCCGTAGTCGAGCAGCACCCAGCGGCCCTCGGCCTGGCCCTCGCGGCGCAGGGGCAGGCGCCCCTCCACCTCCTCGAGCCTGTCTTCCACGGAGCGGGCGATGGCCCGTACCTGCACGTCGGAGAGGCCGCTGCAGATCACGAACCAGTCGGCCAGGGACGACACCTCATCCACCCGGATCAGGCGGATGTCCACGGCCTTGCGGTCGTCGCAGGCGTCAGCCACCAGCCGGGCCAGGGCTTCGGTCTGGGGGTCGCGGGGGGAGTGGAGCGGGGCGGTGGCCTGGGCCGCGGGCACTGGCGCGGCCGGAGGCCATGGGGCGGCGTTGATCGGCTCAGCCATAGACGTTTTCACTCGTGACCGACTGCCGTGATCCCTGTTGCTGGGCCATCTCGGCCCGGGCCTTGCCGGCGCTCTTGCGCAGGGCTTCGAGGCGGTCTTCGTAGAAGGTGCGCTTCTTCTTCTTGCGGGTCTGCTCGGCCAGCTCCTTGAGGGCACCGCCGAGGCTCTTGTAGGCGTTGGGCAGGGTGTAGCCGAAGCGGCAGGCCAGATCGATCGCCCGCTCATCGGCGCTGATCGCATCCTGCAGCCGCTTTTCGGAGTTGTTCTTGAGGTAGAGCCGGTAGCCCGCGAAGCCCGACAGGCCCAGGGCCATCAGCAGCAGCAGACCATCCTGAACCCAGAGCTCACCGATGGCGCCGCCCAGGCCGATCGCCAGCGCCGCCATCTCCCAGCCGTCCCGGGGCACGGCGTCGTTCTGAACCCGGCCCACCTCGTGCCAGAACAGCAGGTTGCGGTGGTCGAGGGCGAGGCCATCCCAGGTTTCGAGGTCCACCTGGATCTCGATCTCATCGCGACCGATCTCCTCGATGGTGATCAGGGGAGGTTCAACCGAAGCTGCGGCTTCCACGAACACCCAGCTCTGCATTTCCGGAGGCAGCAGCCCCTTGAGGCGCTGGAGTTCGCTCATCGACAGGAATGGTCATCTGGAGAACATGCAGCCTAGCCACCATGGCGGCCTGGCTCGGTTGGCGCTGAACGTCAGGGGCCACCAGAGCATGAGAGCCTGATCGGGTTTGGCCGCCGACCACGCCCATGCCCCGCCGCACGGACCTGAAGCGGATTCTTCTGCTGGGCTCGGGACCGATCGTGATCGGTCAGGCCTGCGAGTTTGACTACTCCGGCACCCAGGCCTGCAAGGCGCTGCGGGCCGAGGGGTTTGAGGTGGTGCTGGTGAACAGCAACCCGGCCTCGATCATGACCGATCCGGACATGGCGGATCGCACCTACATCGAGCCCCTCACGCCCGAGGTGGTGGCCCGGGTGATCGCTGCCGAGAAGCCCGATGCCCTGCTGCCCACCATGGGCGGCCAGACCGCCCTCAACCTGGCGGTGACCCTGGCCGAGAACGGCACCCTGTCCGAGCACGGCGTGGAGCTGATCGGCGCCGATCTCAAGGCGATCCGCATGGCGGAGGACCGGCTGCTGTTCAAGGAGGCGATGGGGCGCATCGGCGTGGCCGTCTGTCCCTCCGGCATCGCCAACAACCTCGAGGAGGCGGAGTCGGTGGGCGAGGTGATCGGCACCTTCCCGCGCATCATCCGGCCGGCCTTCACCCTGGGGGGCAGCGGCGGCGGCATCGCCTACAACCCGGAGGAGTTCCGCTCCATCTGCAAGAGCGGTCTGGAGGCCAGCCCTGTCTCCCAGATCCTGATCGAGCAGTCGCTGATGGGCTGGAAGGAGTTCGAGCTGGAGGTGATGCGCGACACCGCCGACAACGTGGTGATCGTGTGTTCGATCGAAAATCTCGACCCGATGGGGGTGCACACCGGTGATTCGATCACCGTGGCGCCGGCCCAGACCCTCACAGACCGGGAGTACCAGCGCCTGCGGGACCAGTCGATCGCGATCATCCGCGAGATCGGCGTGGACACCGGCGGCAGCAACATCCAGTTCGCGATCAATCCCGCCAACGGCGACGTGGTGGTGATCGAGATGAACCCGCGGGTGTCGCGCTCCTCGGCGCTGGCCTCCAAGGCCACGGGCTTCCCGATCGCCAAGCTGGCGGCCCGGCTGGCTGTGGGCTACACCCTCGACGAGATCACCAACGACATCACCGGCGCCACGCCGGCCTGCTTCGAGCCCACGATCGACTACGTGGTGACGAAGATTCCCCGCTTCGCCTTCGAGAAGTTCCAGGGCAGCCCGGCGGTGCTCACCACCTCGATGAAGTCGGTGGGGGAGGCGATGGCGATCGGCCGCTGTTTCGAGGAGTCGTTCCAGAAGGCCCTGCGCTCCCTGGAAACCGGCCATGCCGGCTGGGGCTGTGACCGCCCTGATGCCAGCCCTGAGCCCGCCGCCCTGAACGCGGCCCTGCGCACGGCCACGCCGGAGCGGATCTTCGCGGTGCGCACCGCCATGGTGGCTGGCCTCGATGACGCCGAGATCCACCGCCTCAGCGCCATCGATCCCTGGTTCCTGGCCAAGCTGCGCGGCATCCTCAGCGCCGAGCAGCAGCTGCTGCGGGGGCGCAGTCTCGAGCAGCTGGAGGCCGGCCCCCTGCTGCGGCTCAAGCAGCTCGGCTTCTCCGATCCCCAGATCGCCTGGGCCACCGGCAGCGACCAGCTGGCCGTGAGGCGGCACCGCCAGGCCCTCGGGGTGAATGCGGTGTTCAAGACGGTGGACACCTGCGCCGCCGAGTTCGCCTCCCACACCCCATACCACTACGCCACCTACGAGCGACCGCTGGAGCGCATCGCCGCCGATGGCAGCCTGGCGGCGCTGCCCCCGGAGAATGAGGTGCAGCCCGAGAGTCGTCAGAAGGTGATGATCCTGGGTGGCGGTCCCAACCGCATCGGCCAGGGCATCGAGTTCGACTACTGCTGCTGCCACGCCTCCTTTGCCCTGCAGGACGAGGGCTTCGCCACGGTGATGGTGAACAGCAACCCGGAAACGGTGTCGACTGACTACGACAGCAGCGACCGCCTCTACTTCGAGCCGCTCACCCTCGAGGACGTGCTCAACGTGATCGAGAGCGAGAAGCCCACCGGCGTGATCGTGCAGTTCGGCGGCCAGACGCCCCTGAAGCTGGCCCTGCCCCTGCTGCGCTGGCTGGCCTCGGCCGAGGGCCAGGCCACCGGCACCCGCATCTGGGGCACGTCTCCCGAATCGATCGACACCGCCGAAGATCGCGAGCAGTTCGAGGCGATCCTGCGGCGGCTGGAGATCCGCCAGCCCCGCAACGGCCTGGCCCGCAGCGAGCCGGAAGCCCTGGCCGTGGCCGAGCGGGTGGGCTACCCGGTGGTGGTGCGGCCCAGCTACGTGCTCGGCGGCCGGGCCATGGAGGTGGTGTTCAACGCCCAGGAGCTCAACCGCTACATGGCCGAGGCCGTGACCGTGGAGCCCGACCACCCCGTGCTGATCGACCAGTACCTCGACAACGCCGTGGAGGTGGATGTGGATGCCCTCTGCGACAGCACCGGCACGGTGATGATCGGCGGCGTGATGGAGCACATCGAGCCGGCGGGCATCCACTCCGGCGATTCGGCCTGCTGCCTGCCGACGGTGAGCCTGGGGGAGGAGAGCCTCGCCACCATCCGCGCCTGGAGTCGCGATCTGGCCCTGGCCCTGAACGTGCGCGGCCTGATCAACCTGCAGTTCGCCGTGCAGCGCAGCCCGGACGGGGCGGAGCGGGTGTTCATCATCGAGGCCAACCCCCGGGCGTCCCGCACCGTGCCGTTCGTGGCCAAGGCCACCGGCGTGCCCCTGGCCAAGGTGGCCAGCCGCCTGATGGCGGGGCGCACCCTGCACGAGCTGGGCCTGAGCAGCGAGCCGCAGCCGCCGCTGCAGGCGGTGAAGGAGGCGGTGCTGCCCTTCAAGCGCTTCCCCGGTTCTGACAGCCTGCTGGGCCCGGAGATGCGCAGCACCGGTGAGGTGATGGGCCTCGCCGCCAGTTTCGGCATGGCCTACGCCAAGGCCGAGCAGGGGGCCGGCGAGAGCCTGCCCACCGGCGGCCGCGTGTTCCTCTCCACCCACGACCGCGACAAGCCGGCCCTGGTGCCCGTGGCCCGCGGCCTGGCCGACCTGGGCTTCGAGCTGATCGCCACCGCCGGCACCGCCGCGGTGCTGGCCCGGCAGGGCCTGGCGGTGGAGGTGATCCTCAAGGTGCATGAGGGGCGGCCCAACATCGAGGACGCGATCCGCTCCGGTCGCATCCAGCTGGTGGTGAACACGCCGATCGGCCGCCAGGCCACCTTCGATGACGCCTATCTGCGCCGGGCGGCCCTTGACTACGCCGTGCCCACCCTCACCACCCTGGCGGGAGCGCGGGCGGCCGTGGAGGCGATCGGGGCCCTGCAGAAGCAACACCTGACGGTGACGGCCCTGCAGGACATCCATCCGATGGCGAGGGTCTGAGCCAGCTCCGCCGTTCACCTGGGTAGCGTTGGGGCCCTGCGCCCATGCCCGTGACCGCCACCACCAGCTCCGCCAGCACTGCCGCCACGACGGCCAGCACGACTGTTGCCGCCATTCCAGAAGGCAGCGACTGCACCGCCGCCTTCCGCGCCGCCTACGAGAACCGCTACACCTGGGATCCCGGCTTCGCGGGCTACAAGGGCCGCTGCTCCTGGGAGCAGGCTGATCGCCGCGCCGAGGGCCATTTCAGCGTGGGCGCCGACCTCAAGGCCCAGGTGGAGGGCATCGCCGACGAGGAGATCCACAAGGCGATGGCCTCCCAGCTCTGGGAGGTGGCGATCCACCGGGTGCGCCGCAGCTTTGAGCAGACCCACGGCGCCAACACCTTCACGGCTGGCAGCACCGATGCCGTGGGCACCGAGGTGATCGTGGGCGGCAAGAACAGCGGTGACCGCTACCGCATCAAGGACGACGTGGTGACGATGGTGCACCGCCATATCCACGGCACGGTGGTGACGATCTTCACCGAGTCGGTGACCCACACCGGTGCTGGCTATCTGAGCCGCTCCTACACCAGCCAGTACGCCGATCCGGCCACCGGCGCCGCCCGCGGCGGCCTCAGCCGCTTCACCGACACCTTCGTGCCCCTCTGCGACGGGGGCCCCTGGGTGCTGAGCGAGCGGGAGGTGGCCACCGAGGCCCATGGCGAGACTCCGGCCAGCCGCCAGCTGTTCAGGTTTCTGGATCTTCAGGCCTGCTGAGCACGGCTGCGTTGCCCGAAGGCGTTGCCTGTGACACCATCCACGCACCACCGTGCGCTCCGCCTTGGGTATTCCCACCGCCCCTGTTGGCAACCCCCTGCCACTGGGGCAACTTCCCGTCGGCCTTGAAGACACGATCAGGGCCATCAACGCCCCGATCAACAACTTCGCCTGGGGCTGGCCCACGGTGACCCTGATTGCCCTCACCGGCCTGGTGATGATGGTGGGGCTGGGGTTCATGCCACTGCGGCGGCTCCCCTATGGCGTGCGCATGACATTGGGCCACGCCGGCTCCGCCAAGGACGGTGAGATCTCGCCGTTCCAGGCCCTGATGACCTCGCTCTCGGCCACGATCGGCACCGGCAACATCGCCGGTGTCGCCGGTGCCATCGCCGTTGGCGGACCTGGGGCGGTCTTCTGGATGTGGCTGATCGCCATCTTCGGCATCGCCACCAAGTATGCGGAGGCCGTGCTGGCCGTGCACTTCCGCGAGTTGGATCCCCTCGGCAACCATGTGGGCGGGCCGATGTATTACATCCGCAACGGTCTTGGCCCTGGCTGGGCCTGGCTCGGTGGCCTCTTTGCCCTGTTCGGCATGCTTGCCGGCTTTGGAATCGGCAACGGTGTGCAGTGCTTTGAGGTTTCGAGTGCTCTGCAGACCGTGGGGATCCCGCGTCTGGTCACGGGGGTGGTGCTGGGCGCGCTGGTGTTCGGTGTGATCATCGGCGGCATCAGCCGGATCGCCCAGGCCGCATCCGCTGTGGTGCCGACCATGGCCATTCTCTACGTGGTGGCCTGCCTCCTGATCATCCTGGCGAATGCTTCCGAGATCCCTGCCGCCTTCGGCACGATTTTCTCCAACGCCTTCACCGGCAAGGCCGCGGCAAGTGGCACCCTGGCCCAGGTGATCCTGATGGGCTTCAAGCGGGGCATCTTTTCCAACGAGGCGGGCCTCGGCAGCGCGCCCATCGCCCACGCCGCCGCCAGCACCCGCGATCCTGTGCGCCAGGGCACGGTGGCGATGCTCGGCACCTTCATTGACACGATCATCATCTGCAGCATGACCGCGCTGGTGATCATCATCACCGGTGCCTATGAAAGTGGTGAATCCGGCGCCAATCTTTCGATCAGTGCCTTCAACATCGGCATCGCCGGCAGCGGTTGGATGGTCACCGTGGGGCTTGTGGTCTTCGCCTTCACCACGGTGCTGGGCTGGAGTTTCTACGGCGAGCGCTGCACCGAATATCTCTTCGGGGTGAAGGCGATCCTGCCCTTCCGGCTGGTGTGGGTGGCGGTGGTGGTGATCGGCTCGGTGGCCGGCGACCGCGGCGCCGTCTGGGCCGTGGCCGATACCCTCAATGGCCTGATGGCGATCCCCAACCTGATCGGTCTGCTGCTGCTCTCCGGCACCGTGTTCCGGCTCACCCGGGCCTACCGCTTCGATGGGGAGGCCCGCAGCTGAGGGCGGGCCACCGCTGGATCGGGGCAGGGGCTCAGGGCAGGGGTGCAATCGCCTTGAGCTTGTCGTTCAGCTGGCTGGCCATGGCCTGACGGCCCACGGCCAGCACCTTGAGGGTGTCCTCGTGCATGCGCAACTGGGCATCGGCCACCTGCATGCCCTTCACCAGTTCCTTGAGCTCACTGGGCAGGCTGTTGAGGTCGTAGCGCTTGCCCTCGAAGGTGAGGACGGGAGGCTGCTGGGGGGTGGAGGTCAAGATGCGCAACGCTGAGGTGCCCTCAGGTTACGGACGGACCTGCCCCGGGATCAGCGCGAAGGGACCCTCCTGCGCTTGCCAGGGGCCGCTTGAACACGAACATCAGCAACGGCCCCACCTGGGCGGCCTCCACCATCTCCCAGTGCTCCCGGCCCAGGGCATTGAGGAAGAACTGCAGCTGCTCGGCGGGGTGCCGGGGGGTGCTGTTGAGGGGGCTGTACTGCTGGGGGAACTCCCGCTCCAGGAACTCAGGGCTGAGGGCGCCGCCCAGCCGCTCGCTGTCGCTCTGGGGCGAGGGCGGCTCCGGCGGGTTGCCGCTCTCCACATCGATGTGGATCACGCGGTATTCCCAGCCGAATGCCGAGCCGATGGGGCTGCCGGTCATGGTTCGAGGTGGATGAACTGGCGGCGGCACAGCTGCCGGTAGCGACCGTCCTGAGCCATCAGCTGATTGTGGCTGCCCTGCTGCACGATCCGGCCCGCCTCCAGCACCACGATGCGATCCGCCTTCTGCACGGTGGAGAGGCGGTGGGCAATCACCAGCACGCTGCGGCCGGCCATGGCGGTCTGCAGGCCGGCCTGCACGGCCTCCTCGGCCTCGGCGTCGAGGGCACTGGTGGCCTCATCGAGCAACAGCACGGCGGGATTGCCCAGCACGGCGCGGGCGATCGCCAGCCGCTGCAGCTGGCCGCCGGACACGTTGCGGCCCCGTTCCTCCAGCCGGCTCTGATAGCCGTGGGGCAGCTGGCTGATGAAGCCATCGGCGTTGGCCAGGCGGGCCGCCTGGCGGATCGCCTCGGCGGTGGCCGGCCGCCCGAAGGCGATCGCCTCGGCCACCGTGCCCGAGAACACGCTGCTCTGCTGGGGCACCAGGGCCACGGCCTGGCGCAGCTCCCGGGCGCGCAGGTCGGCCAGGTCGTGGCCATCCAGCAGCACCCGGCCCCGCTGGCAGTTGTTGAAGCGCAGCAGCAGCGAGAACAGGGTGCTCTTGCCGGCTCCGGAGGGGCCGACCAGGGCCACCACCTGGCCGGGCTTCACCTCCAGGCTCACCTGGCGCAGCACCGGCTCGCCGTCGCCGTAGGCGAACCACACCTGCTCGAGCTGGAGGGCGCCGCGCACCGGACCCAGGGGTTGCGCCTGGGGACTGTCGGGGGTTTCGACGGGCTCGTTCTCGATCGCCCGCAGCCGCTGCAGGGAGGCCTGGCCCTGCTGGAATTCGTTGAAGTTGGTGGTGAGGTGGGCGATCGGATCGATCAGCATCAGCAGGGCGGCCACGTAGCTGCTGAAGCCCTGGCTGTCGAGCTGCCCCGACTGGATCCGCCAGGCGCCGATCCAGAGCACGGCCAGGATCCCGGCGGCCTCGAGGAATCCCACCACCGGATGCTGCAGGGCCAGCAGCCGCAGGGTGCGGTAGCGGGCCCGGCGGTGCAGGTCGATCTCCTGGTCAAAGCGCCGCTGCAGCCAGGGCTCGGCGGCGAAGGCCCGCACCAGCGGCAGCCCGGAGATGGCCTCGCCCAGCAGGCTGGCCAGCTCGCTCACCTGCTCCTGGCTGCGCTCGGCGGCCCCCATCACCCGCGCCCCGAAGCCGCTCACCAGCAGGGCCACCAGGGGGGCCAGCAGCAGGGTGGCCAGGGCCAGGGGCCAGTCGAGCCACACCATGTAACCCAGCACCGCCACCAGCTGCAGGGCACTGGGGGTGGTGTCCTGGATGGTCTTGTAGATCACCTCGCCCACCCGGTCGGCATCCTCGGTGAGGCGGTAGGTGAGGTCGCCGGCGGAGAGTTTCTCCAGGGCGTTGAAGTCGAGCTGCTGCAGCCGCGCGAACAGCTGCTGGCGCAGGGCCTGGCTGACCCGCAGGGCCGGGTTGGCCAGCAGCGTGTCCTGGCCGTACTGGGCCGCCTTCTGCACCATGAACACCGCCAGGGCGGCCAGGATCGACTGCAGGGTGAGCCCCACATCACCGGCGCCGATCGCCGGAATCAGCCGCCCCGCCAGCCAGGCCAGCACAGGCCAGCAGAGCACGAACACCAGGATGCAGGCGCCGCCGGCCAGCAGGCGCCGGCGGTGGGGTCTGAGCAGGGGCCACAGCCGTCGCACCGTGCCGGCCAGGCTGGGGGCAGAGGTCCGCTGCAGCTGGGGCAGGCTGTCCGGAGGCGGTGCGGGCATCAAGGCACGCTATCGCCCGTCCCCATGGCCAGATTCGCCGTGAAGCTCGACCAATTCCTCAAATATCAGGGGCTGGCAGCCACCGGCGGCGAAGCCAAGCTGCGCATCCAGCGCGGTGATGTGCGCGTCAACGGCCTGATCGAAACCCGCCGGGGCCGCCAGCTGGCCCTCGGCGATGCGGTGAGCGTGGACGGCCGCGAGCTGATCGTCACGCCCACGGCCAACGGCCGCTGACAGGCGGCCCATTAGCTTTTGCAGCACGTCGCTGGGAGAGGACCCTTGGCCAAGGCTGTCATCGCAGGTAACTGGAAGATGCACATGACCTGCGCCCAGGCGCGGGAGTTCGCTGCCGCCTTCCGGCCCCTGATCGCCGACCTGCCGGGGGACCGCCAGGTGGTGATCGCGCCGCCGTTCACGGCGATCCCCACCCTGAGCCGCCACCTGGAGGGCGCCGGCGTGGCGATCGCCGCCCAGAACGTGCACTGGGAGGAGCAGGGGGCCTACACCGGTATGGTGTCGGCGCCGATGCTGGTGGAGCATGCCGTGACCCACGCGATCGTGGGCCACAGCGAGCCGCGCAAGTACTTCAGCGAATCCGACGAGCAGATCAACCTGCGGGCCCGCACGGCCCAGAAGCACGGGCTGGTGCCGATCCTGTGTGTGGGCGAGAGCCTCGACCAGCGCGAGACGGCGGAAACCGAACGGGTGATCCACCGCCAGATCGAGCAGGGGCTGGAGGCGGTGGATCCGTCGCGGCTGATCGTGGCCTACGAGCCGATCTGGGCGATCGGCACCGGCAAGACCTGCCCCGCCGAGGAGGCCAACCGCATCTGTGGCCTGATCCGCGGCTGGGTGGGCAACCCCGAGGTCACGGTGCAGTACGGCGGCTCGGTGAACCCCGCCACCATCGACGATCTGATGGCCCAGAGCGACATCGATGGCGTGCTGGTGGGTGGCGCCTCGCTCGATCCCGAGAGCTTTGCGCGCATCGCCAACTTCCGGGTGTCGGCGGCGGTGTGAGCCATGGCCAGCCAGCCGCCGCGCTGGGGTGAGCGCACGCTGGTGATGGGGGTGCTCAACCTCACCCCCGACTCCTTCAGCGATGGCGGCCGCTACCTGGATCTGGAGCCGGCCGTGGCTCAGGCGGTCCGCATGAGCCGCGAGGGTGCGCACGTGCTCGATCTCGGCGGCCAGAGCACCCGTCCTGGCGCCAGCGAGGTGGGTGCTGCCGAGGAAGCCGCCAGGGTGCTGCCGGTGCTGCGCGCCCTGCTTGAGGGCCGGCTGCCGGCGAACCGGCCGCTGCTCTCGATCGACACCTTCCGCGCCGCGGTGGCGGAAGCCGCCCTGCAGGCCGGGGCCGACTGGATCAACGACGTGAGCGGCGGCCGACGCGATCCCGCCCTGCTGCAGGTGGTGGCGGCGGCGGGCTGCCCGCTGGTGCTGATGCACAGCCGCGGCGACAGCCGCAGCATGGATGGGCTGGCCCTCTACACCGACGTGGTGGCGGAGGTGCGCCAGGAGTTGCTGCGGGCCACCGACGCCGCTCTGGCGGCGGGGGTGCGGGCGGATCAGCTGATCTGGGATCCGGGCCTGGGCTTTGCCAAGACCACCGAGCACAACCTCTCCCTGCTGCGGGGGCTGGCGGCGCTGCGGCAGGAGGGCTTCCCCCTGCTGCTGGGCCCCTCCCGCAAGCGCTTCATCGGCGCAGTGCTGGAGGAGCCCCGACCCCGGGCCAGGCTCTGGGGCACCGCGGCGGTCTGCGCCCAGGCGATCAGCGCCGGCGCCGATGTGCTGCGGGTGCACGACGTGGGGCCGATCGTGCAGACCGCCCGCATGGTGGATGCGATCGTGCGGGTTGAGCCCTAGGGGGCGATCAGCAGGCCCCCATCCAGGGGCAGGCACACGCCCTGGATGAAATCAGCAGCGGCACTGGCCAGGAACAGGGCCACCCGGGCCACCTCCTCGGGTTCTGCAAAGCGGTGCAACGGAATCCTGCTTTCCTTGGCTTGTCTGGCTGCCTGCATGGCAGGGCTGTCCCAGAGCTCATGGCCCAGCTCGGTGAGGATCACGGTGGGACAAAGGGCATTCACCTGAACATTGGCCGGCCCCCATTCCACGGCCATGGTTCGGGTCAGCTGGTTGATGGCGGCCTTGGAGGCGGCATAGGCGCCTAATCCAGGGGTGCCAAGAAAGGCACCCAACGACGAGATGTTCAGCACCTTGCCGCGGCCTCTGCTGATCATCTGGGGAACGATGTGTTGGGAGAGAATCAGGGCCGAGTGCAGGTTCACCGCGAAGGTGTGCTGCCAATCGGCTTCGCTGATCTCCAGGATCGGAGCGGGCCTGGCGATGCCGGCGTTGTTGACCAGCACATTCCATTGCGGAAAGAACTCCAGGGCTGTTTCCCCGGCGCGCCTGGCACCCTCCACCGAGCCGAGATCGGCTTCGATCAGGCAGCAGTGGCGCCCGTAGCTCTCGACAACGGCCTTGACCCTGTTCAGGCCGTCGGTGTCCCTGCCGATCAGGCCGATGTCAGCACCGGCCTCGGCGAAGCTGCTGGCGATGGCCGCCCCCAGGCCCTTGGAGCCGCCTGAGATCAGGGCGCGTTGGCCATCCAGTCGAAAAGCCTTCATGGTGGCGGGATCCGATGGCAGGACCTCAGGGGGCCGTGACCCCCTCGATCCGGTCTTCGATCTCCTGGTAGATCTCCTGGAGCTGCTGGATGTTCTCGTCTGAGGTCTCCCAGTAGCCGCGGCCGTTCACTTCCAGCAGGGTGCCCACGATGCGGCGGAAGCTGTGGGGGTTGAGCTCCATCAGCCGCTGGCGCATCTCCGGATCGTTGATGAAGGTGTCGTTGGCGTCTTCGTAGACGAAGTTGTCCACGGCGCCGCTGGTGGCGCTCCAGCCGAGGGTGAAGTTGAGCCGTTTGGCCACCTCCCGTACGCCCTCGTAGCCGGAGTTGAGCATGCCCTCATACCACTTGGGGTTGAGCAGCTTGGTGCGCGAATCCAGGCGGATCGTTTCGCTCAGGGAGCGCACCTGGGCGTTGGCGGTGGTGGTGTCAGCGATGTAGCTGGTGGGGGCCTTGCCGTCGTCGCGCAGGCCGGCGATCAGCTTGGTGGGGTCGGAGTCGAAGTAGTGGCTCACATCGGTGAGCGAGATCTCGGCGGAATCCAGGTTCTGGAAGGTCACGTCGGCGGTTTTCATCGCCGACTCGAACACGCCCCGCTTCTGGTTCATCTCGCCGGGGTTGTCGGCGTTGAAGGCGAAGGTCTTGCGGGAGAGGTACATCTCCTGCAGTTCATCCTCCTCCTCCCAGGTGCTGTTCTCCACCGCCAGGTTCACGTTCGAGCTGTAGCTGCCGCTGGCATTGGAGAACACCCGGGTGGCGGCATCGCGCAGGGAGATGCCCTCCTGCTCGGCCTGCTCCTGGGCGTGCTTGCGCACGAAGTTCAGCGCCAGCGGCTCATCGGCCTCGGCGGCCATCTTCACGCCCTGGTCGATCAGGCCCATCTGGTTGATGAACAGGTCGCGGAACACGCCGCTGCAGTTCACCACCACGTCGATGCGGGGCCGGCCCAGCTCTTCGAGCGAGAGCAGCTCCAGCTTGTTGACGCGGCCCAGGGAATCGGCCACCGGGCGCACGCCGATGAACCAGAGGATCTGGGCCAGCGACTCGCCGTAGGTCTTGATGTTGTCGGTGCCCCAGAGCACGCAGGCGATCGTTTCCGGCCAGGTGCCCTGTTCGGCCTTCTGGCGCTCGATCAGCCGGTCCACCACCACCTTGGCGGCGGCGATGGCGGCCTTGGTGGGGATCGCCTGGGGATCGAGGGCGTGGATGTTCTTGCCGCTGGGCAGCACGCCGGGGTTGCGGATCGGATCACCGCCGGGGCCCGGCAGCACGTATTCGCCATCGAGGGCCCGCAGCAGGCTCTGCATCTCGAAGTCGGCGCAGATCTGCTCCAGGCAGAACTGCAGGTAGCCGAACAGCTGATCGAGGTCGGCCTGGTTCACCTGGGCGAAGCCGGCCGAGCAGCAGGCACCCAGCCAGGGGCTGGGCAGCTTGAAGCCGAAGCGCTCCAGCAGGTTGAAGAACCAGGCGAAGTTGCGGCGCAGGGTGACGCGGCCATCGCTGCCGGTGACGGCCTTTACCATCGCCCCCACGGCGGCGCGGCAGGTTTCGGTGATCTCCCGATTGAGCTCCACGTCGGCGAGCACGCCGTCGTCGTTGCCCTTGTAGACCTCGGCAATCGTGCGGCCGCGGCTCTCGGCCAGCAGGGCTGGCAGGGAGCGCAGGCCGTCCTCCTCGCGCTCGAGGGCGGCGATGTTCACCAGGGTGGCGATGGCCTCCTCGGCGGTGGGGGGCTTGCCGATGGTGTGCAGCCCGCAGGGCAGCAGGCGGCTCTCGATCTCCATCAGCTGGCGGTAGATCTGGCCGATCACCGCGTCGCGCGCGGCCAGGTCGAGCTCGGCGGCATCGCCATCGGGCAGGGCCACGTCCTTGTCGAGGTTGCACTGGCGGGCGGTTTCGACCGCCGCGTTGACGATCTGCACGCCGCGGCTGCTCTCGCGCAGCTGCTGGTAGGAGCCCACCAGCTCACCCAGCTCCTTGAGGCCGCGGTAGAGGCCGGCATTTTCGGCCGGTGGCGTGAGATAGCTGATCGTTTCGGCGTAGCCGCGCCGCTTGGCGATCGTGGCTTCTGAGGGGTTGTTGGCGGCGTAGTAATAGAGGTTTGGCAGGGCGCCGATCAGGGAATCGGGGTAGCAGGTGTCGCTCATGCCCATCTGCTTGCCGGGCATGAACTCCAGCGAGCCGTGGGTGCCGAAGTGCAGCACGGCGTCGGCGCCCCACACCTTCTCCAGGTAGGTGTAGTAGGCGGCAAAACCGTGGTGGGGGCTGGCGCTGCGCGAATAGAGCAGCCGCATCGGATCGCCCTCGTAGCCGAAGGTGGGCTGCACCCCCACGAACACGTTGCCGAAGTGGCGGCCGTAGATCAGCAGGTTGGTGCCGTCGGAGTTGAGGTTGCCGGGGGGCTTGCCCCAGTTCTCCTCCAGCCGCTCGGAGTAGGGGGTGAGCTGCTCGTACTCCGCCACGCTCATGCGGTGGGCGATGGCCAGTTCGGGGGCACCCTCCAGGGCTTCGGGGTCCTGCAGCACCGACTCCATCAGCTCTTTCGGCGTGCGGGGCAGGCTGCCGAGGTCGTAGCCCTGGGCTGCCATCTCCTCCATCACCCGGTGGATGGAGCCGAACACATCGAGGTAGGCGGCGGTGCCCACATTGCCCTTGTCGGGCGGGAAGCTGAACACAGTGATTGCCAGCTTCTTGGTGGCCCGGGGCTTGATGCGCAGGGAGGCCCAGCGGATCGAGCGCTCGGCGATCGCCTCCACCCGGTCTTGCAGGGTGTGGGCCTTGCCGGTGGCGTCATCGCGGCCACTGAGCACGATCGGCTCGATGGCGCCATCGAGCTCGGGGATGGCGATCTGCAGGGCCACCTGCACCGGGTGCAGGCCCAGGTCGCTCTCCTCCCATTCCTGGGTGGTCTGGAACACCAGTGGCAGGGCCACCATGTAGGGGCGGTTGAGGCTCTTGAGCACCTCGATCGCCTTGGGGTGGTCCTGGCGGGCCGGACCACCCACCAGGGCGAAGCCGGTGAGCGACACCACCCCATCGACCAGGGGGCTGCCTGGCTTGAGCGGGTCGTAGAAGAAGGCGTTCACCGGACGGGTGAAGTCGAGGCCGCCGCAGAACACCGGAATCACGGTGGCGCCGCGGTATTCGAGTTCCTGGATCACGGCCACGTAGTGGGCCTCGTCGCCGGTGACGATGTGGCTGCGCTGCAGCACCAGGCCGATCACCGGGCCGCTGCGGGCCTTCTCGCTCAGATCAGTGCGGCTGGCGCTCCAGTTGAGGTATTCCTTGAGGTCCTCGAACATCGACGGCGCCAGGGGGTGCCAGATGCCCAGGTCGGGGAACACCACCGGTTCGGCCACCGCCACCGCCGCCCGCTCACTGCCGCTGCCGCGGGGGAACACGTACTTGTCCGCCAGCATCAACAGGAAGTTGCGCAGGTTGTCCGGCGTGCCGCCCAGCCAGTACTGGAAGCTGAGCATGAAGGAGCGGGCGTCCTGGGCCTTCTCCACCGGTAGGTACTTGAGAACCGTGGGCAGGGTGTTGAGCAGCTTGAGCATCGCGTCCTGGAAACCGGCGCCGCCGGCCTCCTTCCGCTTCTTCATGAAGCCGGCGATGGCGCTCTTGCTCTGGCCCAGCTGGGCCATCGAGAAGGTGCCCAGCTTGTTGAGCCGCATCACCTCCGGCATGGAGGGAAACACCACGGCCGCCTTGAGCTTGTCGCGGTGGGGGGCCACGGCCTCCACCACCTTCTGGGCCAGATCCTCGATGAAGATCAGCGAGGCGATGAACACATCCGCCGCCGCCACATCGGCGCAGAAGTCGGCGTAGTTGGTGGGATCGCGCAGCTCCTCGATCAGATAGCCGCTCAGCTCGATCGCCAGGGGACCGTTCTGGTCGTTGAGCGCCGTGGCTGCCTGGGTGAGGGCGTTCTGGTACTGGGGCTCCAGCACAACGTAGACGGCCTTCATCACCGCACCGCAATGGGAGGCGGCAGGGCTGACCCGACGGTTGGCGGAGCGGACCTGCGTGAACATGCGGGCGTGAAAGTGGGTGGGCTGAGTTTACGAACCCTCTCCCTGGGGCGGTGGCTGCCCCATAGGCTCTGCAGCAAGCGTTGATGAGAACGGTTTCGAGGCCATGACCAGCACCGCCGCCAGTGCCCCCACCGCAGCGTCCAGCAGCCCCGCCTCGATCGCGGTGGTGGTGGCCGGCGCCCTCGGCCGCATGGGCGCCGAGGTGATCCGGGCCCTGCTGGCTTCGCCCGACTGCCGCCTGGTGGGGGCGATCGACACCACCCCCGGCAAGGAGGGTGCCGATGTGGGTCTGGAGCTGGGCCTGGGCGAGCTGGAGGTGGCCGTGACGGCTGACTTCGAGGGCTGCCTCTGCCAGGCCAGCCAGCTGGTGCGCCAGGACGGCCCCGGCCAGGGGGCGGTGCTGGTGGACTTCACCCATCCGAAGGTGGTGTATGAGCACACCCGCGGCGCCATCGCCTATGGCGTGCACCCGGTGATCGGCACCACGGGGCTGAGCCCGGAGCAGCTCAACGATCTGGCGGTGTTTGCGGGCAAGGCCTCGATCGGCGGCGCCGTGATTCCCAACTTCTCGGTGGGCATGGTGCTGCTGCAGCAGGCCGCCGCCGCCGCCGCCCGCTTCTACGACTTCGCCGAGCTCACCGAACTGCACCACAACCGCAAGGCCGATGCCCCCAGCGGCACCTGCATCAAGACGGCCGAGCTGATGGAGGAGCTGGGCAAACGCTTCAATCCCCTGCAGGTGGAGGAGCACGAAAGCCTGGCCGGCTGCCGCGGTGGCCAGCGCGAGAGCGGTCTGCGCCTGCATGCGGTGCGCCTGCCCGGGCTGGTGGCCCACCAGCAGGTGATGTTCGGCGCGCCGGGCGAAACCTACACGCTCCGCCACGACACGATCGAGCGGGCCGCCTACATGCCGGGGGTGCTGCTGGCGGTGCGGCGGGTGCGGTCGCTGCCGGGCCTGGTGTATGGCCTGGAGCGCCTGCTGTGATGGGCGCCAGGTTCAGGCCCGGCAGGGTGGGGCGATGCTGATTCCGTTGAAGCCGGGGGAGCTGACCAGGCTGATTCCGGCGGTGGCCACCGGCCCCCAGTTCAACGCCTGCAGCGGCTCGCCCCGCAAGCTGCTGCAGCGCTTCTTCATCTCGGTGATCGGGGGCGTGATCAGCCTGCTGGTGAGCCAGACCCTGCTGTTCTCCAGCCAGGCCGGCCCGATCATGCTGGTGACGGGCTTCGTGTTCCTGCTCTACATGCTGTGGGGGCCGATCCTGGAGGCCGGCCGCCGCAACGCCATCCTGCGCAAATACCCCGCCGCGGCGATCTTCGAGGGCCAGGTGGGCGACTTCTACACCACCGAGGTGGTGGAGAACCGGCGCGAACAGGCCGACAAGGGGGGGCGGCTGGAGCTGGTGGAGAACCGCCGCACCTGGCTGACGCTGGAGCTGGAAGACGAAGAGGGCTACCTGGGCAAGCTGCGCTTTCCGATGGACAAGAAGCATCAGCTGATCCGGCGCGGCCAGGTGGTGCGGCTGCTGGTGCTGAGCGAGCGACGCGACTTCTCCCGCATCGGCGCCATCACCGACGCCTGGCTGCCCCAGTTGAAGCTGTGGGTGGGCGAGTATCCCTTCCTGCTCAAGCCGGCCTTTGAGGAGCTGTGCTTGCGGCGCCTGAGGTAGGGGCGAGCCGACCAGGACGGCCCAGGGCCGCCAGATCAGCCAGCCCCGGAGCAACAGCTCGTCACACAGCGCAACAATGTGTTACATTTCATGCAGTGAACGACGTTCCCGCATGACCCAAGCCAATCCCGCCATCATCCGCGGCGCCACCGTGACCACCGAAGACGGTGGCCGCCTCAACGCCTTCGCCAGCGAGCCCCGCATGGAAGTGGTGAGCCCCGAGAGCGGCTGGGGTTTCCATGAGCGTGCCGAAAAGCTGAACGGCCGCATGGCCATGCTGGGCTTCATTGCCCTGCTCGCCACCGAGCTGGCCCTGGGCGGCGAAGCGTTCACCCGTGGCCTGCTGGGCATCGGCTGATCCCATCTGCTGGCGCTGCTCTGAGGGCGCCTTTCTGAGCGCGGCTCTCTGAGCATCCTTTCTCCCTGAGCCGCAGACTGTTCTGCGGCTTTTTTCATGGCCGGCTCCGCGATGGCGAACACCCCCTATCGGGCCCTGGTGCACGGGGCCGGCCCCACCGGCTCCCTCAGTGCCCTGGCCCTGGCCGAGGCTGGCTGGCAGGTGACCCTGACTGACCCCCTGGACGCCGAGCAGCTCTGCAGCCGCCAGCGGGCCTACGCCTTCAGCCACGCCAGCCGGCGCCTGCTGGAGCAGCTCGACCTCTGGGGGGCCCTGCAGCAGGTGATGGTGCCGTTTCGGCGCCTGCTGCTCTGTGATCAGGCGGTGGGGGCGGCGGTGCCGTTCGGGCTGGGCGATCTGGCCCCGGCCCTGCGCCGTGGTGCCGGAGCCGCCGTGGGCTGGGTGGGCTTGCACCGGCCCCTGATGGAACTGCTGCTGGCGCGGCTGCAGGCCCACCCGGCGGTGTCCCTGCAGCTGGGGAGTGTGTTGGAGCCCGCTGCCTGCCTGGAGGCCGAGGCGGGCCGCGAGGCCCCCGATCTGGTGGTGGCCGCCGATGGTCCGCACTCCCCCCACCGCGAGGCCCTGGGCATCGGCGTGTGGCAGCACACCTACCGCCAGAGCTGCCTCACGGCCCAGGTGGCCCTGCGCGGCGCCGCCGCCGATGAGGCCTGGGAGCTGTTCCGGCCTGAGGGACCTTTCGCCGTGCTGCCGCTGGCGGCCGGCCAGGCCCAGATGGTGTGGAGCGCGGCCAGTGGCCGCTGTCGCCGGCTGGAGAGCCTGGGCTCCAATGCCTTTCTGGATGTGCTGGCCGCCAGCCTCCCGGGCAACCTGCAGCCCGATGCACTGCTGGATCAGCCGAGGGCCTTTCCTGTGGGTCTGCTGCTGGCCCGCCGGCTGAGCTCCGGCACCACGCTGCTGGTGGGGGAGAGCGCCCACCGCTGCCATCCCGTGGGTGGCCAGGGGCTCAATCTCTGCTGGCGCGATGTGGCCGTGCTGCACCGCCTGGCCCGGCGGGCCACCGCCGGGCGGCTACGGCCCGAACGGCTGCCGGCGGCCTATGGCCGCCGCCGCTGGCCCGACCTGCTGCTCACCCTGGCGGCCACCGATCTGCTGATGCGCCTGTTCTCCAACCGTGCCAGGCTGCTGCTGCCGTTGCGGCGGCTGGGCCTGGCGGGGCTGGCCTCACTGGCTCCATTGCGCCGGCTCAGCCTGGGGGCCATGACCCACGGCCCCTGCCAGCCATGGTGAGGTCTCTGCTGATGACGCCCTGACCATGGTCATCAGCTCCAGCCCCCAGTCGCCGCCTCCCCAGGCCCTGCTGCGCTATCTGCGCAACCAGCTGGGCCTGAGCGAGAGCGCCCTGGCGCTCGGCATCAAGCAGTCCCAGCTGGAGCAGGCGCCCCTGCCGGCGGTGCTGTGGCGCTACGGCCTGATCAGCCTGGAGCAGCTCGAGCAGGTGTGGAGCTGGCAGGACAGCAACCTCTAGGCCAGGCTCTGATCTCAGTCGTAAATGATCAACGAGGTGATCGACTGGGCCTCGGGCAGGCGGCTGCGGCCGGCCAGACCAGCCAGTTCGGCCACGAAGCTGAAGCCGCACAGCTCGCCCCCGGCACTGCTCACCAGTTCGGCGCAGGCGGCGGCGGTGCCACCGGTGGCGAGCAGATCGTCCACCACCAGCACCCTGGGGCTGCCCTGGAGGGCATCGCTGCAGATTTCGAGCCGGTCGCTGCCGTATTCGAGGGCGTAGTCCACCCCGGTCACGGCGCCGGGCAGCTTGCCGGGCTTGCGCACCGGCACGAAGCCCAGCTCCAGGCGGGTGGCCAGGGCCATGCCCACGATGAAGCCCCGCGATTCGATGCCCACGATCAGATCCGGCTGCAGCGCCGTGGCGGCCAGCTCCAGCTGGCGGATCACCTCCTGCCAGCCCTGGGGATCGCGCATCAGCGGCGTGAGATCGCGGAACAGGATGCCGGGCTTGGGGAAGTCGGGCACGTCGCGCACGAACCGGCGCAGATCAACGGCCATCGGCGTGACGAAGGGGGGCGGGAGCTGGCATCATCGCAGCCATGAGCGACCCTGCTGCAGCACCGCCAGCCCCGCCCCGGCCCGCTGAGCAGACCAGGCTGCCCCGGCGGGGACTGGAGCGGCTCGACCTGCTGCTGCTGAGCGTGGAGGCCCTCGACCTCAACGGCGGCGAGGCGATGGTGTGGATGAGCGAAGAGATGGGCTTCACCGGCCTGTTCCCCAACCGGGTGGAGCTCTGGAAACGGCGCTGCTACAACCCCCTGCGCCGCACCACCCGCCGCGGCGAGCTCGATCCGGCCGAGACAGACGCCCTGATCCGCATCCTCTGCGCCCTGGCCGACCGCCTCTACCCCCTGCTGCGGGCGTTGCTGTCGGAGTCCGAATCGCCCCAGGTGCGCGAGCAGCGCTGGCAGCTGTTCCAGGGACGCCTCGCGGCCCTGCTCAACGAACGCATGAATCCCCGCCGGGTGGGGGTGCAGCGGCTGCTGGATCCCGTGCTGGGGGCCCCCCAGCGGTATCAGCTGGTGCAGACCCTGGCCCTGGGCGGCGGCATCGGCGGCTTCGAGCGGGTGCGCGCCAGCCTGATGGACCCCGGCGGCTGAGCCCACCATGAAACAGACCCTGCGCTTTGAACAACTCAGCTGCCGCTTGCAGGTGGAGGGTCTGCCCGACGTGTCGGTCGGGCAGCGGGGCGAGGCGATCGGGATCATCACCGGCTGGAGCCTGCGCTGGGCCGGCCGGCCGGAGCTGGAGGGGCGCAAGGAGCACCTGCTGGCTCTGATGCAGGTGGTGTTGCCCTATGCCCGCCACCTGATCAGCGGCGTGCGCCGCCGCTTCGGCGGCCCGCCCCTGCCGGTGGAAATTGGCCCCGCAGGGGCGACCCACACCCTGTTGCTGCGCAGCAGCCAGCCCGACACCCCGCCTCTCACGATCGGACTGGATGACGCCGAGCTGGCGGATCTGGTGCGGGTGCTCGACCAGCTGCGCCTCGACCCGCGCCTGCAGATGCCCCTGGATCTGCCCGCGCCCCAGCCCCTGAAGCCCCGGGAGGTGCAGGGGCGGTTGCCGCGGCGCCAGCGCCTGGCGGCTCCGTTGGGCGGTGCCGTGGCCCTGGCCTTCGCGGCGGGAGTGAGCCTGTTGCTCCCCGAACCCCGTCCCCAGCCCACGGCTGCCCCACAGGCCCCGGCCGCTGAGCCAGACCCCTCGCCTGAGCCCCGTCCCAGCCCCTGAGCTTGACGCCGGCGCCTGGCTGGTCACACTGAGGCCAGGATTCAGGTGGGCTCGGCCTCAGGGCGCGGTCTTTCGTCCTGTTCTCTCCGCTTGCTCTGCCCGCCGATGACGACACTGAGCTGGTCTGAGTTGCGGATCCGGGTGGCGCGCCTGGGAGCCACGCTGGATGTGGTGGTGCGCAGCGACCCCGAGGTCTGTGGCCTCAGCGGCGAGACGTTTCGGCTCACCCTCCATCACGGTGGCCAGGGCGACTGCTCCGTGGGCGGTCTGCATCTGATCGACTGCCCCAACGAGCTGGTGCTGATGGAATTCGAGCGCTGGATGCGTGGCGCCGGCCACCCCCTTGAGGCATGACCTCCTCCCGCCGCCCCCTGCTGCAGCTCCCCCAGAAACCGGGTGGTCCGCGCAAGGTGTTCCGGCGCAGGAACCGGCCGACGCGGCTGCGGCAGTTCGGCTCCGGGCTGCTGCTGGGCGCCCTGGGCTGTGGCTTGCTGGCGGGGCTGCTGCAGATCCCCACCCGGCTGGATGCGTTTCTGCTGCTCAGCGAGGCCACGGTCCACCTGATCGAGGGCGTGAGCACCTTCCTGCTGGGGTTTGTGCAGCTGCTCGCCGTGGTGCTGCTGGTGGTGGTGACCCTGGGGGCGCTGGTGCTGGTGGTGGGGGGTGTGGTGCGGCTCGTGCGGGCCTGCCTGCCGCGCCGCTCCTGAACCCCGGCGGCGAGGCCCCGGTTCAGCCGTGCAGACGCGAAAACCAGAGGCCGGCCAGCTGCCAGCTCGACCACAGAAAGGCGGCCAGAAACAGCCAGTTGAGCCAGGCGGGGCGCTGGGGGGGCTCCTGGGCCATGGGAGTGGCGGGCAAGGGATGCTCTCAGCCTGCCATCTGAGCGGCTGTGTCGTTCCTTGTCTGTTTGGCTCTGAAGCTGGCCAGGTGCCTAATCTCTGTGCCATGGGCAATCCGATCAGCCGGGACTTATTTCTGGAGCGGGCCCGTTCGCGCTTTGGCGATCGCTATGACTACAGCGAAATCATCTATAAAAGCTATAAGTCGCCCATCAAGATTCGCTGCACGATGCATCCGGTGAAGCAGATCTGCATCACCCCTGAAAAACATCTGCAAACCACCGGCGGTTGCAAGTACTGCCTGCGCGAGATGCGGATCCTGATGCTGGAGCGGGAGCTGAATCGGCAGAGCGCCCAGCATCCGCCCGTCCAGGCTGGCGAGGCCCCTCGGCTGGAGCGCCGAACCGCCGGCCCGGGGCCCCAGACGCCGCCGCCGCAGGCCTCACCCCCTGCCTCCTGAACAGCCGCATGTCGCCCGTCGCCCGGCAGCTCAAGACCCAGGCCCTGGAGGTGTTCCGCGACCCCGCCCAGGACACCGCCTCCGGGGTGGCGACCCTGCTGCGCAGCTGGCTGCAGCGGGAGGGGCCGGCCACGGCAGCACGCCGCAGCGCCGAGCCCACGGAATTCAACGGCACCTTGATGCAGTGGTTCCACTGGTACAGCGAGGCGGATGGTGGCCACTGGCGCCGCCTCGCCGCCGAAGCCCCAGCCCTGGCCTCCGCCGGGATCACGGCCCTGTGGCTGCCGCCCGCCACCAAGGGGGGCAGTGGGTACGACGTGGGCTACGGCACCTACGACCTGTTTGATCTGGGCGAATTCGACCAGAAGGGCACGGTGCGTACCAAGTACGGCACCAGAGCGGACTACGAGGCGGCCCTGCAGGCCTGCCGTGAGCACGGCATTCAGGTGTATGCCGATGTGGTGTTCAACCACAAGCTGTTTGCCGATGCGGAAGAGGAGTTCCAGGCCACCCCCTTCGATCCGCAGGACCGCACCCGCAAGCTCGGCGATGAACGCACCATCCGCGCCTGGACCCACTACCGCTTCGATGGCCGCGGCGGGCGGTATTCAGAGATGCAGTGGCACTGGTATCACTTCGACGCTGTGGACTACAACGGCTTCGAGCGCGACTACCAGGCGGTGTGGCAGGTGAAGGGGGCGCTGCGGGAGCACAACGTGGCCCTCGAAAAAGGCAACTACGACTTCCTGATGGGCGCCGACCTGAACCTCAACCACCCCGAGGTGCGCGGCGAACTCAAGCACTGGGGCCGCTGGATGCTGGACAGCTTTGGGGTGGATGGCTTCCGCCTCGATGCGATCAAGCACATCGCCAGTGATTTCTTCGTGGACTGGGTCGACCACCTGGAGCAGCACGTGCAGCGCGATCTGTTCGTGGTGGGCGAGTACTGGACCTACGACCTGGCCAGCCTCCAGTGGTATCTGGCCAACACCGGCGGCGCCATGAGCCTCTTCGATGCGCCGTTGCATCTCAATTTCCATCAGGCCAGCCTCGGCGGCGGCCAGTACGACATGCGCCGGCTGCTGGATGGCACCTTGATGAAGGAAGCGCCGCTGCTGGCCGTGACCCTGGTGGACAACCACGACACCCAGCCGCTGCAGGCCCTGGAATCACCGGTGCAGGACTGGTTCAAGCCGCTGGCCTACGCCTTCATCCTGTTGCGCGATGAGGGCTATCCCTGCATCTTCCATGCCGATTACTACGGGGCCACCTACAGCGACAGCAAGAACGGCCAGAGCTACAGCGTGTCGATGGCCTCCCACCGCGGCCTGATCGATCGCTTCCTGCTGGCCCGCACCCAGTGCGCCTATGGCCCCCAGTACGACTACCTCGACCACTTCAACACGATTGGCTGGACCCGCCTCGGCAGCCCTGGCCATCCCCTGGCGCTGGCGGTGCTGATGAGCGATGGCCCCGCCGGATCGAAGTGGATGGAAGTGGGCAAACCCCACACCCGCTTCCGCGACCTCACTGGCCACCACCCCGCCGTGATCAGCACCAACGCCCACGGCTGGGCCGAGTGGCACTGCCAGGGAGGCTCGGTGTCGGTGTGGGTGGAGGAGAGTTGGTGGGAGCTGCAGCAGTAGTGGAAGAAACCCTCACGAGATCTGAGGTGCTGCATGAGCCATACCCCTTTGCTCAACCTGGCGCGCTGAGGGCCTTCAACCAGTGGACATTTTGTAGCCAATCGAACAAGTGGTTTGCGGACCCTTGAACCACATTTAAGCTTGGTGAAGCAATGCTCAAATCCTATGCTGAGCCAGGGATTTCCAGAAGCGGGCGAGGACTGCTGGGAGTGGTTATCGGAAGGGGGGAGGCCGGGCGGCTGTGGTTCACGGAACCATCCAATGACTAGTTAGCTTGAACAAGCTTTTAGCCAAGCAGCAATGACCCAGATTGACCCTGCAATCCTTCTACAGCAGACGCCTTTGTCGAATGCGGCAAAATCTGCACGAAGACTCTTTTTTACGTCATTAGAACAGTCTTTGGCTGAGCGTGGCTACTTTCATGTGGACTGGATGTATGGGGCTGGGAGCTCAGTATTACTTAGGTTTGGTGGGGTCTTCTTCTTGTTGACCGCTAAACATGTTCTGACCAACAATATGCCCGAGGGCTTCCTGAATGAGTCTCCGTTCTGGGTTTCAATGCACTCCCGTCCACGATGGGACTCTCTCCTAGACTTTATGTATCCAAGGAGGCTGTGGAATATTAGTGAACGAATCAGGCACGAAATACCACTTGTAGATCACGAAGATATTTGCTTAATCGAGCTATTTGATCCCTTTCCAGGATCTGCTCCCGACTGCTTTATCGACCTTGACGGTGAAACGCCTCCCTGCCTTAATCAGGATCAGTTCTTCGAGGGTCAATTCTTAACTGTTTGCGGGTATCCCTTCCGTCTTAATGAATTCGCGCATGATGATACCAGGAAAGGGTTCACTCATATGACCACCGTTCACAAAAGTCTTGTTACCGGCGTTCTTCTCATTGAGGATAACCATGAAATGCTGATTTCCTTTGATGTCTCCGAGTCCGAGGTAAATCATGATTGTCTAAATGGCATGAGTGGTGGCCCTATTGTTAACCTCATGCCAGAAGCCTCTGACACGAAGCTCGCTGGCATTGCCATCTCAGCTGGCGATAATATCTGTAGATTCTATCCTTTCTTTGCAATTTATCCGGCAATCAGGGAATACCAGCAATGCTCATGCCAGATCATTGATCCTCTATCTGATTTGACGAATCCTGGTTTAGTGGGTAAGTGACTATGGGCGGCGTGATGCGTCTAGGACAGTATGCAGGCTAATTCCGCGTTAGTGGTAGGCAAGTAAGCTCCTTGAAGTGAGCCATGAATATGTCGGCAACCAAGCTAACATCAAGATGCAGCGGTCGGGTCCAATAATTCCCTTTCTTTGTGTTCGGCTTCTTGCCCGCCGCTGATCTTGAGCGTTAGACCTTTTCGATTCAAGCATCCAGAGTTATACCCAATCGCCAATGTCAATGATCTTCATTTAAGCCTAATAGCATCTTGACAGGTGAGGCAGATTCTCAACGCCCACCAAAGTAGTACGCCAATACTAAGGTCTTATGATATACACTGGATCGGATTAGAGGCCATAGGCTTTGGCAACCTCAAGCGAAGCATTGATCCAATGCGCTGTTTTAGTCAAAGATCAGATTAATCTTTTTACCCTAGAGCACTTCTGCATGAGAGGCGGTCGGATTGGCAGTGGGCTTGGGCTTGTAATGGAATCGTTGTGGGGATTCTACGCAAGTCAACATCTCCGCACTATGGATGTATCACTGGCTTGGATCCCCAATCATGAATTCAATGACTTTGCATGTATATCGGATGTAACTCCATGGGGACCTGAGACTAAGACTGGTGAACTCTTCAGAATCGAAGTTAAATCTATGGTCATTAACGCAGACGAGTCCAAGGCGCACTTTGACTCATTAATCAGCGAGATTGGCGAGGACGATCTTCTTGTGGTTATTACATGGGGATGGGCAGAGACTGGTGGAATCCATGTGTACCCACGAATAGATGAGATAGGATTGTTTCGATCTAGATCAATTGCCAGTCTAAGGGACTTACTTCACATTGAACGCGGTGGATCATTTGTTGACAGGGGTTCGTGTCCAGATGGATGCGATCCCTCGCGTTGCGTTCACCACGGAGAACCAGTTAATGCAAGCAATGTAAGAGAGAGAAGGACAGGGCCAATTAGCCTAAGAGGCTCCAATGTATCATATGCGCAAAACTTTGGGGGACTAGTACGAATGGTTGCTACAAGGTCATTAGCAGCCAAGGATAAAAGAGCTGAGCTGGCATCAGCAGATCCAGAGATGAAGAGATATTTGGAGTTTGTTGAACGGCTCAAGACTGTACGCCGAGGACAAGCATAAGCCTACAACAAAGAAGAGATTCTGGCCTCTAAGTGCCGGCACTTTGCCTCTACATCAAGAGCGCTAAGCCTAAATGTTGCCAATAGAGTAGATAACTCTTGAAGTTCCTTCAGAAGATAACCTGAACACCAATTCATGTTAAATCTTAGAATGTCATCCTCTCGAACTCGAGGAAGACTCGTTCCGGTTCGTAAAGAACTAAAATAATCGGCCGCTCTATCACTTCGCAGTACGAGTGCTATTGCATTAGCTTGGGCCTCGTCTACTGGAATAAAGACTGAGATATCAGTTGAGCAGATTCCCTCGCATGAACTAACGCCGACCTTGCGGAGTTCGGGGCGTATCTTGCCAAACAATAATGCCCCATTTGGAAAGAATGTCTTTGCAGATGAAGGCTTCTCATCAGAGGTTAAAGATGGCTTGACGACTCCAGTATTCTTTTCAATATGTTCGAGGCCAACATAGTACTTGTGTAAACCAAACTCGCCTGGAGACACTCTGATGCGCAATGGTGAAACAAGATCACAGAGCAACATCGACTGCATCCTCCTTCATTTTCGTAGGGCACTGTGTTGAACTCTTGGCAAAGGTAGACAGTCTTAACATAACAGACTGTAGCTTATTCACCGCGACGAAAAGCTCATCAATCTCAGCACGACATTCGTCCTTAAGCGATCGCTTCTTTCTTTGAAAGCTAATTGCGCTTGATGCTAAGCTATTAATTCTTGATGGAACTAGTCTGAGGTAGTCATCAAGCTCTTGTATTGATGATTCCCTGCAGAAACTACTCCCTGGCGAGAAGATTCCAAGGTCAATACACCTTGCAATAATAGGCAGAGTAGATGTTCCTGTTGGTTTTCTGGCATCATCTAGAGTAAAGCCATCATCGGTGCAGACAGCAGATATAAACTCAGATGTTCCTCTTCTGTCTTTCTCAAAAAAGATGATTACAGTCTTGGCATCAGTGTACGGCAAGAAGCTTCCTCTAGGAAGTTCAACAATCGCCTTGATGGAAGCATTCCTCAGAAGAGCTTTGCGAACTTGTACAAACTCTTTACTGGTATTCGAGGCCACACCGAGAGGAAGCACAATCGCGCATCGACCACTTTCTTCTAGCAACTCAAGGCATTTGCATAAAAATGCGAGCTCGGTCTTGCTTGTTGTTAAGCCCGCAATATCCGAGAAATAGGGCTCATCAAAGGTTCCAGAGAAAGGAGGATTTGTGGCGATTAAATCAGGCTTTAGATCGGCTAGGCCAATTCCAGATTGGCGCATAACATTTAGCCTTTCAATTCCATGAAGCTTGCCGTTGGCAACAGCCAGTTCAAAAACAGACCTATCAATTTCGCACCCAATAAAGTGACTATCCGCTTGCCTCTTATTGGCTTCAATCAAAAAGCCGCCAGTACCACATGCTGGGTCTAAAATCGTTCCCTGGGAAAGCGGGGGAAAGACATCATAAATAAAGTTAATTAGATGAGTGGGTGTACGGAACTGGCCAAAGTGGCCAGCCGTTGAGAGATGTGAGAGGATATACTCGTAGATATCTCCTAGGTGATCTCCCGATGAGCTATCATTTAGCAAGTGAGCAAATGTAGTAGACGCCCTTTCAATGGCTCGTGAAAGCCCTTGGTCAACTTTCAGTTGATCTATAAGAGTGGTGCTATTAGTGCGAGATCTGCTAGTGGCAATCTCGGAAAAGATTCGGGATATATCGATTGGATTGGTAATGCCAGCCGACCAAAGATCATTCCACGCTGAATCAACCAGGTTCACAAGGACTTCTCGGGTAGTACAACTGTACTTCACTTGAGGCGCACCTGGTTCTGGGTTTGCAAATCTTAGCGTACTGATTGTGCTAGCAGTATCATTGAATCTGTTGGCGTTGATAATGATATTGGGATTAAGGACAAGATGTTCTAGTCAATTATCCTGATGCTTTGGCTCAAAGGTCTAACAATGCCATGCACCTGAGCCGCCACCAAGCGCACCTTGTATATCCCCGTTGGTTGTTGCGGCCAGGTGATGGCAAGCGTTGGAGAGATGGGACAAAGGCCAACGAGGCAAAGAGTGGTGTAGTCAGCCACAGCTGGGCATGTAGACGGAGGTTCAGAAGTGGGGGAACAGCCTTGGCGTGAGGATTCCACGCGGCTTGGCTGAGGAGGTGGGGATGAGGGCCTGCACCGAGGTCAGCCTCACCGCGAAGGTCGGTGAACTGGTCTTGAGGCCCTCTGTGCCAAGCCCAGGGCTGCCTAAAAGTACGATCAAGCCGAGCTCGCTCGAGCGGCCACGCCGCCAAGCGCCAGCATCCCTTGGATGTCGTAGGCCAACTCCCGGAGCCCCTGCCGGATCGAGCGGTAGCCGCCTCGCCGCAGCAAGTTCATCACGATGGTGCGCAGGACGGCGAACACCGGGGCCCCGATCCGGTTGGCGTAGCGATGAGCGTCCTCACCCAGCTGGGCGTCGCGGGCCCAGTGCCACTCGTTCTCAATGCTCCAGCGCTGCCGGATCAGGCGCAGCAGGGCTGGTGGCGTGGTGCGCACGCTGGTGAGAAACAGGTGCCGCCGCACGCTGCGCTTCCCTTTGCGGCTCAGCGTGTCGGTGATCACCTCCACGATCCAGGCGCTACCGGGCCAGTTGGCCTTGATGTGCTCCGGCGCCTCCCGGGCCCGTAGTTCCCAGACGGTGTCGCGCCCATGGCGCTTCTCGTGATCCGTTGCAGTGAAAGGGATGTGACGCTTTCCCTGGAACTGGCAACCGATCTGACGGTAGAGGCTCTTCTGGTTGGACTTGACGCTCAGGAGCACGTCGGCCCCCTGGGCGAGGCACCAGCGAAAAACGACTGGGTGGTGTGGAGCGCATCCGTGTCAGGCGACAGCGAAAACTGGTCCGGAGGCGACACGAAAACTGGTCCACCCCGTGGAGCGAGCCAGGCAGGACGACAAGGCCAGCGGAGGGGAGCCATCTCTGGAGCCGATGGCTGTGGAGACGGCGGTGCAGACCCCTCAGGATGTGGAGGCCATGCAGCGGCTTTCGGCAGCAGGCTGGGGCCGGCGGCGCATTGCCAGGGAACTGGGCTGCTCGCCCGAGACGGTGCGCAAGTACCTGCGGCAGGGTGGCTGGCAGCCCTACGGCAAGCCCTGCCGCAACGCGGTTCTCGACGGCCAGCGAGAGTGGCTGCGGCAGCGGTTTCTGGCCCACCGCGGCAATGCCGATGTGGTGCGGCAGGAGCTGGCCAGTGAGAAGGGAATCGAGGTCAGCCTGCGCACGGTGGAGCGTGCCGTGGAGCCGTGGCGGCGGGAGCTGCGCAACGCGGCCCTGGCGACGGTGCGGTTTGAGACCCCGCCGGGCCGGCAGCTCCAGGCTGACTTTGGCCAGTGCCTGGTGAGCATTGGCGGCGAGCGGGTGCGGGTGCACCTGGCGGTGCTCACCTTGGGGTACTCGCGCCGGCTGCTGGTGCGGGCCTTCCGCAGCGAGAAGCAGGACCACTGGCTCGAGGCCCTGGAGGAGGGTTTCCGCCACTGGGGCGGGGTACCGCAGGAGGTGCTGGTGGACAACGCCCGGGCGCTGGTAAGTCAGCACGATCCCGAGCGCCACATCGTGGTGTTCGCCCAGCGGCTGGGGGAGTTCGCCAGCTACTGGGGGTTCAAGCCGCGGGCCTGTCGCCCGTACCGGGCCAGAACCAAAGGCAAGGACGAGCGCGGGGTGGCGTACGTCAAGAGGAACGCCATCGCTGGGCGGGAGTTCAGCAGCTGGGCGGAGTTGGAGGCCCATCTGGTGCGCTGGAGCCGCGAGGTGGCCGACCTGCGGGTGCATGGCACCACCGGCGAGGCGCCGCTGGAGCGGTTTGTGCGCGCAGAATCCCAGGCGTTGCAGCCACTGGAGGCCAAGCCGTCGTTCCTGGCGGAGAGGGAGCTGGTGCGGATCGTGCACAGCGACTGCTGCGTGGAGGTGGAGGCGAACTGGTACTCGGCGCCGCAGGCGCTGATCCGTCAGCGGGTGAGCGTGCTGGTGCGGGACCAGCAGGTGCTGATCCGCTATGGCGGCCGGATCGTCGCTGAGCACAGGCGCCAGCGGCCCGGTAGCCGCAGCCGCCAGGTGATCGACGGTCATTGGGATGGCCTGGTGCCGCAGCGGCAGCAGCGCGAGGCGGAGCGATCGCTGCGGGATGGCAACGCAAGTCGTGATCAGGAGCAGCGCATGGTCCGCAGCTCTGAACTGGCACGGCCTCTGGCCGTCTATGCCGAGCTGATCGGGGAGGTGGCGGCATGAGCACCAACCCACGCCAGCGATCTACGCCGGTCACCCCACCGGTGCCGACCGAGGAGCTGGAAGCGATGCTCACCCGCCTGCGGCTGCCAGCGATCCGCGATCGCCTGGATGCGCTGCTGGAGGAGGCGGCCAGGCGGGAGATGAACCTGCGCGAGGCCTTGGCCTGGCTGTGTGCAGCCGAGGTGGCCCGCAAGGACCAGCTGCGGATGGAGATGGCACTGCGGCTGGCGCGCTTTCCGTATGTGCGCACGCTGGAAGCGTTCGATTTCGAGGCCCAGCCGTCGCTTGATCCGGCTCAGATCCGAGAGCTGGCGACCTGTCGCTGGGTGGCCAACGGCGACACCCTGCTGCTGCTCGGCCCGCCGGGAGTGGGCAAGACCCACCTGGCGGTGGCGCTGGGCCGGGAGGCGGTGCGGCTCGGTCACAGCGTCCAGTACGTCGGCGCCATGGAGCTGATCAGCGCGTTGGCCAAGGCCCAGGCGCAGCATGTCCTGGAGGCCCGGCTGACGCAGTACGCCAAAACTCGGCTGCTGATCATTGATGAGCTGGGCTACCTGCCGCTGGAGCCGAACGCGGCCTACCTGTTCTTCCAGCTGATCTCCCGCTGCTATCAGCGCGGCAGCGTGCTGATCACCTCCAACCGCCCCGTCATGGAGTGGGGCGAGGTGTTTGGCGATCAGGTGGTCGCCACGGCGATCCTCGATCGCCTGCTGCACCACAGCCACGTGCTGACGATCCGGGGCGACAGCTACCGGCTGAGGGAGAAGCGTCGCAGCGGCCTGATCCGCCCGCAGGCGGGCGGTTCCTCCTCACCGGACAGCGCTGGCCTACGGCCACCGCCGCCCGGTGAGGAGGCCTGAGGGGAACCCGGATCAAGTGGCACCGATGCCGCAAACCAACAACAACGACACGACACCCACCGATGAAACACCGATCCAAGGGCCGCCGTAAGGCCCCCATCAGCAGGCCATCAGGTGGACCAGTTTTCGTGTCGCCAGAGGACCAAAAGCGGATGTCGCTTGACAATCCGCCTGGATCAGCACGCCATCGAGCTCGAGGGTGCTCAGCAGCTCTTTCAGCGCCGCACGCTCACTGGATTCATGCGTGTCGTAGGTCTTCTGGGCGAGGGCGACACCAAGGGCGCGGGCGTACACCGTGACCTGGGCCACAAAACGGTGGCTGCCGTCGTCAGTCTCGATGGCCGAGCCGCGCAGGGTCTTGCCGTCACACACCAACTGGTCGAGACCGTGCGCCCCGCCTGGGATCTGGCTGATCATCCAGGCTTGGAGCACCTGGCCGAATTCCTGGAGGTGGGCCTTATTGAACAGGTAGAGAAACGTGGCATCGGAGGGCCAGCGCTTGAAGCCCAGGCCGAGCGCCCGGTTCAGCGCCTCTCGGTGCCGCCTGGCAAACGTCTCGAGATCCCGGGAACTCCGACAGCCACTCAGGATCCCAAGCACCGCCACCAGCAGCAGGAACCACTGCGGGTAGCGGACCCCACGGCGGTAGCGGCCGTCCGGGATGGCCTTGAGGAAGCTGATCAGATCATTCGGTGCGGGCTGTTCGACTGCAGCAGAGAGGTTTTCGGGCATTGGGGGCACTGAGACCCGCCGAGCGAACCCAATGCTGACGGCCACGCCAAGGAGTACCAGGACACACTTTTAGGCGGCCCTGGTGCCAAGCCGGCTCAGGCTTGCGGATCTTCTTGCGGGGGTCACGCCATAGAACATCCACGCGTCAGTTGATACAGGGAATGCAGAAGGCGCCGAAGCATTCTGATGTCGACCTATGTACGATCGTGGTGATTTAGCTTGGCTGGAGTTCACACCACAAGCCAGAAGTGAGCAGCGTGGAAGAAGGCCAGCACTTGTCCTGTCTCCAAAGTCCCACAACGGAAAAGTCGGTCTGGCCTTGTTCTGTCCTGTAACCTCCAAGATCAAGGGATATCCCTGCGAGGTGGAGCTCCCTGATGGATATGCAGTCAGTGGAGTTGTTCCGGTCGCATCAGTTGAAGAGCCTTGACTGGCGATTGAGAAAAGTGAGGTTCATCCAGCCGGAGCACACTTGGGTTTTCTTAGGAACGAGCTAAACAGACGAATCGAAGCAAGTATGGTCGATATCACTTCTTGTTAATAATCATGTCAGCCATTGATCGCTTCAGAATTTTCCTATGTATGTTGACTAAAGAATGAATGCACCACTTCATGAGAAATTCATTTTCCACTGGCGTGTGCCTACTGCTAGCGGCAGGACTACCACCATTGATTGTTTCTCGTGGTTCGTTGGCTTTTGCAGATGAAGTTGTTCCAACACCAAGACTAGAGATTACCAGTGAGTTTGCACCAGCTTCCTTATCGCAACTTTTCTCAGCCATGCAAAGCGGTAATAGGAAACAGATTTCACTACCAGGTGCCACTTGGATTCAGTTGCAGTTTTCAAAGCCACAGCTTGGCGTTGATGATTATTTGCAGATCGAAGATTCGACTGGAGAAATCATTAGGTTATCGGATTCTCAGATCGAGTCATGGGATGGGCACACACCGCGTTTCAAAGGTTCAGTGCTAAATATCACATTATCATCACCTGAAGAGGATTTATCGACAGGGTCAATTGCAATCCGTAAGATTATCATTGGCATTGGTTCTTCAAGCCTATCCGACGGCGTGCTGCCGAAAGGACTCCAGAAGATGCTTGGTCCAGATAGCAGTAAGTTGCTGCCTCAAGGTCAGAAACTCAATCCACGGATTAATCCAGAATCTATATGTGATGCATCTGATAATCGTGTTACCTCTTCCAACCGAGGGGTAGGTCGATTAATGGATATTGGGTGCACTGCATATATTGTGTGGGGGGATCGGATGATAACTGCTGGTCACTGTGATCGTCCTGGGGCAACTCTTGTTGAATTTAATGTTCCCCCATCAGATACCACTGGAACAACCCAGCCAGCAGCTGTGGATGACCAATACTTCGTCGTTCCAGACTCTTTTGTTTCGCAGGAAACAACCGACAATGACTGGGCAGTCTTTCGAGTCAGGCCTAATCAGATTACGGGCTTATTTCCAGCAGAGGCACAGGGAACATTGATTCCTTTATCCAGAAGATCACAGCCTAATAATGTAACAATCACAGGCTATGGCGTAGATGGCCCATCGCCGAATTTTGGCTCTTCTGGGCCCCGGAATGCTGATAGTCAAACGCAACAAACCGGCACGGGGCCTGCTAATTATCCAAACAATATACGAATTGAATACAGGACTGATACGCAGCCTGCCAACTCAGGGAGTCCGATTCTTCAACAAGCAACTAATACATCAATTGGCGTTCATTTTAGTGGCGGTTGCGGTACGAGAGGAGGCCGTAACGCAGGAACAAGTTTTCGTAGTGCAGCATTCTGGAACGCAATAGGAGACTCCACGCATGGAACCCAGACAGTTGCCAAGATAATATCTTATCAGAGAGGTGTTGTAACAGCATTTAGCGGGAAAGGGATCTATTTAAGCCCTGACGGCAGAAGCATAGGTGGGGGTGGTCTAACGACGAGAGCCTAATAACGGGAACCAGGGTCTAACAGCGCTTATCCAATATCGTGACAGAGTTATAACAGCGTTCTCAGGCGGAAATATCTACAGCAGTCCTGATGGAGAGCTACAGCTATGATTCCATTTCAGGAAGGTATTATTACGGCATTTTCAGGACGTGGTGCTTTTTTTAGTCAGAATGGTCTCGACTTAGGAGGTGGTGGAAACAACACTTCTACCTTCAGGATCTATTGAACGCAGGGCATTGAGTCCTTCCTTCTATGTCAGTTCATAAGGGACTATATCAAGGAAGGGTCAGTTTTAGATGGTCTGCTCCAGCGAGCCGGTGGAGTCAGCATCTGAATAGTGGAGATGATTATCCATATCCACCTGTGCATACGTACACCGATCTTATGTGTGTAGACCCACCTGGTTGTTCAGCTGACAAAGGGGTGTGAGGTCGCCAGGCTTGGGGTGTTACCGCCCGTCCCGAGACCTCTCCTCTAATGCATAGGCTCCCCATGGCACGATTGATCCCGTTCAGTTGGGAGCGGCTGATCCGCCGCCACCTCGACGAGGGCGTCCCCCTTGATGTCCTTGCTGCCGCTGTCGGGAATTGCTTCGCAGAAGATGCTCGTATAGATCGTCAACCCCTTAACAGGCTGTTTTGCGCGATCCCCTGAGGGGCGACTACCCGTGTGTACATCCACCATCCAACCCACCCGTTCCTCCATTGCGGGTGGGTTGGATGGCAGGGCTGATTCAAAGTCTCAACAGGGGTTCGGTTCTGGTTGGCGCCGCGCCATCGCCAGCAGCGCCGTGATGTCGTGCATCACCGCCTGCATGCCGGCTCGGATCGACTGAAAACCCGCCAGCCTCAGCAGGTTCAGGGCTGCCGTGTGCAGTGTCGCCATGGCCCCAGCGCCATTGCCCCGGTAGCGGTGGGCGTCTTCATGGAGCTGGGTGTCACGGATCCAGTGCCAGCCCTCAATGCTCCAGCGGTCTCGCACCAGTTGCAGCAGGGCTTCTGGGGTGGTGCGCAGGCTGCTCAGAAACAGGTGCGTGGCCTGGAACGGCTTGGAGTCTCGGGTGCCGTTGGCGGCCACCTCCACGATCCAGCTGGTCCCGACCCAGCTCTCGCGGATGTGCTCCGGTGCCTGTTTCGCGCGCAGGGTCCAGGTGATGTCGCGCCCGTGGCTGATCTCGTGATCCGTTGCCACAAAAGGGATCCTGCGCTTGCCCTGGAACTGGCTGCGGATCTGGCGGTGCAGCGTCTTCTGGTTCGCTTTGACGGTCAGCAGGAAGTCGGCCCCCTGCTCCTGGAGCTGTCGAAAAACGGGCGCTGGGTGTGGAGGGCATCCGCCCGAATGAGCACGCCCTCAAGATCCAGTTCACCGAGGAGCTGGCGCAGCACCGCCCGCTCGTGATTCTCGCCCGTGGCATAGCAGGCCTGGCTGATCGCTACGCCCAAGGCAGCCGAGTAGAGCGTCACCTGGGCGATGAACGCGGATCCCCCGCCGGCAGTGGGCTCGATGGAACCTCTCAACGTCTTGCCGTCGCAGACCAGCTGATCAAGATCGCCTGCACCAGCTGGGATCTGGGCGATCGTCCAGTCGCGGATCGCGGCGCAGAGGGCGGCCACGTCCACCTGCAGGAAGAAGTAGCGGAACGAGGAATCCGAGGGCGGACGGCGCAGTTCGAGCCCCAGCGCCTCGGTCAGAACGCTGTGGTGACGGATGGCAAAACGCTCCAGGTCCCGCAGGCTCTGGCAACCACTGAGGATGCCCAGCACCGCCACCAGCAGCAGATACCAGGCCGGAAACCGCACCCCGCGCCGCATGCGCGCGTCCGGAATTGCCTTGAGGTAGCTGATCAGGTCGAGATCGGTTGCGGCAGAAGCGCTTTTGGACACAAGAGGGAGGCGATTCCACCGACCTCAACCCATGCTGACAGGAGCGGCAAGAGCGCCTGTGACACACTTTGAATCAGCCCTGGGTTGGATGGTGAGAGCCTGGTTGACCTATCACTCAGAGCTTAAGCCTTTTGCAACCGGACACCTGGGCCGCCCATGAGGATTCGGAACACCTCGCGGGCAATGAACCGTTTGAGACATCGCAGGATCTTCGGTTTCGAGAGCCCCTCCTCCGTTCTGCGGGTGGGGCAGGTAGGAGACGCAAGCTGGTCACCGAATGAATCCGTTCTGCTAGGGCCTCACCGTAACCAGGTAGTCCACTTCGTGATGCGAAGATCGAGGTTGATCTCCCAAATCCGTGGGAAGAACTCTGCTTCAACAAACTCTGACGAGGCGAATACTGAAGCGACTTCCCAGAAAGTCTCCCACAGAGCCCGCACGGGCTTCCTCAGATATAACGGCGATGGTGTCTGCGATGGTTTTACCGCTTGTTGAACCTGACACGTCTGCCACTCTCTAACTCCCCCATTCACCTGAGCCGCCTCCGCAAGGCTAACTTCTCCGCAGAGCACACCTTGCGGCCAGGTGATGGCCAGCGTTGCCATGCAGCCGAACTCTTGTAACTCGATTCAACTTATGTACGGCCAATGATAGTCAGAAGGGGAGACCAAGCGATGCACAAACACCTCCATCAAGCGGCCTGAACGCCATCAGGTAGCTTCCCAATTCTGTTTTCCGCAGCCCCGAACAAGTGCAGCCCTGAACCGCCATCCTTCCTGGCCACAGGACGTTCAACTGTCTTGGAATGGTTGAAACCATTTCAACGGAGAGGGCGGGATTCGAACCCGCGGAAGGTTTCCCTTCGCCGGTTTTCAAGACCGGAGCCATCAACCACTCGACCACCTCTCCCATCCCCGGCCCGTGGACCGGGAGCCACCATCTTCCCACGGCAGGCTCAGGGCTTGGCGAGAGGCAGCAGGCACTTGTCGGAGTCGCAGCCGGCGGGGCCGGCCTCCTGCAGCTCGCCGCCGTCGTAGCGCTGCAGGGCCTCGAAGAAGTCGACGGTGCGGCGACGGGCGGCCACTTCGCTGTTCAGGCGTTCGTAGGTGGCCAGGTCGATCGGCTCGAACGGCAGCCTCGGGAAGGTGGCGTTGGCATCGAAGCGGGCCAGCAGGGCGGCTGAGATGTAGCCCTGGCCGCCCTCGATCGCCCGGTGGATGGCCTCGGCCAGCGGCTCGATCTCGTTCTCGCGGAACTCCACCGTGGCGGAGGTGTTGTGGGCCGTGTAGTGCTGCTGCACCTGCATGTAGAAGTCGAACTGGGCCAGGGCCGAGAAGTTGTTGATCTCCACCGCATCGGCACCCGGGATGTTGGCCCAGCTCACTTCGGTGGGGATCTCCACCAGCCACTCCGTGCAGCGGGGGTCGAAGGGATCATCCAGCAGGCGGCCCTGCTCGTCCTTATCGCTCTGGGAGGGCACGATGGCGTAGCCGTAGTCGAGGCAGGCCAGGGCCACCGGATCGTTCTTGCGGAAGGTGATGCGGCGGATGAAGCGCTGCGCTTTGGGCGGATGCCAGCCGGGGGAGGCGCCGGTGAGCAGGCTCTTGGTGCCGGCCGGTTGCACAGTGGTGCAGCGGTTGGGGCGGCGCAGGCCGTGGCGGTCGCAGTAGTCCCACACCGCCTCATTCACGATCCGCTTCCAGCGGGCCAGGTAATCGGCCTCCTGGGCGCGGAAGGTGCGGCCCTCCTCGCTGTCGGGGCGGCCCGCTTCCCACCAGCGCAGCCAGGGGGTGCCGAAGGCATGCACGAAGAAGTCGAACAGGCCCGTGAAGCTCACCCCCACAATCGGATCCCAGGCGCGGCTCTGGCGGTAGCGCTCCACCTCGAAGCGATGGTTGAGCAGGCAGGCCACCGAGATGGCGCCGGCGCGGAAGGCGTCTTCCTGGGCCTGGAAATCGGTGGGGTGGATCTGGTTGAGATGGATCTCGGCCAGGTTGCAGTGGAAGTCGGCGCCGAGGATCTCGCCGCAGGGGTTGAGGCCGTAGCGGCCGAGGCGGTGCTCCAGTTCATCGGCCTCGATGCCGGGGTGGTGCTGTTGCAGCCATGCTCCGGCCTGCTCGCGGCCCTGTTCGCAATAGAGGGCGATGAACTCCTGGCGCAGCTCAGGCGTGGGCAGCAGATCGGCATTGGAGCGGGCGATCGCCTCGGGGGCGAACTGGATCGCGCCCTCGCCGCTCTGGAACTGTTTGGTCACGGCCTCCAGTACCACAGCCCGGCTGGGCTTGGTGTGGAACACGCGGGTGTGGTTGGCCATGCGCAGCGAATCGCGCTCCGGATCGATGCTCCAGTTGCCCTCGCTGTCCTGCTGCCAGAGGTTGTCCTTGGCGGTGGAGGCGGCGGTGTCGTCTGCGGCGAACTGGCGCATGCCGGCGCTGCGGCGGATGTTGCCGGCCACGATCGTCACGGCCGCCTCATCGATCAGCAGGCAGCACTCCACCGAGGTGAGCTGGCGGCCGTTGGCGCGGTTGAGGATCTGGGCCACACGGCCGTAGAGGTCCTTCAGCTTCACCGGGTTGGCCATCCCCCCGAAGCCCTTGAGGGTTTCGCCCACGGGGCGCACATCGGAGAGGTCCACGCTCACCTGGATCTCGCCCGCGGCGCCGTGCTGGCAGAAGCGCTCATCACTGCTGAGCTCCAGCAGCAGCTGGTAGCTGTCCACCCAGCCGCGGCGGGTGTCGCCCACCTTGATGTGAACCCTGTTCGCCTCAATCGTGTGGCTGGTGTGCTCCTGGCGCTGGCCCGCCGGGGTGGAGCCGATGTCGGTGACGCTGCCCAGCACCAGCTGGTTGCGCAGCACCGGCAGGCGGCTGATCAGGTGCGGCTCGATGATGGCGCCGGTGCCGCAGCCCATCATCGCCAGGTCCATCATCAGAGCGAAGGCCTGCCAGTCCACCAGGTTGGTGGAGGTGCAGTTGTAGGAGCCGGAGAAGTTTTCGCTCTGCTCGATCCAGGGCGTGCCGCCGATCCACAGCCAGCGGCCGGAGGGCAGGGCCTTCTGGTGTTGCTGCATGCGCCGCAGCAACTGCACTTCCGCCTCGGTGAGGTGGCCCAGGCGCCGCAGACCCTCCAGGTTGCGCTCGCCCACCTGCTGCCAGCTCTCGCGGCCCTGGGGCGTGCGGCGCGAATAGGTGCGGTAAAACACCGGGTTCGCCGCTGGCGCCGTGGCCGGGAAATCGCCGCCAGCCAGCGGGCCGGCCGGCGTCGCATCGGCGGCCGCATAACCCAGTTCGGCGGCCTGGCGGGCCGCATCCGACAGGGGTTGGGCGGAGAGGGTCACGGCAGGGCGATCCGGTGGTTGGGGTGCACCATAACGCCACCAGTGGTGGCTGCAAGACGCCGTTGCCACCACAGCCAGCGTGGCCCCCAGGAGGGCGACCCCAGGCGCCGCTGCGGGGCAGGACCCAGGCCCCGCCTTGGCTCTGGCAGGCTGGGTCCATGACCAGCAGCCCCGTCGGCATCGATCTCGAATCCCTGGCGGAGGCCGTGGAGCGGCGCCGCAACTTCGCGATCATTTCCCACCCCGACGCGGGCAAGACCACCCTCACCGAGAAATTGCTGCTCTATGGCGGTGCCATCCAGCAGGCCGGCGCCGTGAAGGCCAAGGGGGAGCAGCGCAAGGTGACCTCCGACTGGATGGACCTCGAAAAGCAGCGCGGCATCTCGATCACCTCCACCGTGCTGCAGTTCGACTACGCCGGCACCACGGTGAACCTGCTGGACACCCCCGGCCACCAGGACTTCTCGGAAGACACCTACCGCACCCTGGCCGCCGCCGACAACGCGGTGATGCTGGAAGACGCCGCCAAGGGGCTCGAGCCCCAGACGCGCAAGCTCTTTGAAGTGTGCCGGCTGCGGCGGGTGCCGATCTTCACCTTCATCAACAAGATGGACCGGCCGGGGCGTGAGCCCCTGGAGCTGATCGATGAGATCGAGAGCGAGCTGGGCCTCACCTGCTGGCCGGTGAACTGGCCGATCGGCAGTGGCGACCGCTTCCGCGGCGTGATCGACCGCCGCAGCCGCGACGTGATCCTGTTCGAGCGGGCCGAGCGGGGCCGTCAGGCCACCGAGAAGCGGCTGCTGGCAGGCAGTGCTGAGCTGGCGGATCTGGTGGAGCCCGACCTGCTGGCCACCGCCCTGGAGGAACTGGAGCTGCTCGATGGCGCCGGCGCCGAGCTGGATCTGGCCCTGGTGCAGGCCGGCGAGCTGAGCCCGGTGTTCTTCGGCTCGGCGATGACCAACTTCGGCGTGCGTCCCTTCCTCGATGCCTTCCTGGAGCTGGCCCAGAAGCCGGTGCCGCGCCAGAGCCGCGGCGGGGCGGTGGATCCGGTGGCGCCCGGGTTCAGCGGCTTCGTGTTCAAGCTGCAGGCCAACATGGACCCCCGCCACCGCGATCGGGTGGCCTTCGTGCGCGTTTGCAGCGGCCGCTTCGAGAAGGACATGACCGTGCAGCACGCCCGCACCGGCAAGGCGATCCGCCTGTCGCGGCCCCAGAAGCTGTTCGGCCAGGACCGCGAAGTGGTGGACGATGCCTTCCCCGGCGACGTGATCGGCCTCAACAACCCCGGCATGTTCGCCATCGGCGACACCCTCTACATGGGCGCCAAGGTGGAATACGAGGGCATTCCCTGTTTCTCCCCGGAGATCTTTTCCTGGCTGCGCAACCCCAACCCCTCCGCCTTCAAGAGCTTCCGCAAGGGGGTGAATGAACTGCGCGAGGAGGGGGCCGTGCAGATCCTCTACGACACCGACCAGAGCAAACGTGACCCGATCCTGGCGGCGGTGGGTCAGCTGCAGCTGGAGGTGGTGCAGTATCGGCTCGAGCACGAATACGGCGTGCAGACCCGTCTGGAGCCCATGGGCTTCAGCGTGGCCCGCTGGGTGTGCGGCGGCTGGGACGCCCTCGAGGCCGTGGGCCGCATCTTCAACTGCAAGACCGTGCGCGATGCCTGGGATCGGCCGGTGCTGCTGTTCAAGAACGCCTGGAATCTGCGCCAGCTCCAGGACGACCACCCCGACCTCGAACTGGCGGTGGTGGCGCCGGTGGTGAGCGGCGTCGAGCCGATCAGCCTGTGAGGCTGGCCTGCTCGGCTGGTGCAGCCGGTTCCCACTCGATCTTGATCACATCCACCGGTCCGCGCCCGGAGCTGTTGAGCTGCAGGGCTGCCCGCAGGGCCGCCTCGTGGGTGTGAAACAGGTAGGCCTCGTAGGGGTCCGCCACCGGCGTCACCCGCTGGTCCGTGCCCTGCACGGCCAGAAACAGGCCGTCTTCCAGCCGGCGGATGGCGTAGCGCTCGGGCTGGGTGCACTCCATCGGGTGGGCGGGATCAATCTCAGGGGCCCAGAAATGCAGCACAGTGAACCTCCTGGATCGGTGGGTGCCGATCAATCTTTGGTGTTGTTTTTACCTTAGCGACCCGCTCTGGCTGCCACAAATCAGGGCCCCCAGGCCAGGGCTTCTTTACAGCTCTTCACACGATCCCAACGTTCAATGAATCTTGATCACAGGCCCGGGGGATCGGCTTAGCGTCGTGCCAGCGCGTGCCTCGGCATGCTGCCTACTCCCTTCCCGATCCTCGCCCTACGCCTCCCCGCCCATGGCACTGGTCAAAGCCCCCGCACTGGGGATTGAACGCTTCGCTGGCGCTCGCAACAAGGAAAACTGGGCCCACGCCACAGAAGACGACCGCAAGACAATCGTGCGTGCGGTGTATCAGCAGGTGCTGGGTAATCAGTACATCATGAAGAGCGAGCGGCTCAATGGGCTCGAATCCCTGTTCCGCAACGGTGATCTCAGCGTGCGCGAATTCGTGCGCCTGGTGGCCAAGAGTGGCCTCTACAAGGAGAAGTTCTTCGAGAACTGCAACCCCTATCGCTTCATTGAGCTGAACCACAAGCATCTGCTGGGCCGTGCCCCCAACACCGCCCAGGAGATGCTCGATCACTTCACCATCCTCCAGGAGCACGGCTACGACGCTGAAATCGATTCCTACATCGACAGCGACGAGTATCAGGGCCGCTTCGGACAGGATGTGGTGCCCTACATCCACGGCTGGGATTACTCTGTTGGCCAGCAGGGGCGCCAGTTCTCCTGGGTGTTCCAGCTGGCCCGCGGTGCTGCCGCCTCGGTGAAGGGCGACAGCAGCGGCGTGCAGTCGCGCCTCAACCGCGTGGTGCACCGCAACCGCCCCGTGCCGGTGAATCCGCCCAGCTCCGGCCCCTCCTACTTCCGCTCCTCGGTGGGCTCAGGCGCCTACGGCGGCGACGGCGAAGCACCGATGGCCGTCTACAACAGCGAGCGCACCGATCGCATCAGCGGCCTGCCGGTGATGGCCGGAGCCCGGGGCACCGATGGCAGCAGCGGCCGTCTGGTCACCCTGGTGGTGACCGGCGTGGCCAACAACGCCTACTCCCGCACCGCCGAAACGGTGATCCGGGTGCCCTACACACGCATGAACCAGGCGCTGCAGCGGGTCAACCGGCTCGGTGGCCGGGTGGTGGAGGTCAGCGTGCGCTGAGCCCTGCGGGCTCCTGGGGCAGGATCAGTTCCAGCATGGCGCCGCCATCGCCGTGGTTGCGCGCCTGCACCCTGCCCCCGTGGGTGGCTGCGATCTGCTGCACGATCGCCAGCCCCAGGCCGCTGCCGGTGCGCTCCTGGCGCACCCGGGAGCTGTCACCCCGGTAGAAGCGCTCGAACATGTGGTTGAGGTCGTCCTCGCTCAGCCCCGGCCCCTGGTCGCGGATGCTCAGCTGACACCAGCCGCCGCGGCTGCCGATCCTTGCCTCCACCACGCCGCCACTGGGGCTGTAGCGCAGCGCATTGTCGAGCAGGTTGAGCAGGGCCCGGTGCAGACGTGCCTGATCAGCCTGGATCCGCAGCTGCTCGGGCGGCCCGCTCGCCTGCAGCGCCAGGCTCACGCCCCGCTGCTCGGCCACGGGGCGCAGGTTCTGCCACACCTGCTCCATCAGCCCCTCCAGCTCCACCGCCTCAAAGCTGAGGCCCTGGCCGGGCATGGCGTTCTCCAGGCGGGAGAGCTCCAGCAGATTCACCACCATGTCCTGCAGGCGCCTCAGTTCCCGCTGCAGCCGCTCCACCAGCCGGGCGTTGCCATCGGTCACCTGGGCGGCGAGGCTGTCCCCCACCAGCAGCAGGGCGGTGAGCGGCGTTTTCAGCTCATGGGCCACATCGCTCACCCAGCGCTCCTGTTGATCGAGCTGGGCCTCCAGCGACCGCCGGCTCTGCAGCTGCAGCGCCAGCCAGCCGTCGCGGCCCGGCACCACGGCCAGGTCGTAGTCCAGGAGGCCATAGCGCCACTCCAGGCGCTGGGCGCGCTCCTGGCGACGCGCCAGGCCAATGGCGCTCAGCAGGGTGGGATCGTTGCAGATCCGGGCCAGGGGTGTGCCCAGCAACCGCACCCCTGCTGCTCTGGCGGCTGCACTTCCCACCGCCGTGCCGCCCTCCAGCTCCGCCAGCAGCACGCGCTCGGCCCGGGGGCTGATGTGGCAGATCCGATCGTCGCCATCAAGCAGCACCCAGCCCATCGCTGACTGGTCGATCCAGCTCAGCAGCTGGCGGCTGCTCGGCTCCGGCAGGGCCACCGCCCCCCGGCGCCACCAGGGGCGGCCTGGGCCTGGCCAGCCGCCGCGACCGCTGTCAGCCAAAGCGATAACCGAAGCCCCGCACCGTGATCAGGTGGGCGGGGGACGAGGGCTCCGCCTCCAGCTTTTCGCGCAGCCAACGGATGTGCACGTCCACGGTCTTGCTGTCGCCGAAGTAGTCCACACCCCAAACCTGCTCCAGCAGCTTGTCGCGGCTCCAGACCCGGCGCGGATGCTGCATGAACAGCTCCAGCAGCCGGTATTCCTTGGGCGAGAGGTTCACGGGCAGGCCGTCGCGGGTGACGCGGCACTCCTCCTGGTAGAGCTTGAGGTTGGCATGCTCGAGCACCTTGGCCTGGTTGGCCTGGCTGGTGGTGCGGCGCAGCAGGGCCCGGCAGCGCGCCACCAGCTCGCGCATGCCGAAGGGTTTCACCAGGTAGTCGTCGGCCCCCACCTCCAGGCCCAGCACCCGGTCGGTCTCCGTGTCGCGGGCGCTCACCACCAGGATCGGGGTGAGGATGTCGGCCGCCCGCAGGGCGCGGCAGACATCGAGGCCGCCGAGGCCCGGCAGCATCAGGTCGAGCACCACCAGGCCGTAGGCGTTCTCCTCCGTGCTGCGCTGCAGCAGGTTGAGGGCATCGCGGCCATTGCCGCAGGCCGTCACGGCAAAGCCCTCCAGCTGCAGGGCCTCCTGCAGGGTGTCGCGGATGGTTTCATCGTCTTCGACGACCAGCAGGCGGGCGCTCATGCCGCCATTCTGACCGCCGCCCTCCAGATCCCAGAAGCTGTTGACCGGCCGCAGGACCGATCCCGGGCGGCTCATCGGCGCAGGGGTTGGTGGCTGATCACCAGGTGGCGTTCGAGATCGAGATCGAGCCAGCCCTCGGCGCGCAGCTGGCCCAGCAGCCGGGTGATCGTCACCCGGGTGGTGCTCAGGGCGCTGGCCAGGTCCTGGTGGGTGAGCCGCAGCGGCAGCCGCAGGCCGCGGTCGCAGGGCTGGCCGTACTCCTCAGCCAGCAGCTCCAGAAAGCCCTTCACCCGGTCTTCGATGCGGCGCAGGCCGAGCAGGGCCAGCATCGCCTCGCTCTGGCGGTAGCGCGACGCCATGCCCTGCAGGATGCCGATGGCCAGATGGGGAGAGGCGTGGATCTCATCGCAGCTGAGGCAGAGCAGGTCGCTCGCCACCAGCGTGGTGGCCTCGTAGGCGGGCTGGTTGCTGAGGGGATCGCCGAAGGGCTCATTGGGCCCGGCCAGCCCCAGCAGCAGGGCATCGCCCTGGTAGGAGATGGCGCCGAGCTTCACCATGCCGCGCACCACCACCCAGAGGTTGCGCCGCAGCAGGGGAATCGGGCTGCCGGCCGGCAGATGCACCAGGCTGCGTTTCTCAAAGCTGGCCTCCAGCAGCTCCCTGAAGCTGTCGCGATGCTCAGCAGCTTGGGAAGGCGTGAACACCATGGGGGCTGCGGCCGAAGGGTGCCAAAACCCTATGGGGACCAGGCCGCCCCTCGGTCAAGGCCCGATGGTCAGCCGTTTAAGAGTTGGTTAGCACTGCACGCCTGTGGCCACCGGCAACGGGCCGCTGGTGGGGGCTCAGTCGCAACAGGGGCTGGCGGGCCGCTGGCACTGGGCATTGAGGCGGCCCAGCCACTGCTGCAGGGCGGTGATCGCCTCCGGCTGCAGGCGGTAGTAGATCCAGCGGCCCTGCTCGCGCCCCTCCAGCAGGCCAGCCTCCTTGAGCACCCGCAGGTGAAAGGAGAGCTTCGACTGGGCCAGGCCCAGGTCCACGGTGAGATCGCAGACGCAGCGCTCGCCGCCCGCGAGGGCCTCGATCACCTGCAGCCGCAGGGGATCCCCGAGCGCCTTGAGCAGCTGACGGGCCTGGGCGTTGTCAAGGCTGTCCGCAGAGCGGCCCGCAGCGCTGTCAGCCAGGCTCGAAGCGGTGTCGACGGGCCGCGCAACAGGGGGGCTGGTCAGGGTCATCGGGCCATTCTCAGGGGTCGAGCTGGGGCCCGTGACAGACGATCAGAATTCCCTGGCCTGTGGCCTGTTCGGGGGGCCGGCAAGCTTGCTCAGCGGTACTCCGGTTTGCGGGTGTCATCGAAGCTGCGCCTCAGGGCTTCGGCAATCGGCAGGCCCACCGGCAGGTCACCGCCGAAGGAGGTGCCGAGAATGTGGCGGTAGAGCTTCGATTCCACCAGTCGGTAGGTGTCCGGCGGCAGGGGGATGGAGCCCGCTTCCTCCACAAAGCGGAGCCCATTGCCCACCGTGAAGCCCACGAAGCTGCGGATCGCGTCGTTGGCGCGCATCTCCTGGTCGTTCACGTAAATGAACAGCGGTCGCGACAGCGGCTGGTAGCTGCCGTCCTGGACCGCCTGCAGCGAGGGGGCGACAGCCCTGCCAGCGGCCGCGTCAACCGCCAGGGCCTTGAGCTGCTCGGCATTGGCCTTGTAGTAGCCAAAGCCCAGGTAGCCCATGGCGTTGGGGTCATCCGCCACACAGGCCACGATCACGTTGTCGTCCTCGCTGGTCTCCACGTCGGTGCGGCTGTTGGCCTTGTTGCCGTTGATCGCCTCGTTGAAGTAGTCGAAGGTGCCCGAATCCTTGCCAGGGCTGCAGAGGCGCAGAGGACGCTCGGGCCAGTCACTGTTCACCTGATTCCAGGCCTTCACCGTGCCCTGGGCCGGCGCCGACCAGGTGCGGGACAGTTCCTGGGTGCTGATCGAGGAGGCCCAGTCGTTGCCGCCGCTCACCACCACGCTGATGGCATCGAAGGCCAGGGGCAGCTCGATGAAGGTGATCCCCTTGGCGGCGCAGGCCTGGAGCTCCTCGGTGCTGATCGGGCGGGAGGCGTTGGCGATCGGGGCCTCCCCCGCGCAGAAGGCTCGCAGGCCCGCACTGGTGCCCACTTCGCTGAGCTCCACCGTCACGTCGCGGCCCCGTGCCGTGGCCCCGTAGCCGGCCACGGCCAGCTTCAGGATCGGAAACACCGTGCTGGAGCCGGTGATGCGAATGGGGCCGGCCTGCGGCGTTGGCGCCTGGCCGCAGCCAGCCAGCAGGGCGGCCAGGGCCAGGGGTGTGGCCAGGTAGAGCGCACCACGTTGGTGGGTGGTCATGGGAGCAGGGGAGAACCCGGACCGTTCCAGCTTGGTGAATCAACCAGACTTGCTGGTTAAGGAATGGTGCTGCTCAACAGAGCTCCACCAGCACTGAGGCGGCCGCCTCCTCGCCGCTGCGCACCGCCCCTTCGAAGAAGCCCGGCCAGCGCTCAGCCACCTCGGTGCCGGCCCAGAACACCCGCCCATGGGGCCGGCGCAGGGCGTCGCCGCAGGACGTCCACAGGCCGGGTGGCATCCAGCCGGCGTAGGCGCCGCCCACGTGGGGCTCGGCCGGCCAGTCCTTTTCGCGGTAGGCCAGGGGCGCGCGGGCCTGCGGGCCCAGGTAGGCCGCCAGATCCGCCAGCACCGCCTGGCGCCGTTCTGCCTCCGCCAAGGCGGCCCAGCGGTGGTAGCGGTGGCCCGCCACGAAGGCGGCCAGCACCCCGCAGCCGCTCTCGGGGTCGGAACTGTCGGCGCAGAGTTCCACGCTGGGGCGATCACCGATGGCGATCCCCGCCAGCCCCTGCTCCTGCCACCAGGGGCTGGCATAGGCCACCAGCACCTTGGCGCAGGCTCCCATCGCCATTTCGGCCTGGAGTTGCTTCCGGTCGCCGGGCAGCTCCGGAGTGAACTGCAGCCGGGCCGCCATGGCCGGCGGCATGGCCACGATCACGGCGCGGCAGGGGTAGCGGGCCCGGTCCGTGCGCACCACCACGGGGTGAGGCCCCTTCTGCTCCACGCCGCGCACCGGCTCGCCCAGCTGCAGCACGCTCTCCCCCAGTTCGGCCGCCAGCAGGGCCGGCAGCTGGCCCGCTCCCCCATGTAGCAGCCACTCCTCGGGGTGCTCGCCCTGGGGGGCGGTGCGCTGACCCCAGAGCACGTGCAGCAGCGACACCTGCTCCGGCTCGGCTGGGCCCAGAAAGCCCACGGCCCGGCAGAAATAGGCGAAGTACCAGGCGGCAAACGGGGTGTGAGTGTGGGCGTCAATCCAGTCCTGGAAGCTGAGGCGATCCAGCGCCGCTGCGGCGGGATGGTGGTGGGGGTGACCCTCGGGCAGCTGGGCCACCAGGGCCTGGAACTGCTCCAGGGCCGCCATCGCATCGGCCCAGTCGGCCTCGGGCACGGCGGGGGGCTGGCCCTCGGGGAAGCCCTGGAAGAAACCGCTGAACCGGCAGCGTTGCTCTCCGAACACCAGCACGGTGTCGCCGCTGTGGGGCGACGCGAAGCGGCGGATGCGGTGGCGCTCCAGCAGGGCCAGCATGCGGGTCTGGCTGGGGCCCACCCACTGGCCGCCGAGGTCGATCCAGGGCATGAGGCCGGGGCCCTCAGCTCCGCCAGCGAGCGGCAGCCACGCTCCCCGCATACGGCCACCGGGCTGCTCAGCAGCCTCGATCAAGCGCACCGAGCAGGCGGCCTGCTGCAGGCAGCGGGCCGCCACCAGGCCCGACAGGCCGGCCCCCACCACCACCACATCCACGGGGTCCGCGAGGGTTCCGTTGCGAAGCTCAGCCTGGGAAGAAGCCATCCGCCCAGCTTCCCAGCTCAGGACAAACTTTTACCGGGCCCCGGTGGCCGGGGGGATCAGGGTCAGGGGATCGGTGGACCCTCGAAGGCGATGCGACTGAGTGACCGGCTGGTGCTGTGCATATCATCACCTCCAGCATCAACAGGCTCACCAGAGCGGTTTTTACAATGCCACCACACAACAAGGGTCTACTGAAACTTAATTGTCTTAGCCGTCGTCGTTCTGGAGCTCTTTGAGCACCTGAATAGCCCCAGAGATGCGCAACAATTGTTGGCGCAACTCGTTGGCCTCACGCTCGTGGCCGGCTAGCAGCTCTTCACCCTTGGCGTACTCCTCTCGAAGCGCCGACAATCGTTGTTGGATGCGCTCGGAGTTGGTCATAAAATCGACTTTGGCCTCAAGAAAGTTTATTCAGTTTCCCGGAAATATTGGCTATACCACCATTTGTGGAGATTAAAAACAAAGTTTTGTCATTGCGTTTGAACTTGAGTTGGGTCTTTGAAATAGCTATCTCCCATCCCTTCGGAAGTTTTAGCCTACCGCCAACCTCAAGACTACCGCCAATCTCAAGCTGGCCGGTGAAGTGTCCTGACCCTGAGACGTCGAGGGCATGTTTCGGGTCAGTCGTGTTGATGCCGACGTTGTTCATGATCGGATTGAGTGCGAGTACGGAACGACCGTGCGACTGAATCCATGCGTAGGTCCTTGTGGCTCCGAGCCGCAGGTTCGTTTTCTCGGTCTCCCCGATGACCAGGGCCCTCCCATGGGCATCCGTCGAGTATTCCGTGAGCCGGAGCTTCTTGGCTGTGACGGTTTCGTTGACCATCAATGAACTCTGAACTGTGAGCGCACCAGTGATGCTCGCAGACCCATGCACATCGAGCTGGTGTTTCGGGTCAGTCGTGTTGATGCCGATTTTGTCGTTGACCATCAATGAACTCTGAACTGTGAGCGCACCGGTGATGCTTGCAGACCCATGTACGTCGAGCGAGGACGCTTCAATTTGCAGTGGGCGCCGATCGTGGCCAGCAAAATCTCTGCCGTGGTCGAGTTTGATGCGCGCCGAAGGAATACCTGGCACGGCCAGGTATTCGCCTGCGTGGAAATCGAGCGATGCCTCATTCCCCCACAACTGGAGCGGCTCGACGAACGCGTTGTGAGCGCTCGGCGCGATGTCGGCCAGCAGGATGAGTTCACCATCGTCATCGTCGGGAAGGTTTTCGTAGCGCGCGATGATCTGAGTGGTGCCCTCGGGTGCCGAGGTGTGGATCTCGAGATCGATGTCCAGGAACGCCTGACGAGTCCAGGCGCCGTCGGCAATGCGACGCACCGTGACACCGTCGGTGGTCCAATCGGGATCCTTTGTGGTGACTGTGATGTGGTCGTGGCGCGACCGCAACAGGCCCCACTTGCCAGGGTCGTTACCAATCCGATACTCAATGACGAACCGAGTGGCGATGTCACTGTCGCCGGACATGCGAATGGGGTGATTCGACGTGTTGACGATCCGCAAGGTCAGCTGGTTCAGCGCTTTGCCATCGTTCAGCAGCGAAGGCGCCTCGGTGAACCCGGCGGTGAAGGGTCCGAAGCTCGATGTCGATCCACTCCGAATCGCACGCGCTGTGCGCAAGGCAACATCATCAGCACGTCGCAGCCAGAGGTGCTGAACGACCTGTCCATTGATTCGTTCCACCACGAGCGCCGCCGCGGCAGCGTCGTCAACGTCGCCTAGGACGCCGATTGCCGCATAGTCGAGGCAAGCCCTCGTTTGGCGCGAGCCGCCCAGCGGATCACCGGTGACACCTTCCAGTCGAAAATGCCACGAGTCGCCTGGAGCGAGTTCCAGCCGGGTGCGTGGTGAGACCGTCAGGGTCTGGACTGTCGGTGACGATCGAACGATGCCGAGGACATCAATTGAAATCGAACTTGTCGTCGCTTCGACCTGGGGATGCAGTCGCCAACTGACAGCGCTATCCTCGCCCAAGGTAATGGCACTCAGCCCGACGACGGTGTGCGGTCGGAAGTTGATCGAGAAGCGACTGGCGCTGTCGGCAATCAGGGGGCGAGCGCTGCGGTTCGTGACCGTGGCGACCATGGTTGTCGGTGCGTGCAGCAGGCTCAGGCTGGGGCCACCGTCAAGGTTCAGAAATGTGATGGCGAGCGGCATCGAGACGCGCTGCGACACACGAAGACGCCTTTCGTCCGGCGTGATCAGGCTCATGAATCGGCCTCCGACCGCCCGACGGTGCTGGTGGTGCCGAGCAAGGGGCCTGTCTGGGGCCGCAGCTTCAACCAGCCCTCACGGATCACTGTGGTGTCGAACGTGGCGTCTGTGCGTGCTGGCCGAATGGCTGTGGCGATCTGATGGAGGGCACGTATCTCAGCTTCGCCCAACGCTGCGGGGCCCGAGCCGGCGCTGCCGTGGGCTGCAGGAACCGACACCAATCGTGCTCGTCCAGGAGCGCGCGGGTTCGGGACGAGAAGGCCTGCGGCCACAGCAGTGTCCCAGACCTCGCGACCTCGCCCGGGGAAGGCGTCGAGCACGTCGGCTAGGTCGACGGATTCGTGCTCGGCAACCTCAACCCATGCTGTTTCGAGACGCTGCAACCACGACCAAGAGAAGCCTGGCTCGCCAGGCAGCGGCACCGTGATGTTGTCGACTGGAGTGAGAATGGGTGCTGTGAGGAACGTAGCCGCGATCGCATCGAGCGCATCGCCCGAGTGCGTTGGTGGGATCCGGATTTCTTTCGTGGGCAGGATGCCTGAAGTGGCGTGCACCGACCCGCGTGGATCGACGATCATCACCAGTTGTGTGGGAGGCTCGCCGATGGTGACGGTCGTCGATGCCGAAGCACCCAAGTAGGGGGTCTTCCACTGCTCGCCGAAGTCGCCGTTGTGGCCAATCTCCCAGTAGGCAATGAGTCCGTCGTTGAGCAAGCCAGGATCACCCAGCTTGACCTCAAATGCCACGTCTCCCACACCATGGTCGGACGGTGCCGCGCCAAGCGTTTGCTCGCGCAGATGGGTCCACGACTGGTCAACTGCCGGCTGCCCTGCCAGACGTAAGTCGAGCGCCGCATTCGCAATGGCCATCGGGCGGCCGATCAGCAACGCACGGGACTCATGAGCTCGATGATCTTGCGGGTCGATGGCGTCAAGGGCTCGGGCCGTGGTGGTGACGAACTCGGCGATGAAGGATGGCGCGTCGGGGCGTGTGAGAATCCAACCGACCAGCGATGCCACGGTTGCGTCGGAGATGTCAGACGGCGTCGCCGGGGCGGTCACCACACCTGGCGCAGGTTGCCATCGGGCATCGGACTCGATGGAACCGAGTTGGTGGCCTTCGGCGTCGTACACGTCGACGGCCCGGTCGGCGAAGTTGGTCAGGAGCCACCCGCAGATCGGACCGGTCGCGGGGTGGTCGTTCATTTCACGATCGGTTTGACCCGCCATCAACCACCTGAAAGACATCATGGCGGGCTGTGTGATCCGCACTGGCAAGTGCACCCGATTCTTATCGTTGGACCGAAGTGCTTGAGACGTGTGCACTTCGGATGGACGCCACTCGCGCGTTTGTCCGAAACTGTCGATGATGCGAAGGCGTTCGATGATGAGACAGCCGCTGCGAATCGGATGGAACGGCGCTCCCGGCACGATGCTGCTGGGATGAAAGCCGCCCATCACGTCGGCGACGCGCTGAGCCAACTCCTGTTGCTGCGGGAAGCCGATGGGGTCGGCAACAGGTGGCTGTGGTTCGGCCCGTCGCATCAGCAGTGCTTCGTTGAAGCCTCCAAGGCTTTGCACTGTCGCGGAGTCGTAGCGCGCGTCCTTGAGGTGTTGCAGCGCGATGTTCAGGCCGTTCATCGCATCAGAGTTAGTACCGCTCGCTTCCGCAACAGCGGCACTGAGCTGTTCTCGATACACACGCATCGTCGATGGCTGGAGCACGGTCCGTCCGGACAGGTACTCGAAGCCGTGGGCAAGCGAAGGATCGCCCAACCGGGGCTGGAAGTCGGCGCTGGACTCGGCGAGATCTTGGCTCGATGTGACGAAGTCGGTGGCGTAGCGCCCGCCGGTCGCTGCTCCCTTGCTGGGCTGGTTGCCTCCTTCGTATAACGGTCGTAATTCAACCTCCCATTCGAGCATCACCGGATTCCAGGGTGTGCCACCGGACCGACCAACGAGATGATGATTCTCCTCCCAGAATGATGCTGTCAGGAAACGGTCGATCGACCAGGACGTGTCACCCTGCAGGATTGGGACGAAGTCCAAACGCTTGACGGCAGCGCAGGTCAGTACGCCGTCCGCACCGTGGCGCGGCTGCGGCGCTTCGCCAGCATCGAAGTGGGTGCTCGGCAGCATCACGACCGGCTCGTTGGGTTCCCAGAAGCGGGGACCGGGAGACAGGATCAATTCAAGCCGGTCAAGTCCGCTGCGATTGGTGTTGTAGGCGGCCAGGTCGGCAGTGATGACCGCCAGTTGCCCGTCAAGGGCACCGCCAAGAGTGTCGGGAGGTGATTCCGTGTTGAGGCCGATCATGCCAGTCTCGGCGATCAATGATTCAAGCGGTTCGAGATGGTCGCGGGCGATCAACATTTCCAGCCGTGGGATGTCGAGGTCGTCAGGCGCTGTCGGCGACTCGTCGTACAGGCCGATCATCAGCTGCTGCCAACGCCCGTGGAGCTCCTGTCTCCGCCAGTTGATCTGTGCCTGGGCTTCGTCGAAGTTGCGCTGGAGCTGGTTCAGAATGTGGAGGTCGCCGACGAGGTTGCGAGGCAGCGGGCTCAGGTCGGTACTCGGCGCAGCGCTGCCTTGATGGACACCGCTGGGGTTGGCGGCATCGGCTGCTGGGCGCAGCGCCCAGCAGCGGTGGCCCGCCACAGCGGTGAACTGCGCGCTGTGGCGGGCCTCGTCGAACTTCAGACCAAAGTCGATGTCGTGGTGGGCGACCGATGGGGCCAGGTGCAAGGCTTCAAGCTGGCGTTCGATGGTCTGGCGTTCGGTGGTTACGTCGGAGGCATCTGCGGCGACCGCTGCCGCGATTGCTTCGGTGGGCGTGTTACCAATGGCGACAGCGTCGGTGATGATCTTTTCCTGATCGTTCCGTGCATCGCGCTCGAGTTCTTGAGGGTCCCACGCGGCCTCGTCGCCGCCCAGGGTTACCCGTCCAACGCAAAGCATTCTGGTCGGCATCGGCATCGGCATCGGCGTCGCTTGATCAGGAAGCTTCCAGCCAAATCGCTCAAGCACAACGGACGCGACATCGACGCCATGCTCGATTGCGTCCGCGACCACAGCGCTCAAGGGATCATCGTCCATCGACGAATACCAACCCAGCACGTCATAACGCCGACCGGCCACCGCATGGTCGGTGTCGTGACAGCCGAAGACGCTGCGGCAGTTTGCGTAGAGGGCTGAGAAGTTAGGGTCAGCAGGACCCAGTGCCGTCAACGGAATGCCCAGCGAGGCCAGCGTCCGTTGCTGGAAGTCCTTGAAGCTCTCGTTCTCTGCCATGCGCCGTTGGCAGCCGAGTCGAATCCAGCGCCTGCCGTCTAATGCGTCGACCGGGTACGACACCGGCAACGACACCGGCATTGGGTCGCTTGGTGCGTCGATCGCGTCACTTCGGACACTCCACCGCGCCATCGGCTTGTCAAGGTTCGGGCCGTCTGTAGACGGGTACCGGATGACCAGCCATTGGTTAGGGACGGGCGGGAAGTTCAACTCATCGACAGGAACCGTGCCTGGCGCACCTCGGCGCGTGGTGCCGCGCGTTAGCCCGTCGGGCAAGGCCCAGTGAAGGTGCACGCCACTCTCGAGCCAGAGCGAGTGGTCGGCAAAGGGTTCGGAGTGGAGCGACGAAGCGATGTTCGGTGTGCTGGGGAATCGATCGCGCTCGCCATCGAACCAAGGCATCGATTCGTAGTTGCTCGTCGCGCCGAGGACAGCCCTTCGCTTGCCGCGCGGCACGATCAGTGCATCCACCTTCATCGGGACAACCATGAAGTTCATGATGACCTCCGATACGTGCGACGCGGGGTGTGTCCGAGCAGTTGGCGAGCAAGCTCGCCGGAATGTGATGGAGTTAGTAAACGGATGGCATCCTCTAGACGATTGAAACCTTCAGGTGAACGTCCAGGACGACTGCGATCGGCCAGCTCGAAATGCATCACCTGGGGATGGAGGTGCAACGCAACGGCATGAATTGGACCCTCGTACAGCGCGAGTACAACCCGCGGCGAAAGATGGGTGATACGTATGGGTGGGATAGGTACAAGTTTGTCGAGGTTGGCCCACTCGTCGGCCGACTGTGCATCAGCGAACGCATCGATCATCAAGCCCGGATAGTGCGAGACGATGTCAGATCGGAGCAGCACACCGCTCATCTTTGGAATCGGTGGCAGCACTGTCGCCAACAATTCGGTCTCGTCGACTTTCCAGCCCTCGCCATCGTCGGTTCGACCAAGGCTGAACGCACCGTCGCGAAGGCACTGGATCCATTGACGATCAACCTCAAAGAACCGCAAAGATTCAATCGGCAGCATCGCCTCGTCGGGCACCAGATAGCGGAACGGCACCGCAGCCAGCCGATCCAGCGAGCGGACAACCCAATCGGTCACATCCAAGCGAGGTTCGTCTTTCGCCGTGATGCCGTGGCTGAGATCCCGATGCTGTTGCATTTGGCGGTTACGGTGGGAACGGTGGCGCCGAGCGGTGCGCCATCGGTTGATCGGCAGTCCGACCGACGGGTCGGCAATCGCCAGCAATCTGCCCAGTTCCCATGCTGCGGCGTAGGAGGCATCGAAGATCTGCGCGTCGGCGTCGAATCGCAACAAGTCGTCCGAGGTTTTGGCCGGAATGCGGGGCAGGGTCCGTTGGCTGATGGCCATGTCGCCAGGGCCAGGCCTCAGAGGGCCGTGATACCAGGAGATGCTGCATTCGCCGTGTCGGAACTCATGTCGGAGGGCTGCATAGCCATTGGCGATGTACGGGCCGGCGAGACCGGAGGGGCGCGGTGCCGCCAGCATGCCGACGCCAGTGCCGAGTGAATCGGCCAGGTCGGTGAAGCCTCGGGGCTCATCGTCCTCGCAGAAGAAGTCCCACGAGTACAAACTCACGAGACGCACCACGTCATTGTCGTCGACCTGAACGGCGGGTTCAAGGCGGTTGCCTTGGAACTGAAACCAGCCCTCCAGCGAGACAAGGTGTGCCTCGTTACGTTTGCCGACGATCGGGCGCGTCGTGCCGATGACCGTTGCGGTCTCGGTGATCACAACAGGTTCGTGATCAGGCCCGCTCGGCGTGAGGTGGCTGAGATCAGGGCCGACCACATCGCGAACATGCGCCACCCACGGGATTTCAGCGGCGGTCGGCAGCGCTGGTCGCAGCTTGCTCCAACGTACCTCGATGACCTGGACGCCCTCGCTGGGATCGTCAGCACTCTCGGGCGGAAAGGGTGGAGATTTTGGCGTGGCGCCAGTCCGGGCTGCGTGGAGGTCAGCCAAGGTGAGGTTCTGCTTTGTGCCGATGAGGTCGGCACTGTCGAAAATGATCACAGCCAGCCACGGCGGTGACTCGCCAACTTCCGGCGGCTTTTCAAACGCTGCCGACCGCTCCCAGGGCAGCGTGGTGCGGTTGAGCACGACATGGGGGAGCACGTGGCCGAATTGGCCCCGGCTGCGCGCTGGCGGGAATGACGAGTGGACAAGCGTGGGATTGATCGAAACACGTGGACCGGTGACGGTGAAGGCGCCGTGAGCTCCCGATTCATAGATGTGCTCCTCGGTGATGGTCCCAACCTTGCGGCTGACAAGGAGCTTGCTGGTGACGGTGATGTCGTAGTCACCGTCTTCAAGGCTGGGTCTGTGGCTGGCAATGAAACGAACACGATCCGTTGGCCCGAGTTCGGGGCCCAGCGACGAAGTGGCTGCAGTGGCCGTGATGCCGGCTCTCGATTTGGCGTTAGTCATGTCTACACCACTTCCTTAACGATCGTCACGCCGTCGATGGGATAATGATCAGAAAAGTCGACACGGACCTCCACGTCGGCGGACGTGAACCCAAGGTCGATGAGGATGGTGCTCAACGCTGGGGTGACGATGACATCTTGTGCATCGTCGCGGAACAACTGCTCGGGCTCGTTTTCGACCCTGTACGCCGTGTGCGGCGTGTACTCAATCTGGTTGCGGTGCATCACCATTTTCGATCCTGTAACGGGACTAACTGCCGGCACGATCGAATAGCCAGCGATCGCCGAGATCATGTTGTCATGCATCCCGCGCTCCATGCTCCTGTCCCACAACGCACCGGGAAACTGGCCGACGCGCTCGGTAGCGATGAAGTCGATATCTGCATTTATCCCATCGCGCAGCACGGTGATGCTGTGGGTGCAGGATGAGACGCTGGCGTCCATTGGCGCGACTCCGATGCCGACGCCAACTGCTGGACGGCCAGTGGGGGCAGGCGTTGAAGGCAGGCCACCGCTCAACGCGGGAACAGGCGACGAGGTGGTCAACACAAGATCTTTTGCATTGACGATCCACCGCTCGGTGGCTGGGCGGTGGTTCGAGGCGGTGCCGGCGTCGTGCTCCTCACTGATTTCGATCTCGATCGTCTTGATCAAACCGCTCGCGCATCGGACGCTGCTTCCGTCCACGGGTTCAGGAAGGAACGCTTCGTTGAATCGGTCCCAGCTGATGGGCAATGGACCGCTGGGATGACGCTTGCCAAAATCGACGTCAAAGCTGAAGATTGCCCAGTCAACCTCGGCATGACCAGCGAAGTCCGGCCCGCGTATCGCCAGCTTCGCGGTCGCATGGGTGTGGAAAGACTTCCACTTCGCAGCGATGTAAAGCGAGAGATCAGCCTCGTAGTGGTAGGGTTCCCATCCGAGTAGCATGTCGATCGACATGCGGAAAGTGGCGTGTACAGATCCGATGTCGGCGACGGCCTCAACCGTTGCGCCGGCCATGAAGACCGATGGCGTCAACGCGAAGTACCCGCTGCCTTTGATGTAGATGTCGTCAGTGATCTGGTATCTGAGCTCAAGTCGGGGGGCCGAAGGGTAGTGCGGCTTGTGGATCTCGGGATGGAATCGCGGGTGGTAGCCGCCGACGGTCAAGACGAAGTCGCCAGCGTGCTTGCCGCTGAACCAACTCGCGAACGCAAAGCCGCCCGAGATGTGGCAGGCCGAGGCGTAGACGTATGACTTATTGGTCAGGCGGGCCTCAACGATCAGATGCTCACCGCTGAGGGGAAATCGAGCGAGTAAGTTCAGCTCGACGTGGGCAATCGCAGGAACGCCGCCCAGGTTGCCAGGCGGCGTCTGATACGTGGACGTTCCGATGACGTCGATCTCAGGATCGTTGCCGAAGCGGACGACCAACAGTGCAAAGCTGTCGAGCAGCTTGAACGAGGTGAACTTCACTCCGGCCGCCAGGAAGTAGTCGCCGAGGCAGGGGGCGACGAACTCGTGCAGCCGTTCCAGTTGCGCAGTTGGGTCCGACACCTTGTTACCCCCGATCGCATCGACGACGAGCGGGAAGTTGCGGATACCAGCCACTGTTGGAGGGTGGAACGAACGGTTGTAGCCGAATCCAGCCGCGAGCCCCTCGACGTAGAAGAATGCTGGACCACCTAGCGGCATATCGAGGATCCCGTAGATAAACATCGACGGCTGTCCTCGCATCATCGAAAACGCACCCAGCGCGGACAGTGTGAAGTCCTCGGTCTTGATGAGCACTTTGCCCAGGAAGTCGCCGTCACGATTCAGGAATGCGCCGCCGATCTCGATCGGGCCCTCCTTCATGTCGAGACCTAAGCCGGTCAACCCCACGTTGACATGATGATCGTCAATGCCGTAATGAACGGCCAGGCCATCGAGCGCCACCGTGAGTCCGCCGACCGCCAGCCGGCCATCGATTGCGACAGCCAATTCGTTCTCGTTGTCGTGCTGCCACAGCAGTCCGACCCGATCTAGGTGAATCGGCCCAAACGATCGACCGAGTTCATGCCAGGCAAAATCAGATGCCGTCGGTGAAGGAGTCGATGTTGTTCCAGCTACGACCTGGGCCGATATCGAGGCGCTCGGCGTACTCGAGTCAGCTTGCTTGGCACCGTCATCGGCGCTCGCGTCGAGCTGGACAATGTTGCCGATGATCTTGCCGTCTGCGGTCAGCTTGGCGCTGAGATGCGGCCCCGCGGTGAGTAGCTCGGGAAGGTGCATGTCTCGGGGCGCAAGGGTGCGGACACCCTGAAGCTGGGATTTCGACCATGCGGTGGACATGATCGGCTGCAAGATCAGACGGATCGATGCGTCGGAGGGAAGCAGATCGCCGACAAGCGGCACGCCGTGCAACGCTGCCAGATCCACACCGAGGCCGATGTCGGCGGTGACGAGTTGACGAGCCTCACCGCTCGTGTCCGGGGCGAAGGCGATAACGGCTGCGTGGACGTCGAACGAGAGGCTGTCAGCTCCGGGGATTGGGGGGCCGAACGCCCTCAAGATGTCTGCCAACGACACCGAAGATCCTGCCGCAGCCCGGTACGTGCCGACGAGGGTGCTACCGCTAGCGGACGAGGCGAACGCGATCTCGAAGTTGAGGTCGCCCACACGGAGCTCTGCCGCGGCGGTAAGTGGGCCAGACGAATGATCGATCGAAACATGCAATGTTGTACCCTCATTGCCCCACCTCAGCAGGCAACCAAAGTGCTGCGTGCCGGCCTCGGTGTCGATTGCCACGCCGAGCTGCTGCAGAGCAAGACCACCGATCTCGTCTGGTATGTCGGGTGCCGAGGTGCTGTGCGCCGTGATCAAGGTGTTGATGAGGTCGCCGAGAGTCGGAGCGCCATCGATCCATGCTTCGGCTTCGAGCGTCCAACCAGCGCGTGAAACACCTCCAGTGAGGTCGAGTTCGATCCGTGTGTCGCCCAGCGTGATGGCTGCGATCGCTTCGACCTCGGCCGTTGGGTTGGCTCCGAGTTCGACAAGCGCGCGAACGCGTCCGACCTCGAAGCCGGGCACGTGCACCAGGTCATCGACTTCGACAAGGGCTCGATACGTCGCAAAGGGTATCGAGCCAGAGATCAGGAGGTCGCGCAGTTTGGGTGGTCCGCTGCCCGTATTCGGTAGTCCTAAACGTTCGAAGATGCCGATGTCGTGAGGGTGTCCAGTCGCTTTATCGACCGGTTGATCACCGTCAGACTTCAGTTTGATCATGAAAGTCTCCGACGGCAACTCAAGAGCCACGTCGAGTTTCATGTCGATGTCGTTCAGCAATGCGGCACCGGCGATGTTTGCGAAGAATTGTCCGTCGCGGTATTCGATGTCGATCTGGGCGCTGTCGATCTCAAGCCCGTCGATCACTTGGAATTGGCCGTAGGCGATGAGGCGTCCAGCGACGCCGAAACCATCCCCGAGACGGGCGACGATCAACTCATCGAGATGGAGGCCGTTGGGTACCCAATGCGGAATGGCTCCGTTGCCACCGGTGATGGCCTTCACCAGGTCCGCGAGGTCGGTCGCCGGGACCCCCGGCGAGCCGATCGTGAACGTGCCTGAGCTTCGATCCAGGCTGGCCACGTCGGACAGATGTCCGTATGCCGCTTCCATGGCATCCAACACGTTGTCGAGCCGGCGTTCGATGGTCTCAACCGTCATCGGCCATGTCCGAAAAGGGCGGTAGGCGGCACGATGAACTCGTGGACGAGGTCGAAGGCGCCGGGTAGCGTCCATTGTTGGGGCAATTCTTTTGCGTAGACGTCTTCGAGCAGCCTGGGGAACGTCTGGACGTGTAGGTCAATCAACCCCTCGCTGCCCACGCGCTTGATGCGATCAATGCTGATGGCTGCTGTAGCGGTCACTGGAGCATGTCCTGCCTTGAGGTCCGCCAACTGGCCCTCCTTATTCTGATGCGTGAGCGCATCTGCCGACGGCGGATCCTTGGCTACGTCTGTCCAACCAAAGCTGAAGACCGAGTGGCTGTTGTCGTCGTCTGTTGCGATCGGATAGCGAACCCTCATGACTCGCAGTGTGCTAGCAGTCAGCGGCCCGGGGTCCTTGTGGTCAAGTCGTTCCTTGGCCTCGGCCTGATCAAACAACCAGCTGGGTTCGTTGATGTCGGTTGCATTCAGCTTCATCAGCTTGGGCATCTTCACTGTCGTGGTGAACCCAAATCCGGCTTCGATGATGAATGCTCTTTCGAAATCATAGCCAGATTTATCGAGGTGCTTCTTGTTGCTGGTTGTCTTGGTGGGAAACGGAAAGTCTGCAAAGAATGCGCGTAACGTGTCCGTGTCGACCCGTAACTGATCGCGGAGCCGGGCTTCGAGTTCCTGTTCGTGCGGCGTCTCACCCGGCTTGCGGTCGCGACAGTTCTGGGCGTACCGACCGATACGGCCCGGCTCGACGGACAGTCCAAAGGTGACCCCACTGCCGTTCGGGTAGGCCAAGGGCTGGTCGCCGATGCGGGCGTCGGAGGGGTGAAACCAGTAGGCCGACACCGTCCGGTAGGAGAGGGTCCCATACCGCCAGTTGCGGTCCGCCAGCACCACATCGTCGTCGACGTTCGGATCGTCCGTGGCACCCTGTCGACGCACCCTTCCGCTGATACCGGCGCGCAGATTCAGAAGGTTCTGAACAACGTTCGTGTCCTGTGTCAGCACGACGTGTCCGGCCTGTTGGCGGCCCTTGCGCGGCGTCTTCTCACCACCGACCTGCAAGCGGAACCTCACATGCTTCCACGTGTAGTCGCTGATGAAAGATGCTTCTTCGCCCGCGATCTTCTTGGGCAGCTGCGCCTTGAAAGCAATACCTGCCGATGCCTTCACTGAGACGGCAGAGTTGACACGCATGAGACTCGGGCCAGCGTTTGGTTGCAGTGGCTCCGGCTCAATGGCGCCGTTGTTCTTTGCGGCTTTGCGTTGCGAGAGCCGCCGCTTGAACTCGGTGACAAACTCGTCATTGCGGCTGCTGACCGCCTTACGTGTCTGGTCCATTCGCTCACGCCGCTCCTCGGCATCTGCCATCAATTTCAGTACGCCGTTCAACGCCGCAATGCGCTTCATGCCTGCTGGTGGTGCTGCAAAGATTGCCGCGATCTCCTTGCGCAGAACCTCATGCGGATCGTACGTCCAGCGGAACTCGCTGCTCAGATCGTTTAGCTCGTCCCGCTTGGTTTCCAACCATGTCTCTAGCTTTGGCTGCTGGTTGCCTTCCTGCTTGAGAGCGTCCACCAGCATCGCGATCTGTTCGAACCATCGGCGGATCTTGGCGAGTTCCGCCTTGGCTTTTTCATTGGCTAACCCCAACTCATTGCTGAATTTGTCTAGATGCTTGATCAGCTCGTCGGTCGAGGGGCGCCGCTTGGGCACCAGTGATGAGAAAAGTCTTTGGAAGGGTCCCACGACATCAGTATCAATTGGCCAGTCATGTTGTAGTCCTGCCCATGTGGTATTTGCCATTCTGATCAGGTCCGCCAGGCCGCCCGAGAGTGTGCGTTCATCAATCGACTTCCTCCAGTCTGGATATGCAACGATCATCCATAGAACGAGCTGTTCCTTCAGCCCATCCGCCAGGATTTCGTCAACGGCGTCACGTAGCTCGTTGGAGTCGACGGCCGGCTTGAAGGCCCGTGAACCCGACTTCTCCACGAGATCCGATATTTCAAATTCAACGGTCCCTTCGACCTTTGCTCCTAGCGCAAGGCCAGCCTCGTCTGCTGCGAACGGGTCGCCGATCCCGATCTCGATGCCGACTCCGGCACTAAAAGACAGCTGATATGTCGAGCCGTTCATTTTCGCAAGCGACAGTGGTTTCAGTCCTGCCCAGATCGGCTTGATCTCGCGGTATTGACGATTTGTCTCTGTGGCTGCGAAGGGAAGGAGCTTCTTGCCGATGTCAACTTGGGGGCTGCCAGGTGGTGACCTGGATGGGTTGCGCTCGGCACTTGCAAGCCGCAGCTTGGTCGCGGGCCTGTCGTAGAGCGCCTTCGGCATGCGGCTCACCACCAACAGGTGATGGTCGGTCCGTTCGCTTGCCACCTTGCCCGTGATGGGGATCCGGATCAGACCTGGGGCAATCAGCGTGCCGACGTCGAAGGCCGCTGAGAAAGATCCGCCGAACCCGGCCTGCGCGTAGCCGCTCGATAATTGCCCCTTGTAGGCAAGCCCGACGATGTCGAGCCTCCGGAACATATGAAGCGGGTCGTCACAGATGTACGACCGGCGTAGGTGCTTCGCAAGAGCACTGAACTCAGGCTGAGCTTTCGTCCCCCTTCCGAACATTCTGTTACCTCAGCTACCAAAATGGTATGGACGCCTATTGTGATGACTTCCTATTCTTTAGAGTAGTTATCTGGAGTTGGATGTCAAGGCCTGGTGGCTTAACGATTTGTTCCCACTGCTGGCCGGCCGCCAGGACGGTTTATGCATGGATCTTGAGAGATTGGCCGCTCGCCGTCGCCCACTATCCGCGCTTCAAGTCCAATTCGCTTCCCAAGGCGCTGATCACGGAGGTCTTTGAACGGATACACAACGAGGAGCCTTTCGCGCGTCGATCGAGCCCCGAGTTCTCCACAGACGCCCCTGAATCCGCCCAGACCCCAGTGTCTTCCAAGGATCTGGGCGAGAGAACAAGGCATGCAGAAGTCCAAGTCCTTCCGCCTCTGCCAGTCGCAGCAGGCCACCCTGCTACCACCATCACCCAGTGACTGTCTCTCGGTGGACCAACTGGTGGATTTCCTGCTTGATCTGGTGGATGAGTTCGATCTCTCCGCGATCCTGATCCCTGCTCAGGCCAAGGATCCCCGCGGGGAGACAGGGTTGGATCGGCGAATGCAGACGAAGTCTTCCGCGTAGCGGTTGACGCAGTTGCTGCTCCACTCCTATTGCGTGGGCATCGTCTCCTCACGTCAGATCGGGCGCGCGTGCTATTAGAACCTTGCGTCTCTTGCCGATCGGTCACCAGCAGCCGAATCCCAGTCGCATCAGTGAATTCCGCCGCCGGATCCTTGATGCCCAGAGCGATTTGTTTGTCCAGATCCTGCTGTTGTGCCAGAAGGCGGGCATGGTGAGCCTGGGTCATGTCGCCCTGGATGACACCAAGGTGCAGGCCAACGACTCCAAGCGCAAAGCCATGAGCCACGAGCGGTTGCTCTAACGATGGCAGCGGATCAGAAACCGTGCCAGCGAACCGTCCATCAGCGCCGACAACACCAGGCCGAAGGTGGCGCAGGCCGCACCGATCTCGAGGGCAATGCTGATGGCGTGCTGCTCGGCGAAGCACGGCGCCAAGTCGATGGCCCTGCCATGGCCCCTCACCGGCGACGTGGTGCTGGCCAGCAGCCCGCGCACCTGAGGCCGGTGAGTCGCTGCTGCCGGGCCACCAACAGGCGCACCAGCAGGCCGCTGCTCACCGGCTCGGGGATGCTGAAATCGCTCAGCAGGCGCACCCGGCGGGTGAGCAGCTTGCCCGCGGCCAGCACCATGATGGCCACATTGAACGTGGCGAAACCGGCGAGCTGCATGGGCGGGCGCTGGATCAGGGCGGCGGCAGCCTAGGGACCGGGCTCACTCCAGCCGTGCTGGCTCAGCCCTCTGGGCTGCGGTAAGGGAAGAGCCAGGCGCTGCGGTTGGCGATGGCCACAAGGGCCAGCATCACCGGCACCTCCACCAGCACCCCCACCACGGTGGCCAGGGCTGCGCCGGAGCGCACGCCGAAGAGGCTGATGGCCACCGCCACCGCCAGCTCGAAGAAGTTGGATGCGCCGATCAGGGCCCCGGGGGCGGCCACGTCGTGCCGCTGCCGGCAGGCCCGCATCCCCAGAGCAGCGAGCAGGAAGATCAGCAGGGTCTGGAGGATCAAAGGGATCGCCACCAGCGCGATCAGGCCCGGCTTCGCTGCGATGGTGCCGGCCTGGAAGCCGAACAACAGCGCCACCGTGCCCAGAAGGCCAACGATCGCCCAGGGCTTGAGCCGTTGCTCCAGGTGCTCGATCGCCCGCTCGCTGTCCATGAAGTGCCGGGTGAGCCAGCCGGCCGCCAGCGGGATCACCACGAACAGCCCCACCGAGAGCTGCAGGGTGTCCCACGGCACCACCACCTGGCTCACGCCCAGAAGCAGGGCGGTGATCGGGGCGAAGGCCACCACCATGATCAGATCGTTCACCGCCACCTGCACCAGGGTGTACGTGGCGTTGCCGCGGCAGAGCTGGCTCCAGACGAACACCATCGCCGTGCAGGGAGCGACCCCCAGCAGGATCATGCCGGCGATCAGTTCATCACCCAGTTCGGGCGGGATCCAGGCGGCATAGAGGCCGCGGATGAACACCCAGGCCAGCAGCGCCATGGTGAAGGGCTTCACGAGCCAGTTGATCCCCACCGTCACCAGCAGCGGCTGCGGGTTGCGGCCCACGCGGCGCACGGCACCGAAGTCCACCGCCAGCATCATCGGGTAGATCATCAGCCAGATCAGGGCCGCGATCACCAGGTTGATCTGGGCCACCGCCAAGCCCCCCAGCAGCGTGAACAGTCCGGGGAACCACTGCCCCAGCACCATGCCGGCGGCGATGGCCAGGGCCACCCAGAGACTCAGCCAACGTTCGAAGCTGCCCATCGCCGTTGCAGCAGGGATGAGCGGCGCCGCCGCCCCAGGAGCGCAGCGCACCCCCCTTAACCGGCCCATAAGATCCATCAACTCCTGTTGATGTGAGAATACGGCAACCCGCTCGTTCACTGTGCGCATCGGCATCAACGGTTTCGGCCGCATCGGCCGGCTGGCGTTTCGCGCCCTGTGGGGCCGGCCTGGCATCGAGCTGGTGCACATCAACGAGCGGGCCGGCGATGCCCACGCCGCCGCCCACCTGCTGGAATTCGATTCGGTGCACGGCCGCTGGACCCAAGCCGTCGGCGCCAGCCACGACGGCCTTCAGGTGGAATCCCAGGCGATCGGCTACTCGCAGGCGAGTGATCCGGCCGCCGTGCCCTGGCGGCAGGCCGGGGTGGAGCTGGTGCTGGAGTGCAGCGGCAAGATCAAAACGCCGGAAACGCTGGCGCCCTACATCGCCGCGCTGGGCGTGGAGCGGGTGATCGTGGCCTGCCCGGTGAAGGGGGCCGTGGCCGGGGAGGAGGTGCTGAACATCGTGTACGGCATCAACCACAGCCTCTACGACCCTGCCCGCCAACGGGTGATCACCGCCGCCTCCTGCACCACCAACTGCCTGGCGCCAGTGGTGAAGGTGGTGCACGAGAGCTTCGGCATCCGCCACGGCTCGATCACCACCCTGCACAACGTGACCAACACCCAGGTGGTGATCGACGGCTTCAAGAGCGACCTGCGCCGCTCCCGCTCCTGCCTGCAGAGCCTGATCCCCACCACCACCGGCTCGGCCCGGGCGATCGGCCTGATCTTCCCCGAGCTGCAGGGCAAGCTCAACGGTCACGCCGTGCGCGTGCCCCTGCTCAACGCCTCGCTCACCGATGCGGTGTTCGAGCTGGAGCGCAGCGTCACGGTGGAGGAGGTGAACGGCGCCTTCGAGGCGGCGGCCCGGGGCCCGCTCAAGGGAATCCTCGGCTACGAAACCCGGCCGCTGGTGTCGGTGGATTACCTCAACGACAGCCGCAGTTCGATCGTGGATGCCCTCTCCACCCTGGTGGTGAACGGCAGCCAGCTCAAGGTGTTCGCCTGGTACGACAACGAGTGGGGCTACAGCTGCCGCATGGCCGACCTGGCCTGCCACGTGGCCAGCCTGGAGGACAAGTGATGCGCGCCCTCTCCCCTCTGCAGCAATACGGGATCATCACCGCCAACAACTGGGCATTCACGGTGACCGATGGGGCGCTGCGCATGCTCGTGGTGTTCCACTTTCTGCAGCTGGGTTACACCACCCTGGAGATCGCCTTCCTGTTCATCTTCTATGAATTCTTCGGGATTCTCACCAACCTCTACGGCGGCTGGCTGGGGGCCCGCTTCGGCCTGAAGCTCACCCTCTGGATCGGCACGCTGCTTCAGATCGGCGCCCTGCTGCTGCTGGTGCCGGTGGCTGACACCTGGCCCAAGGGGCTCTCGGTGGTCTGGGTGATGGTGGCCCAGGCGATCAGCGGCATCGCCAAGGATCTGGAGAAGATGAGCGCCAAGAGCGCCATCCGGGTGGTGGTGCCGGAAACCCCGGACGATCACGCCAGGGGCGAGCAGCAGCTGTTCCGCTGGGTGGCCATCCTCACCGGCGCCAAGAATGGCCTCAAGGGCCTGGGCTTCTTCGTGGGAGGCCTGCTGCTCTACGCGGTGGGGTTCAACAAGGCTGTGATCGTGATGGCGGCCTGGCTGGCCCTGGCCTTTCTGGTCACCCTGCTGCTGCCGCGGGACATCGGCAGGATGAAGACCAAGCCCGCCTTCAAGGCCCTGTTCTCCAAGAGCGAGGGCATCAACGTGCTCTCGCTGGCGCGCTTCTTTCTGTTCGGCGCCCGCGACGTGTGGTTCGTGGTGGCCCTGCCGGTGTTTCTGCAGACCACCCTGGGTTGGCGCTTCTGGGAAGTGGGCGGCTTCATGGGCCTGTGGGTGATCGGCTACGGCATCGTGCAGGGGTCGGTGCCGAGCCTGCGCCGCGCCTGGGGGCAGACCAGCCCGCCTGGCCCGAGTGCCGTGCAGTTCTGGGCCGCCCTGCTCACCGTCATCCCCGCCCTGATGGCGATCACCCTCTGGCGCGAGGTCGGCAACCCCGCACTCACGGTGGTGGTGGGTCTGGCCGTGTTCGGGGTGGTGTTCGCCATGAATTCCTCCATCCACAGCTACATGGTGCTGGCCTACACCGATGCCGAGTCGGTGAGCCTCAACGTGGGCTTCTATTACATGGCCAATGCGGCGGGGCGCCTGCTGGGCACCCTGCTCTCAGGCTGGCTGTTTCTGCAGGGGGGCCTGCAGGCCTGCCTCTGGTGCTCCACGCTGCTGGTGGGCCTTGCCGCTTTGGTGAGCCTGCGCCTGCCCTCTCCGCGGTCGCTGCAGACGGCGGCGTCCTGACGCCCCCGATGCTCAATACATGCTATTGAGAATCTCTTGCAAAGAAGCGCCTCGGTTCGCTAGCGTCGTCGCCACAGGCCTTTGAGGCCTGGTCGCCATCACTGCGTTGAACGCCCCCCTCTTCTCCACCTCCGAATCCCTGCTCGGCAGCCTCTGCCATGAGGCCCAGGCACTGCGGGGTCGCGGCATCCAGCTGGCCCAGGCCCTGGAGCGCTGCTGTGATCGCTCCCTGCGGGATCGCCTCGGCGCCGAATCCCGCCAGGTGCTGAGCCGGCGCCGGGAGCTGCTGGAGGTGGCCAAAGCCTGGCAGCGTCAGGGTCGGGGCCACTCCCTCGCCCTGGAGCTGCTGGTGGAGCTCAGCAGCCGGCCGATCCCGGTGGCCTGAGCAGCGGCTCACTCACCACAGGCTCATGCGGCAGTGGCCTTGGCGGCGTCCTCAGCCAGCTGAGCATCGAGGATCAGCAGGGGCGCCGGTTCGTTGCGGGCGAAACGCACCCGGCCCAGCAGGTGGGCCGCCTCATCCTCGGCATTGATCTGCTGTTGCACCATCGGATCGAGAACCACCGTGGTGCGCACATCGCCGGCCCGCTCGGCCATGGAGTAGAGCTGCTGCAGCGAGGTGGTCACGTCGCTCTCCATCTCGAAGATCGCCGTGAAGGCCTCTTCAGGGCTGGTCCAGATCTGCCGTGGGGCGGGGATCTCCTGCAGCAGCACGGTCTGGCCCCGGGCAATCAGGTACTCGGCCAGCTGGCCGGCATGGGCCTGCTCGGTGGCGGCCTCGGCGTGCAGGTAGGCGGCAAAGCCGCGCAACTCACGCTCGGCGAACCACAGCGCCAGGGCGAAGTAGGCCGTGCTGGCCCGCCGCTCCATGCTGAGGTGCTCCAGCAGCCCCTCCAGCAGGGCGCTGTCCATGGGCTGGGCCATTGCCCTGCCGGCGGGACCGGTGGCGACAGAACGGGCCGAGAGGTCGGTGGACAGGGTCATGGAGGAGTGGGACCGCCGTTGGCGTGCTTTCGATTTTCTTAATCTACAGACTCTTTTTGCTGTCCGGGTGTTCAGGGGTGCGCCGAGGCCGGCGCCCGAAGCACTGCCATGAATCCGCCAGCAAAAAGCCCCCTGACGGGGGCTTGGACGTGAGGTGTGGGATGGGCCGCCTTGGACTGCTCTGACGGGAGGTCAGAACTTGAACGTGGTCTGAATCACGCCGCCCCAGGCGTCGTCGCCGTCGTTGGAGCGCACGTTGGTGCCATAGAAGAGCGACGGGGTGATGGAGATGTTGTCGGTCACCTGGAACTTGTAGAAGATCTCATAGAGCCAGGCTTCGTCGCTGTCATCACCATCCTCAAAGGGGGGCATGCCCACCGCAAAGCCCGCCTTGTTGCCCTTGATGAAGGCGTCATCCCATTGCAGGCCAGCCATCCATGACTGGGAGTCGGGGAAGCCACTGCTGCCATCGTTGTAGCCATAGCCGAGGCTGATCGAGGGGATCCAGCCCGAGTCAATCGGCTGCCAGTAGGCATTGACGGCCACACTGTTGGTGCTTTCGCCCGATTCAACGGTGCCGCTGAAGTTGGGAACGCGGATCCTGGAGTTTTCTGATCCATAGCGATAGGCCACAGCAGCTCCCCAGTTGCTGCCCTTCACGCCCAGTTGTGCCAGGGCATTGATGCCGCCCTCTTCATTGAAGGCGCCAACGGTGGAATCAGCGAAGCCATCACTGGACACGTAGTTGGCGGAGAAGGTGGCGTAGGGGCGGCCCTTTTCAACCTTCTGCTTCCAGGTGAAGCCGGCGCCGGCGCCAGTGGCCTTGTTGTAGGTGCCGGAGGCACCTGCCAGCTGGAAGTAGTCGAGGATGCTCGACTTGTAGGCACTCGGGATGAAGGCCACCATCTCGGTGTTGCGCACTAGGGCGCCCACCGTGAAGTTGAAGGAGTCGCCGACGGGGAAGCGGTAGAAGAGACGGTCGATGATCACCGAGTCATCCGTGCCCTCAGCCTTGTCGAGCTTGAAGATCTGGGAGCTGCTGCCGAAGGGAAGCGAGCTGAAGTTCCCGGCCCGCAGGCGGGTGCGCAGCAGGTCCTTGCCGGTGAAGCTGGTGTCGAAGCTCAGCCGCAGGTCGTAGTTGAAGGTGGTCTGGTTGGGATCGGTCTCGCCCTCAAGCTCGAAATCAGGGGCGCCGCCCAGAATGAAGCTGGCTTCACCCTTGAGCTTGGTGGTGGTGGAGAACTGGGTGGCCTCCAGCTCACCCACCTTGGCCTCGAGGCCGTCCACGCGGCCCTTGAGCACGGCGAGTTCCTTCTCGAACTCGGCCATCAGGCGCTTGAGCTCGTCGGTCACCTCGGTGACGCGGTCAAGACAGGCGTTGAGCAGCGCGGCGGCTTCAAAACGGGTCATGGCCCGCTGGCCGCGGTAGGTGCCGTCGGGATAGCCGGCGACGCAGCCGTAGCGCTCGATCAGGTTGGAGAGAGCCTGGTAGGCCCAGTCCGTGGGTTGCACATCCGAGAACTGGGAGATGCTGGTGACCTGCTCCTGGGAGGCGTAGCGGTTCACGCCGTCCATGTTGAGCTCGGAAGCCGTGGCGGCCACGGGGGCCAGCAGGCCCAGGGCCGCAGGGGCCACCAGCAGGTGCTGGAAGAATTTCATCGGGTCCTCACACCGATAGGGAAGTGACGCCAGACAGGCGTCCACGGGACCTTATCGATCGACGCAGGACTGTCCGGTGACCAATTCGGCGATCGAAGGTGATCTCTGCTACATGCGGAGGTGGCTTGATGGCCGCGGCCACGCCCTGCAGGTTGCGCAGGGTCCTGCCAGCCGGAGACGACGGCCTGCCGATCCCCGGGTGCCCATCGCCAAGACAAAAAGCCCCCCGGATCCCGGGGGGCGGACGCACGAGGGCGGTTGCGCAGGTGTGAGATGGGCCGAGCAGTCTGGGCTTAGAACTTGAAGGTGGTCTGAATTACGCCGCCCCAGGCGTCGTCGCCGTCGTTGGAGCGCACGTTGGTGCCATAGAACAGCGACGGGGTGATGGAGATGTTGTCGGTCACCTGGAACTTGTAGAAGATCTCATAGAGCCAGGCTTCGTCGCTGTCATCACCATCCTCAAAGGGGGGCATGCCCACCGCAAAACCCGCCTTGTTGCCCTTGATGAAGGCGTCATCCCATTGCAGGCCAGCCATCCACGACTGGGAGTCGGGGAAGCCACCGCTGCCATCGTTGAAGCCGTAGCCGAGGCTGATCGAGGGAATCCAGCCCGAGTCAATCGGCTGCCAGTAGGCATTGACGGCCACACTGTTGGTGCTTTCGCCTGCTTCCACGGTGCCGCTGAAGTTGGGTACGCGGATCCTGGAGTTTTCTGAGCCATAGCGATAGGCCACGGCGGCTCCCCAGTTCTTGCCCTTCACGCCCAGTTGAGTCAGGGCGTTGATGCCGCCTTCCTCGTTGAAGGCACCCACGGTGGAATCAGCGAAGCCATCGCTGGACACGTAGTTGGCGGAGAAGGTGGCGTACGGGCGGCCCTTTTCAACCTTCTGCTTCCAGGTGAAGCCGGCGCCGGCGCCGGTGGCCTTGTTGTAGGTACCTGAGGCACCAGCCAGCTGGAAGTAGTCGAGGATGCTCGACTTGTAGGCACTTGGGATGAAGGCCACCATCTCGGTGTTGCGCACCAGGGCGCCCACCGTGAAGTTGAAGGAATCGCCGACGGGGAAGCGGTAGAAGAGACGGTCGATGATCACCGAGTCGTCGGTGCCCTCAGCCTTGTCGAGCTTGAAGATCTGCGAGCTGCTGCCGAAGGGAAGCGACTCGAAGTTGCCAGCCCGCAGGCGGGTGCGCAGCAGATCCTTGCCAGTGAAGCTGGTGTCGAAGCTCAGCCGCAGGTCGTAGTTGAAGGTGGTGTTGTTGGGGTCTGTTTCGCCGGCAAGCTCGAAATCAGGGGCGCCGCCCAGAATGAAGCTGGCTTCACCCTTGAGCTTGGTGGTGGTGGAGAACTGGGTGGCCTCCAGCTCGCCCACCTTGGCCTCGAGGCCGTCCACGCGGCCCTTGAGCACGGCGAGTTCCTTCTCGAACTCGGCCATCAGGCGCTTGAGCTCGTCGGTCACTTCGGTGACGCGGTCAAGACAGGCGTTGAGCAGCGCGGCGGCTTCAAAACGGGTCATGGCCCGCTGGCCGCGGTAGGTGCCGTCGGGATAGCCGGCGACGCAGCCGTAGCGCTCGATCAGGTTGGAGAGAGCCTGGTAGGCCCAGTCCGTGGGTTGCACATCCGAGAACTGGGAGATGCTGGTGACCTGCTCCTGGGAGGCGTACTGGTTCACGCCGTCCATGTTGAGCTCGGAAGCATCCGCGGCCACCGGGGCCAGAAGGCCCAGGGCCGCAGGGGCCACTAGCAGGTGCTGGAAAAATTTCATCGGGTCCTCACACCGATCGGTTAGTGACGCCAGACAGGCGACCACAGGACCTTATCGATCGACTTCGCCCAGCCCCGGTGTTCCAGACGGCCCGCGCATGTGGTCTGCGCTACAGAGAACTGTTGGCCTGATCCTGAAGCAGGCCCAGCAACAACTGGCGCCGCTCCCCTGGCTCGAGCAAGCTTGGCCCGAGCACACGCCAGCTGCTCCAGCTGCTGGCATGCTGCTCCGCCAGCAGCCCATGCAGCCCTGGCATCTGGCTGGGCAAGTTCTGAGGGAGCTGCTGCTCGATCGCGTCGCGGAGCACGGCCAGGTCGTGGAGGTCGCCGAGCAGCTCCTGGGCCTGCTTGAGTCGCTCCACCCAGCGGCGGGCCGTGTCGCCGGATGCCGGCAGCAGATTTTCGAGCCTGTAGCGGGCACCCTTGATGCCCTTGCGCAGGTCGTGCAGCAGCTCCTGCTCCGCCGCACCGGTGCCATCGGTGAGCCACCAGGCTGGGTGCAGCAGCAGGGTCCCGAGCCAGGGCCACTGCCACTCGGGCAGCCAGTCGCTGAGTGGCTGCTCACCCAGGGGAGTGAAGCGGGGGTCCCGCAGCCAGCCCTGCAAGGCCTGCAGCAGCTTGAGGTAGCGACCGCTGTGGAGCTCCCTGCGGAGCTCGTGCTGAGCATCGCGGCGCTCCCGCTTCAGCTGTTTGAACAGCGGTTTGAGCTGCCGCGTCTCCGCCTCGCTCAGATGGGGCAGCAGCCTGGTGTCCAGGCGCTCCCGAAGCACGTCGAGGTCCCGTGCCAGGCCGAGGCGCCGGCCGGAGCGGGTCAGCCGCTGGGCCGACACCCCCGCCGGCAGGACCAGCGCCGGCGCGAACTGGGTCAGGCAGGTGCGCAGACGCCGCATGGCCACACGCATCTGGTGCAGGGGCTCCGGATCCCTGTCGTCCAGCACCTGGGGATGGAGCTTCACCAGGCGCTTGCTGTGGGTGGCCAGCAGCGCATGCACGTGCTGGCCGGTGCTGGATGCGCCGTTGGCCATGGCTGCTGCCTCCCTGTTCAGGCCTCCCTGCCCACTCTGCTGGCAGCGGGGGCGTCAGGGGATGAAGAAGTCGTGCCGGGTTCCATCACCTCCACCAGGTGCCTGCAGATGCGCTGCAGATGCTGGCTCACCCGGCGCAGCCAGCGCATCGCCTCCAGCAGGGCCGTGCCCTCCTCCACGGGCAGCGAACCTGCAGCCACCTGCTCCATCACGGCCTGCCGGAACGGATCCAGCCGGTGGTGCAGGTCCCGGGCGCAGGCTTCCGCCAGCGGCAGGGCCTCCGACCACGCGCCCCGCTGCAGCAGGGGAATGAGCCCCTCCAGGCACTGGAGCAGCCGGTCGCGCTCCGGCCGCAGTGCTGAGGCGGTGGCCACGGCCTGCCGCCGCTGCCGCTCCTCGGTGCAGCGCTCGTGCAGGCGCTGCAGATGGTCGAGGCCATGCAGCAGATGCAGCAGCCGGCTGCGGGCCGGGTCGCGGGTGCTCGGCAGGTCGATCTGATCGACGAACAGCTCGATGCGGTCCAGATCGGCCGGCCTCAGGCCCGTGCCCTGGGCCAGATCCGCCGGGGCGGTGGCGGGATGGTCCAGGGCTTCATGCAGCCGGCTGAGCAGGGCCACCAGGGTCTGGCGCAGGGCCGTGGAGGCCTGATCGACCGCCACCATCGCTTCGTTCGGCGGGGTGTCGGCCAGCTCCTCCACGGGGCGGTCGGGGCTGGGGGGCACCAGCCGGCGGATCAGGGCGGCGAACGGCGTGGCGAAGGGCAGGATCAGCAGCACGCCGCCCACGTTGAAGCCGGTGTGGAAGGCCGTGAGAGCGAATTCGGCACCTGGGGCCAGCCCCGCCTCCGCTCCGAGCCTAAGAGCCCAGAGATACACAGGCAGGAGCGTGAAGGCCAGCACGGCCGTGAACAGGTTGAAGGTCACGTGGGCCAGGGCGGTGCGCCGCGCCCCCAGGCCCGCCCCGATCGCGGCGATCAGGGCGGTGACGGTGGTGCCCAGGTCCATGCCGATCACCAGGGCGCAGGCCTGGGGCAGGACGATCGCCCCCGCTCCGATGGCGGCCAGGGCGGTGGCCACGCCCGCCCCCGACGACTGCGTGATGACGGTGGTGAGCAGCCCGAGCAGCAGCAGTTTCAGGCGGCCGGATGGCAGGGCGGCGTCGAAACGGGCCGGATCCAGCAGCAACCCATGGCCGGCCATGGCCTCTTGGAGCCCGCCGATGCCGATGAACAGCAGCGCGAACCCCGCCAGCGCCAGGCCCGCCTGGGCCTGGCGGCCCCGACCGAGCAGCCGCAGACAGGCGCCCACCAGCACCAGCGGCAGCATGATCCGCTCCAGATCGAGCCTGATGCCCAGCAGGGCCACCAGCCAACCCAGACCGGTGCTGCCCACGTTGGCCCCGAGGATGATCCCCAGGGCGGCCTGGAAGCTCAGCAGCCCCGCACTCACGAATCCCACGGTCATCACCGTGGTGGCGCTGGACGACTGCACGATCGCGGTGGTGAGGGCGCCGCTGATGGCGCCGCTCCAGGCCGAGCGGGTGAAGCGCAGCAGCCCCTGGCGCAGCCGCTGCCCCGCCAGGCTGCGCAGCCCCTCGGTCATCAGGGCCATTCCCAGCAGGAACAGCCCGAGGCCGCCCGCGGCGTGAAGAAGCGTGGTGCCTGGGGGCATGGCGAAGGGAGTGGAGGCCGCTCAGCAGGCGGAAACGGCCGTGGGGAACCAGGGGATGGCGGTCCTGGACGCTAGGGCTTGCGGGCGGTTCAACAATGGACGGACCCTCGGCGGGAACCGACCGTGATGCCCGCCCCGATGCCCTCAGCGCTGGTCCTGGTGGTGAACGCCGGCAGCTCCAGCCTCAAGGCCTCGCTCGTGGATGCCGACGGCCAGCGGCCCTGGCAGCAGCAGCGTTCCCTCAACCCCGGCGAAACCGGTGGAGTGGAGGCGTTGCTGGAGGGGTGGCTGCTGCCGGCGATCACCCCCTGGCTGCCGGGGCTGGAGCGGATCGCCCACCGGGTGGTGCATGGCGGCGAACGGTTCACGGCCCCCACGGCGATCACGCCGGCCGTGATCGAGGCCCTGGAGGCACTGGTGCCCCTGGCCCCCCTGCACAACGCCGTGGCGCTGCGGGCCATCCGCTGGTTCAGCGCCTGGGGCCAGACCGAGGCCCCCGCGCTCGCCCAGTGGGCCTGCTTCGACACTGGCTTTCATGCCTCCCTGCCCGAGCAGGCCCGCACCTACGCCATCCCGGCCGACTGGCGAGCGGCGGGGCTGCGCCGCTTCGGTTTCCATGGCCTCAGCCACCAGCACGTGGCCGAGCAGGTGGCGGCGTGCCATCCCCAGGCACGCCGGCTGATCAGCTGCCACCTGGGCGCCGGCTGTTCCCTCTGCGCCGTGAGCCTCGATCCGGTGACGGGCCCCCGCAGCATGGCCACCACCATGGGGTTCACCCCGCTGGAGGGGCTCGTGATGGCCAGCCGCAGCGGCAGCGTGGATCCGGGTCTGCTGCTGCATCAGCTGCGCCAGGGGCTCAGTGCCGAGGCGATCGATGAGGCCCTGCAGCGCCAAAGCGGCCTGCTGGGACTCTCCGGGCTCAGCGGCGACATGCGTACCCTGCGGCAGGAAGCGGGCCGGGGGCACCCCGGCGCCAAGCTGGCGGTGGCCGTGTTCCGGCAGCGCCTGCTGGAGGGGATCGGCGCCATGGCCGCCTGCCTCCGGGGGGTGGACGTGATCGCCCTTACCGGGGGCATCGGCGAGCACGACCAGGCCCTGATGGCTGAGCTGCGCGACGCCCTGGCCTGGCTGGAGCCCACCACCCTGCTCACGGTGCCTGCAGACGAGGAGGGCCTGATGGCCCGCCTCTGCCGCGAGGCTGGCTAGGGCTTCGGCCTAGCGCTTCACCCCGGGGATGAAGCGGCGTTCGTGCTGCGCTCCGGTGAGCATCCGGTTCCAGTAGAGGGCGGGCAGGATCTTGCGCTTCACGAACCACATGCTCCAGCGCTCCTGGGTGGGATCCAGGGGGAAGGAGGGCACCGGCTGCTGCTCATAGTTGAACTCGGCCATGATCGCCTTGCCGTAGCCGGTGATCAGCGGGCAGCAGCTGTAGCCGTCGTAGGCGGCCTCCAGGGGCTGGCCGTCGAGGAAGGCCAGCAGGTTGGCCACCAGCACCGGGGCCTGGCCGCGCACGGCGGCGGCGGTCTTGGAGTTGGGGATGCCGCTCACATCCCCCAGGGAGAACACGTTGGCGAAGCGCAGGTGCTGCAGGCTGAACTTGTCCACCTCCACGAAGCCGCTGGCGGCAGCCAGGGGGCTGCTGGCCACCACCTCCGGTGCCGCCATCGGCGGCGTCACATGCAGCAGGCCGTAGGGAATCACGGCCTCATGGCTCTTGTCGCCGTCCTTCACCTGGAACACCGCCTCGCGGCTCTGCGGGCGCACGGCGGTGAGCACATGGTTGTAGCGGGCGTCGATGCCGTGGCGCTTCACCACCTCCCGCAGCGGCGCGGCGTAGGTGGGCACGCCGAAGATGCCCGGCGTGGCGGTGGCATAGATCACCTGGGCCTGCAGACGCTTCTTCTTGAACACGTCATCGGCCAGATAGGCGATTTTCTGGGGAGCACCGGGGCACTTGATCGGCATCGGCGCGCAGGTGAACACCGCATTGCCGCTGGCGCCGTCGCTGCCACCCTTGAAGGCCTGAATCGCCTCCCAGGTGTAGGCGGTGTAGTGCTTGGAGTAGTTGCTGCAGACGCCGCCCTTGCCAAGGGCCTCGCTGAGCCCCTCGATCTTCTCCCAGCAGAGCCGCAGGCCGGCGGCCACGATCAGCACGTCGTAGTGGATCGCCTCGCCGTCGGTGCTGGTCACCACCTCCCGCTCGGGATCAAAAGCGGCGGCCCCGGCGCGGATCCAGTGCACGCCCGAGGGGATCACATCGCCTTCGGCGCGACGGGTTTCCTCCAGAGTGAACACACCACCCCCCACCAGGGTCCAGCCCGGCTGGTAGTAGTGCTCGCTGGAGGGCTCAAGGATGGCCACATCGAGCCCGGGGCGGGCCCGCTTCAGCTGGGCCGCGGCGGTGATCCCGGCGGCGCCGCCGCCGACGATCAGAATCTGGTGGTGGGCCATGGGGCAGCGCGCAGCGCGCTGGGCCGCGCCGTGAGGGTCTCGTTCTATTGAGTCATGCCGAGGGTGCCCTTACGGAAGCTCCCTCCTGACTGATGGGAATCTTCGACGGCCCTGCCAGCATCCCCTGACTTGGCTCAGCGCCCTTCAGGCGGCCAGCTCCTCCACATCGCGCTTGAGCAGGGCATAGAGGTAGTCCGGAGACTTGTAGCGGTTGGGCAGGCTTTTCTGCAGCAGCGTCAAGCGTTCCCAGCAGACCGTGCGTTGAATCGAGTCGCGGGATTTGCCGTTTTTGATCAAGAGTCTGAGGGCCTTGCAGTAGGTGGGATAGCCCGCCTCCAGTTCGCCGATCGTGAGCCTGGCCTCAACGCTCATGCCAACCCAACCACGTGTAGAAGGAAGCCTTCTTTTACAAAGCAAACCTTAAGAAGGTTTGGTGCCCGAATCCACTCCCAGGCGCCAGACCCACAGAATTCTTTGGAATCGAGCCGCCGCCACGCTCCTCGTCCCGCTGGCAGGGTGGGAAGGGCCCCTGGAGGCCCTGCCGCCGCGATCGTGATGCCCACCGAGCTCAGCCTGCGCCAACCCGACGACTGGCACGTGCATCTGCGCGATGGGGCCATGCTCGAGGCGGTGCTGCCGTCCACCGCCCGCCAGTTCGCCCGGGCGATCGTGATGCCCAACCTCACGCCGCCCGTCACCAGCGTGGCCGCGGCCAGGGCCTACGCGGGCCGCATCCGTGAGGCCCTGCCGCCGGGCTCCACGTTTGAACCCCTGCTCACGGCCTACCTCACAGACCACACCGATCCGGCTGAGCTGGAGCGTGGCTTCCGCGCCGGCGTGTGGGTGGCCTGCAAGCTCTATCCGGCCCGGGCCACCACCAATGCCGATGCCGGGGTCAGTGACATCGAGGCGCTCACCCCCGTGCTCGACACCCTGGAGCGGATCGGCATGCCCCTGCTGCTGCACGGCGAGGTGACCGACCCCAGCATCGACATCTTCGACCGGGAGGCCGTGTTCATCGAGCGCCACCTGGCGCCGATGCTGCAGCGCCACCCGGGCCTCAAGGCTGTGCTGGAGCACATCACCACGAGCGATGCGGTGGCGTTCGTGCGCGCTGGCTCGGGCCAGCTGGCGGCCACGATCACCCCCCACCATCTGCATATCAACCGCAACGCCATGTTCCAGGGGGGCCTGCGGCCCGACTTCTACTGCCTGCCGGTGGCCAAGCGGGAGCTGCATCGCCTGGCCCTGCGGGCGGCGGCCACCTCCGGCGATCCGCGCTTCTTCCTGGGCACTGATTCGGCGCCCCACAGCCGCGGCGCCAAGGAATCGGCCTGTGGCTGCGCCGGCATCTTCAACGCCCCGTTTGCGATCGAGAGCTACGCGGCGGTGTTCGAGCAGGAGCAGGCCCTGGATCGGCTGGAGGCCTTCGCCAGTGAGTTCGGCCCCCGCTTCTACGGGCTGCCCCTCAACAGCGGCCGCATCACTCTGGTGCGGGAGCCCAGGCAGGTGCCCAGGCGTCTGGAGCTCCACGACAGCGCCGGCCAGCCGGTGGAGCTGGTGCCCTTCCACAGCGGCGAGACCCTGCCCTGGCAGCTCAGCTGAGAGCCCCTGCAGGTCCCTGCCCCCTGCAGGTCACTGCAGTTGGGGGCTGGGAGGCTGGCTCGGGGCCGGGGGCTGGGCCCCGGGGGGCTTCGGGGCGATGGCGCTGCACACCCGCGGCAGGGTGAATCCCTGCAGCAGCAGGTTCAGCACCACCACCACAAACACGATGCCCTGGGCATTGCGGGCCAGCGGCAGGGCCAGGGCCGCATCGACGCCCGCCAGCTGGGGAATGGCCGCCACCAGTTGATAGGAGAGGGCCAGGGGCACGGCGCCGCGCAGCCCGCACCAGGCCACCAGCACCCCCTCCCGGCGGCTGAAGGGTGAGAGCGGCTGAAAGGCCAGCACTCCCAGCGGCCTGGCCACCAGCATCAGGGCCGCGGCGGTGACCAGCCCCATCGGAATGGCCCCCACCAGATCAGGCGGCGACACCAGCAGCCCGAACAGCAGAAACACCGTGATCTCGGTCATGGTGTTGAACGGCAGCAACACCTCCTGGATCGACTCGTGGTTCACCTCCGGCCGCCGGTAGGTCATGTTGGTCATGAACACGCCGGTGACGTAGACGGCGATGAAGCCCGAGCCGCCCAGCAGATCGGTGAGGCCGTAATCGGCGAAGGCGATCGACATCGCCACCACCAGCAGCTGGGCCCGCTCGGTGACGAGCACATCGATCACGAACTTGGCCACGTAGCCGAACAGCACGCCCAGAATCAGCCCGGAGCCGATCTGCTGCACGAAGACCCGCAGGCTGTCGAGCACGGCCGTGGTCAGCATCGATTCGGCCGCCGCCAGATCTGGGGGCTGTCCGGCGGCGCCGCCGGCGGCCTGGCTGAACAGCTCGATCAGCAGCCCGTACACCAACAGCGCCGCCGGATCGTTCACGGCCGATTCGAACTCCAGCAGGTGCTGCAGCCGCAGGGGCACCGGCGGCTTCACCTGGGCCAGCACGCTCAGGGTCGCGCCGGCGTCGGTGGAGCCCAGGCAGGCGGCCAGCAGGAAGGCGGCGCCCAGGGGGATGCCGTTGCCGAAGCCCAGGGCCAGGCCGCTGGCGGTGGCGGAGGAGAGCCACCAGATCATTCCCCCCAGCACGCAGGAGGTGATGAGCACCCCCCCCAGGGCCAGCAACAGCCCGTATTCGATGAAGCCCCGGATCGCCTTCAGATCGGTTTTCAGACCGGCGTAGAAGAGCAGCAGGGCCAGGGCGAACACCTGCAGGTTCTCCGCTTCCACATGGGTCACATCGAGCAGGTTCACATTCACCACCAGCCCGAGCAGCAGCACCCCGAGCACGCCGGGAATGCCGAGGCGGATCGAGAAGCGGCTCACCGCCAGCGTGCCCAGAAACAACACCCCCACGAACAGCAGACGCCCCTGGATCGGCACGTCGTTGAGGCCGCCGAGCGTTCCGATGAGGCAGTCAAACGTCACCAGCTCTGGCTCGTTCAATCGAACAGGGCGACCGTAGGCGGCCTGGTTGGCCGTCGCCGTTGCCGGGGCTCATCAATAAGAGCTATGTCAGCGGCAGCTCCAGCCCTGATGGCCTGTCTTAGCAACAGGCCTAGCCAGCCTCAGCGCGATGGGGTTCTTCATTCGCCTCACTGACGCCATCGCCGCTCGCCAGTCCCTCCTGGTCACCGGTCTGGACCCCAACCCCGAGATGCTGCAGAGCTGGGTGGGTCGCCGCGGCATGTCGGCCCGCTCCTTCCTCAGCCAGGCCCGCCACTGGATCAAGGCGGTGGTGGAGGCCACGGCCCCCCATGTGTGTGCCTACAAGCCGAGCCTCGGCTTCTACCAGGCCCTCGGGCCCGTGGGGCTGGAGCTGCTGCTGGAGGTGCGCGATCTGGTGCCGCGGGAGCTGCCGCTGATCATCGACAGCAAGCACGGCGATCTCAATTCCTCCTCGGTTCTGGCCCAGTACCTGTTCAAGGAGCTGGCCGCCGATGCCGTGACCCTCTCGCCCCTGGCCGGCCAGGACATCGCCGCCCCCTTCCTGCTCTACCCGGACAAGGCGGTGGTGATCACCTGCCACAGCTCCAACCAGGCGGCGCGGCTGATCCAGCACTACCCCAGCGAGGAGCAGCCCCTCTACCTGCGCATCGTGCGCGAGTGCATGCTCTGGGCCACGCCGGAGCAGCTGCTGCTGGAGATCGGCACCAGCGACGCGGCCGTGCTGGCGCGGGTGCGGCAGGAGGCACCGGGGCGGTTCCTGATCCTGCGCAGCCTCTGGGGCGTGGAGGAAAACCTGGAAGCCATGCTGGCGGCGGGCCTCTCCGCCGCCGGCGATGGGCTGCTGCTGCCCCTGCCCCAGAACCTGCTGGTGGAAGACGACATCTCTGAGCGCGCCGAGGCCCTCAAGCTGCAGATCAACGCCACCCGCAACCAGTGGCTGGAGCAGCGCGCCCAGGCGGTGCAGGATCGCTGCGAGCTGTGGTTGCCGGCGGCCCCACCCCTGCGCACCGCCGCCCCCCGCAACGGCACGCTGCAGGCCTCCCCCCCGGGCCCCAATCCCGCCGACGCCGCTGATCTCGATGCCCTGATCGTGGAATTGTTCGACATCGGCTGCCTGCTGTTCGGCGACTACGTGCAGGCCTCAGGGGCGGTGTTCAACTACTACATCGATCTGCGCCAGATCATCTCCGACCCCAACCTCTTTCATCGGGTGCTGCATGCCTATGCGGGCCGCATGGAGGAGCTGGCCTTCGATCGCATCGCCGGCATTCCCTACGGCTCCCTGCCCACGGCCACGGGTCTGTCGCTGCTGCTGCACAAGCCCCTCATCTATCCGCGCAAGGAGGTGAAGGCCCACGGCGCCAGGCGGCTGATCGAGGGCGACTTCGAGGAGGGGGATCTGGTGGTGGTGGTGGACGACATCCTGATCACCGGCAACAGCGTGCTGGCGGGCATCGCCAAGCTGGAGAGTTCCGGGCTGCAGGTGCAGGATGTGGTGGTGTTCATCGACCACGGCGGCGACCACGACCGCCGGGCCAAGCAGCGCCTGGCGGCAGCCGGCTACAACTGCCATGCCGTGCTGGGCATCGACACGATCACGGCGGTGCTGCACCGCTCCGGACGCCTCACCGACACCCAGGCCAGCCTGCTGCTGCCCGGGGCCGGGGCGGGAGCGGTCGGCCCGTAGGCTGAAAGTGCGTCCCTGCTACACCCGGACGCCCCCTCCGCCATGAGCAGCAGCACAGGCCTCACGATCGGGGAGCTCGAGGCCAATTACTCGCTGTACTGCAAAGCCCTGCGCCGGCTGCTGCAGGAAGGCCGCAGCCGCACCGCCATTGAGCGCACCGTGTGCTGGAGCCGCCTGGCCCAGCTGCACCTCTGCCTGCCCAGCCGCTACAAGGCTCCGGACTACCTCTGCGTCGTGCTCAAGCGCGATCTCGCCTAGAACAGCGCCAGCCTGGGCGGCCCTGATCGGGCTCCCCCCTTCCCTAGAGCCAGCCAGAAGCCTGCGTGAAGTCGATCTCGGATCCGTTTCTCCGCCGGCCGGTGCTGACCCTGGTGATCAGCCTGCTGGTGCTCTTGAGCGGCCTGGTGAGCCTGCCGGGGCTCCAGATTGAAAACCTGCCGGCGATCGCCCCCGGGCGGGTGTCGGTGAGCACGAGCTATCCCGGCGCCAGCCCCGAGGTGGTGGAGCAGGGGGTGACCACCCTGCTGGAGAAGCAGCTCAACGGCCTGGAGCGCCTCGATCAGATCCGCTCCACCAGCTCGGCCGGCAGCAGCAGCATCACCCTCAGCTTCGAGGGCGGCGACCCCGAGATCAACCAGATCAACGCCCAGAACGAGGCGGCGGTGGTGAACCCCCGGCTGCCGCCCCAGGTGGCCCGCTTCGGGGTGCAGGTGCGGCGCAGCTCTGACGACCTGCTGATGGTGCTGAGCTTCAGCGCTGAGCCGGGCACCTACGACCAGATCTTCCTCAGCGGCTGGGTGGAGCAGGTGGTGATCGACCGCCTGCAGCGGGTGTCCGGTGTCGGCGAGGCGCGGCTGTTCGGGGGCAGTCCCCTGGCCTTCCGGCTCTGGCTCGATCCGGCCCGGCTGAACCAGCTGGGGCTCACGATCACCGATGTGCGCGATGCCCTCGAGGAGCAGAACGTGCTGGCCGCCCTGGGCCAGGCCGGTGAGGCGCCCTCCCCCGACGACCAGATGCTCACCCTGCCCCTGCGCATGGAGGGCCGCCTGCGCAGCGTGCAGGAGTTCGAAAACCTGGTGGTGGCCCCCACCGATGAGGGCGGCGTGACCCTGCTGCGTGACGTGGGCCGCGTCACCCTGGGCAGTGAGGACTACGGCGCCATCGCCACCAACCTGCAGGGCCGCCCCACCGTGGCGATGGGCATCTTTCAGCGGGATGGCAGCAATGCCCTGGAGGTGAGCGCCGGCATCACCGCGGCCCTCGACGAGATCAGCGAAAGTCTGCCTCCAGGCCTCGATTTCCAGGTGATCATCGATGAGGCTGAAACCGTTCAGCAGAACATCGACCGCACCATCACGAGCCTGCGGGATGCGGTGCTGCTGGTGTTCCTCGCCTTGCTGCTGGGCCTGGGCAACAGCCGTCTGGCCCTGATCTCCGCCCTGGCGGTGCCCGTGGCCCTGGTGGGGGCCCTCACCGTGCTGCGGCTCACGGACAGCTCGATCAACACCCTCACCCTGTTCGGCATGGTGCTGGCCACCGGCCTGGTGGTGGACGACGCCATCGTGGTGAGCGAGGACATCGGCCGCCGCATGGAGCGCGGCCAGCCGCCCCAGCAGGCGGCCCGCGAGGCGATGGCGGAGCTGGGTGGTGCTGTGGTGGCCACCTCCCTGGTGCTGATCGCGGTGTTCCTGCCGGTGCTCACCCTGGGGGGCAGCACCGGTCGGCTGTTTGCGCCGATCGGCCTCACGATCGGCGCCACGATCGTGTTCTCCACCTTCAACGCCCTCACCTTCACACCGGTGGCGGCCAGCCGGCTGCTCAAGGCCCAGGGCCAGGAGGCCCGCTGGCTGCTGCGCCTGATCGACCCGCCGCGGCGGGCGCTCGAATCCCTGGAGGGGCCCTATGACCGCTGGCTCACCCGGGCCCTGGGCTGGCGCCGGCGCATCGTGGCCCTGCTGCTGGTGGGTCTGGTGGTGACGGCCTTCGCCTATCAGCAGCGCCCCAAGGCCTTCATTCCCCAGGAGGACGGCAGCCAGCTGCGCGGCATCGTGGTGCTGCCCGATGGCATGGCCCTGCAGCGCACCCAAGACGTGATGGAGCAGGTGCGCCAGGTGGTGGCCGGTGTGCCCCAGATCGTGACGGGCAACTTCTATGCCGGCCGCTCCTTCGGCGACAGCAGCCCCAACAAGGGCATCTTCTTCCTGCGCCTCAAGCCGGTGGAGGAGCGCCCCGGGCGGGAGCAAACCCCGGCGGCCCTGGCGGGCCAGCTCAACCGCGAGCTTGCCGGCCGCATCGACAACGCCCAGGTGGTGGTGATCGAGGCCCCCACGGTGCGGGGCTTCGGCAGCGAGGGCGGCATCGAACTCGACCTGCTGGACACCAGCGGCGGGCGGCTGAGCCTGAGTGCCTTCCAGGAGGCGGCCCAGGCCTTCATCGATGCCGCCCAGGCCAGTGGCGATTTCGAGCGGGTGGACACCCGCTTCCGGGCCGATGCCCCCCTGGTGCGGCTGGAGCCCGATCGCCTGCAGCTGGCCTCCCTGGGTGTGGACCTCGAGGAGGTGGTGGAGGTGCTCGGCGCCAGCTTCGGCAGTGAGTATGTGAACGACAGCTTCGAGGGCGATCGCATCCGCCGCGTGATCGTGCAGCTGGAGGGCTCCGAGCGCCGCAATGTGCAGGACGTGCTCGCCCTGCAGGTGCGCGGCCGCGATGACAGCCTCGTGCCCCTGGCCCAGGTGGTGCGGGTCGAGCGGAGCACCGGCCCCACGGTGATCAACCACACCCGGCTGGTGCGCTCGATCGCCATCCGCGCCCAGGCCCGGGCCGGGGTGAGCACCGGCCAGGCGATGGACCGGCTGCTGCAGGTGCGCCGCGAGCTGGGCAGCACCGCCACCGACCTGGAATGGGCTGGCCTGGCCCGGGAGGAGGCCCGTGCCGGCGGCGCCAACGAGGGGGTGTTCCTGCTGGCGGTGCTGGTGATGCTGCTGGTGCTGGCGGGGCTCTACGAGAACTTCATCGACCCGATGATCATCCTGGTGACGGTGCCCCTGGGGCTGCTCGGCGGCCTGGCCGGCCTGGCGATCCGCGACCTGCCCCTGGATGTCTATGGCCGCGTGGGGCTGCTGGTGCTGGTGAGCCTGGCGGCCAAGAACGGCATCCTGATCGTGGAGTTCGCCAACCAGCGCCTGGCCGCAGGCCTGCCCCTGGAGGAGGCGATCCACGGCGCCGCGGTGGCCCGTCTGCGGCCGATCCTGCTCACGGCGATTTCCTCGCTGGCGGGCTTCCTGCCGCTGCTGTTCGCCAGCGGCGCCGGAGCGGCCAGCCGCACCAGCATCGGCACCGTGGTGTTCGCCGGCTTGCTGGTGGCCACCGTGCTGAGCCTGTTCGTGGTTCCGGTGGTGTACCGGATCGTCAAGGGCTGGGAGCTGGGCCGCGCCGGGCGGCTCAATCCCGCCACCGATGGCGCCAGCTCAGGCTGAGTCCCCCTCCGGGGGGCCGTTGTCTGGCGGGGGGTCCACCGCTGGCGGCTGCCGTGGAGAGGACAGCCTCAGCCTGGGCTGGGGGAACTGGGGGGCCTGCACCGCTGGCAGCACCGGCTCCTGGGGTATGGGTTGCTCGGGCTCCTGCACCCAGGTACTGGTTGAGAACCGACTCACCAGCAGCCCCATCACCGCCGCGATGTAGAAGGTGCCCACGATCGCCAGCCCCACGCTGATCATCTGGGCAACGGGGGTGAGTGGCGTGATGTCGCCATAGCCCGCGGTGGTGAGGCTCACGAAGGCGAAATAGTTGAGCCGCACGAAGTTGAGACTCCACACGGGGTAGATCTGGTCTTCGCCGGTGAGCACCGCTGCGGGAAAGCTGGCGTTGCTGAAGCTGTTCGGCTGGATCGTTTCCAGGGCGGCACAGATCAGGCCACCGGCGAGGCCCAGCATCAGATACCCGGCGATGCAGCCCCGCAGCACATCGGGGGTCACCCGGCGCTCAAGCGCCAGCCCCCGGATCAGCCGCACTGCACTCCAGAGGCTGAACAGGGCCCAGAGGATCAGCACCGGCAGCCCCGATTGCCGCAGCTGCACCGGCGTGAGGTACCAGAGCAAGGCGGTGCCGAGGGCCCCCCAGCCCAGCAGCTTGAACAGCTTCCGCGGTGTTTCCCCGAAGCGCAGTTGCTCCACCGGCTCTCCCAGGCCCAGGATCATCACCACGCCAAGGCCCAGGTAGCCCGCAGACGACAGCCTGTACCACGGTGGCGGCAGGGCCAGGCAGACCATCACCTGCAGGCAGGTCCCCAGCAGCAGCTTGTAGGTGAGGTGCAGCCGCAGCAGTCGGGTGCGCCGGCGCTTCATGGCGACCTGGGGAGCAGTCCCCATGCAACACCCGGGCGGGGGCTGCCGCCACAGTCCGGGCGGCGCGGCCTGACTCAGGAGCCGCTTTCCAGCAGGCAGTTCACCGCCAGCTCAAACGGCACCGCCGAGGCCGGCAGAGAGAGCAGGTGGGCCACCGTGGCGGCCAGATCCTCCGGCTGGGTCATGGCCTGCTTGTCGATGCTGCTCACGGCAGCGGCCATGGCGGTGTTCACCCAGCCGGGGCAGAGGGCGGTGACGCGGATGCCCGACTCCCAGCCCTCGTTGCGCATCGCCTGGCAGAGACCCAGCAGGGCGAACTTGCTCACCCCGTAGGCGGCCAGGCGGCCTTTCACCCGCTTGCCGCTCATCGACACCAGCATCACCAGCCGCCCGTCGCCGCAGGCCTGCAGCTGGGGCCAGGCGGCGCGGCCCAGACGCCAGGGGCCCATCAGGTTCACATCCAGCAGGCGGGCGATCTCGGCCTCCTCGCCCGGGCTGTAGCAGACCCTGGCCCGCGACAGGATGCCCGCGCTCGGCACCAGGGCCTCCACCCCGCCCCAGCGCTCGGCCGTGGCGGCCACCCAGGTCTCAGCGCTGTTGGGCTGATCCGGGGCGGCCAGGGCGTCATAGGGGTGGATCGACAGGCTGGCTGCGTCTTCGCTCCAGCCCAGCTGCTGCAACCTGTGCCGCAGGGCCGCCGGATCGCGGACCCCCAGGCTGAGCCGGTGTCCCTCAGCCAGCAGGTTCAGGGCCACCGCCAGGCCGATGCCGCGGCTGGCCCCGCTCACCATCACCGTGCGCTGGGAGGAGGCTGAGGCCATGGAGGAGAACATCCCGGAGGACCAATCCTCCCCGAGCCGCAGAAGCTGAAGGATGATGGGCTGCTGGCCCTGCCTGCCCATGGCTTCTGTTGTTCCTGCCGCCGTTCTGCCGGCGGCCCTGCTCACCCGGCAGTTCCGCGCCGAGGCCAGCCTGGATCAGGAGTTCGTGGTGCTCACCATGGCCTCCAGCCTGATCGCCAGTCTTGGCCTGCTGGCCAACAGCGCCGCCGTGGTGATCGGAGCGATGTTGATCGCCCCCTGGATCCTGCCCCTGCGGGCCACGGCCTTCGCGATCCTGCAGGGCCGGCTGCCGCTGGTGGGGCGGGGATTGCTCACCCTCTCCATCGGCGTCGCCACCACCGTGGTGCTGTCGGCCGGCCTGGGGCTGATCGTGGGGCTGCCGGTGTTCGGCTCCGAGGTGATCGGCCGCACCAGTCCGAATCTGCTGGACCTGGCCATCGCCATCGTGGCCGGGGCCATCGCCACCTACGCCAAGGTGCGCGTCAAGGCGGTGGGCTCGCTGGCCGGCACCGCCATCGCCGTGGCCCTGGTGCCGCCGGTGTGTGTGTTCGGGTTGCTGGTGGCGGCCGGCGAATGGCAGCGGGCCCAGGGGGCAGGGCTGCTGTTCGCCGCCAACCTGCTGGGAATCCTCAGCGGTGCCTTGGTGACCCTGGGGATCACCCGGCCGGAACTGCGTCAGCGGCTGCTGCAGAGTCGGCTGGGTTTCGTGAGCCTGCTGCTCACCGGCCTGTTGCTGGTGCCCCTCAGCACCAGCTTCGTGGGCCTGATCGGCCAGGCCAGGCGCCAGGCCTCCCTCAACCGGGTGGAAGTGGCGATCGCCGAGAGCCTGCGCACTGAAACCATCACCCTGGGCCAGGATTCCGAGCTGGTGGGCATCAGCATCGACTGGGAGCAGAACCCGCCCCTGATTCGCGCTTCGGTGCGGGTGAGCAAGCCCAACCTGCCCACGCCCGAGCAGGTGGCAGCCGTGCAGGACTTCATCAACGCGCGCCAGACGATCCGCTACCGGCTGCTGGTGCAGCGCACCTCCATCGATGTGATCGGCCCGGAGACCGCCCCCAACCCCAGGGCCGTGGAGGTGCCCCCCGAGGAACCATCCACCCCCTTCGTGCCCTCGGTGCCACCGTTGCCGGAGGCCATCACGCCCGGCACCGAGGCCCCCGAGCCTCAGCTGCCCTGACCCAGGCGGCTCTCGAGGCGGGCAGCCAGATCCGCGATGGCCTCGCTGCCGTCGCCTGTCTCTGCTGCCAGGGTCAGCAACCGCTCTTCGGCATCGAGGGGTTCCGCCTGCCGCCACTGGGATCGCAGCACATCCAGATCGGCATCGGAGGGGTCGCGGCCCAGGCGTTGCCGCTGGCGCAGCCGCTGCTCCGCCAGCTCCGCCGCAACCGGGAAGCTCAGGATCACCAGCGGCACCCCGGCGGCCCTGGCAACGTCGGCCATGGCCTGGCGGTGGCTGCGGCGCAGGAAGGTGGCATCCACGATCACCCGGAAGCCGGCGGCCAGCAGCAGCGCGGCCAGCTGGGGCAGCCGCTGCTCGAACAGCTCTGCGCTCACCTCGGCGCTGTAGAGCTCGCCGCTGCGGCTGGCGGAGCCATCGGGCTGGGGATGGCCCTGCCGCTGAACCCCCCACTGGCCGAACAGGCGCTTGCGTTCCACGTCTGAGCGCAGCCGGATGGCGCCGAGCCGCCCGAGCAGCAGGCCGCTGCTGTGGGACTTCCCCGATCCCGACACCCCATGGCAGAGCAGCAGCGCTGCCGCTGGCGGCTGACAGAGGCGCTCGGCCAGCTGCAGATAGCGCTCCACCGGCTCGCTCTGCCCAGCCAGGGCCGCCACCTTGGCCCGCACCAGGGCCCGGTAGCTCGCATACCAGGACCAGAGCTGCAGCCCCCCGTAGTCGCCGCTCTGATCCAGCCAGCCGTTCAGCAGCCGGTAGGCCAGGGCCTGCTCGCCGTGTTCCTGCAGGTCCATCACCAGGAAGGCCAGGTCGCTGATCGGATCGATCCAGCGCAGGGCAGGGCTGAACTCGAGGCAGTCGAACACCTCGATGCGCCCCTGCCGCAGCAGCATGTTGCCGAGGTGCAGATCGCCGTGGCCTTCACGGATCCGGCCGGTGGCCAGGCGTTGCGCAAAGGGCTGCTGCAGCGTGCCGAAGCTGCTCTCGATCCAGCTGCGCAGCCGCAGCAGCCTGGCTGCCAGAGCCGGATCGCCATGCTCCAGCAGGCTGGTGATGTTGGCCTGCACCGGCTCCAGCACCGCCTCTGGGGTGCCATAGGGCCCGCCCGGATCGGCCTGGGCCGCCTCGGCGTGGAAGCGGGCCAGGCGCTCGGCCAGGGAATCGATCTGCTCGGGCCCCACGGCGCCCCGGCCCAGGGCCGCCGGCAGCAGGGCCTCCTGGGGGAATTCGGCCATGCGCACGGCGTACTCCAGGCTGGCGGGCCCCGCCGATTCAGCGGCCAGGCGCGGCCGCTCCGGACTCCCCCCGATGGCCACCACGCCCTGGTAGATCCCGGGGCTGAGGCGCCGGTTGAGGCGCACTTCCTCGTGGCAGAGCTGCCGGCGGAGCTCCAGGGTGCTGAAGTTGACGAAGCCGAAATCCACCGGCTTCTTCACCTTGTAGGCGATGTCTCCGGTGAGCAGCACCCAGGAGATGTGGGTCTGCAGCAGGCGGATCGGGCCCACCCGGTGGGGGTAGGCCTCAGGGCGCAACAGCCCCTGGATCAGGGGCGGCAGGGAGCCGTGCTGGTCGATCAGTCGAAGCCCAGCAGGTCGAAGATCTCGCGGTCCTTGAGGGATTCGGCCTCCAGGGGCTCCACGTTCTCGAGCATGGCCTGGGCCAGGCGCAGGTATTCCTTCTGCACTTCCTCCACCTCAGGCGTGGGCTCCATCTCGAAGATCGTGCACTTCTTCAGGCGCGACTTGCGGATCGCATCCACGGTCTTGAAGTGGGCCATGGTGCGCAGGCCGGTGCGCTCGTTGAACTTGTCGATCTCGTCGGTCTGCTCGGAGCGGTTGGCGATCACGCCGCCGAGCCGCACCTTGTAGTTCTTGGCCTTGGCATTGATGGCCTGCATGATCCGATTCATGGCGAAGATCGAATCGAAATCATTGGCCGTCACGATCAGGCAGTAATCGGCATGCTGCAGGGGCGCGGCAAAACCGCCACACACCACGTCGCCCAGCACATCGAAGATCACCACATCGGTGTCTTCCAGGAGATGGTGCTCCTTGAGCAGCTTCACCGTCTGCCCGGTCACGTAGCCGCCACAGCCGGTGCCGGCCGGAGGACCGCCCGATTCCACGCACTGCACGCCGTTGAAGCCCTCGAACACGAAGTCTTCGGGGCGCAGCTCCTCGCTGTGGAAGTCCACGGTTTCGAGGATGTCGATCACCGTGGGCACCATTTTCTTGGTGAGGGTGAAGGTGCTGTCGTGCTTGGGATCACAGCCGATCTGCAGCACCCGCTTGCCCAGCTTCGAGAAGGCGGCCGAGAGGTTCGAGGAGGTGGTGCTCTTGCCGATCCCCCCCTTGCCGTAGACGGCGATCACCAGGGCGCCTGTGGCGATGTCGTCCTTGGGGTCCAGATGGACCTGGAGGCTGCCTTCCCCATCGGGACGGCGCAGGGTGGTGGTCATGGGGGTGGACTCAGGAAAAGGAGAAAAAGGAACGCTCGACTCAGAACCCAGGACGCTGGACTCAGGCGGAGAAGTGGGCCTTGGCGGCGTAGAGGGCCTCGCCGTCGATCAGGGCCAGCCCCTGCTCGCGGGCATAGGCCTCGGTGTTGCGCCGCACCTTGCCGCGCACGAAGAAGGGAATCTTGGCCAGTTCGGCCTCGCCGGTCGGGTCCCAGCTGGGGTCGCTGGTGCCGACCGGAGTTCGTTCTTCGCTGGCGGGGCCTGGGGAGCCGGAGGCCAGAGCCACGGTGGAGGCTGGAGCCGTGGCTGGTTCAGCCGGGGCCTGGCCGCCCAGGTGGCTGCGGTGGCCCTCCACGAATTCGAAGTCGTGGCGGAACATGCCGATCAGGTGCTCCTCCAGGCCCATCATCAGCGGATGCACCCAGCTGTCGAACAGCTCGTTGGCGCCCTCCCAGCCCATCTGGGGAGCATGGCGGGCCGGCACATCCTGCACATGCAGGGGGGAGCTGATCACGGCGCAGGGAATGCCGAGGCGCTTGGCGCTGTGGCGCTCCATCTGGGTGCCGAGCACCAGCTCCGGCATGGCCTCGGCCATGGCCCGCTCCACCTCCAGGTAGTCGTCGCTGATCAGGGCTTCGAGGCCCAGCTCCCGGGCCGCGGCCCGCACATCCCTGGCCAGCTCGCGGCTGTAGCTGCCCAGGCCCACCACCTCAAAGCCCAGCTCCCGGCTGGCCACCCGGGCGGCGGCGATCGCATGGGTGGCATCGCCGAAGATGAACACCCGCTTGCCGGTGAGGTAGGTGGAGTCGACCGAGCGGGAGTACCAGGGCAGCTGGGAGGAGCTCTCCGGTGCCATCGGCTGCTCTTCCATGCCGAGCACCTGGCGCAGCTCGCCCAGGAAGTCGCGGGTGGCGCCGATGCCGATCGGCACCGTGCGCACCACCGGCTGGCCGAAGCGCCGCTCCAGCCAGCTGCACACCGATCCGGCCACCTCCGGATAGAGGCAGACATTGGCATCGGCCGCCGGGATGCGCGCCAGGTCGGCCGGGCGGGCGCCCAGCGGCGCGACCACGCCCACATCGATGCCCTCGGCGCCCAGCAGGCGGGTGAGCTCGCGCACATCGTCGCGGCAGCGGAACCCCAGCAGGCTGGGGCCGAGCAGGTTGACCCGGGGCCGGCGGCCCTCGGCCCGCCAGCGCTGGGGCGACGGCGGCGGCGTGCCCGGGGCCGGCATCTGGGCCTTGAGCAGGTGCCGCACCAGTTGGTAGAAGGTCTCGGCCGCTCCCCAGTTCTCCTTCTTGGAGTAGGCGGGCAGCTCCAGGCTCACCACGGGAGCGCCGCCCAGGTCCATGCCGGCCGCCAGGGAGCCCGGTTGGTCCTGGATCAACTCGGCGGTGCAGCTCTCGCCCACCAGGAGGGCCTCGGGCTGGAAGCGGTCCACCGCTTCCTGGATCGAGCGCTTCACCAGCTCGGCGGTGTCACCGCCGAGGTCGCGGGCCTGGAAGGTGGTGTAGGTGACGGGTGGGCGCCGCTGCCGCCGCTCGATCATCGTGAACAGCAGGTCGGCATAGGTGTCGCCCTGGGGCGCGTGCAGCACCAGGTGCACTCCCTCCATCGAGGCGGCGATGCGCAGGGCCCCCACGTGGGGAGGGCCTTCGTAGGTCCAGAGGGTGAGTTCCATCAGGAGAAACGCAGCAGGTTGCGGCGACGCAGGGGTCGCGAGAACAGCTCGGCCAGATCGCCGGCCTGGTCGCAGCCGTGGATGGGGCTGAACACCAGCTCGATCGACCACTTGGTGGCGATGCCCTCCGCCTCCAGGGGATTGGCCAGCCCCAGGCCGCACACCACCAGATCCGGCCGGGCGGCCCGCACCCGATCGAGCTGGTTCTCCACGTGCTGGCCCTCGGTGAGGGGGGTGCCGGCGGGCAGCAGGGCCAGCTCGGATTCGAGCAGGGCGCGATCCAGATAGGGCGTGCCCACCTCCACCAGCTCCATGCCGCACTCGCGCTGCAGGAAGCGGGCCAGGGAGAGCTCCAGCTGGGAGTCGGGCAGCAGGAACAGCCGCTTGCCCTCCAGGATCTCGCGGTGCGGCGCCACGGCCCGCCGGCCCCGCTCCACCAGGGGATCGAGCACGGCGGCCACCCGGGCGTCGTCCAGGCCGAAGGTGGCGGCGGCGGCGGCCATCCAGGCGGCGCTGCCCTCGACGCCGAGGGGATAGGGAGCTGAGATCAGCTGGGCGCCGAGGGCGGTGAGGGCCCGGGCGGTGGCGGAGAGGAAGGGTTGGGCCAGCAGCACCCGGGTGCCGGGACCGATGGCGGGCAGGTCGCGGGAGTGGCGCGGCGGCAGGCTGCGCACCCGCTCGATGCCCATGCGGCCGAACAGGCTGATCAGCCGGTCTTCCACCGCGTCGGCCAGGGTGCCCACGATCAGCAGCTCCTGTGCTGCTGCCGGGGCCGCCCCCTCAGCGGCAGGGGCGGCCGGAGCCCTGGGCATCAACGGCACCATCGCCAGCAGGGCCTGGTCCTCGCCCTGGGTGAAGGTGGTTTCGATGCCGCTGCCGGTGTAGTTCAGCACCCGCACCTGGCCGGCGAGACGGGTGTTGAGGCGCTCGGCGGCCTTGGCCAGGTCGAGCTTGATCACCTCACTGGGGCAGGAGCCCACCAGGAACAGGGTGCGGATCTCGGGGCGGCGCTGCAGCAGGTCGGCCACGAGCCGGTCCAGCTCCTCGTTGGCATCGGCGAGGCCGGCCAGGTCGCGCTCCCCCAGGATCGCTGTGCCGAAGCGCGGTTCGGCGAAGATCATCACGCCGGCGGCGCTCTGGATCAGGTGGGCGCAGGTGCGCGACCCCACCACCAGAAAGAAGGCATCGGGCATGCGGCGGTGCAGCCACACGATCGAGGTGAGGCCGCAGAACACCTCGCGCTGGCCGCTTTCCCTGCGAACCTCCAGCGCCGGCGCCGTGGCCGCGGCCACTGTTGTCGATCCACCCATGCGGTGATCCACTGCTGCGTTGCCACCCACTGCTAGGGGGGATCGGCCCCCGTGGCAGTGCCCGGTCCCCGGATTGGGCTGGGATCAGTGGGATTTGTGATGTGGGCGCTGCCGTGTCAGGAGATGAGGTCAGGGGGCCAGCCGCAGGTCCACCGTGCAGGGCCGCTCAGCCCCGGTCTGCCAGGGCGCCGCTAGGGGCCACGCCAGGGGCGTCGGCTCCACTGGAGCGAAGCGGAGGGCCTCGGGCTCCAGTTCCCACTGGGCCTGGGGCCTGGGGCCAAGGCCTTCGCCAGCACGGCTGCCGGGGAGCGGCACCAGTTGCAGCACTAGGGGCATCGCAGGCTCGATGCCGGGGTGGAAGCAGGGGTAGAGGGCGCTGGCGCGGTAGCGCACCGCCAGGGGGCCGGGCTGCTGCAGGGGCAGGGGGCGGCCGTTCAGCACCATGGCGTAGCGCTCGGCCAGGGCGCCGGCGCCCAGCAGCTCGAAGCGGCGCAGGGAGCCGTCCACGAAGCGGCTGGTGAAGCCCCCTTCCCGCGGGGTGTCGCAGATCAGGGGCCAGGGCTCCAAAGCCGGCCGCAGGGTCAGTTCGGGGGCGCCCGGCGCGGCGGCGTCGCGCCAGCGCAGCAGCGGCGGGAAGCGCCACTCCCAGATGGTGCGGTAGGGCGCGGCATCGAGGGGCAGGCCGGCGGCCTCCAGATCGGCCAGCACGGCTTCAAGGTCGGCCCAGAGCTGGCTGGGCAGCAGCATCCGATCGTGCAGGGCTCCGCCCCAGGGGTGCAGCCGCCGCGGTCGCCGGGCCGGATCCAGCTGCAGGGCGGCCAGATGGGTCCAGAGCAGGGCGATGGCGGCCATCCAGTCGGCCTGGGGCAGGCTCTCCAGGGCCCGGAATTCGATCAGCCCGAGGCAGCCGGCCGGGGCGCCCGGATTCCAGAACTTGTCGAGGCTGATCTCGCTGCGGTGGTTGTTGCCGGAGCGGTCGGCATGCAGATGGCGCAGGGTTTCACCGATCAGCTGGCGCTGCTCGCCGCGGGCCCGCTCCAGCACGGTGTAGGCGAGCTCCAGGTCGAACAGTTCGCCGAGGGCCTCATCGGGCCGCGGCGCCTGGGAGGACGGGCCCACGCTCGCGCCACTGAACAGATAGGCGAGGCTGGGGTGGTGCTGGAAATAGCGCAGGATTCCCACCAGCCAGTCGGGGCGCGGGAAGAAGGGATGCTGCTCCAGGTCGCGGCTGCCCCAGAGCAGGTGGTTGCCGCCGCCGGTGCCCTGCTGGCCGCCCGCCTCGCTCTGCTTCCAGCTGCGCAGGCCCACCGCAGCGCCGGCCGCCTCGATCAGCCGCAGCCAGTCGCGGTAGGCGCTCCAGCTGTCGCACACCGGCAGGTTCACCTCCAGCACGCCCGGATCGGCGGTGAGGCCCAGCACCTCCCAGCCCTCGCTGGCATCCACCGGCAGCAGGCCGCTGAGATCGGGCTCAGCCAGGGCTGCGGCCGTGAGCGGACAGCTGGCCTCGGCGCTGATGGCCTGCAGCAGTTGCTCCGTGGGCTGCCGCTCCACGGGCGGCAGGAACAGGCCCCAGCCGGCGGCTCCAAAGCCGCCGGGGCCGATCTCCAGGGTGAGCAGCTGGCAGGGCAGGTCGTCGGGGAAGTGCTCCAGCGGCAACCGCAGCCCGGCCGGCCCCGGGGCAGCGGTGAGGCGACGCTGCTCCAGGGGCAGCTCCCAGCAGCCGCTGCTCCAGCCCTCCTCCTCATCCCAGGTGAGTGGCACCGCCCAGACGGCCCGCTCTGGATCGCGCTCATCCAGCAGGCGCAGGGGCGCCAGGGCAACGCCGAGGCGCTCGCCCAGCCGCTGCAGCCAGGGCACCCCGGCCGGGGCCGTGAGCGCTGCGCCCGTGGCGGCTGGCGTGGGCCACGGGGCGATGGGAGCGCCGTGGCGGCCGGTGATCAGCCGCAGGGCCCAGCGGGGGTTCACCTCGCCTTCGTAGCGCTTGCCGCTGCAGTAGAGCAGCGTGCTGCCGGGCCAGGTGCGCTGCTGGATCGCCGCCGCCAGGGCGCGGGCCACGGGCAGCTTGGTGGGGCCATCCGCCGCCACCGACCACTCCAGGCCCTCGGGCTCCAGGGGCACCAGGGTGGGCTCACCGCCGAGGGTGAGCGTGATTCCGGCAGCCTCCAGCCGCCCCTCAGCCCGCCGGGCGGCTTCCTCCATCCAGGACATCGTGGCGATCGGCGGTGCAGTGGGTGGGGACAGGGCACGACTGCGGGCCGCACCACCGCTCCATCCTGCGCTGTGGCCTGACCGGGACCTGCTGCGACCGTGACCTGCAGCGTCAGCGCAGCATTGGTTTAATGGCGCAGCGATCCGGCCGTCGGATCCGGATCTCCATGGCCAGCCTCCGCTGGCGCCTCTGGCGCCGACGCCGTCCCCCATCCACCCGGATTCGCCGACCCTGGCGGGCCCCGCTTGCCCTGGTGGTGCTGGTGAATCTGGCTGCCCTGGGCTATCGCCTCACGGAGGGCTGGGGCTGGGCGGACTGCTACTGGATGGTGGCGATCACGATCAGCACGATCGGCTTCGGCGAGGTGCAGCCCCTCTCGCCGGCTGGACGCCTGGTGACGGTGCTGCTGATCCTGGGCGGCCTGGTGGTGGTGCAGATCAGCATCCAGGGAGTGCTCGGCCTCTCCGAATCGGGCTATTTCAGGCGCCTGCGTGAGCGCCGTTTCCGCCGCTGGATCAAGACCATGCAAGACCATGTGATTCTCTGCGGCTACGGCCGCATCGGCCGTGAGATCGCCGAGCAGCTGAGCCGCGAGCGGGTGCCGCTGCTGGTGGTGGAGCTGGACCAGGAGCGCAGCACGGCCGCCCAGGACCGCGGTCTGCCGGTGCTGGTAGCCGACGCCACCCTCGATGAAACCCTGGTGGAGGCGGGCATTCACCAGTGCCGCTCCCTGGTGGCGGCCCTGCCCAGCAACGCCGCCAATCTCTACGTGGTGCTGAGCGCCCGCGGGCTGGCCCCCTCCTGCCGCCTGATCGCCCGCTCCGACAGCGATGAGGCGGAGCGCAAATTGCGCCTGGCCGGGGCCGACCAGGTGGTGAGCCCCTACGTGAGTGGCGGCCGCACGATGGCCGCCACCGCCCTGCGGCCCCTGGCCGTCACCTTCATGGATCTGCTGGCCGGCAGCGATTGCGAGGTGGAGGAGTTCCGGCTCAGCGCCAACCCGGGCGATCTGGGTCGGCTGCTGGGGATGAGTCTGGGGGAGCTGCAGCTGGGGCGGCGCACCGGCGCCCTGGTGCTGGCCGTGCAGCCGGCGCCCCCTGCCCAGGAGGTGGTGCGCCAGTACCGGGGCACTTCCTACAAGCTCGAGGAGCAGAGCCTGATCGCCAATCCGGGCAGCGATCACCGCCTGGCCCCGGGGCAGATGTTGGTGGTGATGGGCAGCAAGAACCAGCTGCACGAAGTCACCAGCCTGCTGGGCACCGCCCTGATCAGCATCGAGCACATGGCGAGCTGAGGGCAGGCTGGCTCAGGGGCGGGCTGCTCTCAGCTCTCGGCCTCTTCGAGGATCTGGCGCTGAAGCTCGATCTGATAGCCCTCCACCATCGCCTCCAGGGAGGCTTCCTCCTCGTCGTCCACCTGCAGGGCTTCCGCCAGGGTGAGATCGGGCACCTGGGCGGTGCCGATCGCGGTGAGGGCCACCCCCAGCGAAGCGCTGTCGCGGTGCCAGATCGAAGCGGCCTCAGCCAGCTTGGTGAGCACCTCGTCGTCCATGGGGTCGCCGCGGCGCTGGGCCAGGGCCACCGCCAGGCGCCGGTCGTCGAACACGGCCGCGGCGGCGAGATGGGCTGCGTGCAGGGCCCCCAGGCTGTAGACGGCCTCGGAGCGGAGGGTGAGCAGGCTCTTGCTGAGGGCCCGCTCCCGCACGCCCTGCCAGGGCGCTGAGGGCAGGCTGTCTTCGCTGGCGCCGGGGGCCTCATCCAGCCCCACCATCGAGGGCAGCTTGGGGTTGGCCGCTCCGGCCAGCAGAGCCGGCTGGCGCTCCAGCGCCAGGATGGGATCGCGCTCTGGATCGAGCCGATCGCCGACGCGGCGGAGCCACTGACCCAGTCGTGCGCGCATGCCCATGCCCTGTTTTGCCTGCCCCTGCCCCCCACTGTGCCCCTCCTGGGCGGGAAGCGCTCGCCGGGCGGTCCTTCGGGGACCCGCACCCCATAACCGACGGCAGCTTTGTAACGTGTTGTGAACGAACGCGAAAACGACGCCATGGAGACCCTTTCCCTCAGCCGCCAATTCGCCATGGAGGCCCATGCCCGGGCGATCGATTCCTGCGACAACGTCGAGGAGCTGCGCACCGTGGCCAAGAGCCTGCTCCAGGCCTGGCAGCTGCAGGCCTCGATGAGTGAAGACCTCGTGGCCCAGCTGATGGGTGTGCAGCCCCGCCCCGCCGGCCTCTGAGCCTGGCCGGTTGAGCACCAGCCCCGCCCCAGCCTGGCCTCAGGGCAGCGCGCTCCACAGCACGGTGGCGGCGCCGATCACCATCACGGCGGCGGCGAGCAGGCGGCGTCGCCCTTCGGCCTCGCCCAGGGCCACCACGCCGATGCCGCTGCCGAACAGGGTGCTGAGCCGCTTGATGGCGATCACATGCACCACGGCGGTGCTCCGGATCGCCTCCATCTGCCACACCGTGCCCACGGCCCCGGCCAGGGCGGCCACCAGCAGGAACGGCAGCACCCGTCCCCAGCAGGTCGCGGCTTGGCCGCCGGCCTTGGCAGCGGCGGGCCCGCTCGCCTGGCCTCCCGGCAGCGACAGCCCCAGCAGGCTGCCGCCGATCACCAGCTGCAGGGAGAGCACCCACAGCACGCTGCCGCCCGCCTGCACCCCCAGCTTGTCCATGGTGGCGGCCACCCCCCAGATCACCGCCACCAGCAGCATCCAGCGGCAACCGGGGCTGGCCCAGAGCTGGCCCAGCCCCGCCATGCCCCCCGGCGACGGCCCGCCTCGGCGGCTGCGGCCCAGCAGCAGGGCCCCCAGCACCAGCAGTCCCACGCCGGCCACCGCGCTCGGGGAGGGTCGCTCCCCAAGCACCCACCAGCCCGCCAGCAGCAGCACCAGGGGGGAGAGGTTGATCAGCGGCAGCACCAGGCTGAGGTCCTCCAGGGCGATGGCGCGGCCATAGCCCCAGAAGGCCAGGGCATTGAGGCTGCCGCCCACGGCCAGGGCCGCCAGAAAGGCCCAGCCATCGAGGGGCTGGCTCTCGGCCAGCAGCAGGGGCACTGCCAGCAGCAGGGCGGCCAGGGCACTGCTCAGGCCGATCACCCGCAGGGTGCTCCAGCCGGACTGGCGCAGCACCCGGCGCAGGGCCAGATCACGCAGGGTCTCCAGCACCGCCGTGCCGAGGGCCAGCAGCGCCCAGGGCGCGTAGGGGGTGATGGGGAAGTCAGCGCCGCGGCGCCATTCTGAGGGGCGGAGTGGGGGGCCGATGCGAGGCTTCCATCGTCTTTTATGCGCTTACAGCGATAGCAAGCTATCGTTGATGGCAGGAGCTCCCCGGCGCGGCCCTTCGCGGCGCTGCCGGTGCCGGGCTCCTCGTCCACGCATCGCCTGGATCCCATGACCACAACCTCCCTGCCTCCCTCCCGGATCCCGCTCTGGGAAGCGTTCAAGAACTGGGTCACCAGCACCGACAACCGCCTCTACGTGGGGTGGTTCGGCGTGCTGATGATCCCCACCCTGCTGGTGGCCACCTGCTGCTTTGTGATCGCCTTCATCGGCTCTCCCCCCGTCGACATCGACGGCGTGCGTGAGCCCGTCTCAGGCGGCCTGCTCTACGGCAACAACATCATCACGGCGGCGGTGGTGCCGAGTTCCAACGCCATCGGTCTGCACCTCTATCCGATCTGGGCCGCCAAAAGCCTCGATGAATGGCTCTACAACGGTGGGCCCTATCAGCTGATCATCTTCCACTTCCTGATCGGCATCTTCTGCTGGATGGGCCGTGAGTGGGAACTCAGCTATCGCCTCGGCATGCGCCCCTGGATCGCCGTGGCCTATTCCGCTCCCGTGGCCGCCGCCACCGCCGTGCTGCTGGTGTACTCGATCGGGCAGGGCTCTTTCTCCGACGGCATGCCTCTGGGCATCTCCGGCACCTTCAACTTCATGCTGGTGCTCCAGGCTGAGCACAACGTGCTCATGCACCCCTTCCACATGCTCGGCGTGGCCGGCGTCTTCGGCGGCGCCCTGTTCGCGGCCATGCACGGCTCGCTTGTCACCAGCTCCCTGGTGCGCGAAACCACGGAAACCGAGTCCCAGAACAGGGGTTACAAGTTTGGCCAGGAGGAGGAGACCTACAACATCGTGGCCGCCCACGGTTACTTCGGGCGTCTGATCTTCCAGTACGCCTCCTTCAACAACAGCCGCAGCCTGCACTTCTTCCTGGCCGCCTGGCCGGTGGTGGGCATCTGGTTCGCGGCCCTGGCGGTGGCCAGCTTCTCGTTCAACCTCAACGGCCTCAACTTCAACCACTCCGTGCTCGATGCCCAGGGCCGGGTGATCAACACCTGGGCCGATGTGCTCAACCGCGCCGGCCTCGGCATCGAGGCGATGCACGAGCGCAACGTGCACAACTTCCCCCTCGATCTGGCCCGGGTGGACAGCCTTCCCGTGGCGCTCACCGCGCCAGCCCTCGGCTGATGCAGGGGCGCCCGAGTGGCGCCCTTTTGCCCCCCCGTGGCGCCTGCGTCTTCTCCGTTCCTCTGCCTGGCTCTGCCATGGACCTCCTGTTTCCCACCCTGCGGCGCCTGCTGCCCCTGATGGCGGTGGCCGCCGCCCTCGCCCTGCTGAGCAGCGCGCTGCTCAGCCTCTGCCCCGCGCCCGCCCTCGCCCTGGAGGCGTCCGCCAGTCCGGCTGATCTCCCCCGGGCTGTCGCAGCGATGGAGCAACTGGATCAGCTGCGCACGCAGCTGGCCTCCAGCCTCGAGGGCAGCGACGAGGAGCCCACCATGGACACCATGCGGGAGGTGTGCAAGCCGGTGGGGCAGCGGGCCATGGCCATCGCTCAGGAGAACGGCTGGACCGTGCGCCAGGTGGCCAGCAAGTACCGCAACCCCGACCATGCCCCCGCCAACAGCCACGAGAGCCAGGTGATCGATCTGCTGGCCAGGTACCCCGAGATCACCGGCCTGTGGGAGCCGGCCACCGCCGGCCAGACCGCTGGTGTGAACTATTACCGACGCATCGATGTGCAACCCAGCTGTCTGGCCTGTCATGGAACCAAGGACAGCCGCCCCGGATTCGTGAGCGAGAGGTACCCCGCCGACAAGGCGTTCAACTTCAAGCCCGGCGATCTGCGCGGCATGTATGCCGTGTTCATTCCCGAGGTCCAGGAGGTGCTCAGGGCCTCTGAGGGAGGCTGACCATGCATTGCCAGGTGCTGATCGCGGGAGGCGGAACGGGGGGGATCACGCTGGCCAGCTGGTTGCGCCGCCTGGCCCCCGAGCTCGATGTCACCGTGGTGGAGCCCTCCTCCTCTCACGACTACCAGTCGGGTTGGGTGCTGGTGGCCGGCGGTTTCGTGCCGATGGCTGAAACCGAGCGCAGCGAGGCCTCGGTGATGCCCGAGGGGGTGCGCTGGATCTGCAGCAAGGTGGTGGCCTTCGATCCCGAGCAGCACGCCGTCGAGCTGATCGATGGCCAGCGGATCACCTATGGGGTGCTCGTGGTGGCCCTGGGCCTCGATCTGCTCTGGAGCGCCGTGGACGGCTTGCCGGCGGCCCTGGGTCGCCACGGGGTCTGCAGCATCTACAGCCGCCGCTTTGCGATGTACACCCGCGACTGTCTGCGGCGCTTCCAGGGCGGCACGGCCCTGTTCACCCAGCCCGCCACGGCGATCAAATGCGGGGGGGCACCCCAGAAGATCATGCACATCGCCGATCAGCAGTTCAAGCGCCGCAGTGGCGTGGGGGTGAAGTCCCGGCTGATCTTCTGCACCGCCAAGAGCAACCTCTTCCCCGTGCCTGCCTTCAGCGAGGCGATGGGGGCGATCGCCGCCGCCCATGGCAGCGAGGTGCGCTTCCGCCACGACCTGGTGGCCGTGAACGGCCCCGAGCGCCGGGCCGTGTTCCGGGTCCGGGAGCAGGAAGGCGGCCAGAGCCACGAGCTCGAGCTCGGCTTCGATCTGCTGCACGTGGTGCCGCCGATGGCCGCTCCACGGGTGGTGGCCGAGAGTCCGCTGGCCGTCAATCCCACGGAGGGCTGGGTTGAGGTGGACCCGCACAGCGGCCAGCATCTCCGCTATCCGGATGTGTTCGCCATCGGTGACGTGGGTTCCTTTCCCACCTCCAAGACGGCGGCCGCGGTGCGTCTGCAGGCGCCGGTGGTGGCGGCCAATGTGCAGGCGGTGCTGCAGGGGCGAAGCGTGCAGGGGGGCTACGACGGCTACAGCGCCTGCCCGCTGATCACCACGGATCACAGCGTGATGATGGTGGAGTTCGACTACACCAAGAAGCCCGTGAGCAGCTTTCTGGTGGATCCGGTGAAGGAGCGCTGGTTCGCCTGGCTGCTGGAGCGCTGGGGCTTTCCCTGGATCTACTGGAATCGGATGCTCAAGGCCCAGCCCCACGAGGGCGCCTACCTGAAGCCGTTCACGGGGTTGGCCCGGCGGCTGGGCCTGATGCGCTGGCAGCGCTGACTCTGGCGAATCAGAGGATCTGCTCGAGGAAGCGGCGGCTGCGTTCGTGGCTCGGGTTCGAGAAGAACCGCTCCGGCGGTGCTTCCTCCACCACCTCGCCCCCATCCATCAGCACCACGCGGTGGGCCACCTGCTGGGCAAAGCGCACCTCGTGGGTCACCACCACCATGGTCATGCCCTCGGCGGCCAGGTCCTGCATCACCTCCAGCACCTCGCGCACCATTTCGGGGTCGAGGGCGCTGGTGGGCTCGTCGAAGAGCATCAGCTGGGGGTCCATGCACAGCGAGCGGGCGATGGCCACCCGCTGCTGCTGGCCGCCGGAGAGCTGGCCGGGATATTTGTCCGCCTGCTCGGCGATTCCCACCCGCTCCAGCAGCTGAACAGCCCGCCGCTGCGCCTCGGAGCGGCTGCGGCGGCGCACCAGCACCGGCGCCAGGGTGAGGTTCTGCAGCACCGTGAGGTGGGGGAAGAGGTTGAACTGCTGAAACACCATGCCCACCTCGCGGCGGATGGCATCGATGTCGCGCAGGTCGGCGGAGAGGGGCCGGCCATCGATGTGGATGCTGCCCTGCTGAAAGTCCTCCAGGGCGTTGAAGGTGCGGATGAAGGTGCTCTTGCCGGAGCCGGAAGGGCCCATGATCACCACCACCTCGCCGCGCTCCACTGTGAGGCTGGCCCCCCTGAGCGCCTGAAAGCCGTTGGGGTACCACTTGTGCACGGCCTCGGCCCGCAGGATCGGGGCCCGGGCGCGGCTCGGGGGACTGGTGGGGGCGCTGGAGTCCATGGGGATCAGAAGGGGCGGGGTTGGAGCGGTGTCTCAGCCACTGGAGCTGTGGCGGGGATCGAGGCGGTGTTCGAGCGCCCGGCTGCCCAGGCCCAGGGCGGTGCAGCAGCCCCAGAACAGCACTGCCAGGGTGAGGTACACCTCGCCGTAGTGGCCCAGGAAGGCGGGGTTGGCCATCACGGCGCGGGCGGTGCCGAGCAGCTCCAGCAGGCCGATCAGCGACAGCAGGGTGGTGTCCTGCAGCAGCGAGATGAACTGGCTCACCATCACCGGCAGGGCCACCCGCAGGGCCTGGGGCAGCACCACGTGCTGCAGGGCCTGCAGCGGCCCGAGGCCGAGGGAACGCGCCGCCTCCAGCTGGCCGGCGGGCACGGCGCTGAGGCCGGCCCGCACCGCCTCGGCCAGGTAGGCCGCCGCGAAGAAGGTGAGCACCCAGGCGGCCCGCCACACCCGCTCTGGGGCCAGGCCGCCCGGCAGCAGAAAGCCGAGGATGTTCTGGCCGAGGAACAGCAGGGTGATCAGCGGCGCCCCGCGGATGAACTCGATGTAGAGCACCGAACCCCAGCGCAGCAGCGGCAGGGCGCTGCGGCGACCGAGGGCCAGCAGCACCCCCAGGGGAAAGCAGAGCAGGATGGCGAAGCTGGCCTCCAGCAGGGTGAGCAGCAGGCCTCCCCACTCGGCGCTGGACACCCGCGTCAGCCCGAAGCCGCCACTGATCAGCACCATGCCCAGCAGGTAGAGCCCCGGCCAGAGCAGGGCCAGCCCCCGCAGCGCCCGCGACCCCAGCTCCGGCCCCAGCCGCTGGGCCCAGCGTCCCGTGAGCCAGCGCAGCGCCAGCAGCAGGGCGGCCAGGGCTGCCCAGCGGCCGGCGATGGCGGGGCTGAGCTGCAGGGCCCAGGGCGTCCACAGGGCCAGCCCGGCGATCAGGCCACAGGCCCAGCGATCGGAGTTGGGCCAGGGGTTGCCGCGGCGGTCGGGCCGCGGCTGGCTGCGCAGCAGGCCCCAGCTCAGGCCACTGGCGGCGCAGAGCAGGGCGAGCAGCAGCCACAGGCGCCACTGCTGTGGCTGCGGATAGCGCCCCACGGCGAACAGGGTGCTGTTGAGCTGAATCACCGCCCAGTTGGCGGAGCCCAGGGCCCAGCGCAGCAGGGCGAACAGGGCGCTGCCGATCAGGCCGATCAGGGCAAGGCTGAGCAGGGTGTCGCCGCGGCTGGCAAACAGCTCCCGCTTCAGGGCAGCCAGCAGGCCCGGCCGGCCGGAGCCGTTGGGGGTGGCGGAGGGCACCATCTCAGCGCTCCCTGATCTGCACGAGCTGGTTGAGGCCGTTCATCAGGGCGGAGATCAGCAGATCGAGCACCAGGTAGGAGGCCAGCAGCAGGATCACCACCTCCACGGCGCGGCCCGTCTGGTTGAGGGTGGTCTCGGCCACGGCGTAGAGGTCGGGAAAGCCCACGGCCACCGCCAGGGAGGAGTTCTTGGCCAGGGAGATGTACTGGGTGTTGAGGCCGGGCACGATCACCCGCAGGGCCTGGGGCAGCACCACATGGCGCAGGGTGGAGAACCAGCCCAGGCCGAGGGAGGCCGCCGCTTCCCACTGCCCCTGGGTCACCGCGGCGATGCCGCCCCGCACCACCTCGGCGATGTAGGCGCCGGAATACACCACCAGGCCGCAGAGCAGGGCGCCGAACTCCACGCTCAGCCGCAGCGGCGCCTGCCAGACGCCGTTCACCAGGCTGGGCCCGACCCAGCTCCAGCCGTTGCCGAAGCCCGCCAGGTAGAGCCCGGACTTGGCCAGGGTGAGCCCCGGCAGCTGGATGGCGGCGGCGCCGTTGGGCAGGGAGAGGAACACCACGAAATACCAGAACACCAGCTGCACCAGCAGCGGGATGTTGCGCACCACCTCCACATAGGCCCGCACCAGGCGGCGCAGCAGGCCGTTGCTGCTGAAGTTGGCCATGCCCGCCGCCGTGCCCAGCAGGGTGGCCCCCACCAGGGCCGAGAGCACGGCCCGCAGGGTGTTGGCGAGCCCCGCCAGCAGCGCCCGCCAGTAGGGCATGGTGGCGTCGAAGGGGATGGTGGTTTCGCCGATCGGGAAGCCGGCGGGCTGGCCCAGCCAGCGCCAGGTGAGCAGCAGACCGGCGGCGGTGAGGTTGCGGATCAGGTTGCCGAGAAGGAACGCCGCCACCAGCAGCACCGCCAGGGCCACGGCCGCCTGCACCACCCAGGGCAACACACGCCGGTTGCGCCACCAGGGCACGGCGGGATCGGCTGAACCGATCGCTGAGCTGGTGTTGGGAGCAACCGGTGCCCCAGCTCTGGAGCGGCCGGGGCGGGGGGGCCGCGCCATCAGCGGAAGGGCTGGGCGTACAGCATGCCGCCCTCATTCCAGAGCTTGTTGAGGCCCCGTTCCAGCTTCAGGCGCGAGCTGGTGCCCACGTTGCGCTCGAAGATCTCGCCGTAGTTGCCCACGGCGGCGATCGCCTGCACGGTGAAGTCGGCGGGCAGGCCGAGCTGGCGGCCGAAGTCGCCCTCCACCCCGAAGAAGCGGCGCAGATCGGCGAGGTTGGTGTTGGCCTCGGCCTCGGCCACTTTGGCCTCGAGATTGGCCTGGGTGATGCCCCACTCCTCCGCCTGGATCAGGGCGAAGACCACCCAGCGCAGGGCATCGGCCCAGGCCGGATCGGCATTGGTGCTGGCCGGCGAGAGGGGCTCCTTGCTGAGCACGTCGGGCAGCAGCTGGTGCTCATCGGGAGCCGGGAAGCTGCTGCGCTTGCCGGCCAGCTGCGAGCGGTCGCTGGTCACGGCCACGCAGCGGCCACCGAGATAGGCGGCGTAGGTCTGATCGCTGGTCTGGAACTTCAGCGGGGTGTAGGGCACGTTGATCTCGCGCATCCGGTCGGCCAGGTTGAGCTCCGTGGTGGTGCCGCTCTCCACGCAGATCGGTTGGCCGGCCAGATCCCGCAGGCCGCTGATGCCCCGGCTCACCGGTGCCATCACGCCCTGGCCGTCATAGAAGGTGGTGGGCGCGAAGCTGAGGCCGTTGCCGCCGGCGGCGTCGCGGCTGAGGGTGGCCGTGGTGTTGCGGGCGAGCATGTCCACCTCGCCGCTGGCCAGGGCGGCGAAGCGCTCGCTGGAGTTGAGGTTGCGGTATTCCACCTTGCTGGGATCGCCGAGCACGGCGGCGGCCACGGCCTTGCAGGTGTCCACATCGAGGCCGGAATAGGTGCCGTCGGCCTCCACAAAGCTGAAGCCCGGCAGGGTGCCCTCCACCCCGCAGACGAGCTTGTCGCGGCCGGTGATGGCGGAGAGCTTCGGGCTCTGGCTGCCGGCCCCCCCCTCGGGCGCGCAGGCCGCCAGGGGGAGCGCCGCGAGCAGCGCCATCAGGGCCAGCCCCGCCGGCTTGCGGGCCGGGGTGGGGCCGGCGGCGGGGCCAGTGCGCTCAGGGGGGCAAGCCATGGCAGCCGCAGGACAACGGGAGGGCAGGGCTCGGGGCATGGGGATCAGGGCCCCGGGGGCCAGAGGTGGCGGGATCCTGTCATGCCCAGCTCGCCGGTGGTGTGGCGATGCAGGCAGGCTGGCCAGGGTCTGGCGTCAGACGGCCTTGAGCTGCTGCAGCTGGGCCTCGAGCCGCTGCCTGAGGCGTTTCTGCACCAGGTTGCAGAGGTCGTCGACCAGATCGCTGTCGGCGTGCCAGATCGTGCGCACGCCATCGCGCTCGCAACGCACCAGGGTGGCTCGCTGCAGCTGGCCCAGCTGGCGGCTGATGTGCGACTGGGAGAAGCCCGTGGCCTCGATCAGGGAGGCCACATCCATGGGCCCCTGCTTGAGCTGGCAGAGCAGCTGCAGCCGCGCCGGTTCGCTCAGGATCCGGAAGAACTGGCTGAACTCCTCAAGCAACTGGGGGGAGGGCGGTGGCCCCGGGCAAGCCATGGCTGTAGCAGGGTGGTTGCTGACAAGTATGCCGCCGCCCCACTGCAAGCGACTTGCCTTAAGTCCCTTTATGCGGTTATCGTCATAACAGTTTGCAGGAGTCCTGCCGTGACTGCCGCTTTCGCCGCTCCCCCTGGGATTCAGGCCCCTCCCGCCGGGCCGCCCGCTCAGGCCGCCGCCTCGACAGGCCTCCTGGCCGCCGCCGCCGGGGGCGCTCCGCTGTTGCTGCGCCAGCTGTTTGATGCCGCCACCGGCACCTACACCTATCTGCTGGCCGAGGTGAGCAGCCGCCAGGCCCTGATCATCGATCCGGTGTTCGAGCGGCACGACCGCGATCTCGCCCTGATCCAGGAGCTCGGCCTGGTGCTGGTGGCCAGCCTCGACACCCACGCCCATGCCGACCATGTGACCGGCAGCTGGCTGCTGCACCAGGCCACGGGCTGCGCCATCGGCCTGGCGGCCAGCGCCGGGGCCGAGAACGTGACCCTGCCCCTGGGCCAGGGCGACACGGTGGCCTTCGGCGGACGCCATCTGCAGGTGCGCGCCACCCCCGGCCACACCGCCGGCTGCCTCACCTATGTGCTCGACGACCACAGCGCCGCCTTCAGCGGCGACGCCCTGCTGGTGCGGGGCTGCGGCCGCTGTGATTTCCAGCAGGGCAACGCCCACACCCTGTGGGCCTCGATCACCGAGCAGATCTTCACCCTGCCGGAGGCCTGCCTGCTCTACCCCGGCCACGACTACACCGGTCGTTCGGTCACCTCGGTGGCGGAGGAGCGCGCCTTCAATGCCCGCCTCGGCGGCAGTGCCAGTGAGCGCGATTTCGTGGGTCACATGCAGAACCTGCGCCTGCCCCATCCGCACCGCATCGCCGAGGCCCTGCCCGGCAACCTGCGCTCCGGCCGTCCCCTGCACCCCGAACCTGCGGTCAGCTGGGCCCCGCTCAGCCGCAGCTATGCCGGTCTGCCCGAACTCACCCCCGCCTGGGTGGCGGCCCATGCCGCCGCTCTGACCCTGCTGGATGTGCGCTCCGCGGAGGAGTTCGAGGGGCCCGATGGCCGCATCGCCGGCAGCCTGTTGCTGCCCCTGCCCGAGCTGGAGGCCCGCAGCGTCGAGCTGCCTTCCGACCGGCCGCTGGTGGTGGTGTGCCATTCCGGCAGCCGCTCGGCCCTGGCCACCCAGCACCTGCTGCGCAGCGGCCACCAGCAGGTGGCCAACCTGCGCGGCGGCCTGCAGCGCTGGGGGGATGAGGGCTATCCGCTGGAGCGCAGCAACCCCTGAGGCCCCGTCTCACGCCCAACAGGGCCTCTCAACACCCTTTGCACCGACGACAGCCATGACCCTCACCCCTGCCGCAGCTCCATCCACACGTCTCTCCCCAGGACGGGTCTCCGCCCCTGAACTGGCCGATCAGCTCGCCCGGGGGGCCGTCACCGTGGTGGATGTGCGCGAGCCGGTGGAGCTGCTGGGCGGCCACATCGCCGGCAGCCGCAATGTGCCCCTGGCCCGCCTCGCTCGCGAGCCGCTGCCCGAGGGCCCCCTGGTGCTGGTGTGCCACAGCGGCCACCGCAGCACCACCGCCCGGGAGCAGCTGCTCAGCCGCAACCCCTCCCGGGCCGTGAGCGATCTGGAGGGCGGCATCGAGGCCTGGCAGCAGGCGGGCCTGCCGCTTCTGGCCAGGGCCAGGGCCCCCCTGCCCCTGATGCGGCAGGTTCAGATCGCCGCCGGATCCCTGGTGCTGCTCGGGGTGATCCTGAGCCAGGCCGTTGCCCCGGCCTGGATGGCTCTGAGCGCCTTCGTGGGAGCCGGGCTGGTGTTCGCCGGCCTCAGCGGCTTCTGCGGCATGGCGCGGCTGCTGGCGCTGATGCCCTGGAACCGGGTGAGCCCGTGACGGCCGCGGCCGTTGAGCTGCTCACGGCCCCCACCCTGCTGCTGCTGGCCGGCGGAGCCCTGATCGGCCTGCTGCTGGCCGTGCTGGGGGCGGGGGGCTCGATCCTGCTGCTGCCCCTGCTGGTGAGCGGCGCGGCCCTGGCCACGCGCGAGGCGGTGCCGCTGTCGCTGCTGGTGGTGGCGCTGCTGGCCCTGGCCAACCTGGGGCCCTACCTGCGCCGCGGCCAGCTGGCGCCGCGGCCTGCCCTGATCCTGGGCCTGCCCGCCCTGGCGGGCAGCTGGGTCGGCGGCAGCCTGGTGAAGGCGGGCCTGATTCCAGAAGTGCTGCAGCTGGGGCTGTTCAGCGTTGCCGCCGTGACGGCCTCCTGGCTGCTGCTGCGCCGGGATGGCCGGCCCGCCGGCCGCTCCGGAGGCCTCAGCCGTGCTGCCACGGTGGCTCTGGCCGTCCAGGGTCTGGGGGTGGGCCTGCTCACCGGCATGGCCGGGGTGGGCGGTGGCTTTGCGATCGTGCCGGCCCTGGTGCTGCTCGCCGGACTGCCGATGGCCGTAGCCAGTGGCACCAGCCTGGTGCTGATCGCCGCCAATGCGGCCGTGGCCCTGTTGGCCCTGGGTCACTGGCCCCAGACGACGCTGCCGCTGTTGGTGCCGTTGCTGCTGGGCGGAGCCGCCGGCGGGCTGCTGGGCCAGTGGCTGGCGCCCCACCTGCCGGAGCTGCGGCTGCGCCAGGGCTTTGCGCTGCTGTTGATCGGCTCGGCCCTGCTCACGGGTGCGGAGGCCTGGCAGCGGCAGCAGGCCTCGCCGCTGGTGACTGAGCGGGCTCAGTAGCCCGAGGAGCCCGGCGGCGGCGCGCTGGCCGGCGACTGCTGCAGGAAGGCCTGCAGCGGGATCGAGCTGGCCTGATTGTAGCCCACGGGCAGCCAGAGGTCGCCGGCGGCGGTGGCGAAGTGGATCTCCCAGTGGTAGAGGCCCAGGTAGGCGCGCGGGTCCTCCTCGATCAGGGAGGCGTAGAGCAGGACGGCGCGGCCGTAGTTGTCGCTGTTGTTGTAGCCCCAGAGGCCCTTGCGGATGTCCTGGAGGCCGCCGCGGCGCACCAGGTAGCGGCCGGCGGCCTGGATGGCGTCGTGGGGATCGCGGATGTTCCCCTTGCCCACCCCCGCCTGGGCCCAGGTGGTGGGCAGGAACTGCATCGGCCCCTGGGCATTGGCCACCGACACGCCGTCGATGCGGCCCATGCCGGTTTCCACCAGGTTCACCGCCGCCAGCACCTCCCAGGCGATGCCGGTGGCGGCCTCTGCCTTTTTGTAGTGGCCGATCAGGGTGTCGGCGGCAGGTGGCTGGATGATGCGCCAGGCCGGCAGGCTGGTGGCCTTGGGCCCGCTGCGGTGCATGGCCAGGAAGGCCCGCCGGGCCTCCAGGTGGCGGTCGTAGACGCTCTGCCAGCGGGGATCGAGGCCAGCACGCACCTGGGCCGCCAGGGCTTCCTGGTGGGAGAGCACCCGGTAGATCACCTGCTGCTGGTGGCCCAGCGCGGGCAGCTCCTGGGCCGGGGTCTCCGGGTCGCGCAGGGCGGTCTCCACCGCGCTCAGCAGGGCGGCGATGGCGGCGGGCTCGGCCGGCAGCAGGGGGTAATGACGGCCGTCGGCGCTGCGGCTCAGATCGGCCGCGCTGGGCAGAGCCACGCTGGTGGGCGCCTCGTTGGACTGCGCCTCAGTCGGGGGTGGCAAGGAGGCGGCTGTGCGCCCTGCTCCAGGGCCCTGCGGGGCCAGGCCGCTGAGGGATTCGGCCAGATAGGGGCGCCACCAGACCCCGGTGCCCACAGCGATCAAGCCCACACTCAGCAGGGTCAGCTGCAGACGGCGACGGCGGGTCATCGGCATCGGCGCGTTCTCCAAGGGCCAAGACCGCTGAGGCTATGGCGTGGAAGCCCGGTCTAGGGGTCCTGGAATGCCTCGAGCTGCGGGGGCTGGCCCAGGTACGTCTGACGCGGGCTGCCCAGCCGGATCCCCGCCTGGTGGAGGTCCCGCAGCAGGCGCAGGCGGAACTCCCGGCTCACGGCCCAGTGCTGGCCGGGGGCGGTGTCGATCCAGATGGTCACCCTCATGCCGCCGTGGCCGATGGCATCAATGCCCAGCACCGCCGGCGGCGCCACAATCAAGCCGCCCCAGTCGGGATCCTGCTGCAGCTGCTCGCCGGTGCGGCGGGTGACGGCCAGAGCCAGATCGGGGTCACTGTCCACGTCCACGTCGACACTGACGTTCACGCGCGACCAGTTGCGGGTGAGGTTCTTGACCTGGCTGATGGTGCTGTTCGGCAGGGTGATGAACTCCCCATCGGCACTGCGCAACTGGGTGACGCGGAGATTCAGGCGTTCCACGGCGCCGCTGTAGCCGCCCACGTTGATCACATCGCCGATGGCGAACTGGTCTTCGGCCAGGATCAGAAAGCCATTGACGAGGTCGCGCACCAGGTTCTGCGCCCCGAAGCTGATCGCCAGGCCGAGCAGGCCACTGATGGCCAGGATCGAACTGCTGGGCACCCCCAGCACCCCCAGCACCGAGAGCAACCCCGCCACCGAGATCACCACCACCAGCAAGCCCCGGCCGGCATCGAGGATCGTCGAGAAGCGCAGCCGCAGCCGCTTGCTCTGGCTGCCGTCGCCGCCCCGGCTGGCCTGGCGATCCAGCCAGCGGGCCTCGAAGCGATCCAGCAGACGGATGGAGAAGCGAATCGCCAGGGTGGCGCAGAACCACACCGTGAGCAGCTTCAGGGGCACGTCAACGAGGCTTCTCGTGAGCGTGGCCTGGCCGGGAAGCTGGCCGATCAGCAGGTAGGTGCCCCCATAGAGCAGCACCAGCAGCATCCAGAAGAACAGCCACTGCCACAGTCCCCAGAGACCGAGCCGACGCCGCAGTCGAACCGTCTTGAGCGTGGTCTCGTTCAGGTTGTCGTTCCGCCCCTCGCTCCCCTCCTCAGCGGGAGTGGCGTCGTTCTGACGCAGCGACTCCAGGCAGGTGTCCAGGCGCGTCTGAAGCACCTGCTGCCGGCGACGGATGCGGTTTTTGATCAGCAGGATCAGGGCCGTGCCAACGGCCATCACCAGCAGGATGCTGAGGAAGCGCCACAGACTGCGGGCCAGGTTTTCGGGCCTGAGCCTGTAGCTGAAGTCGCGAATCTCCTTTTCCAGTCCTAGGCGCCAGGTTTCGGCCACCTCCTCCACGGGAAGGCCGTAATAGTTCGCGTCGGCGTTGGTCACCGAGGCCAGCACGAGCGGGCGGGAGTGCTTGTCATCCCGCGCCGTGATCACCATCACGTTGTTCAGCGTGGCCTTCTCCACCCGCAGGCTGTCGCCATCCATCTGGCGTTCGACGGCCGCCAGCTCCACCCGGGCCTGGATTTCCCTGGCGCGCTGCTCCACAGGGTGCTGCCCCTCCACCACCTGGCTGCGGTCGAGAACAGTTGGGGAGGCGATCTTGAACAGCACCTCGCCGTCGATCGGCGAGGTGACCTCCGTGACTTCGATCTCGCCGAAGCGGTTCACGCCATCGGGAATGGTGCGGCCATTGCCGCCTGTGAGGTTCTCGCCCAGATTGATCTGCGCCAGGGCCACCAGGGCCACCAGGGCGAGAAGCAGCCCCAGGGCGAGGGGCAGCAGCATCCGCTGCAGCGGGCGGCCGAGCGCCTGGCGGGCCGACAGGAGCCACCTGAGCTGCCTTGGTGCGCTGGCTCTCAGCATTGCCCTCGGCGTTCTGGGCGGATCGTGACACATTCCGCCGGATTCCTGCCTGGTGCATGGTGGAGCCTGCGACTCTCAGCGCCATGGCCGATGCCCCCTACCTGGTCGCCCTGGCCCTCTGCACCGTGGCGGGGGAGCGAGCCCTGCCGCTGACGGGCCTCTCTCTGCCGGCGCAGCCAGCCTCAGAGGCGCCGGGCCCCATGGCTGAGCAGCTGGCCCTGGAGCTGTTGCTGCGGCTGTGGCAACACAGCGGCGATGGGCCCCTGCAGCGGGCGGAAGATCCCGGCCTCTTGCTGCTGGAGATGCCGCTGGAGCTGATGAGCGAGCGGCTGCCGCTGCTGAAGTGCGACTGGCTGGCCGGCGGCTCCACGGCGGCGCTGCTGGCGGGCCTGGCCAGCCTGAGCCTGCGGGGCTGGACGGCCTCGATCGCCAGGCGCGAGCCGGTTCGCTTGACGCCCTGGCCTGCCACGCCCTGAGCCGTCAGGCTGGAGCGGTGCTTGCCCGAGGGCCATGGCCATCCGCCCCGTTCTGCGCCTCGGTGACCCACGCCTGCGTCAACAGGCGGCTCCGGTGCCCCCCGAAGCCTTCGGCAGCGTCGAGCTGGAGGCCCTGGTCACTGACCTCGCGACACGATGGTCGCCCGCAACGGGGCGGGCTTGGCCGCGCCGCAGGCCCGTTAGGTCGTGAGGTCAGGCTGCCTGGGGGGCAGTGCCGGCGCCCTCAACAAAGCGCCGCAGGTTCACGCCTGCTTCGAAGGCGCTGCTGGTGAGCTCGGCCTGCTGCTCGGGGCTGAGGCCATCCCAGAAGGCATGAAAGAGGTCGAGCGAGGCCTTGCCGATGCCCACCGCGCCAAGCAGCGTCAGCGGCAGGCTCAGCCAGGGGAACACGAGCAGCACCACCCCAAGGGCTGCGCTCACCACGGCGCCCTGTTTGCTCGATTCCCACACGGTGGCGGCAATGCTCTGGAGCTGGCTGGCGCGATCGATCTCCCCGCGGCGGCGCATCGCCTCGGTGCGCAGCGCGGCCAGCAGGGCCTGGTAGATGGCGTACACCGCCACCCCACCCACGGCGGATTCACTGACGAACTCGGCGCCGCTGAGGGGGCTGCCGCTGCCGTTGAGATCGATCGAGGCAAGCCCCGCCAGTGGCGCCACTTCCCAGCCGGCACGCGGGATGCGGAAGGGATCGCGGTCGCGGCCCATGGCAGAGATGGATCTGGGGCCATCATTCTGGCCCAGATCGACGCATCCCCGCCAGGGCTACAGACGAACGGCCATCACTGCAGTGGTCATGGTGAAGTCTGAGACCCACCAGCGAGGCACATCGTGATCCCACGTCATGCGTCTGTTGCGATCCTCTGATGTGATGGTTGTTGCTGTCCTATTGGCCCCGCTCGGGCCAGTATTGAAATTCTCCTTCATGGCAATCGATGTCTATCTCTGAGAGTTGCGCCTGAAGGCGTTGCAGAACGTCAGCCACCGCCTTGTTGTAGATGCTCGGCCCTACTTCCTGCACGAAGAAGTCAAGTAGTCCGTTTGCCGCGATGACACCGATTTCTTCTTCCTTGACTTCTTCAAAGTATCGCGCAAGTGAGGCAGTTGCTTTTCTACGCACGTCTTTGGTCAGGTTGACTGACATGGAAACTCTTCTTCTTATTTCGAGGCTAGCATCTAAAACAGTGGCTCATCTCTGTTCCCGATGGCCGGGGCTTCGTGTCCTGGTGGAGCGGCGGCCGCCCCCTGCCAGCGTCTGATCCCCCGGCCATAGGGCCGTTGTGGCGAGGCCAACCACGATCCCCAGTGACACTTCCAGCAGCCGGTGCAGGCCCACCAGCCAGGTGGGCTGCCCACTCGTCACAAGGACCACGACAGCCAAGGTGACGCCACCAAACCGGTAAGCCGCCAGATTGAGTTTCAGCACGCCACACAGCAGCCCCACCACAAACACACCAATCGCAAACGCCAGGCTTGCTGGCGCGATGGAGCTGGCCAGCAGTGCGCCGAAGCATGAACCCAGCACTGTGCCGATCAGCCGATCCTTCGAAACAGCCCAGGCGGCTCCGAGGCTGGACTGCATCACAATCAGGGTGGTGATTGGAGCCCAGTAGGCATCAGGAAGACGAGCCAGGCTGGCCAGCCCCAGTGCGAGCGTCGCAGCCACTGTGGTGCGGGCCGCGTGCAGGGCCCAGGCGCGCATCGTGGCTGCCGCAATCCAGGAACCCATGCGCTCACTCATGCCTTCTGGCCTGGAAAGGAGGATCGCCTCAGCGGCGCCGCAGCAGTGAAGCCGTGCGGGTCTGGTTGACCAGGGAGCGGCCCAGGTAGGCGGCGGCCTTGTCGAAACCCGCGACCGGCCCGTAGATGAACAGTCGGCCCGAAAGCGATGCCTTGTTTCTCAGACCATCAATGTAGATCCATTCCATCGCGGCGGCCGGTGAGAGCAGCTGACAATAGTGAAAGCCCCTGGCTGCCGCAATCAGGCTGTCGAGCGGGGTCTTCATCACCGTGGCGCTCACCCCAAGCACCAGCCCCTCGGGCTGCTGCTCATAGCGGTAGCTGGGGTAACTCCAGATCCACAGCGGACCGATGGCCGGGCGCACTGTGTCGCTCCGCATCAGCATCGGCTGGCCGAGGCTCTCGAACCGGCGGCGGCTGTGCTCATCACTCTGCTCGAGGGTCCAGCGGAAAACGGCCTCGTTGATCGGCTGGGCGCGGGAAGGCCCGTCCGTGCTGGTGAAGTCTGGATCCGGCACGCCCCCATGGCTCCAGAAGGATTGGCGCGAGTTCAGTTTGCTGCGCAGCGAAAAGGCGGCGATCGGGAAGAAGCCGGTGTCCAGCACCGTGAACAGGCTATACAGGGCCTGGGTGACACTGGTGACCGACACCTGGCAGGGGGTTGGGGGCGCACAGTGTGCCTGGATCTGGGGAACGTGGACCGGAGGCGTGGCGAAGGGGTTGTAGGTGTAGCTGCGGTGGAAGCTGTCGAGGGCTGTGAGGCCAAAGCGCACGGGTGCTTCGGGCTCTCCGGCCATCAGCGGATTGGCGTGCTCCTGAATCCAGGGGGAGTAGGGCGTGCAGCGGGGATCGGTGCGGCTGTTGGTTTCTGCGGTGTCGTAGCAGGCCGGCTTGAAGCCGTTGTACCCCTCCATCTGCAGGGCCGCGATCAGAGGGGCCAGCCAGGCGGCGCTCTCCGTTGCCGCATCCTCCAGCACGGGGCTTGGGGTTGCGGACGCCTCGTTCAGGCAGTTGTTCAGGAAGGCGGCCACCAGCAGGCCGATGCGCTCATGCACCGCCACGGTCTCGGCGGTGGGCACCAGATCGAAGGCCTTCACGTAGGGCACAGCTTCGCCGGAGGCGAACTGCATGTGGCTCGCCCCCTCAAGCGTCACCACGGGAAACCGTTCCGGCCGGGTCTCAGGGGCGGCGTTGATACGTTGCAGCCAGGTCGCCACGGCGAAGCGGCTGATCCGGGCCAGCCCATCGAGCGTGCCGGCCAGGGTGAGGGTGGGCCGTGGGTAGTCGATCAGGGTGCGGCCCTGGGCATCGAGCCCGCTGAGATTCCAGCGGCCCAGGAATGACCCCATCAACACCTGGCCGATCCCCTGCTCGGGGAAGGCCTTGAGGAATTTCTGAATGGCGATGCCCCCCACCGAGTGGGCGACGAACAGACAGGGGCTGCCGGCCGCCATGCCGCGCTGCTCCAGCGCGCGGCGGGCCTGGGCCACCACCAGTGGGGTTTCACGCGGAATGGGCGAGTCGCCGAGGAAGCGCGGCAACGCCACCCAGAGTCGCCGCGAGGCGCAGTGGCGCTGGATCGCTTCGGCTACGGGGCGGTAGCGCTCGGGCGGGATCCCTTCCCCCTGGATGAACACCACCGCGAGCTCCGGCCCGGTGGCCTCGGTGGGTTCCAGCACCAGCGGCTCCCCGTTCCACCCGAGGCGATAGGCGAGCAGAATGAGGCCCATCAGCAGCAACAGCCCACCGCTCCACCAGGCGGCCGGGGGAAACAGCCAGGCCAGCAGCAGGGTGAGGGCCAGCAGGGCCGCGACCAGTGGTGATCCGAGCCAGAACAAGCGGTTGATCACTCAATGCACCCCCACGTTGACCATGTGCCAATAGAAGAGGCCATACAATCCCAACCCCAGCGTGAGCAGCACAAAGGCAATGAAGTGTTGCCATTGGTTGAAGGAAGATTCGGCCACCCAGCCTTCGTAGGCGCCTCCGGCGGCCACCGTGAGGGGGGCCAGCAGAGCCAGCCAGGGCACCAGCCAGGCCGGCACCACGGCGGCGAGCCAGGGCAGCAGGGTGGGGGGCCAGGCCTCGGCGATGGTGGGGCCAAAGAAGTGGTGGCAGGCGATCAGATTGGCGAGCGCATTGAGTGCAAACACGATCAGCAATGACCAGGAGAGCGGCAGCACCGGCCGCGCTTCCCCGTCGACGACGCGGAAAAACCTTGTGCGCGGTTCCGAAGGACCCAGAAGGGCAATGGCGATGCCCCCGAACACCAGCAGCAAGGGCACGGGCTGGGCACCAAACACGCCGAGGCTGAAGAAGCCGAGCCCGGCGGTCTGGAAGCTGAACAACATCTGGTAGGCCACTGCCCGCAGCCAGGCATTGTTGAAATTCGGCACCAGCACCTGGGCCACATCCTGGGATGGCGCGTTCTGCTGAAGGCCGAGAATGTTGCGGAAGGGAGTGATCTGCCAGCCTTCATACTCGTGCATCAGGATGCCGCTGATGCCGCCGCCGAACACCTGGCAGGCCATGCCCAGTTGCAGCCAGAACACTCGCATCAGATCGCCATCCACGTGGGTGGCGATCACGTCGGCATGCACGAAAATGTAGGCGAGGATCCAGAAACCCAGGGGGAAGGAGGCCCAGTGGATCAACTCCACCAGGTTGAGCACCAGGGGGCGTGCCGTACGGGCGAGGGCGGGACTGAGGGAGGTTTTCGGAGCGGCCTTCTGAAAGCCCCAGGGAAGGGGCGGATACACCAGGTCTGGCAACTCCAGCGGTGAGCCGGCAGCTGGAGCCTGGGCAGGGCTGGTGGAAGGGGGCATGCCGAAATCTGAATGCAGAACGATTTCTGAGGAGAGTAATCGGATACTGTCGCAAAGCGATCAGCAAACATACTCACTACCCATGGTCTTCAGGATTGGGCCTTGAAGTACAGCGCTGTCGAAGTGCTCGAATGGAACGCATCACACTTCCGGATGTCAGGGTGAGTGGTGGTGATAGATCGATTCCAGCACTCTTCAGCCCTCCTGAAATCCATGTGTTACATGTGTTCAGCAAGGAGTAGTTTCCCTGCCCGGCATAGAACTGGCTATTGCCGTAGAGGCCCTGGCTCAGCTGCATCACGTTGCCGCGGTGGTCGCGGGCAAAACTGTTCGACACATAGGTGACGAGTGACTCAACCTGCTCTTTGGTGAGACATGTGTTGACAACCTCCATCGGTTGAAAATATCGCGTTGGAGAGCCTGGAACTGCTGCAATATGCAGCACAGATCCTGTTGAGCGAACGATGGCCTGAGCGGCTAGTTCGGCCGAGGGGGCCGGTGCTTGGTAAAACTCTCTATCTCCCCAGCCGATCTCATAGTAGAAGGTGGAACCGAAGCGCTTCCCGAGTTCAGGAATGGCCTCATTCAGATGACTTGCTGGAATGATCAGGCCAGCATGCCAGCCATGATTCACCACATACACGGGATACGACCGCACGGTATCAGCGGGCTCCTGTGCGAGTTGCACCAAGGAAGGGCCTTCCGTGCAGGCCGTGACCGCTACCGCTGCCAACAGAATACCCGTCAGTTTCATGGTGCTAGGTGATCACCATGCACCGCTTAATTGACGTGAAATCCACTGCTGGCGGCGATTGGGTGTGGGCTTTCCTCCAAGCGTACTTTAGACCTGGCTTCATTCTATTCACAACGCATAATGTGCTGTCCAGGTGCATGATTTAAGCGTAAACTGCCTAAACTCCGCCCTGAATGCTGAGTTGCCTGGGCTACAGGCATAAAGGCCAAATCTGATGTTGTTCTCGGCTTGTAAGGGTGGGTTGACTCCGTCCATTGCTTCTGTTGTTTGGCCTAGTGAATGCAAGTGAAAAATCCGCATTTGAGTAAAGCTGCTTCCATTTAGTGAGTATTCGATCAAGAAATCCGGGCCTCGGCGACTAAGGCGATACCAGATCTCGGAAAGACTGCTGATGTCTGCTGTTGACCAGTCCGAATAGCCATGGTTGGTGACAACACAGCCAACCCTGGAAAAGTTGGCGTTCTCGTATTCAATGGAAGATTTGAACCAATGATCTTGATTGATATAGACAATCAAGCCGCATTGATCAAATTGTTGTCGGTATTGAAAGTTTGCTTTGGATGTGAATGTGAAATTCTGATTGGACTTGAAGAGCAGCGCTGGGGCATTATTATTTCTGAAACCATAGTAAGTCCTCTGCCACAAGTCTGTGTTGGGCTCCGTCGTGATCCCGACGCTGGCGTGTGTCACTGTGTATTGTTTTGGCATGTTCATCCATTCTCCTGAAGCCAAATCCAGGTCCAGCATGAGGCCGCTACTGAGGGACTGCAACAGGTGATTCAGGCCCCGATCGCTGAATTCGGAAAGCAGACAGGGGCGTGGAAGCAGACAGGGGCGTGGAAGCAGACAATGGTATGGAAGTGGGCCATGGCAGTGAGTGTTCGGATCCGCAAAGGGACAACTTCTTGGGGAGGCTGGTTAGCTGCCAGTCTAGGTCACCGAGCTGATCAGAAGCACGACCTCTTTGGTTTCAAACTTATCCTGCAGGTGGATCTCAACAGGATCATCACTGTTGCTTGCTGGCACCGCTCGGAATAGCTTCTAGCCGGCCTTTGTACTGCACGAAGTCTTCTTGATCGAGTTGATCAGCGGTTGGCATCAGTCGACTTGGATGTCAACCACGGCGCCAGCATCGAATCGTTCTTGATCCTTCCAGTGGTGCTGTCTGCCAGGCGATCTTTGGGTTTCAGCAGATGCACTCACCGAATGTCGCAATGCCCCACCCGATTCGCACACCATGGCCATTGACACAGGCTGGGGCCTGATGCCTCGAAGCCACCAAGTGCTCCCTTGGCGTTGGTCGCATGACCTGGCTCCCAGCGCCCGGCACGAAAAGCCCCCGGGACCAACCGGGGGCTCAGTGTTCTCAGACCTGTTGCAGATCCCGGCTCTTGCTGCCTGGGGCTATGGGGAAGTCTCGGGCAGTCAACCCTCCACTTTCACCGACACGCTGGTGTGTTGCGGGGCCTTGGGCGCCGTCACGGTGAGCACGCCGTCGCGGTACACGGCACTGATCCGCTGGGGATCAATCGGGTTTGCGAAGCGGAAGCTGCGGCTCCAGGTGCCGTAGCGGAACTCGCTGATCAGGGGTTGCCGCTGCGTCTGGGCCGCCGAGTCCAGCGTGGAGCGGCGTTCGGCACTGATCTGCAGGGTGCGCTCGGTGGCCTTCACATCGATGGCGTTGCGGTCAACCCCAGGGAGTTCCAGGCTGATCGTATAGGCCTCGGCGGTGTCATGCACTTCAGCGGCGGGCACACGCCCGGCCTCCTGACGTTGCTGGGAGAGCTGTTCATCGAGCCGATCGAACAGTTCAAAGGGAGAAGTGGTGCGCAGATTGAGCATGGTTCTGGTGGCGAAGTTGCTGGTGTGCGGGGTCTCATCGCCCCCGTGCAACAACCATCGCCCAGCTGGGCCGATGCTGGGATGGGGTGAACCGAACGATCTGATTCGGCCCCCACGACAACAGTCGGTTCACCCCCAGGCTGCGGGTGGAGAACCGAATCATGGCGTCTTGCCGGGCCCTTCCACGGCTTGATCAGGCCATCATTCTGAGCAACAACAAAGCCCGGAGGGGAGCTCCGGGCCTGGGCTGCTGCCACCGCAGACCTTCCGATCGCAGTGGCAGCGTGTTGGTTTGGCGGAGCTGCTGGCGCTGGCACCTGGGGCCAGGTGTCCAAGGGGACATTCCGTTGGGATCCGGGGCACCTGGGGACATGGTCGAGGACAGGTCCGGTGAGCGATGCGGTGGATGGCGAAGGCTGGGGGTGGAGGGAGTGAGACTGCGAAGACAGCTTCACGGCCCTTCAGCCTGCGACAGGCCTGGAACGTCGGTGATCCGTTGAGAGTGTTGGAGCAGGGGCCGGATCGTCAGCGCGCTCCTGCTGTCTGCTGCGGGGGGGTGTCTTCCATCGGTGGAGCCTCCGAATCCCGATGGGTTGAGCTTGGTTCAGGTGTGCAGGTGCTGTCCATTGAGCCCCCGCAGCCGTCATGGGTCTTCACCGGCGGCCATAGTCCTTCATCAAGAAGGTTTTCAACCCGGCCCTGACCTCAGCCCAGGATCCTGGCGTCCTGGCTGCCAGCCCTCCACGCTCCCGGCCGCAGCCGCTCGCTGGCCCTGCAGCCCATCTGTCTAGGGTCTGGGCTCACCCGGCACTCCGTCTTCATGCAAGGTTCCATGCGTCCAGCCGGTGGAGGGGGGCTCGGCTCGGCCTTTCAGCTGATCATCGCGGGGGCTCTGGCCCTGCTGATCCTGGTGAGCCAGACCATCTTCATCGTTCCGGCGGGCACCGTGGCGGTGGTCACCACCCTGGGCAAGGTGACCGGTGGACAGCGCAATCCCGGAGCCAATTTCAAGGTTCCCCTGGTGCAGGCCATCTCCTTTTTCGACGTGCGCACCCAGGTGCGCCCTGAGCAGTTCTCCACCCTCACCAAAGACCTGCAGGTGATCGAGGCCACGGCCACCGTGAAGTACGCCGTGAAGCCCGTCGAGGCGGGACGGATCTTTGAGACGATCGCCACCGACAACTCCCAGATCTATGCCCGGGTGATCCAGCCTTCGCTGCTCAAGGCGCTGAAATCAGTGTTTTCCCAGTACGAACTGGTGACGATCGCCACCGAGTGGAACAGCATCTCCGAGCTGGTTCAGGACAAGGTGGCCGGGGAACTCAGCAAGTTCAACTACGTGATCGTGCAGGGCCTTGACCTCACCGGTCTGCAGATCGCCGAGGAATACCGGGCTGCGATCGAGCAGAAGCAGATCGCTGAACAGCAACTGCTGCGCGCCCAGACGGAAGTGAAGATCGCCGACCAGGAGGCCAAGCGCTACGAGATCCTCAACCAGAGCCTCGATGACCAGGTGCTCTACAAACTCTTCCTCGACAAGTGGGACGGCCAGACCTCCGTGGTGCCCGCCCTGCCGGGACTGGCGGGCGGCAGCCCCTCAGTGATCGTCAACGGCCGTCGCTGAGGGCGGAGCAGCGCTCATGACCGGCCTGCTGGCCCTTTTGGCCTACGTGGTGCTCAAGGGCCTGGAGAGCACGGTGGTGCGTGGTCTGCAGCTGCAGGGCGCCGCCCATCCGATCGACGGCGCCAACCCGATCAGTGCCTGCAACCTCTTTTTCTTCGCCCTGGTGGTGGTGGGGGTGAGCAGCGTGGCCATCGACCGGCGGGCGATCCGCCGCCAGTTGCCCCGGCTGAGCCCGGGGCAACTGCGCTGGCTGGGGCTGGACATGCTGGCCGGGAGCCTGGTGGGGCCGTTCGGCAGTTACGTGGCGATCGAGGCCCTGGCGGTGATCGAGAAGACGCTGCTGTTCAGCCTGGTGCTGCCGGCTTCGGCGCTGCTGTCCCTGCTGTGGCTGGGTGAACCGCTGCCGCGCCGCTTCTGGCTCACCAGTGGTCTGATTGCCGCTGGCCTGGCCCTGGCCTCCCTGGGCTCGGGCATGCCGATGGCCAGCGGCCGTCTGGCTGGGCTGGGCTGGGGCCTGGCGGGGGTGGTCGGCTTCTCCTGCAGCGCCGTGACGGCCCGCCGGCTCGGCTGCGAGGGCCTGGGGATCGGCCTCACCACCGGCCTGCCCTCCCTGGTGGCGGCCCTGCTGTTTCTGGTGCTGGGCCTGGTGCTGTATGGGCCGGAGCACTTCATGCACCTGCAGCTCTGGTGGGTGGCGGGGGTGATCGGCCTCTACGCCATCACCCTGGTGCTGGGCAGTGAGTGGAGCCTGCGCCTCTGTTACCAGCACTTCAGCGTGGCCCGCGTGGCGATCGTGGGATCCCTGACGATCGCTGTGGCGGTGCTCAGTGCGGCAGCCCTGCTGGGGGAGGCCGCGGGGCCGACGGTGCTGCTCGGCACGGGCGTCGTGGTGGGAGGCGTGATGCTGGCCAGTGGCGGCTGGCCGTCCCGCCAGGCCCAGCCGCCCAGGCCAAGGCCGCTGGCCTGATCCCGGCCTTTCGGGGCACGGCTGGTGCCGGGCATGGCCATCACTGCGATCATCAGAACTGATCAGAAATTCATTGACCCATAAGAAAACTGCCGGTTAACGTTCCGTCACCAACTCCAGGGCGTTCGCCTCTCCGCCTCAGCGCGGGCCGCGGATGTTCCGTTCTCTGAGCTGATTCAGTGATGACCAGCAGTACCGCCCAGCTCCCCGCCGAACGACCACCCACCGCCGCCGTCAAGCCCAGCTCCCCTGTTGCCCCGGAACCCCAGGTCCGATTGGCCTGGCATCAGCAGTTGCGCCGCGTTCAGATCGTGCAATCGCTGGAGGCGGTTCAGGACCTGATCGCCATCACCCTGTGCGTGGGCATCTTCTGTGTGATGGTGCTGCAGATGAAGGTGCTGTTCTCCTCTCTGTTGCAGGAACCCCAGTTCCACGCCATCACGGCAGACATCCTGTTCATCCTGATCCTGGTGGAGTTATTCCGCCTGCTGATCATCTATCTGCAGGAACAGCGGGTGTCGATCGGGGTGTCGGTGGAGATTGCGATCGTGTCGGTGCTGCGGGAAGTGATCGTGAATGGCGTGCTCGAAACCGACTGGCACCAGATTCTTGCGGTGTGCCTCTTCCTGATCACCATGGCGGTGCTGATGGTGGTGCGCGTCTGGCTGCCCGCCACCTTTGAGGGGGTGGATCCAGAGTCCAAGGTGTCGGCCCGCTTCAAGGCCGAGCTCAAGGCCCACTGACCCCAGCCCGCACCAGCACGGGCACCCGCTTGAAGGCCGGGGTGCCCGAGCGGGGATCCACCCGGGGGGTCATCAGCACGTTCACCTCCGGGTAGAACATCAGCGCCGCCCCCTCGCGGATCTCGCCGGGAATGATCTCCACGGCTTCCAGGCTGCCGGCCTCCCCCTGCACCGTCACCCGCTGGTGGGCCTCCAGGCCTGCGCGGGCCAGGTCGACCCGGTTCATCAGGATGGTGTTGCGGTGGGGCATGCCCCGGTAGGCATCGCCGGGTTTGTACACCACGGTGTTGTGCTGGGAGTAGCTGCGGGCGGTGATCAAGGCCAGCACCAGGCCCTTCTCGCGAGGGGCCAGGCCCCCGAAGTGATCGGGCCCCGGCAACGACAGCGCCGGCAGGGGCGTGGGCCGCATCCGCGCCCGCCCTGAGGGGGTGGGGAAGTGGGGCCTGTCGAACACCCGCCCCTCCACGCTGAATTCCCTGTTGGTGGAGTCGATGGCGGCGATCGGGCCGTAGCCCGGCACGGTGCGGGCGATCAGCTCGCGGATGTAGGCGGGATCCTGCAGACGGCCCCAGTCCACGGGCTCACTGCCCATCAGCCGCCGGGCCAGCTCTGCCAGGAAACCCACCTCGCTGATCAGATCGGCCTGCTTGAGGTGGGTGCTGCCGGGTTCGTTCAGCCGCACGAAGTTGTTGCCCGACTCGGTGGTGGTGCGGTGCGGCGTTTCGAAGCGGTTGAACACCGGCAGCAGCAGGGTGGTCTGGGCGGCGAGACCATGGAAATGGCCCTGGTTGGGCTTGGTGGCCAGATACATCACCGTGTCGATGCGGCCCAGGGCGCGGCGGGCCTGCTGCGAATCGGGATTGGCGCCCCAGAGGTTGCCCCCCAGGCAGAGCAGCGTGTCCACGGCCCCGCTGTCGGCGGCTTCGATCAGGGCGCGGGTGTCGTAGCCGGGCACCCGGCTGAGGGGGCGCCCCAGCAGGGCTTCGAGGGCCTCCTGCATCGCCGCCCGCAGCTTCACCGACACCCCCATCGAGCCGAAGCCCTGCACGTTGGAGTGGCCCCGGATCGGCATCGTGCCCGCCCCGGGCCGGCCGGCATTGCCGCTCAGCAGGGCGGTGTTGGCGATCGCCTGCACATTGGCGGTGCCGTTCACGTGGTGGGTGATGCCCATCGCCCAGGCGAACACCACGCCTCGGGCGCGGCTGATCATGGCGGCGGCCTGCTCGATCTCCTCGCGGCTGAGGCCGCAGCAGGCGCAGATCGCCTCCCAGGAGGTGGCCTGCAGCGGCTCCAGCACCGCCTGCCAGTTCTCGGTGTGGGCCTTGAGGAAGTCCCACTGGATCGAGCCGGCCTCCAGCAACGCCTTCTGGATGCCCAGGAACACCGCCGTGTCGCTGCCCGGCACCGGTTGCAGGAACAGCGAGGCGATCTCCGACCCCCGCAGCATCGACTTGATCGGAAAGGCGGGCGAGCCGAACTTGAGCAGTCCCACCTCCAGCACCGGGTTGATCACCAGCACCGAGCCGCCCCGCTCCCGCAGCCGGATCAGCTCATTCATCAGCCGCGGGTGGTTGGCCGGCGCGTTGGAGCCCACCAGCACCACACAGTCGGCCTGCTGCAGGCTCTCCAGGCTCACCATCGAGGTGCCCGAGCCGAACACCTCGGCCAGCCCCACGGTGGAGGGGGCGTGGCAGAGGTCGGAGCAGTCGGCCAGGTTGTTGGAGCCCCAGGCCCGCAGCAGCAGCTGCAGCAGGTAGGCGGCCTCGTTGGAGGAGCGGCCCGAGCTGTAGGAGGCCACCCGTTCCGGCGGGCGGCGGAAGGCGGCCTCCGCCAGCTCGAACACGTCGTCCCAGCCGAGCCGTTCGTAGTGGCTGCGGCCCTCGCGCAGGATCAAGGGGTGGCTGAGGCGGCCGAGGCGGTCGGCCTCCAGGGAGCTGAGCTGTTGCAGCTCCCGAAGGCTGCGCTGGCCGAACACGGCCTCGGGCACCGCCGGCTGCAGTTCGGCGCTGATCGCCTCCACGCTCTTGAGGCAGCGCTGCAGGGGTTCGCCCAGCTCGTCGCGGAAGCCGCCGTTCTGGCCGCCGGTGCCCCAGGCGCAGGAGAGGCAGGCGCTCTTGTGCAGCAGGGTCTGCCAGAGCAGGGGGCCCTTCGGCGAGAGGGTGGCCCTGGCCCAGCCGTCGATCACCGGCCAACCGCCGCCGACGCTGGGGGACCCGGGCTCGTCTGTCTTCACGACATTGCCTCTGGTGCCAATGGATTCAGCATGGCGCGCGCCGCTGCGGGCAGGCTGGCCCTGTGGCTGCCGGAACCTCCAGCGCGTTGGATCGACACATCCCCTAGGCGTTCAGCCGCCCCAACGGCATGATCGCCGTGCCCTCCAGCAGCCGATGACCGGCCCTCGCCGCTCCCCTGCCCAGAGCCTGCGCGCTGCGCTGGCCTGGTCGCTGACTCTGCTGCTGGCGGGTGGTGTGATCGGCCTGGTGGAGCTTCCCTACCAGTGGCTCTCGGAGCTGGGCTTTCGTTTGCAGCAGCTCTGGAGTGGCGGAGGGCTGGCGCAGCGGCCCTGGCTGCTGTTGCTGCCGCTGTTGGGCACAGGTCTGTTCCTGCCCCTGGCCTGGGGGCCGCTGGCGGCCGGCCGCGGCGGCGGCATCACCGGCGTGCTGGTGCTGCAGGACGCCGTCGGGGAGGAGGAGCGCCAAAGGGCCAGCGCCAGCCTTGATCTGAAGCATCAGCTGGCACGCCTGCCGCTGGTGGCCCTCACCCATCTGGCCGGCCTCAGCGTGGGAACGGAATCGCCCTCTGCGGCCCTGGGGGCCTCGACGCTGCTGGCCCTGCGCCAGCGCTTGCCCTTGCTGCGCCAGGTGCCCCTGGCCCTGCTGGCCGCCATCGGCGGCGGCGCCGGCCTCGGGGCGGCGTTTCGCTCGCCACTGCTGGGGGCCGCCTATGCCCTGGAAGAACTCAGCGCCGTGCATGGCCTGCCGCTGGTGGTGCCCACCCTGATCCTCGCCGGCATCGGCGGCGCGCTCAATTCACGGCTGGGCCAGCCGGCCCGGCTGGCGGAGGGGATGGGGGCGGCTCTGGAGTTCCGTCTGCTGCCGCTGGCGCTGCTGATCACCGTGATCACAGCGTTGCTGGGGGTGCTGCTGGTGCGGCTGCTGCTTCCCCTGGCGGGAGAGCTGGCCCGGCAGCTGCGGGGCCGCTCCGCCTGGCTCAGCGGCCTTGGCGTTGTGCTGGCCCTGGCACTGCTGGCCGTGCTCAGCGGTGGCCTCAGCCTCAACGACGGCTCGCTGGTGCTGGGACCTGCCCTGGCCGGTGCCCCCACAACGGCATGGTGGGGGGGCCTGCCGAGGTTGCTTGGGCCACTGCTGAGCATCGCCATCGGAGCCCCCGGCGGCCTCATGCACGATTCGATGAGCCTCGGGGCCGTGCTGGTGACGCCCTGGCTGGGCGGTCTGCCGCCGCAGCAACAGGCGGCCCTGGCGGGGGTGGCGGCCGCCGCCCTGTTCAGCGGCGCCTGCCGCACACCGCTGTTCTGCGCCCTGTTCGTGTTCACCCTTCAGGGCAATGGGGCCCTGCTGCCCTGGCTGCTCACGGCCTCGGCGATTGCCGCCGCCCTGGGCCGCTGGCTGGGCGGCCCCAGCTGGAACGAGGCGCAGAGGGCAGCCTTCCGCGCCCCCTGAGCCGGCAACCGTTCAGGCGATGGGCACCAGCACCCGGGCAAAGCCCAGGGCCAGCCCGATCTGGCGCAGGGGCAGCCCCAGCACGGTGGAGGCCAGCTCGATGGCGAGGGTGAGGATCACGGTGGAGCAGGTGGGCGGGGCTCAGAAGCAGAAGGGCAGCAGGTTGGTCCTGCAGGCCGCATAGCCATCCACCAGGGCGCCGAGGCCGATCTGGTGGGCGATGCCGAAGCCGGTGAGCCCTTCCACCACCACGCCGATCACCAGCCCCACCATGGCGGCCCGGCCGTTGAAGCGCTCGGCGTTCTGCAGCTGCTCGAGGTGCCGTTGCTGCAGCTCCTGGCTGTCAAGGGATGCGGGGCGCTGGCCGGCGGAACTGGAGGTCATGGCGTTTCGTAAAGCAATGCAACGAAACGTAACACGCTGTTCTCATGGGCCGTCCCCTTGGCCGGCTGGAGGGGTCCATTACGGTCGACCCAGCGACGGCACTCCGATGGGCCTGTTGGTGGAGGGTGTGTGGCGCGACCAGTGGTACGACACGAGCCAGAGCGGCGGGCGCTTCGAGCGTTCCCGCGCGGCGTTCCGCCACTGGATCACCCCCGATGGCCAGGCCGGCCCCTCCGGCCAGGCCGGTTTTGAGGCCGAGCCAGGCCGCTACCACCTCTATGTGTCGCTGGCCTGCCCCTGGGCCCACCGCACCCTGATCGTCCGTGCCCTCAAGGGTCTCGAGACGCTCATTCCTGTGTCGGTGGTGCACTGGTTCATGGGGGATCAGGGCTGGACCTTCAACCCAGGCGAGGGCGTGGTGGGCGACCCGAATGAGGGGGCCCAGGTGCTGCACCAGCTCTACACCCTGGCTGATTCCAGCTATAGCGGCAGGGTCACCGTTCCCGTGCTGTGGGACAAGCAGCAGCGCACGATCGTGAGCAATGAATCATCTGAAATCATTCGGATGTTCAACTCCAGCTTTGATCAGCTCGGTGCCCTGCCGGGTGATTTCTATCCCCACTCACTGCGGCAGGAGATTGATGCCATCAATGATCAGGTGTACCGGCAGGTGAATAACGGCGTGTATCGCTGTGGTTTCGCCACCACCCAGCAGGCCTATGAAGAAGCCCTGCAGCTCCTGTTCGCCCTGTTGGATCAGCTGGAGCAGCGTCTTTCAGGCCAGCGCTATCTCGTGGGGGAGGTGATCACCGAGGCGGACTGGCGCCTGTTCACCACCCTGCTTCGCTTTGATCCGGTGTATGTGGGTCACTTCAAGTGCAACCTGCGGCGGCTGGTGGACTATCCCCAGCTCTGGGCCTACAGCCGTGAGCTCTATCAAGTGCCGGGGGTGGCCGAAACGGTGAATTTCAATCACATCAAGCGCCACTATTACCAGAGCCACGCCACCATCAATCCCACCGGGGTGGTGCCCCTGGGGCCTGATCTGGATTGGCTGGAGCCCCACGGGCGCGGCTAGGGGAGGATCGCCCCGCCCCTGGCCTGAAGCCGCTGGGCGTAGGTGGCGTCTTCGGTGCCGAAGACCCTGTCCCACAGGGTGAAGTAGAGCCCGTAGTGCAAGCCCTGGCGACGGTGGTGGATCGAGTGGTGGGCCGGGCCGATCAGCCAGCGCCCCAGCCAGTGGTGCGGAAAGCGCAACGGCAGGTGATCGAGGCCGAGGTGGTTCACGATCGCCCAGATGGTCATGGTGGTGAGCACCGCCAGCAGCGTCACCGGGTGCAGGGGCAGCAGCATCACCACCGCCACCAGAAACAGCGCCTGAACGGCCGCTTCCAGGGGGTCAAAGGCAAAGGACGTCCAGGGGGTGGGCTGGCGGCTGCGGTGATGGCCCTGGTGGAACCAGGGGTAGAGGGCGGGGTGATGGAAGAGCCGGTGGCTGGCGTAGAAGAAGGCGTCCTGCAGGATCAGCACGGCGCCATAGCTGAGCCCGAGATACCACCAGCCGTACTGCTGCGGTTGGCTATAGAGCCGGGTGAGCCCCATGGTCTGCAGTGTGATCAACCCCGCCGTCGCCAGGGCAAACACGCCGGCCGAGAGCACAGAGAGGTAAATGTCACGGCGGATTCCATCGCCGACCTGCTCGGAGCGCGCGTACAGCAGCCACCAGGAGACACCGGCCATCACGAAATAACGAATCAGAATGATGGCAAAGATGCTGAATCCGTAAAAGACCAGAGAGTGATCAGCGAGGCGTGCTGTGAGGGCTTCTGCTTGGCTCAGTGGCGTGGTCATGGTGTCCTATTTCCCCTTCCTCGAGCCCTGACCATCCTAGGTGGGTTTTTGGTTTTTGAGCTGTCCTGCGACCACTGAGGCACAGGTGTCTTTGGACTCAACGTCGGGCTGGTGTAGCGCTGGTCCTGACATCCATGAAGCCGTTGCACGGTGCCACCCTTGGCCTTGGACGGTCCCCGCTCTGCTCCTGATGTTTTCCTCAGGATGCTGTCGGTTGGTCGCGATACGGCGATTGCGATTGCACTTCAGGGCCTCACGATGGCAGCGCGGAGGTGGGCCTATCACAGCCTTGGTTAAGCCGGGCCGGGTCTGAGCAGACTGGGCTCTGAATCCGCTCTCCGCCGTGGACTGTCCTCTGCTCCTGCGCGCCGAAGGGCTACAGCGCCAGCTGGGCGATCGACGGCTCTGGAGCCGGCTGGATCTGGAGCTGGCCGCCGGCGAGCGCCTGGGGCTGCTGGGGCCTTCTGGGGCGGGCAAGACGCTGTTGCTGCGAGCGATGGCCCTGCTGGATCCGCTTCAGGCAGGCTCGATCCGCCTGCAGGGGCGATCGCCGCAGGGCTGGGGACTGCCCCGCTGGCGTTCGCTGGTGCTCTACCTCGCCCAGCGGCCTGTCGCCCACGCGGGCACGGTGGAGGCCAACCTGCGCAGCCCCTGGCGTTTTCATGAGCGGCGGCGCCAGGCTGGCTGGAGGCCCGGGCGCATCACCTCCTGGTTGGCGGCCCTGGGCCGCGATCCTTCCTTTCTGAATTACGACGCCGAGAGGCTCTCTGGCGGCGAGCTGCAGCTGTTGGCGCTGCTGCGGGCCCTGCAGTTCGACCCCAGCGTGTTGCTGCTGGATGAACCCACGGCCTCCCTCGATGGCACCACCACCAACGCCGTCGAGACCCTGCTGATCAGCTGGCTGGCCGCAGGCCCCCGGGCGCTGCTGTTCACCAGCCATGACGGCGACCAGGTTCAGCGCCTGGCGACCCGCACCCTGGAGCTGCAGCCATGACCCCATCGGAGGCCGGAGCCCTGGCGATCAGCGATGGCCGTCTGGCGCTGTCGGCCCTGCTGATCCTGGTGAATGTGGGCCTGTCGCTGGCGCTGCGCCTGGGCCTGGCTCGCAGCCTGCTGGTGGCCTCCGTGCGGATGGTGGTGCAGTTGCTGCTGGTGGGCTCGGTGCTCGAGTGGCTGTTTCGCCAGGACAATGCCCCGCTGATCGTGCTGCTGGGGGCGGCGATGGCGATGATCGCCGGGATCTCGGCGGTGCAGCGCACCCGGCGCCGCTTCGTGGGGATCTATCTCAACAGCCTGCTGTCGGTGCTGGCGGCCTCGGCCCTGGTCACGGGGCTGGCGGTGGCGGGGCTGATCCAACCCCAGCCCTGGTACAACCCCCAGTACCTGATTCCCCTGCTGGGCATGGTGCTGGGCAATGCGCTCAACGGCATCTCCCTCGGCCTCGATCGCTTCATGGAGGGCCTGGGCAGCGGGCGCGATCGGGTGGAGACGGCCCTGGCCCTTGGTGCCACGCGCTGGGAGGCCTGTCAGGAGGTGGTGCGTGATGCCATCCGCGTGGCGATGATTCCCACGATCAATTCCATGATGGTGATGGGGCTGGTGAGTCTGCCGGGGATGATGACCGGCCAGATTCTCCAGGGAGCGGCGCCCGCAGCGGCCGTGCGCTACCAGATTGTGATCCTGTTCATGGTGGCTTCTGCCACGGCCCTGGGCGTGTTTGGCGTCGTCGCCCTGGCCTATGGGCGGCTCACCAGCCCGGAGCACCAGTTGCGCCTCGACCGGCTGGTGACGGTGGGCGATTAGAGGGCGATGGCGGCGCCTGAGTTCTGGCGATGGAGTCTCGGCAGAGTCAGCCCGGCCACAAATCAGCCCGGCCACAAAAACGTATTGAAGTAGCGCGTGCCGATGCTGTTCTGATAGCCCAGGGTGTTTTGCTCTGACAAGCTCACAACGGCGCCCAGTCGGTCGGCCGTTTTGACGCATTGCTGGAACGTCTGGGCTGTGTAGCATTGAACATCGAGCTGATTGCATCCCCTGGGAGGCACCAGGCCAACCTGGAAGGGCTGGATGCTGCAGAAGATCGGTTTGGTGTAGAGCTGGCGAAGCCGATAGAAATCGTAGAGCGTGTAATTCGCAAAAAAGTGATCATCCACCTGAATGCCATCGCCGTGGCGTGCTTCATGCAACAGGTCGGGCACGCTCAGGGAGCGGTATTGGGGCGATTGAACCCACACCACCGGCATCAATCCCTGCTGGCGGGCCTCCCGGGCTACCTGCTGTTGCGTGGCATCAGAGACCTTGCGGTAGTCGAGAAAGACCACGCGATAGCGCACGGCTCGAATCCGAGCCATCAGCTCGCCCATCCTGTTGGTGGAGCTGTAATACCAGATCTGGGGCTGCGACAGCCATGTGCCGTTGGGTGCTGCCGTCGCCAGCAGCGGCGCCAGGGCCAGGGCGAAGATCGAAGCCTGGCAGGCGAGGCATCGGAACTGGCGGAACAGCTGCAGCGACATGGACAAGATCTCGTTGCTCCGCTTTCGGTGAAGACGCGTGGTGGGTGTTGTGCTGCGTGTCGTGCTGAGTCTGCAAATCATCGCCTTTGACCTCTCCATCACTCCAGCCTTTCCCAGAACTGCCAGGTTCCTCCGAACCTGTCATGAAGGCTCTCGACGTAGGTGGCGTGGTCTGGGTGCCCCTGCCAGTAGTCGATGTGGGCCGCCAGCTGGTCGCAGCTGCGCAGCTGCTCGGCGGCGTAGCGGTAGCGCTTGTTGCGGCCCATCTCCAGCGCGAACACCACCAGCGGCCGTAGCAGCAGCGTGGCCGCGAGGGGATGCTGTGCACCTAGGCGCTCGGCGGCGGCGCAGTGAATCGTGTAAGCCTCCCCATCCCACTCGCGTGCATGAGCCAATACATGGCGGGCTGCGCGGGAGATGGCCGGCCATGCCACCAGGAACTGCAGCCCCCGCAGGCTCTCCGGATGCTGCCCGGCCAGCTGCAGGGCCCGCTCCTCCGCCTCCACATCCTCAAAGTCGTTCAGGCGCTGCAGGTACTCGCGCAGGTGGGGGATCGAGAGGCTGTGGCTGAACCACTGCCAGCGCATCTCCTGGGCTTCCGCCCGGCGATTGAGGGCCTCAAGCACGGCGATGCGGCTGTCGTGCCACGCCGACTCCTCGAGATCTGCGACCTCTTCCGTGGCTGCATCGAGAATCTGCAGGGCTTGCTCCGCCCGCTCGCACCTCAGCAGCTGCTGGGCCACGCCGGCGGCGATGTCGCGCCAGCGCAGATCCTCAGCATCGAACTGGGCCAGGTAGCCCTCCACATCCCCCCGGGCCAGAGCGATCTGGAGCAGGTGTGTGTCGCCGTCGCGGCTGCCACGCTGGCGGCAACTGCTCTCCAGCAGCTTCAGGCCCCTTTTGCCAAGGGCCTCGGTGAGTGCCGGCACCAGCGCATCGAACTGCTCATGGCCGTTCTCGGCCAGCAGCTCGGCAACCTGCTCCACCAGGGCTTCCGGCTGCAGCTGGGCGGCCTGGGCCAGCGGCCCGAGCTGCTTGGCGGCCCGCTCGAACACGGCGACCACCGTGCTGGTGTTGCCTGTGCAGCGCTGCAGCACCCCTTCGGCGAGTTCCAGCAAACGGAGCAGGAGATCGCAGGCCAGCTTCGGGTCAGCGGTTGCGATCGGGCCGCTGATCGCCTGGAGCTGAGCTTCCAGCTCACTCACCAGGGCCTTGCGCCTGCGCGAGTCCACCAAGCTGCTGGCCCGATCCATGGCGCTCAGACGTTTGCGCACGTCCTGAGCGGCGGCGGCGCTCCCCTCGGCGGCGGCCAGGGCCAGCCGCAGCCGCCTCTGGATCACGGCGTTGCCACCGCTCACCTCGATCAGCAGCTCCGCCAGGACGGCAGCCCCCAGGGCTTCCAGGTTGCTGGCCTTGAGGGTGCGCTTGCTGGCCACTGGACTACGGCAGGGCGGGGGTTCAGAAACAGGCGCGATCCAGCTGCTGCCCAGGCTCCACGCTCAGCCTGCTGTTGGGCCCAACGACGATCTCGATCCGGTCATCATCCTGCAGGCCGGCCTGGCGCAGGCGATCGGTGGAGTGGTGAGTGGGTTGGACTGCGCCCGAGGCGCCTGCTTGGCCGCGCTCTGTCCAAATTTAGAGGCTGAAAGCTACGCCAGGCTGGAATGGTGCAGTACTGGAGATGCCGCTGGCTTCAGCAGGCTCTGGGTGCGTTGATGTTGTCTTCTGCTGGTTTGCAGAACGCACCTTCTGGTTCGATAGGCCGGCAGAACGGCAAACGGATACCAGCTGAGGAGGTGGCAGCCAGCATGCCAATTTCCGCTTCAGCTCAAGGCAGCTGATCCGTGAGTTGCTGCAAACCCCCGGTGGCCTGCCCCGCTTCTTGCAAGAGCTCCTCCCAGTCATCTGGCGGATGGCCGCTGGTCAGCATGGACTGGAACACCTGATAGGCATCGGTCTTGCTGCCGTAGGCGCGTTTGGTGCCGGTGTCGTTCACCCAGCCCAGCACGATCAGCCGTGAGCGGGTGTGAAAATGGAAGAACAAGTGGTATTGCTGAAAGAACCTGGCCCGTCGCCAGTGGCGATGCTCAGCCCCGAGCGTGGATCCCTGCTGGTACTCCTTGCGGCTGGGATCCCGGGGAATGTTCTGGAGCATCAGGCGGGCGATGGCCGCAAGGCGGTTGCTGGCGTTCTTGCTGCCGTATCCCGGCGGGTCTTTGCGGCGTAGCTTCTCCACATCTGCGAGCAACGACTCCAGCTGATCGAGAAACAACGGGTGCGCATAGACCCTCCACCCGTTGATCACCGCGGGCGATCCTGCAGCGGTGCCCACCGTCAGGCGGGCTCGTCGCTGGCGATGTCGTCGTCGTCGGGAAGCACTTGATCGATGTCTACATCGATGGCACCCACCAGATCCTGCAAGCGGCTGACCAGATCAGCGGTGATGGGCCGCAAGCGCTCTGGATGCTGGCTGATGTCCTGCTTCAGCAGGGCCAGAAAGGGGGCCAACGCCGGATCGTCGACTTCTACCGCCGGGCTGACGCGCTGCAGCACTGATGTGGACCCCGGAAACCGGTCCAGGGTGAATGAGAGTCTTCAGCCGGCCAAACTGGGCCGGGGACTCGACCATGAAACGCACCAGGCACACAGCCGAGCAGATCATCCGCAAGCTCAAGACGGCCGAGCAGTTGATCGCCCAGGGAAAAACCGTCGCCGACGTCTGCCGCGTCATCGAGGTGACGCAACCGACCTACCACCGCTGGAGGCAGCAGTACGGGGGCATGCAGGCCGAGGAGGCCAGACGGCTGACCCAGCTGGAGAAGGAGAACGCCCGGCTCAAGAAGCTTTTGGCGGAAGCAGAGTTGGAGAAGGCCATGCTCAAGGACCTCGCCGAGGGAAACTTCTGAGCCCGGAGCGTCGCCGCAGGGCCGTCACGGTCCTGCAGGAGCGTTACCGGGCCTCTGAACGCCTGGCCTGCCGGGTGGTGGGCCAGCACCGCAGCACCCAGCGCCATGGCGGCAAGGTCGTCTCGATCGAGGAGGCCAAGCTCCGGCAGCGTCTCCGCGAGATCGCCGCGGACCACATCCGTTGGGGCCGCCGGATGGCCTACCGCCTGCTGCGGCGGGAGGGCTGGACCGTGAACCACAAACGGGTGCAACGGCTCTGGCGCGAGGAGGGGCTGCAGCGGCCCACTCCCAGGAAGCGAAAGCGGGCACGGCCCGCGGACGGCTCGGTGCGGCGTCATCGGGCTGAGCATCCCCACCAGGTGTGGGCCATGGACTTCCAGTTCGACGCCACCGCTGATGGGCGCAGGCTCAAGTTCCTGAACGTGATCGATGAGCACAGCCGCCTCTGCCTGGCGATCCGGGTGGGCAGGCGCTGCAAGGCCAAGGACGTGGTGGCCGTGCTGGAGGAACTCACCAGCCTCTACCCAGCACCGGCGTACATCCGATCGGACAACGGGCCGGAGTTCATTGCCCAGGCCCTACGGGACTGGTGCGAGGCCAGCAGCACTACCAGCACGGCCTACATCGAGCCAGGATCCCCGTGGGAGAACGGATTCGCCGAGTCGTTCAACGGCCGGTTCCGGGATGAGTTCCTCAACACCGAGCTGTTCACAACAGCCCCCGAGGCGCAGATCCTGGCCGATCGTTGGCGCTGGGAGTACAACTCACTCAGGCCGCACTCGGCCCTCCAGGGGCGTACGCCCCTGGAGGCAGCTCAACAGGGAGCTGCAGCATGACCACAACCACCCACTCTCATAAGCCCTGGACCGATAAAGGGGGTCACGTCAGCACCACCTCACCATTGGAGCGAAAGGCGTAGCGGATCCGGTCGCGCTTGCGAAGCCCAAGGGCCTTGCGCACCGGCTTCGGCACGGTGGTCTGATAGCGATCCGTCAGGGCCGATTCCACCTCCTCCGGTGGTGAGCCCACGCTCGAGGCTTCAACAGTGGGAGAAGAGAGAGCGGCCATTGGAGACCCAACGGTTGCTCCTTAACGGGAATGCATGTGCATTGCCTTGGGGATGGGAGGGCGGCGGGCCAGCGCGAACGAATCGGCGGGCAGGCCCCTGGTGCCCGACTTGGACAAATGTCGCCAGGAAGGGTGCCGGAGCGGCTGCTGCTGATTGGCCGCCCGGATCAGGGCCTTATCCGCTGAAGCGTCGTGGGGCTGGGCACTTCTGACCCCTCGGGGCAGATCAGATCGGCGGCCTTCCTGGCATCGCTGAGCACCTGCAGCAGCACCCGGGGCGATTCGCGCAGCAGCTCGACCCAGTGGCCCAGATAGGCGGCGTGATTGGCCATGGCACTGCCGATCTCGAGCCGATCGCCCAGCAGCACCGCCCCCAGCTCGGCCACCAGCTCCTCACGGGCATAGGCCCTGCCGCCATCGCCGCCCTCGCCCATGCCGCCGGAGAGATCCCGGGCCAGCCGGGAGCTGTGGCCGGAGGAGTGGATCGCCTCATGGGCCCAGGTGGCATAGAGGGCCGCCGCTGAATGGAAGGCCGAGCGATCCGGCAGCTGGATGCGATCCGGCCCCGGCAGATAGCAGGCCCGATCGCCGCCATGGCGCACCGGCACCGGCCAGCGGCTGAGGACGGTCTCAGCCGCCGCCAGCCGCTCGGGCTCGGGCCGCTGGATCACCCCCTCGGCCTGGCGGCGCTTCTGGAGGAGCCCCTCCAGCGCCTCGCCCTCCAGATCGGCGGCATTGAAGACCGCCACCGGCCGGTAGCTCACCCAGCGGCGGCCAGCCGCATCGGCCGGATCAGCCTCGGCCAGCTGGCCTTCTCCCCGCTGATGCACCTGGGGCCGCAGCACGTGCACGGCTTTGCTCCCCTTGCGGGGGAAGATCCCCAGCGCCTTGGCTTCGGCAAAGCCGCACCAATAGGGCAGCGCTGAAGCCCGCAGATGCATGCCCAGGGTGAGCAGCACCGGATTGGCACCGCGGTAGCGACGGCCGGAGAGCAGATTCACGTGGTGCCCGCCAGCGGCGGCATCCCACTCGCGCCGCCAGGGGGTGGTGCCCGCCTCCAGCAGGGCGACCAGGGAGGCCACCAGCTTCTCTTCTGGCGAGAGCTTGGGGCCGGGAGTGCCTTTCGGTGTGGTGGTGGATCGTGATGTGGAAACAACAGCCACGGGTGGCAAGCGCAGGACCGCAAGCGCCAGCGCGGCCAGCGTCAAGGGCCGGCCGCAGCGCTCACAGAAACCAATGCCCCAGGTGTCCCATCTCCTGCCGCGGACCGGCTTGCGCCAGCCCTTGAGCGGCACGCTTCTAAATGGCCCGATCCACCCGCACGTAGCCGGCGTTCGTGCAGCGTCCCTGCTCACCGGCTGGGGTGGCGATTCTGCCGCTGAGGCGATCGATGCTGAACAGCACCACTTGGCTGCCGGGCTGCAGGATTTGAATCTGTCCACTGCCAACCCTGGCCTGCACTGTTCGGCGCTGGCCGCTGAGCGGCCAGAACGACGAACCACTGGCAGAGCCTTCGCGGAGGTTGAAATCAACGAGGGTCCCCAGGCCCCCCACCGAGGACGGCGCTAACGAGCAGATCATGTTGATGGGGGAGGCCAGGGCTGAACGGCCCAGCTGCAGTGCCGTCCAGGCCAGCAGCAGCGCCGGCAACGCCAGCAGCGGCCGCCGCGGGCGCGGACCGCGCAAGGAAGGGCGGTGGCTGTGGTCTTCTCCGGATGTCATGCCATAGGTGCCGTCTCCGGGTCGTAACACTCCCATGAAAGTTCGATCAGCGCGTCCTCGCTCAGCTTGATCTCACCCCGCCCGAGGTGGACAGCTCTCGCCATGGCCGGTTTCGGATCTCCATTCCTTTGCCGGTAAGCCCCCAGTCAGGTGGCGGGACTTCTGTCCAGCCCCTGTGCCACCGGGGTGGGCCCAACCGCTGAACAATCAATCGGGGCGACAGGATTCGAACCTGCGACCTAGTGCTCCCAAAACTCTCTTTTACGGGTTTGAGGGATCGATTGCCAGGACTGGAGTCTGGGCCGAAAAGCACTGCTGTCACTGCTGTTTGCCGTGCAAGGGGATGGCAGCCCACGGCAGCCCGTGCCAAGCTGAGGGGGTCGATTTGCTCACATATTTGCTCACATATTTGCTCACATGGGAGCTTCTAGAGCCTCAGATGCCTGGGCTTCTGTGCTCCGCTCCGGCCTGCGCCTCTCCCTCACCCAGCGAGGCACGAGCAGCGGCTGGCGCGTTTCCGATCTGCGAGGGCGTACGCGCCTCACGGTCGATGGCGCCGGCGGTCGTCATCAGGTTCTGTTGCCCATCGAATGGGCCCATGACCAGGCCGATGCGATCCGAGAGACGGTTCTGGCGATCCACGCTGCCCATAGCGAGGGACTTTCACTCGATCGGGCCATTGCAGCCGCACTGGCCATCGGTGAGCCAACAGCTGATCCGGATGCTGGCCCTATCGATTGGCCTGAGCTGGTTGAGCGATTCAAAGCCCGAAAGCTGAGCAGCGGAGCCATCAAGCCCCGGACCTGGGCCGCCGTTTATCAGCGCCGAATGGCAGAACTGCTGGCCATCCTCGCCAGCAAGAAAGCACCAACCAATCCCCGGGAACTGCTGGAAGCAGTGACGGCTCGCTGGTCTGATCAGCCTGGCTCCCGTGGCCGGCAGATGCAGGTGCAGCAGACCGCGGCGCTGCTGCGATGGGGGGTCGATAACGGCGCTCTGGCTGTGGAATGGGCCCCACCTCTGGATCTCGACCCCTTTGTGGGCCGCAAGCGGGAGGGTCGGTCGATCACCACCCCGATCGAGGTGAAGCACATCCTGGAGTTGGTGGAGGCCATTCCGGATGCCCGTTGGCGCCTCGCATTCCAGTTGCTGGCGGCTTATGGCCTCAGACCAGAGGAGCTGCAACACCTTCAGCTGCGCGGCGGCCGCCTGTGGTGCAACTACCGCAAGAACACCAGCCGAGGAGCGACAAAGCCGAGACCGCTGCGGCTGCTGCCCTGCGATGACTGGGCTGAGGCCTGGGAGCTGTTGGAACAGTTCAAAGCCCAGCCACTACCGCCGATGCGGCCGGGCTACGGCGCCGAGGATCTGGGTCTGTACATGCGCCGGCGCCGGCACTGGCAGGATCTGCGGCAGCAGTACGAGGCAGAAGGGGAGAAGCTGGTCCTCTATTCCGCCCGGCATGGCTACGCCCACCGCGCCCACCTGATCTGCGAACTGCCGCCGAAGGTGGCCGCTGCCGCCATGGGCCATAGCGTCGAAACGCACCTGGCGGCCTACAGCAAGTGGTGTGGTGACGACGTTGTAGATGACGCCTTCGAGCGGGCCGCGGCACGCCTTGGTCGATGAACGTCCCGACTGCGATCCACGACGCCCAGAGGGACACACTGCCCGTGGCGCGAGCGATGGCTCCCTTCCCCGTGCCAGGAAGCAACGGATCACTCCCCCTGGTGTGCTCATGACAGGAGTGATAGGTTGTCTTTGTGGTTCCCCTGCGGGACTGATTGCTCGCATTCACCATGAATCCCAAGGAGCTGCGGCTTGCTCAGATGGATGCGGTGCTTCAGGACGCCGCCAGCCATTCACTGGCGCAACGGCCGCCGGCGGGCTGGCTGCGGTCCATCCGTGAGGCCCTGGGCATGACCTCCGCTGCACTTGCGGCTCGCTTAGAAATCACCGCTTCCGGGTTGCGAAAGCTGGAACAGGCCGAGGCGACCGATGCCATCACGCTCGGCACCCTGCGGCGGGTGGCCGAGGCGCTCGACTGCGAGCTGCAGTACACGTTGGTGCCAAGACAGCCGCTGCGGGAGATGAGAAGGCAGCAGGCCCTGAGGCTGGCGCAGCAGTGGCAGCAACGCGCCGGCCGCACCATGGCGCTGGAAGCGCAGCCCATCGATTCGCCATCCGAGGGAGCACAGCAGCGGCTCGAAGCCATGGCTCAGGAGATCCTCCGCACCAGCGGCACCCGGCTATGGGGTTGAACGAGGACCTACCGGCCGGGGCGACGCCTCTCGATGGGGAGGAGCTGGAGGGGCTGCTGCCCTCCCATCTGGTGAATCGCAGCCAGCTGAACGAATGGGAGCAGCAGAACATCGAAGCTGCTCTGCTCTGGCTGTCCCGCCAGCGACGGCCCCGGCCGCTGGAAGAAAGCTGGCTGCGACGCCTGCACCGCGAGATGTTTGGCCAAAGCTGGCGTTGGGCCGGTCAGTACCGGAGCAGCGACAAGAGCATCGGCGCCGACTGGCGGCAGATCCGGATGCAAGTCCCGGCCCTGCTGGCCGACATCGCCTTCCAGGTGGAGCACCGGGTGGATGTGGTGGATCTGATCGCCATCCGTTTCCATCACCGGCTGGTCTCCATCCACCCCTTCCCCAACGGCAACGGTCGCCACGCCCGCCTGATCGCTGACGCGTTGATCGAGCAGCTGGGTGCACCTCGCTTCTCCTGGGGCAGCAGCAGTTCCCTGGTGAATGCCTCAGCTCTGAGGCAGCAGTACATCAGCGCTCTTCAGCGAGCTGACCGCGGTGATCTCACTGCACTGCTGGCCTTTGCCCGAGAGAGCTGAGCAGGCACCGCAGGGCTCCGGTCGGCGACGGCCGTCCTTCAGCGTGCCACGGCTGCGCCGCGGCGTGCATCGGCCAGCCGCCGCCGCCCTCCGCTCCGGGGCCGGTTTGGGGGTGGGCAGGCGTGGCAGCTCTCCCGCGGCTGCGGTGGCCGGGCCCTCACCCGCATCGATAGGGCTGGGGTGAAGCCCCAGGTTTCCTCACGCGGCTGCGCGGCCAGCTGGGCATTCAGTGCTGAATCTGGCGGGTCTGCTTTTCAGCTTTCCGATCCATCAGCGCATGCCTTTGCTTTGCGTAGATCCATTGCCCTGCAGCCGCTCTGCCCGCTTCTCAGTGCATTTGTACTGGTAGAATAAGAGCTGCGCCAAAGGCCACGAGCCCATCGCCTGCGGCAACGAAATCCTCGGACAACTTGCCCCGTTCGTTTGCTCTGTAGCCCATGAGCTTGTCCTCTGCTGCAGTGGCCCAGGCCGCTGCATTGTCTTCCCTTGGCCTCCTGCCGCCGCCGGCGTTGGCCCATCGCTCGATCGTCATCGTCGCCGCTGGTGGCCGTGATCTCTTCTGGCCTCAGGAGCGCATCGCCTCCGCCCTGCTCCAGCGCAGCGGTGGCCGGCCTGTCCATCTGCTGCTTCATGGCGGGGCCCGTGGCGCTGATCGTGCCATCGGTCGTGCGGCCCATCAGCTCGGCTGGCGGGTTCAGTCCCTCGTCGCTGATTGGCGCCGCTATGGCCGCAGTGCCGGCCCCATCCGCAATCGCCTTCTGCTTGAGCAGGCCCTGGTGGAAGCCCAGGCCCACACCTCCCCAGCCTTCAGCGTCTCGGTGCTGGTGATCGCCTTCCCCGGTGGGCCTGGCACGGCCTCGCTGGTTCAGCAGGCCCGCCGCTGCTCCGCCCGTTCGCCGGTGCCGGTGGTGGTGATGGAGGTGCCGCCGCCGTTCTCGCCGGAGCCCCTCGCCGCTTGAGCGGCAATCGCCGCCCCGTTCTTCTCGTGTTCCATCTTCATTCATCACCCCATGGCCGCGCTCACTGCCCCAGCCGCTCCGCTCTCCCCATCTCTCCCCCAGGCCGCCGGGCCGTCCTGCACCCTGCAGCGTTCCGGTTCCCTCTGGCAGCTAGGCATCGAGTCCCAGGAGCTCACCACCGCCATTGCCCAGCTGGCCGAGCGGCTGGAAACCGATGAACCAGACGAACGCCAGCAGATCCTCGGCGAACTCGAGACCGCCCTGCTGGCCGATGAAGGCAACAAGGCCGCCATCGCTGCCAAGGCCGATGCCACTTGCTGGGTGATCGAGCACCTGCGCGGCCAGGCCGCCTACCGCCAGCAGCAGGCCAAGCGGCTCACCGCCCTGGCCGCCGGCGACAACAGCCGCGCCGATGCCCTGGAGCACTCCCTCGTGCTGGTGCTGACCCGCCTGCAGCCCAAGGCCACCCGGTTCAGCTTTCCCAACCACGAGCTCACCTCCCGCAAGTCTCAGGCGGTCGAGATCGACGACGAGGAAGCCCTCGATCCCCAGTGGCTCGCCGTCACCACCACCAGCAAGCCGGACAAGGCCGCCATCAAAGAGGCCCTCAAAGCAGGCCGCCACATCGAAGGCGCCCACCTCCTCTCCCGCCGCAGCTGGCGCATCCACTGACGGCCAGAGGCCGTCTCAAGCAGAGCGACACACCACCGATCACCCATCACCGGAGCCATGGATCTCTCCAGCTACGCCAGCGCCACCGGCACCAACCGCCCCACCAGCTCCCGGCCCAGGGGCCACATCTGGTCGACCCGGCTGTGCAGCTGGGTGGTGCCGATCACCCGCAAGGGCAGCCGCCGGCCCTCCCCCCAACACATCTTCTGCAGCGAGCCGCCCTGCTGGTTGTTGATCGAGCCGCTCAACACGGAAGCCAACGCCAGCTGAGCTGATCTCTCCCCGTCCCCGCCATCACGCCTCATCTCCGCCACCCCATCCCATCGCCGCCATGACCTGCACCTTCTCTGCCGAGCAGATCACTGCCCTCTCCGCTCCACTGGATCGCGCCAAGGTGCGCCAGCGCGAGCAGGGCCGCAGCTCCGTCAGCTATCTGGAGGGCTGGCAGGTGATCGCGGAAGCCAACCGGATCTTTGGCTTTGACGGCTGGCAGCGCCAAACCGTCGCCCTCCGCTGCGTCAACCAGAGCGAGCGCACCATCGGTGCCAGAGGCACGAGCCGGGAGCAGCGCCCCGGCTGGGGGGTCACTTACACCGCCCGCGTGCGCATCACCGTCGGCGAGGGCACCGGTGCCCCGTTGATCCGCGAGGGCTGCGGGGCCGGCCACGGCATCGACACCGACCTGGGCCAGGCTCATGAATCCGCCCTCAAAGAGGCCGAAACCGACGCCATGAAGCGGGCGCTGATGACCTTCGGCAATCCCTTCGGTCTGGCGCTTTACGACAAGCAGCAGCGGGAGGTGACCGGGGCTGCTGGTGGGGGAGGTGCTCGTCCCGCCAACCAGCCAGCGGGCAGGCCCTCAGCGTTGCGAGTGGTGCCCGATGCATCGGCTCCAGCTCAGCACCGAGCCCCATTCACTCAGGAGGCCCAGAGCGAGGCGACATCGAAACCTGCGCCACCCGCAGCTGCAACAGTTCAAGCTGCTCCAGCTGATGCAACAGCCCGACCACAACAACCGGATCCCGGCCTGATGCCTCTCGATCCTGCCACCATTCGTCAGCTGCACGCCACCATCCGGGCCCTGCCAGCGCCGGTGCTGGAGGGGTTCAGCAAGGCCTTCCGCAAGCGGTTCCAGGTGCCGGCTGATGCCCCCTCGATTGCGGATCGGATCTGCCACCGCAGGCATCACGACTGGATTGAGACGTTTCTGGTTCAGCACCAGTCACAGCTAGAGACAGCCGCTCTCCACCACGGCTGAGCTGATCGGACAGGACAGGACACGACAGGGGCAACCGTGCTAGTACATGCGTACGCATTAGCCATGAGTCATGGGTGCCCCTCTCCCCCGACCAGCAGCACTGAATGCCCGGCTCGAAACCCCGATCGAGGAGTGGCCCTACCTCGATGAGGGCACCCTGCAGAAGACCCGCAGCCGCAAGGTCTGCATGACCTGCCACTGGTTCTGCCACCACGCCGGGGTGAACTGCATCCCGGTGCTCACCTGCCAGCTGCACCAAGGGCTGATCGCGCATGGTGAGCACCTCACCAGCCGCTGCCAGGGCTGGACCGACGACTTGGTGCGGCAGAAGGGCTGGGCGCCGGAGGTGGCCTGAGCGGCATATGAACTTCACGGACAGGCCCGGCCGGCCGCCGCTCTCACCCCGGGAAGGCTGGCTGAGCGACGGCCGCCAGGTGCTGCACTTCATGCCACGGCGTTACGACCGCTGGAGCCAGAGCCTGGAGGTGACCCTCGGGGAGCTCATACCCAGCGGAGAGCCAGCACTATTCCAAGCTGCGCAGGGAGCTCACAGGCGAGCAGGCGATCCGGCTCTGGGCCCAGAAGCGGCAGCAGGGCTGGCAGGTCTGTGCGCAGCATTGGGAACTTTCGCCGCTGCCGCAGGGCTGATTCGACCTCCTGCTGTCGCATGCCCCAGCAGGCGAGAGCCGATGCCTGCTCAGTGGCGATGGCGGTGATGGGTGTCGCTGACGTGTGGGTGTGCGTGCTCCAGCTCCCCGTGGCAATGCTCATGGGCGTGCCAGAAGGGCTGATCGGCAGCGACACCCTCGAGCTCCTCGGGTTGATGGCGGTGCTCGTGATGGGGATCGCCGCCGAGTGGATCGTGCCGGTGGCGATGGGCATGACGGAGCACGTCATGGCGATGCCAGTGGCTGTGCTGCTCCAGCAGCAGCAGCAGAACACCCGCGGCCATCAGGCCAGCGGCCACCAGCAACTGGGGCGTGAAGGCCTCGCGCAGGATGACCAGGGAGAACAGGGCACCCACGAACGGCGCGGTGGAGAACAGCACCGCCTCGCGGGCAGCACCGAGATCGCGCAGGGCCAGCAGATCCAGCCAGATCGAAATGCCGTAGCCCAGGGCCCCGATCGCCAGCAATGCCAACATGACTGGCAGCGCCGGGAAGGGGTGCCCGAGCAGCAACGCCAGCGCCAGCATCGGCAGCGACGCGCCCGCGGCCTTGCAGGTGGCGATCTGGATCGGATTGCGCAGGCTGAGGCTCTGGCTGAGGTTGTTATCGATACCCCAGGCCAACGTGGCCAAAGCGATCAGGGCACTGCCCCCTGCATTGGCTCCGCTGAGGGAGCCCTCGGAGAGCAGCACCGCCGCGGCGATCGTGAGCCCAGCGGAAAGCAGTCCCCGCCGGCCTAAGTGCTCTCGCCCCAGCAGCACGGCGATCGCCAGGGTGAACACCGCCTCCAGGTTGAGCAGCAGCGAGCTGGAGGCCGCGGGCAGGCGCGCCAGGCCCATCACCAGGGCTACCGGTCCCACCACGCCGCCGAGCAGGGTGAGGGCCGCGAGCGCTGGCCAGTCCTGCCTGCCTACGGAGGTTTCGGCCTCGGTGTCTCGGAACAGCCGCACCGTCAGTAGGGCCAGGGTGGCGCCCCCATAGAGCAGCCCGGCGATACTCAGAGCCGAGCCAGAACCAGTCACGGTGCTGATCAGCGGGGCGCTGATGCCGAATAAGACGGCGGCCGCCAGGCCAGCCAGCTGTCCACGTCGGAGAGAAGACCAGGCCATCGACTGCTTTCGGACGCTCGATCAGTTCTCGCTTAGTCGCCGTTCCCCGGCCAGGGCATCACGCAGTTTTGCCGTGTTCCCACTAAGCAGGATCTCGCTGCCGCGCACGCCTTGCAGGATTTCAACGCGCTCAGCGGACTGCTGGCCCACCACCACCGGAACTGGCTCCACTACGCCCCGTTGATAGCGGAACACCACCGCCATGCCATTGACCAACTGAACAGCATCCGCCGGCACCGTGAACCGTTGCGCGGAGGCCGGCACCTGGACAAAGGCCGTCACAGCCGTGCCGGCAGGGGGCATGGGCGCATCCACCGTCTCGGCGCGCACCACGGTGACACGATTTCCACTGCCGCTGTCGGGGACCACCGCCAAGACGCGAGCCCGCAGATCCCGCGATCCTGCTCTCACCCGCAGTCGCTGGCCGATCTCCAGGTTGGCGGCCAGCACCGGCGACACCAGGAAGCGCAATTCGCTGCCGCGAGCATCGCTGATCTGGGCCACCTCATCGCCGGTCTGGAGCACTGACCCGGGGGAGGTCTTCACGGCGGCGATCTGGCCACGGATCGGGCTGCGGATCAGCAGGCGTCCCATGGCATCGGGCTGTCCCATCGCCATGGCCTTGGCTGCCGCCGCCCTGGCGGCATTGGCTGCGGTGACGCTGGCGATGCGGCGGCTCTCCAATTCCTGGGCCGAGAGCGCCCCCTGCTGGGCCATCGGTAGGGCCAGGCGATACTGATAACCAAGGGACTGCGCCGTGGCCTGGGCTGTATCCGCATCGGCTCGCACCACCGCCGCGTCGGGGCTCTGAACTTCAGCGATCGGCTCACCGGCCTGGACGGCAGCGCCTGGTGCCACCAGCAGGCGAACGATGCGGCCGGCCACCTGCATGCTTGCACTGGAGCGCGCTCCGACGGCTGCGTCCACAAACCCGGAAATCGGACGTGCGGTGCCCGTGCTCAGATCTGGGCGAATGGTGCTGAGCCCCGAGCGCCGCAATTGCTCTTCACTGAAGGCAAGGGAGCCGCTGCGCGTGGTGCTTGCTGATTCTTTAGCCACGGGCACGGTGGCTGGGCCCGGCTGGAGGCGCCCCAGCGCGATGCCCAGCAACAGGGATCCTCCGAGGGCCAAAGGAAGCAGCACCTGGGGCTGACGCAGACGATCCTTGATGCGATGCAGGCTCGGGTTCATGGATGGGACGCAACGAGGGAGGGCGACGGAGCTGCGACAGGAGGCAACAGCCAACGGCCAAAGCGCACGTACAGCGCGGGCAGCACCAGCAGCGTCAGCGCCGTGGAGGTGATCAGGCCGCCCAGCACCACAACGGCCAGGGGCTGCAGGATTTCGTTGCCGGCCCCGAACGCCAGCGCCAACGGCAAGGCGCCAAGGGCCGAGGAGAGGGCTGTCATCAGGATGGCGTTGAGGCGCTCCAGGCTTCCCTCACGGATCACCTCGCCCAGGGGTTGCCCTGCGCCATGGCGGCGGTTGTAGTTGTCCACCAGCAACAGCCCATTGCGCACGGCGATGCCAAACAGCGTGATGAAGCCGATCAAGGAGGCGATCGATAGCACTCCTCCCGTGAGCAACACCGCCACCACACCTCCGATCAGGGCCAGGGGCAGGTTGAGCATGATCGCCACTGTGGCGGGCACTGATTTCACCGAAATCACCATCAGCACACTGATCACCACTGCGGCAACAGCGCTGTAGACGACCAGAGACGCGGTTGCCCGTTCTTCTGATTCGAACTGACCGCCGTAGCGGATCGTGTAGCCCTGAGGCAGTGGCACCTCACGGGCGATGGTGCGCTGGATGTCTTTGACGACAGTGCCGAGGGGCCGGCCGCTGACGTTGGTGGAGACCACGATCATGCGGGAGACGTCCTCCCGGTTGACGACGTTGGAGCCGAGGCCTTCGTCGATCCAGGCGACGCTGCCCAGCGGCACCGTCATGCCATTGGAGAAGGCCACCGGCACCGAGCGAATGGCCTCCAGGTTTGCGCGCGCGTCCGGCTGCAGCTGCACCAGCACATCGCTGCGCACGCCGGCTTCCACCACGTGGCCCACCACCTTGCCGTTGAAGGCAATCTCCACGGCCTGCGACAGCTTTTCAATGCTGAGGCCAAGGGCCGAGGCCAGGGGGCGGTCGTAGTGGATCTGCAACTGGGGGATGGGCAGCTGGGGCTCCAGCTGCAGATCCACCACTCCGGTGATCGGCTTGATCGCTGTCTCCACGGCCTCGCCGATGCGGCGCAGCTCGCCCAGATCGGTGCCGTAGATCTTGATCGCGATGGCACTGCGGACCCCGGAGAGCACCTCATCCATGCGGTGGGAGATGAAGCCGCCGATGTTGGAAGCCACGCCCGGCAGCTTCTGAAACGCCTGCCGCAGTTCAGCAATGGCGGCTGGGCGGTTGGCCATCGCCTGATCGCTGAGTTCCACATCCACATGGGCAAGGTTCACACCCGCACCATCGGCATCACCAGGCGCGCGGCCGGTGCGCACCTGCACCCACTCGAACAGAGGGTTGTTCTGCAGCGAACGGGTCAGGGCCAGGCCGGCCCGATTGGTCATCTCCAGCGACACCCCGGGGTAAAGCACCATCGAATTCACCAGCGACTTTTCACGGAACTCGGGCAGAAACACCCGTCCCAGTGCCGGCAGGATGAGGGTGGTGGCGATCACCAGAGCAAGGGCCATGGCCAGCACCCGCTGCGGGGAGGCCAGGGCCAGATCCAGCACAGGGCGATAGAGGCGCTGGGCCTGGTTGGCGATCCAGGTGTTCTCCTCCGGCAGCTGAACCGGCGCCAGCAGGATGGCGCAGAGGGCAGGTGACAGGGTCACTGCTACCAGGGTGGAGCTGCCGATGCAGAGCAGGTAAGCCAGGCCCATGGGCGCAAAGATCCGTCCTTCCACGCCGGTGAGCGAGAAGATCGGCGCGAACACCACCGCAATGATCACGGTGGAGAACAGCACGGGCTGGCGCACCTCCAGCGAGGTGTCAAACACCACTTGCAGCGGTGATTTGGGCGTGCTGCTCGCCTGGTTGCGGCACAGGCCCCGGTAGCAGTTCTCCATGTCGACGATCGAGTCGTCGACCACCGAGCCGATCGCCACCACCAGCCCGCCCAGGGTCATGGTGTTGATCCCCAGCCCAAGCGCTTTCATCAGCATCAGGCCGATCAGCAGCGAAAGCGGAATGGCGCTGAGGCTGATTATGGCGGCGCGCCAGTTCATCAGGAACAGCACGATCACCACCGAGACGATCACCACCCCCTGCAGCAGCGACTCGCTCACATTGCGGATGGCGCTGTCAATGAAGTTGCTCTGCCGAAAGGTGACGTGGGTCTGCACATCCGCCGGCAGGGTTCGGTTCAGTTCGGCCAGGCGTCGCTCCACCGCGCGGGTCACGGTGGGTGTGTCCACGTCGGGCTGCTTGGTCACCATCAGCACGGCGGCGGGCTTGCCGTTGAAGCTGGCGTCACCCCGTTTGAGAGCCGCGTCGCGTTTGACCTCCGCCAGGGTGGAAAGCAGCACCGGTTGCCCCTGCTCGTTGCGCACCGCTGCATCAGCCAGGTCGCTGACTTGCTCGATTTGTCCCATCGGGCGGATCAGCCGCTCCTGGCCGCCGGCAATCAGGAAGCCTCCGGGGCTGGTGGCCATGGCATTGGAGACCCCCTCCATTACTGCTTGGAGCGAGACGTTCTGCACCTGCAGTTCCTGGGGGTCGATCAGCACCTGGAACTGCTGCTCATCACCCCCGTAGATCGTCACCTGGGCCACACCAGGGACCGCCAGGATGGCCTGGCGATAGGAGCGCAGCAACAGCTGCTGCAGATCCATCAAGGATGTGGCGCCATCGCCTTTCACCGTGAAGGCCACCTGCAGGATCGTGCCGAGCGGTGACACAAGCGGCGACAACTCCGGTGCGGCGGCATTGGCGGGAAGCTGGGTGCTCACCTGCTGCAACCGCTCCGCCACCGACTGGCGAGCGCGGTAGATGTCGGCGTTCTGGTGGAACACCACCTGCACCATCGACAGGCCCGCCTTGGAGGAGGAGCGCACCGTCTCCACGCCGGGGATGCCGTTCACGGCCGATTCAATCGGCAGGGTGATCCGGGCTTCCACCTCCTCAGGCGAGAGGCCGTCAGCGCTGGTCTGTACATCCACCTGCGGCGGTGCAAAGGGCGGAAAAACATCCAGCGGCATCTGGCTCACGGCCAGCAGGCCCCAGAGACTGATGACCACCGCAGCGGCCACGATCAGCCAACGACGGGCGATCGAGAACCGCAGCGTGGTGTTGAGCAGCTTTTCGATCATTCGCCCTGCTTGCCGCGGCGGTTGATCAGCACCGCCCCTGCGGCCACCACCGCGGCAACACCGGCTGTGCCAGCGATCAACGGCAGGTTGCCGCTGGAGTTGGAACCGTCCTCGGCCTTGGCAACAGCACCGGCATCAGCCGCAGGAGCCTCCACCTGCTGGGTCTTCTTCGATTCGGCGTAGAGCGAGAGCACACCCGACAGCACCACGTCATCGGTGTTATCGATTCCCTCCGTCACGACCACGCGGTCTCCCTGGTTGGCTCCGGTCTGCACGAAGACTGGGTCGTAGGTCTTCTCGGTCTGCACGAACAGCAGGGACTTGCCATCGGCATCCACCAGTGCAGTGGCGGGCACGGTGAGGCCATCAGGTCCTTGTTCGGGCTTGGCCGTGGCCACACCCAGCAGCCCATCGCTGTCGGCATTGCGCTTCACCTGGCGCACATCCCCCTGCTGCTGGAACTCATCACCGTGGCCCACGTGGGCCCTGGCTAGCGGTGATGCCGTGGCGATGGCGAGCAGGGCAGCGGTGGAGAGGCTGGCTCGAGCGGCCAGCTGCAGGAATCGGTTGACCAAGGCCCATGGGAACGGTGGATGGGCGGAGGATGGAGCAACCGGGATGAAAAACAGGTGAAATCGCCGGCACTCACTAGCATCTGCCATCCGGAGCCCACCCCTGATGTTGCTGCGGATCCTGCTGGTGGAAGACGAAGAGGATCTGGCTGCAGCTGTCCAGACGGTGCTGCAACGCCAGGGCCATGTGGTGGATTACTGCTCCGGCGGTCTGGAGGGTTGGAGCCTGCTGAGCGGTAAACTTGCCCGTTACGACCTCGCCATCCTCGATTGGATGCTGCCGGATCTGAGCGGTGTTGACCTTTGCCGGCGCGCCCGGGCCGCTGGCATGGGGCTACCGGTGTTGTTGCTCACGGCCCGCGCCGAGACTGCCGATCGGGTGGAGGGCCTCGATGCGGGTGCTGATGACTACCTCAGCAAACCTTTTGCGATGGAGGAGCTGCTGGCGAGGATCAGGGCCCTTCAGCGGCGCCACCCCGGCTACCGGGAGCCCTTGTTGGCAGCCGGTAGTTATCGATTGGATCCCAATGTAGGCACGCTGCTGGTCACGACCACCACCGGTGAGGTGCGCGTGGAACTGTCGGCCAAGGAGCAGCAGTTGATGGCCTATTTCCTGAAGCATCCAGGCCAGATCATTCCCGGCTCACGGCTGCGCCATCAACTGTGGGATCTGCATCAGGACCCGGTGAGCAACGTGGTGGCTGCCCAAGTGCGGCTGCTGCGGCGCAAGCTGGCGGCCCACGGCCTTCCCTCGCCGATCGAAACGGTGCCCAGCAAGGGGTATCGGCTCGCACCGCCTGCGACCGCGGAGACGTGAGCCATCACCGTTCCTCAACGCCAAGATTGCTGTGGCGCGCCCGCTTGCGCCTGGCAGGCCTGTCGTTGCTGGTGATGGGCACACTGCTCTATGCAGCCGGCTTTGCCATGGGCCGGTTGCTGCTGCAGACCCAGGAAACGGCGATCAGGCGTGAATTGCAGAGCCTCGCCGGCACGCTGCACGACAGTCTCAAGCCCGCCTTGCCGCCGGAGGCCCGGCCCTCCGGCGCCCTGGCTGCGGTGCTGCCGGGCCTCTGCCTGGCAGGCAAGCCCTGCATTCCGCCGACGGATCTGATCCATCGGCATGCGATCAGTGCAAGCGATCCCGACCGCTACAAGCTGCGAGTGTTCAATCACCACGGGGTTCTGATCGCCAACTCCCCTGGCGCCTTGCCGGTGAGGCAGAAACCTGGGCTGCTGGGCTGGGCATTGACCGGTGAGCGAGCCGGAGAACGCTGGGGCACCTATGCGATTCACCTGCATCACTCCCATGGCCCCGGCGAACTGATCTGGGGCTACCTGCAGATCTCAAGCAGCCTGGAGCACCTCGATGCCGAAGCGAACCGCTTGTGGTGGCTGGGCCATGGGGTCTTCCTTCTAGCGATGGTGGGGGTAGCCGTAGCCAGCTGGTGGTTGGCGGGGCTGGCCATGGCTCCTCTGCTGGAGGCCTACCGGCGCCAGGAACAATTCAGCGCTGATGTGGCCCATGAACTGCGAACACCACTGGCCAACCTGTTGGCCGTCGTGGAGGCGGAGCGCAGCACAGCCGATCCTTCCACCAGCAACATGCAGGTGACCAGTCTGGATCGGGTTCTGGCCCAGGGGCGGAGGCTGCAGCAGCTGATTGCTGATCTGCTGCTGCTCGCGAGCCTGGAGCGATCCTCGCCTCAAGGCCTCAAGGAGGTTTGTGATCTCACCGAGATCGTGATGGATGTGGTGGAGGAGTTCAGTGAAGTGGCCGCTGCTGCTCAGGTCAGCCTCAAGGCGGAGCACCTCAGCCCTTGCGCCAGGGTTCTGGGCGTTGAATCGGAGCTCAGCAGGCTCGTGATCAACCTGCTCAGCAATGCCATTCACTACACCCCGGCAGACGGTGTTGTCGACGTGAGGCTGGACAAGCAGGGCCGGGAGGTTGTGCTGGCCATCAGCGACAGTGGCCCTGGAATCCCCGTCGATCAGCAGGCGAGGATCTTCGATCGCTTTACCCGGCTTGATGCGGCCCGATCCCGGCAGCAGGGGGGCACGGGCCTGGGGTTAGCCATCGCTCAGGCGATCGCACGTCACCATGGCGGTGCGATCACTGTTCGGTCTGCAGCAGGACAGGGAGCCGTGTTCATGGTCCGGTTGTCAGCTGGCCACTGACTTGCCTCTCACCCGGCTGATCAGGCCCACCAGACACACACCACGGGGCAGGGGGGCCAGGTATCTCAGCATCGGCGGAGCAGGGCGGCCAGCTCCCGCCCGCATTCCTCATGGGCCCCAAGCCGGCCGGGGAGATGCAGGGTGTGATCGGCCACCGCCGCCAGGGCCTGCATCGCTGCAAGGGATTTCGGCGGCGCCTGGTCGGCGATCGCCACCGTCAGCGGACTCTTCAGGTCTTGTGCTGCTTCAAGCCAGCCCTGGGGGGCGTCGTAGGGATCGAGGCCTCCGGTCACGAAGGAAGAGCTGGCGAAACGTGCCCCCAGCTGGCGGGCGATCCGCTGCCGCGCAGCAAGGCCCTCGGGGCTCAGGCCGTGACCGGCCACATCCACGTGGCGGCGGCTCATCCAGCCGAGCATGGCTGTGGTGGTGTTGAGCCGGTAGAGCAGGGGCCCGAGCAGCGGCGCCTCCACCAGGGAACGGATCGCCGGGAAAGCGCGGCTACGGCGGCCGGCCATCGTCGGCAGCGGCCCGCGCCAGGTGGGGGCCACCAACACCCACTCGCGAAACTCCAGGCCATGGTGCTCAGCGGCGAGCAGGGCGATGCCGGCGGCATGGCCAGCGGCGATCAGACCACAGTCGGTCGGGCAGACCTCGCGTCGGACATCAGCCAGGAACAGGGCCAGGAGCTCGGCGTCGTACGGCAGCCGAGGCCGATCACTCTCCCCGAACCCTGGCCAGTCAAGGCTGATCAGCCGGGGTCGCTCGGATGGCTCACCCGGGCCGTCAGGAATGGCATCGCAGAAGGGCTGCCATTCCTGACGGCTGGAGATCGTGCTCAGCGCCGGCAGCAGCAACCAGGCCGGGCCGCTGCCCCCCTGGTCCGTCATGGCGATTTCAAGGGTTCGCCCGCCATGACGCCAGAGGTAGGAACGGCGGTGAGCGGATCTGGAGGATTGGACGGCAGTGGTCAAGGGAGGGCAGACCAAGTCATCTACATGTATACAGTTTGGTAATGACCACGGGGGTGTCGATGGCCGCCAAGCGCTGTTCCTCCAGCCGAGAAGGCAAGGTGCTGCTCTCCTGCTGGATTCCAGAAGAGCTGCGCATGGAGCTCGATCGGGTCTGGGCCGCCAAGGGCCTCAGGCCCCATGGCCGCACCCAGCAGGGGATGGAGGAGATGATCGCCCTCTACCTGACGGCCCAGCAGGAGACCTGAGCCATGGGCGGCCAGCACGGGCACGGAGCAGAACCTCACGATCACCCCCATGGGCCTGGCGATGATCACCATCACGACCACAGCCATGGCCAGCAACCAGACGGTCAGGCCGGAAGGGCCTTCCGCTGGAGCATCGCCCTCAACAGCGGCCTCACTGCCCTGCAGCTGGTGGTGGGCTTTGGCTTCGGCTCGCTGGCGCTGATCGGCGATGCCCTCCACAACCTCGGCGATGTGGTCAGCCTGGCCCTGGGCTGGGGGGCGGATCGTCTCAGCTGCCGGCCGGCCCGCGGGCGCTTCACCTACGGATTCGGCCGCAGCACCCAGATCGTGTCGCTGGTGAACGGCCTGCTGATCTTCGCGGCCGGTGCGGTGGTGGTGGTGGAAGCGATCCAGCGTCTGTTCAACCCGGTGCCGCTGATCGTGGGCCCGGTGGCCTGGGCGGCGGCCGCCGGCATCGCCATCAACCTGCTCTCGGCCCGCCTGTTCGGCCACGACCACCACCACGACCTCAACCAGCGGGCGGCGGTGCTGCATCTGCTCACCGATGCCGCCGTCTCGGTGGCGGTGCTGCTGAGCGCCCTGGTGGTGGGGGCCACCAGCTGGCTGTGGCTCGATGCCGTCACGGCCATTGGCGTGGGGGCCGCGGTGATCTGGAGCGCCCTGGGCCTGTTGCGCGAGGCGCTCGCCCTCACCCTCGACGCCGCCCCGCGCCATGTCGATCTCATGGAGGTGGAGCAGGCTCTGGCGTCGCTGCCTGCAGTGCTTGAGGTGGAGAAACTGCATGTCTGGGGGCTGAGCACCTCCCGCACAGCCCTCACCGCGCATGTGGTGATTGATCCCGATCGCCTGCTGCGTGAGGGTCTCAGCCGGGATCAGCTCCTGGCCTCGGCCCAGCGACGGCTGGAAGCGTTTGGAATCCGCAAGAGCACGCTGCAACTGGAGAGCGCGGCTCAGACGGATGGAGCCCTCTGATCAGGGAGTGGGACGGCCATGAAGCTCCTGCTCGTCGAGGACGACCCGACCCTCCAGGAGGCCATGCAACGGCTGCTGCTCCAGTGGGGCTATGGCCTTGAGGTCGCGGGCACGGGGGGCGAGGCGATGGGCTGGCTGAAGCAGGAGCGCTTCGATCTGGTGCTGCTCGATCTCGGCTTGCCCGACACCGACGGCCTGACGCTCTGCCGGCAGCTGCGCCGGCTGCCGTGCCATCAGCCGCTGGTGCTGATGCTCACCGCCCGTGATGGACGCACCGACAAGCTGCTCGGCTTCGAGGGAGGCGCCGATGACTACGTCGTCAAGCCTTTCGATCCCGAGCTGTTGCGGGTGCGGCTGGCGGCCCTGCTGCGCCGCGCCAATCGCCCCCTGCAGAGCCAGTTGTGCTGGGTCCGCTGGCGCTCCAGCCCGGTCAGACCGTGGCGTTGGTGCGTGGGCATCCCCTGGAGCTCACCCCCAAGGAGGCCCTGCTGCTGGAGCAGCTGCTGCGCGCCCGCGGCGCCAGCTGCCGCAAGAGTGAGCTGCTGCACGCCTGCGCCGATGGCCGCCGCGTCGTCGGCGAGGACGCCCTACGCGCCCAGATGCGCAACCTGCGTCAGAAGCTCACTGCCGCTGGCTGTGATCCGAACCTGATCGAAACGGTGTATGGCCATGGCTGCCGGCTCCACGCAAGCGCTACCGACTGATCCGCTGCAGCTCAAACGCCGGCTCCTCCTGCAGGGTGGCGGCTTCGCGTTGCTGCTGCTGCTGTCCTTCTCCGGCACCCTCTATTGGGGCATCGCTGTGCAGCGGGGCGAGGACCAGCGCACCGAGCTGGCCAGCTGGCCGCCACGGCCGCGGCCCAGCTGCCCCTGATCGCCCATGAGATGGGCGAGGCGGAAGGGCGTGCCAAGTTCCGGGCCGGTCCGCAGCGGATCGCCGTTCCGGCGTTGGTTCAGCAGCGGGTGCAATGGTTCGATACGACATGGCCAGTTGCTCAGCGAACAGGGCTTCCTGGCCGTGCCGGCCATGCAAGAGGCACTGCCGCAGTCCACCTCCATCCCGAGCTGGCAGCGCTGGCCGGGTGGCGTCAGCCTCGTTCAGGTGGTCCAAACGGAGCCGCTGCACGCTGGGGCCGATCCCAGTGGGAACAACCTCCCCCAGGCGGCGGGCGCAACTTCGACGGAACAACGGCTTGGTTACGTGCGGGTGGCCCTCTCGGACCGTGCCGCTCTGGCCGATCTGGAACGGCTGCGCCGCGGTCTGCTGCTAGGTGGCATCGTCACCGCTCTGGCGGCTCTGTTGGCGGGCCGCCGCATGCTGCGGGCTGCCTTCCTCCCCATGCAGGAGTACCTGCGTGCCTTGCAGCGCTTCACCGCCGATGCCTCCCACGAGTTGCGCCATCCACTCACGGCCCTGCGCACCCTGCTGGCGGGGGTGCCGCTGGAACTGCGCCCACACCCCGGCCTGGCCTGGCCTGAGCTCGACCGCCTCAGCCGTCGGATGGGCGAGCTGCTGGAGGATCTGCTGACCCTGGCCCGGCTGCAGCAGAGCTGCGACGGCAGTGACGGGCGACCTCGGGACTGGCAGCGGTTCGATCTGCTGGAACTGCTGGAGGATCTCATCCGCTGCTACGCACCCCAGGCGGCCGCGCGCGCGATCCAGCTGCGGCTCAGTCCCGCGCCGGAAGAGCACAGCGTTCTGGTGGAGGGCGACAGCGAGGAACTGCTGCGCCTGTTCACCAACCTGGTGCTCAATGCCATTCGCCACAGCCCCGAGGGAGGCCGGGTGAGCCTCGACGTGACAACGACGAAACGGCAGGTGCAGGTGGCAGTACGCGATCAGGGGCCCGGCATCCCGGCGGCCCAGCGGGAGCAGGTGTTCGATCGCTTCTGGAGTGGCGCCGATCGCGGCGGCCACAGCGGGCTGGGACTGGCAATCGGCCGCGCCATCGCCCGCCGCCACGGCGGTGAGCTACGCCTCGGCGAGAGCCGGCCCGGCCTGTGTGTACTGCTGGTGGAGCTCACAACTGCCGTGGATCCGCCGCAAACCTCATGACTTCTTCATGAGCTGCGGCGCAACCTGCGGCGATGAGCACTCCTCTTCCTTCCGATCCAGCGGTGGCAGCTTTTGGGGCAAGCTTCACCGCCATCACCCTGGCCGAACTGGGTGACAAGACCTTCTTAATGGCGCTGATCCTGGCGGCGCGTCACCGCGGCCGGGATGTCTTCATCGGCGCCTTTGCAGCCCTCACGGCCGTCACCCTGATCTCGCTGGGTCTGGGCTACGGCCTGCGGGAGCTGCTGCCCGCCACGGTGGTGCCGTGGCTGGCGGCGGCGCTGTTCGTCGGTTTTGGTCTCAAGCTGCTCGTCGACGCCCAGGGCATGGAGGCGAATGAGGCGGACGAGGAGGAGCAGGAAGCCCAGCAGAGCATTGATGAGGCGGAGAGCCGGCGCCGCATCAGCACCACCTGGGCGGTGATCTGGGAGGCCTTCGTGCTGGTGTTCATCGCCGAGCTGGGCGATCGCACCCAGTTCACCACCATCTTTCTGGCCACCGCACCGGCCTTCACCTTCGCGGGCCTGCTGGAGGGCACCCTGGTCGGCCACGCCCTGGTCACTTGGCTGGCGGTGGGGGCCGGCAAGTGGATCGGAGGTCGCATCAGCGAAGAGTTGCTCTATCAGCTGAGCGGTGGCCTGTTCATCGCCTTTGGGCTCTTCGCGTTCAAACAGGCCCTGGGCTGAACGGATCAGCAGGGCCCAGGCTGAGCTGGCGGGATGCCGCCTTGGGGCGTCTCGGTGAGAAGGCGCCTGACCACCTCCCGTCAACCTCTCTCCCCCAATGGTCTTCGCCTCCCCCCGCGCCACTACATGCTGCTGTCGACGGCTGGCGCGGCCGGCTCTGAACGAACCAGAAGTCCAGCACCTCGCTGACCTGGTGGCGCTGACCAGCCATCAGAGCAGGCCCAAATGGGGAAAACACTGGCCAGCTCGATGCCCTTGCACTCTTCCTGATCTTCATGTCGCTGACCCTGCTGCTGCGCTTCCCCTGGGGCGTGTTGCCCCTGATCGGTGTCTCCGCACTCGTGGGATTGGAGCGCGGTTTGCTGCAGCTTGTGGTGGTATGAGGCTCCAGGCATCCAGCCGCTTGGTCACCGTGGTGCCTCTGGTATCAGCTCAACGACTCAGTGGCCTTGGATGCTCAGATCGTGTCCCAGTGTTTTTTGCTCGTCATGGGTCTGAGGAGAGGCTGCTTTTGTCAACGGTTCAGACGCCCCGCAACACCGCGCTCAGCATCGAGAGGTTGATCAGCACAATCACGCTGGCGCAGATCCAGCCCGCGGCCTGGAGCCAGAGCGGTGCTTTCAGATCGCCCATCAGGCCCCGGCGGCCGCAGAACCACACCAGCGGGATCACCGCGAAGGGCAACTGCAGAGACAGCACCACCTGGCTCAGCACCAGCAGATTTGTTGTGGCCCGTTCACCGAACAGGATCACTGTGGCCATCGCCGGGATCAGCGCGAGACCGCGGGTGAGCAGCCGCCGCTTCCAGTCCGGCAGACGGATCTGCAGGAACCCCTCCATCACGATCTGGCCGGCCATGGTGGCGGTGAGCGTCGAGCTCTGGCCCGCCGCCAGCAGGGCCACGCCGAACAGCACGCTGGCGAGCGACGTGCCCAGCATCGGCGTCAGCAGCCGGTAGGCCTCGCTCAGATCCGTGACCGGCTGCGGTAGCCGTCCGTAGAAGCTGCCGGCGGCCAGCACCAGGATCGAGACATTGATCAGAAAGGCCAGACTGAGGGCGATCAGGGTGTCCCAGGTGCTGAAGGCGAGTGCCCTGCGCGTTGCTCCCTTCGCCGCGCTCCAGTGGCGGGTCTGCACCAGCGAGGAATGGAGATAGAGGTTGTGGGGCATCACCGTGGCACCGAGAATGCCGGCCGCCAGAAACAGCTGCTGCCCGTCCCTGAGGCTGGCGGCCTGGGGAAGGAAGCCCTGGCCCACCTGGCTCCAGTTGGGCTGCAGCAAGAACATTTCCACCGCGAAGCAACCCCCGACCAGGGCGACCAGGGCGATCACCAGGGCCTCCAGCCGCCGGATCCCGAAGCGCTGCAGCGCCAGCAGCAACAGGGTGTCGGCGGCCGTGAGGCCCACCCCCCAGGGCAATGGAAGACCGAAAAGCAGCTGCAGGGCAATGGCGCTGCCCACCAGCTCGGCCAGGTCGCAGGCAATGATCGCCACTTCGGCCAGCAACCAGAGGGGGATTCGCCAGAACCGCGGCAGCAGACGGCTGCAGGCCTGGGCCAGGTCCAGCCTTGTGGCGATGCCCAGCCGGCAGCAGAGCGACTGGAGCACCATCGCCATCAGGCTGGAGAGCCCGATCACCCAGAGCAGGCGGTAGCCGAACTGGGAGCCCGCCGCAAGATCGGTGGCCCAGTTGCCCGGATCCATGTAGCCCACGGCCACCAGGTAGCCGGGGCCCAGCACCCGCATGAAGGTGCGCAGCATGCCCAGGCCTGCAGGCACCTCCACCGTCTGGGCATTGGTGCGCGCGGCCGTGCCGAGCGGTGCATCAGGCATGAAGCGACGCCAGCGGAGTTGGAGGGTAAGGCGAGGGTGGCGGCGATCCTGCTGGGGCATGGCTGGGCTGACCCCGCCCTGGGGAAGGGATCACGGCCTGCTCAGAAGTCACGCGGACCGGTGTAGCCACTGAGATCAGCGAGGGTGTTCAGTGGCTTGACGCCCGAATCCACGACGCCCTTGATCTGCCAGCTGGGATAGCCCTGAACCCCCTGCTGCTTGCACAGCTGCGCCTGGCTGTTGGCGCCGTCTTCGGCGCATTCGATCACCTGGAGCTTGGCGGCGGCCTCCTTGCCGAAGGCCTCCTTCTGGTCATGGCAGTGGGGGCACCAGTACGCCGTGAACACCCGGGCGCCGACGCTGCTCAGATGCTCCGCCAGGGCAATCTTGGCCGGCGAACTGGCGCTGATGACAGCTGGAGCCGCCCGTCCGCTTTGAGCGACAGGCTGGTCCGCCGATGCTGCCCAGCCCAGCCCCAGCAGACCAACAAGGAGGACTGTCATCACTCCGCGAAAGATCAGTTGGCTGCGGTCGATCCAGCCACCTCCAACAAGGCTCAACAGGAACAGCGCGAGGCTGAGGGCGGCCGACACCACACAGAAGGTGCAGAAGGCCTTGATCTCGAAGACCAGGAGCCCCATCAGCACCAGGCTGAAGACGGCCATGCCGCAGCTGACGAGGAACAGAGCCCAGCGATTGCCCTCCGAGGCTGGGGCCCGCAGACCTCCTCGCAGCAACGGCATCAGGGCCAGCAGGAGCACCGTGGTGTAGGCCAGGCATCCAAACAGAGAAAGCGGCTGGCCCAGCAGCGTGCCCCAGGCGCTGCCGAGCACCTTGTCGCAGCCATCGCTGCCGCCCGGACAGGAGAGGCTGCCGATCCAACCCCAGCGCTTGGCGGTGATCGAGCCGGTGTCGATTATGCCGATCGTGGCGAGCACGGCCATGGTGAGCCGCACCCAGGGCCGGCCTGGCTCCTGGCTAGATCGACGGCTGGAGAGAGGTTTGGTTCGCGTAGCGCTGCTCACAGGGGGAGAGAACGGCTGAGATACGGCCATTGAAAAGCCTGAAGTGGCTTCAGGGTCAAGGGCCTAGCGTTGCGCCAGGGAGGCTTGTCCGCCCGACTTGCCACCTACCCAAGGGGATGAATCCATGCAGATCGGCGAGTTGGCACGGTCCACCGGGGTCAAGATCGAAACCATCCGCTATTACGAACGCGAGCACTTGCTGCCGCTGCCACAGCGCACGGATGGCAACTATCGCCTCTATTCGCCGCGGCATGTGGAGCAGTTGCGCTTCATCCGCTACTGCCGCAGCCTTGACATGAGCCTGGAGGAGGTCCGCATCCTGATCAAGGTGCTCGACACACCGTCCGGAAGCTGTCTGACGGTGAATGCCCTGCTGGACGAGAAGATCGCCGAGGTCGATGCCCGCGTGAATGAGTTGCACAAACTCCAGGATCAGCTACGGCAGCTCAGAGAGCTTTGTCAGCAACCGGATGAGGTGAAGACCTGTGGCATCCTCATGGAATTGAACCGTTCGGCTGGAATCGACAAGGCTCAGATCTGACCATTTCCGACCAGGCTCAGCCCTTGATCTTGCCAAGCGTGGGAGTGCGTAGCAGCCGCAGGCCATTGGCGATCACGATCAAGCTGGTGCCCATGTCCGCGAAGACCGCCATCCACATGGTGGCATTTCCGGCCACGGTGAGCACCAGAAACAGGGCCTTGATTCCCAACGCCAGCGCGATGTTCTGGCGCAGGATGCGAAAGGTGCGGCGAGAGAGGGCGATCGTTTCCGGTACGCGCATCAGATCGTCGTTCATGATCACCACATCGGCGGCTTCGATGGCGATGTGGGTGCCGGCTGCCCCCATCGCAAAGCCGATGTCCGCCTGGGCCAGGGCCGGGGCGTCGTTGATGCCATCGCCGGCCATGGCCGCGAATCCGTAGCGGGCCTGCAGATCGGCCACCGCCTCGAGCTTCTCCTGGGGCAGCAGGTTGCTCTTCACCTGCTCGATGCCGGCCACGGCCGCAATCGCAGAGGCGGTGGCTGCGTTGTCACCCGTGAGCATCACTGGAGTGACGCCTAGGGACCGCAGGGCCTCCATGGCCGTCGCCGAGCTGGGCCGAACGGTGTCGGCGACGGCGATCAGGGCGAGCACGCCGCTGTCATCGGCCAGCAGGCTGAGCGAATGGCCCTGGCGCTCGTGAACCTGCATCGATGCTTCCAGGTCGCTGGAGCAAAGCCCCAGCTCCTCGATCCAGCGGTGATTGGCCAGCATCAGTGGCCGCCCCGCAATCACGCCCCGCACCCCGCGCCCCGGCAGGGCCTCGAAGGCCTCCACAGCCAGCCGCTCGCCATCAAGGCCGGCGGCCACCGCCCGCGACACCGGATGGTCGGAGCGCTCCGCCAGGCTGCTGGCCAGCTGTTTCAGAGCGCCAGCGTCCGCCCCTTCTCGCCGTGAGGAGAAGGCCACCAGCTTGGGCTGGCCCAGGGTGATCGTTCCGGTCTTGTCGAGGGCCAGCACCTTGATCTTGCGGGCCTCCTCGATATAGAGGCCGCCTTTGATGATGATGCCGCGGCGGGCGGCGGTGGCCAGGCCGCTCACCACCGTGACCGGTGTAGCGATCACCAGCGCACAGGGGCAGGCGATCACCAGCAGCACCAGCGCCTTGTAGATCGCCTGAAGCGGCGTGAATCCGAGCAAGGGCGGCGCCAGCAGGGCAACGGCCAGGGCCACCACGAACACCGCCGGGGTGTAGCGGGCCGCGAAGCGATCGACGAAGCGCTGGATCGGAGCACGGGAGGCCTGGGCTTCCTCCACGGCCTGGATGATGCGCGCCAGGGTGCTGAGCGAAGCCGGCTCCGTGACCTGGATGTCCAGGGCGCCGCCCTGGTTGATGGTGCCCGCAAACACCGCATCGCCTGGGCCTTTGTCGACCGGCAGGCTTTCGCCGGTGATCGGGGCCTGGTTGATCGCACTCTCGCCGCGGAGCACCGTGCCATCGAGCGGCAGGCGCTCGCCCGGGCGAACGCGCACCACATCTCCGATGGCCACAGCACTGGCGGAAACTCTTTGCCAGCGGCCATCGCTCTGGCGAATCTCCGCCTCATCGGGGGCCAGGGCCATCAGGCTGGTGATCGCCTGGCGGGCCCGCTCCACGGCCCGCGCTTCGATCGCCTCAGCCACGGCATAGAGCGCCATCACCATGGCGGCCTCGGGGAAGCGGCCGATCAGAAAGGCGCCCGTGACCGCCACGCTCATCAGCGCATTGATGTTCAGCCGGCCCTGGCGCAGGGCCGCGAGGCCCTTGCGAAACACGGAGAAGCCTGCCAGGGCGATCGCGGCGAGGGCGATCCCGATCTCCACCAGTTCATGGCCCGGGTAGGCGGGAACGACCAGATGCAGCAGCTCCGCCGTGAGCGCCAATGCCAGGGAACCCCCCAGGCGGATTCGTTCAAGGCGCCGTTCGGCGCGGGTCTGGGCGGCGGACGGCCGGTGATCGGCGCTGATCGGCTCCGGATTGAATCCCAAACGGCGGATCGCCGCAAGGGCGGAGTTGAGCGCGGCTGCATCCGCATCGATCGCCAGCATGCGCTCGGCCAGTAGGAACCTCAGGCTGCGGATGCCGTCGAGACCTGAAAGGGCATGGCGGATCTCGGTTTCCTCGGTGGCGCAATCCATGGCGCTGATCCGAAACAGCGTTTCTCTGCCGCTTGCCGGCTCCGGTTCCGTGGTGGCTCCGGTCTTCTGTCCGCTGGTTCCGCTGTTGCAGCAATGTTCCGCCATGGTCCTGTCATCCAGACCCCAGCAAACAGCCTGTAGTCACTTCAGGGTCAAGGGTCTGGGTGGGTCCGTGTTTCCGCAGGTTGTTGATCAACGCAGCTGGGAGCACTCTCGATCCTGCAACAGCTGATCCAGCCCATCGGCTTGCCGGGCCAGCTCGGCTCCAGCCGCCGTGTAGAACCTGAACTGCCTGCGGTTGACGTAGAGAACCCGCTGGCTGCGTAGCAGCTGTTCTTCCGCCTTGTGGCGGCAGTCGAGCAGGGCCTGGTAGTCGATGGTCCGCTCGTTGCGGTCGTTGGCATTGGCCCCATCGGCCTGCTGGCTGAGGACCGGGCAGATCCGTTCACGGATGGTTCGAACCAGGGCGATTTCGGCCTTGATGGCCTGCTCGGCCAGGGCATTGCGTTGCTCCAGCAGGTTCCGACAGGCCTCTAATTCAGCCGCCAACGAAGGAGCTGCAAGCCAACAGGTCAGCAACAGGGTTAGGACGTGGCGCATCAATGTGATCGAGGTTGTGGCAGTTGGAAACAGTGCGACCTGCGAAATCGAGAACGCTCAGCCGAAGGCGCACCTCCCCTCTCCCGAGCGCACCAGCACCTTGTCATTTCAGTGGCGCTGGGATTCGGCGCGGCCAACACGGGTGGTCACCTGGAAGGGATTGAGGTGCAGATGGATGGGGTAATCCATGACATCGTCATTGATGATCAACCAGTCTTCCGTGCTTTCGAGGACAACACGGATTTCAATGCGATCGGGATCGAAGGACTGGCCCACCCACGCCCAGCACTTGTTGGCGCTTGAGGGGAGAGTCAAGTCTTGGAGGACCGGCATCGGCCGGCGCGGATTTGCTGCGCCCTTGCCCTTGACTCTCCAGACCACAGGAGACTATACGGTGAGGTGGCCTCAACCTGCCGCCATGCGCCCTTCCCGCTTCACGCCAACCTTGATCGGTCTCGCCTCTGCCCTCACCGTGGCAGTTCCTGCCCTGGCCCAGATGCCCGGTGGCATGAATCACGAAGGACACCAAGGCATGCCAGGGATGATGGACATGCCTGGGATGTCTGCCCCTGCTGGATCCGCCCCTGCCCATGGCGCCCATGCTCATGACGTGGGCCCGGCTGGCTCCACCTACGACCTGCGCTTCATCGACGGCATGGTGCAGCACCACACGGGGGCCCTGCGCATGAGCGAGTTCGTCTTCGGGATCGGCCAACCCGGTGTTGGGGCGCTCGGAAATTCAATCTGGAGGGATCAGGCCAAAGAGATCCGGGCGATGGGGCTGTGGCGCAAGGCCTGGTATCCCCAGGCCCCCGTTTATCCAGTGACGCTGGCGAGCGGCGGCGATCCAAACAGCCTCGCGGGCCTGACCCGCATGAGCCAGTCCCAGATCGACGGCATGCGGATGATGGGCGACGGACCCACAAAGGAGAACCGGGTGGTCTGGTTCCTTGAGGGCATGATCGAGCACCACGCGGGGGCGTTGATGATGGCCCACGATGCCCGGGCCAAGAGCACCAACCCCACCATCCGGCGCTTCGCGCGGGAGGTGATCGTGGCCCAGAGGGCCGAGATCATCGAGCTGCGGCGGATGCTGGCGTTGGAGGGCTTGCGCAAACCGGAGTACTACAAATACGACAGGCTCTTTGCCCTCTGAGCCCTCCAGGCAGCCGGGCGCCCGCAAAGGAGTGGCTCTGCTTGCAGGCCACAGATCAGTCATCCCTTGACTCTCCAGCCAGATGGAGCCTTTAGGATGAGTTCAATCCTTCACTCATCGGCTAGGAATGAACGTGCCGCAACCCGATCCAGATCATTCCACCTCTGGCGGTGCGTCGCGGTCGCACCGCCGGGGGTGGCTTCTGGCCACGGTCCTGGCCGGGCTCTCCGCGGTTGGCGTCGGCTACTGGCTCTCGCCGTCCACCGTCCGGACGTCAGTGGCTCGGAGTGCAGCGTCGACTGACGCCTTGGCAACCAGCCGCCAGGTGACGGCCTACCGCACGGCCAGCTGCGGTTGCTGCAAGGGGTGGCTCGACCACCTGCGTGCCAACGGCTTCAGCGTGAAGGATCACGTTGTGGCCGACCTGGAAGCGGTCAAGAGCTCATTGAACGTCCCAGGAGACTTGGCGTCCTGTCACACCGCCAAGGTGGCTGGTTTTGTGATCGAGGGGCACGTCCCTGCCGAGGCGATCGATCAGCTGCTGCGGCAGCGACCGGCGGTGGTGGGAATCGCCGTGCCGGGAATGCCCCTCGGTTCGCCGGGCATGGAATCATCCCTGCGTAGCGAGTCCTACACGGTTTACTCCTTCGGTCGCGATGGCTCCCGCCGCACCTTCCTGCAGATCGAGGCCTGAGGGAGAGATGGTCTTGCATCTTGGTCGCCGTTCCTTTCTTGCCATGGTCGGTGGTGCTTCAGCCATCGCCACCGGCTCAGCCCTGCTGGGACGCACTGCCCAGCTTCGATCCCAAGCCAGCACGGGTGTACCAGCTCAGGCCCGCCTGCGCTCCAGCGGCGGACGCCTGGACCTGGAACTGGTGGCCCAGGAAACCAATGTGGCGATCCCGGGCGGCCCGTCCAGGGCCCTCACCTACAACGGCCTGCTGCCTGGGCCCCTGCTGGAGGCCGAACCCGGCGATGCCGTGCGGATCGAGCTGGTCAACCGCCTGTCTCGCCCCACCAACCTGCACTACCACGGCCTCCACATCTCTCCCGGCGGCAGTGCTGACAACGTGTTCGTGAGCGTGGCCCCCGGCGCAAGCCACAGCTACGCCTTCACCCTGCCGGCCGACCATCCTGCCGGCACTTTCTATTACCACCCCCACCGACATGGCACGGTGGCCGATCAGGTGTTCGGCGGCCTCGGAGGGGTGTTCATCGTGCGCGGTGCCCTGGATCAGATCCCCGAAGTCCGCGCCGCCGAGGAGCAGGTGCTTTTCCTCAAAGACCTTCCCGGTGAGGCGGGTTCCAGCCCGATGGGCATGGGGATGATGCTGGGGCGTGAGGGAGCGGTGCTCACCGTCAACGGTCAGGTGAACCCGGCGCTGACGATCCCCTCAGGGGGTCTGCTGCGGTTGCGGATCGTGAACGCCTCCAATGCCCGCTTCTGGCGGCTGGCCCTCGAGGATCACCCCTTCCACCTGATCGCCACCGATGGCGGTGCCATCGAGGCACCAGTGGAGCTGTCGGAACTGCTGCTGGCCCCCGGCGAGCGGGCTGAGGTGCTGGTGCGGGGCGAGCGCCAGGGCGGTCGTTACCGGCTGCTCAACCTTCCCTACGCCAGGGGGGCCGGCGGAATGATGGGCGGTAGGGGCAGCCGCATGGGCATGGGCATGGGTAGAGGAATGGGAATGGGAATGGGAATGGGCAGAGGAAGGATGGGATCAGGCTTTGAGCAGCAGGCTCCGGTGCCGATCGCCACCTTGAACTACGCGGGCTCGGTGACGCCCCTGCCGCTGCCCGAGCGCCTGCTGCCGGTGGAGCCCCTGCCGGCGCCGGTGCGCCGCCGCCGCTTCGTGCTCAACCACGGCATGGCCCCCGGCATGGGCATGGTGTTCTTGATCAATGGCCGGGCCTACGAGCACGGCCGCACCGACACCTCCGTGCGCCTCGGTGACACCGAGGAGTGGGAGCTGGTGAACGACGGGGTGATGGATCACCCCTTTCACGTGCACATCAACCCCTTCCAGGTGATCAGCCGCAACGGCACGCCGGAGCCGTGGCGCGCCTGGAGAGATGTGGTGCTGTTGCGCCCAGGCGAAACCGTACGGGTTCGCACCCGGTTCGATGATTTCGCCGGACGCACGGTGTATCACTGCCACATCCTCGATCACGAGGAGCTGGGCATGATGGGCACCTTGGAGATCAGCGCCTGATCAGCCTCGACCGATCAGGATCGCGCCGCCCCGGGTCACTCCACCTCAAGGCTGCCTCGCACCATGTTCATGCCGCAGTGGAAGGGATAGGTGCCGGCAGCCCTGGCCGGCAAGTCCACGGAGGTGGTGGCATCCAGGGGCAGATCGAGAGATTTGTGGAAATCAGGGAAGATCACCTTGGCCACGCAGCCGCTCGGATCGACCCGGTGGAACGTAAGCCGCACCGGCTGGCCGGCCTTCACCCGGATCCGTGAGGGCGCATAGCCCCCATCCACGGTGATGGTGATCTCCTGCAGGCCGTGCTCGCCCTCGCGGGCCGCCACGCCACCACCATGGCGGCCGAGGAACCACCACAGCTCCCAGATGATCAGCGCCACCCCTGCGCCGGCCACCAGCAGCTTCAGCAGCACGGGCTGCTCGATGCTGCGCCAGAGCGGCTCGGCGGTGGAGGCGCTGGTGGCAGCGGTGGCGGCGACGGCAGACAGGAGCGGCATCAGGGCTGGGAGTGTCATCAGGCAGCCCTCGGCAGGGGCGCAGGCCGGAAGCGGCGCAGCCGCAGGGCATTGCTCACCACCGACACGGAGCTGAAGGCCATGGCGGCGCCGGCCAGCATCGGGCTCAGCAGCCAGCCGGTGAGGGGGAACAGCACACCGGCGGCGATCGGGATGCCGGCCACGTTGTAGGCGAAGGCGAAGAACAGGTTCTGGCGGATGTTGGCCATGGTGTGGCGGCTGAGCTCGATCGCCGCCGGCACGCCGGCCAGGTTGCCGGAGATCAGGGTGACGTCGCTGGCGGCGATCGCCACATCGGTGCCAGTGCCCATGGCGAGGCCCACGTCGGCCTGGGCCAGGGCGGGGGCGTCGTTGATGCCGTCACCCACCATCGCCACCGGGCCCTCCCCCTGCTCCTGCAGCCGTTGCACCACCGAGGCCTTGTCGGCGGGACGCACCTCGGCCACCACCCGCTCGATCCCCACCTGGGCGGCCACCACCTCGGCGGTGCGGCGGGCGTCACCGCTGAGCATCACCACCTGCAGTCCCAGCCGCCGCAGCGCCGCCACCGCTGCCGCGGCACTGGGTTTGAGCGGATCGGCCACCCCGAAGCAGGCCTCGATCCGCCCGTCCACCACCACGGCCGCCACACTGCAGGCCAGGGCCTCCAGGCGCTCCACCAGGGGCTCGAGGGCCGCGGTGTCGATGCCGAGTTCGGGGAGCCAGCGGGGGGTGCCGACCCGCACCTGCTGGCCGGCGATCACCCCCTGCACGCCGCGACCCGCCACGGCCTCGAAGTCCGTCACCGCCGGCAGATCGCCCGGCTGCAGCTGATGTGTGGCATAGGCCACGATCGCCTCGGCCAGGGGATGCTCCGAGCGGGATTCCAGTGCGGCCGTCAGGGCCAGCAGGGTGTCAGCCGGCAGCGCGCCACCGTCGAGTCGCTCGAACTGGGTCACCTCCGGCTGGCCGCGGGTGAGGGTGCCGGTCTTGTCGAGCACGATGGTGCGCAGCGTGCCGGCGGTTTCGAGCGCCTCGGCGCTCCGGAAGATCAGGCCGTTCTCCGCCCCTTTGCCGGAGGCCACCATGATCGAGGTGGGGGTGGCCAGGCCCAGGGCGCAGGGACAGGCGATCACCAGCACGCTCACCAGAAAGAGCATCGCCAGCACCGCATTGCCGCTCACCAGGAACCAGATCACATAGGCGGCAATGGCCAGGGCGATCACCGCCGGCGCGAACCAGCTCACCACCTGATCGGCCACCCGCTGCACCCGGGTGCGGGAGCTCTGGGCCTGGCGCACCAGCTCCACGATCTGGGCCAGCACCGTGCCTGTCCCCACCCGGCTGACCCGGAAGGTGAAGCTGCCGCTGCGGTTCATCGAGGCGCCGATCACCGCATCGCCCACCGCCTTGGCCACAGGCGTGGGCTCACCGGTGAGCATCGATTCCTCCACCCAGGAGCTGCCTTCGCTCACCACCCCATCGGTGGGCAGCTTCTCGCCCGGGCGCACCTGCACCAGATCGCCCACCACCAGATGGGACACGGGGATCTGCACCGGCTTGCCGTGACGCAGCACCCGGGCCGTGGGGGGCTGGAGCTGCAGCAGGCGCCGGATCGCCTCGGAGGTCTGCCCCCGGGCGCGGGCCTCCATCAGGTTGCCCAGCAGCACCATGGTGAGGATCACGGCGGCGGTTTCGTAGTAGACGTCTGCCGGCAGGCCCTCGGCGATCAGCAGCTGGGGGAACACGGTGCTGAACAGCGAGGTGAGCCAGGCGATGCCGGTGCCGGCCGCCACCAGGGTGTTCATGTCGGCGCTGTGCTGGCGAAAGGCCGAGGCGGCGCCGCTGAAGAAACCCCGGCCGCACCAGAACAGCACCGGCGTGGTGAGGAGCAGTTGGGTCCAGGGGCTGGTGAACCAGCCCGGCAGGAAGGGCAGGCTGTGGACCCCGAGCATGTGGGGCAGGCTGGAGAGCATCACCAGCGCGGTGAGCACCACCGCCACATTCACCTTGCGGCGCAGTTCTGTGAGTTCCCGGGCCAGCTCCCGCTCCATGCCATCGGCCGCGCCGGCTGGATCCTCGGCATGGCAGCAGGGAGGGTTGGCGGACGGGGTGCTCAGCGGGGGACCTGGAGGCAGGGCCGGGGCGCTGCAGGGGGGGGCTTCAACCTATGGCGTCCAGTGGACTGGAGAGTCAAGGCCCTGGTGGATTCAAACGGCCTGCCGGGAGAACGACGGCGGACAGAGATGGTTAGAGTCTCCCCAGTAATGGAGAGTGTGTTTGCCCATGGCCGCCGTCACTCCCGCTCCCGCACCTGCACCCGCCGCCTCCCGCTCCGCCGCCACACCACGGGCCGGCCGCCCTCCAGGGGCGGCGCCAGTGCCTGTCGGCATGAAGATCGGCGCCCTGGCCAGCCGCAGTGGCCTGCCCGTGAAAACGCTCCGCTACTACGAAGAGCTCGGCCTGCTGCCGGCGGTGGGCCGCAGCGAAGGCGGTTACCGCCTGTTCGGTGAGGAGAGCCTGCGGCGCCTGGACTTCATCCGGCGGCTCAAGAGCCTCGGACTGACTCTTGATGACATTCAGGAGTGCCTGGCGGTGCACGATGCCGGTGAGCTCCCCTGCGGCGACATCCAGCGGCAGCTCCAACGGCAGATCGATCTGGTGGACGAACGGCTGCGGGAGCTGCGTCTGTTCAGGAGGGAACTGCAAAGCCTGCTGCAGAACTGGCAGAGCGATCCAGCGCCGAACATGGCCGTGATCTGCCCGAATCTCAACGTCTGATCAGCCCCCGGCCAGCGGAGGTCGCATGAACATTTGGCTGGATTGTCAATCCACTCGCAAGCCCGTGGCCACCTTGGAGATGGACAGTTCGCGAGCGGCGTCGAAAGGATGGCCAACATCGAACCACGCCGAAGAGTCTTCGGACGGCCAGCCCTGCTGCTGGCCACGGGAGGCATCATCGCGGTCTCCCTTTGGGCTGGCACCCGGTGCCTGTCCCAGGGTATGGGCGGTGCCGGCATGCCCGGCTACGAGGGCGGTGCCGGTATGCCCGGGTATCGAGGAGGCGTGGGTGGCCCGGGCCAGATGGGGATGGGTTATTCGGATCAGCAGTTCGTCGTGATGATGATCCCCCACCACGACGGGGCGATCGCCATGGCCGATCTCGCCCTCACCCGCGCCCAGCGGCCCGAGATCAAGGCCCTGGCGAAGAGCATCAAGGCCAGTCAGACCCGCGAGAACGCCCAGATGCGTGCCTGGTACGAGCAGTGGTACGGCAAAGATGTGCCCAGTTGGGGACCGGGCACAGGCTGGGGTTGGCAGAACGGCATGGGCATGGGTGGAGGAATGGGCATGGGCGGGGGCATGGGCGGGGGCATGGGCATGGGCATGGGCATGGGACAGATGGGTGGTGGCACGAACCTCTCTGCCCTGAGCGCAGCCCCTGACTTCGACCGTGCCTTCATTGAGCAGATGATTCCCCACCACCAGATGGGCGTGATGATGGCCTCGATGGCCCAGACCAATTCGCAGCACCCGGAGCTTCGTCAGTTGCAGCAGGCCATGGTGCGGGTGCAGAGCGATGAAATCCAGCAGATGTCCCAGTGGTATCGCAGTTGGTACGGCACACGCTGAGGCCACCGATGGATCAGTTCTTCATCATCGACACGCCGAAATCCTTCGAGGAGGCCAGCGCCGCCCTACAGAAGGCGGTGGCGCAGCATGGCTTCGGCGTGCTGGCCGTGCATGATCTGGGCCACACCCTGCGCAGTAAAGGTCAGCCGTTCCTGGAGCAGTGCCGCATCTTCGAGGTGTGCAACCCCCAGCAGGCCGCCGCATTGCTCAGCACCACAATGGCGCTCAACATGGCGCTGCCCTGCCGGATCTCCGTCTACACCGAAACTGGCCAGACCCGCATCGGCATGATCCGGCCCGAGGCGATGCTCGCCAGCCTCTCGGCCGATCCCGCCCTGAAGGAGGTGGCCCGCGCGGTGGAGGCCTCCACCACGGCGATCATCGAGGACGCTGCGGCTTAGCGCTAGCGGCAGTATCTGAGCGGCTGCGATGCTAAGGAGGTTCTGTGCGCCGAGTTTCGCGCCAGCCGGCTGCGCTACGGGGTCTGGCAGGTGCCGGGTGGGATCACCCAGACCTGAGATTTCCGGCGATGCCGCAGCACAACGGTGATCCCCGATGGCACAACCCCTGGCGGCCGCCGCTACAGCTGCAAGGAGATCGGCTCCTATGCCCGTGCTCAGGAGCTGCTGCGCCAGGGGCACACCTATCTCGATGGCAACGACGATGGACAAGCCTGTGAAGCGTTGCGCTGACAGGGTTTCTGGCGGTACGGGAACAGGCACTCCAAAGGGCCACTACCACCTGAAAAACGACGTACCTTGAACTTGAGGGGAGGCCCGGGAGCCAACCCGACCCTCGCCCTCCAACAGAGTCCGGCCAGGGAACACCCGAGCCGGTGCGCTCAGCGGAGGTGCGCCAACGATGCGACACACACAAGGTGAACTCGGTGACGCGGCGCGAGCGTCATCCCGTAACCGCAGAGAGCGATACGCCAGTTCTGTTTCCCGCGTTCTTAAATCTCGGGCTGCATAACCCGAGCCGGGATCACAACCGAGAAGGTCAAGCCCCGAGCATCTCTTCTCCCAGACGTGATCTCCAGTCCTTTCCTGTCAGGCCCCAGACAGACAACGCGTGAACCACAGACACCCGACCCGATCGAGTCCCAGATGCCAAGGCTCAGATCCGCGACCGGTGCTAAGGCGCCCCCCACGGGGCGCCTTCCTGTTGGCGAGACAATCACATGGTCACACCTGCGCTGCTCTGACCTCCTCCCGATCGCCCCTGCAGATCCGCCCCTATGAGGCGGCCGACTGGCCGGGGGTGTGGGCGCTGCTGGAGCCGGTGTTCGGCGCCGGTGAAACCTTCCCCAACGACCCAGACATCAGCGAGACCGAGGCTCAGGTGGCGTGGGTGGAGCAGAGCCAGGCGGTGATGGTGGCCGTGGATGCGACCGGTGCCCTTGTGGGCACGTACTACCTCAGGCCCAACTCCCTGGCTCTCGGTGCCCATGTGGCCAACGCGGGCTATGTGGTGGCCGAGCACTGCCGGCGCCAGGGTGTGGGCAGCCGCCTCTGTAAGCACTCCCTGCAGACGGCGCGGCGGCTGGGGTTCCGGGCGATGCAGTACAACCTGGTGGTGAGCACCAACAGCGCCGGCATCGGTTGCTGGCAGCGCAACGGCTTTCAGCTGGTGGGAACCCTGCCGGGGGCGTTCCGCCACAAGCAGTTGGGTTACGTCGATGCCTTGGTGATGGTCCAGGAGCTTGTGGAGGGGCCAACCCCATGAAGGTGGTGCCGTTGCGCCTGCAGCCGGGCGCTGACCTGCGCCGGGCGCTGCAGACCTGGATGGCCGAACAAGACGCACAGGCCTGCTGCGTGATCAGCGCCGTGGGCAGCCTGTCAGTCGCCCGGGTGCGCTTCGCGGGAGCCTCTGAAGCCACCGTGATCCAGGGCGAGCTGGAGATCCTCAGCCTCTCCGGCACCCTCTCGCCCGATGGCGCCCATCTGCACATCGCTGTTGCCGACAGCAACGGCGCCGTGATCGGTGGGCACCTCTGCGCCGGCTCGCTGGTGCGCACCACCGCCGAGCTGCTGCTGGGCCTGCTGCCGGACTGGCAGTTCAGCCGGGAGCTCGACCCGGCCACCGGCTACTCCGAGCTGCGGATCAGTCCTCGGGCTCCGAGCTGAGGGGCGGCAGCCGTCGCTCCACCTGCAGAAACACCAACCAGGCCACACCGGCGCTGATGCCGCCGGTCCAGTCGTTGCGCAGCAGCTCCACAATCGACACCGTGCTGGCGCCGATGCGCAGGCCGCGCAGCAGGAAGCGACCCAGCTTCTCCAGCGTCTCCCGGTTCACCGCCATGGGCTGGCGCCAGCACAGAAGTAATTCAGGTTGGCGGAAGGGCTGCAGGTGTCGTCACTTGGGCGATCGCTGCAGGGGGGACCCCCACCTGCTGGGCGATCAGCACCACCAGCTGCTCCACCCGATCGAGACGTTGCTCCAGGACCTGCAGCTCGGCGGCGCCAGCCTTGGCCATGGCCTTGCCGCCAGATGCCCCACCCTTGCTGCCCTTGGTGGCCTTGACGGGTAGGGCGCTCCGCAGGGGCGGCCCATCCGGGTGGCTGAGCAGGGCATCCACCTGTTTCGGCACCGGGCCCTTGCTGAGGCCCTTGATGCCGCGCGCCTTGCAGAGTGTCCAGAGTGCAGCGATCGACAGGCCCTCCAGTTCTTCTCGACTGGCAGGGGCGTCCCCGTCCAGCAGCGCTGCGGGCGAGTTGCTGGCTGGTTTGGTGTCGCCCAGCTCCTCGTGCAACCCGCGGTAGAGCCTGGCGTCGGATTGGGCCAGGTCCCGCAACGTGGCCCGCAGGGTGTCAGTGAGTTGTCCCATCGGCCTTGACCTCCTGGGCCTGCTGGGCTGCTGGGCTGTCCACGAGCTCCACCTTGGCGGGAGAAGACGGTTCCGTCTGGTTCACGGGGCCGCCGTGGCCGTTCCCACCCAGGGGGAGCGGCGGCAGATTCTTGGTCTTCTCGATGAACTCCTGACGCTTCTGATCCAGCTGTACCACCCGCTCCTTGGTGTGGGTCCAGCGGTTGATGAAGCGGATCACGGCCTGCACGAGGCCACCAAGGAAAGAACCGCCTTGATAGGTCTTGCGGCCGAGCTTGTAGCGGCCGAATTCATTCACCAGATCGTCGCCAGCGTCTTCAATGTCACCGGCCAGGGAGGTGACGATCTCCAGCATTTCGTACACGTCCTTCCGGACCGATGCTTCCCGCGCGGCAAGATCCAGCAGGCGCTGCTTGAGCTGTGCCGTTTCATCTCGTGCCTTGTTGGCCAGGCTGCGGTGCTGGCCGCGGCTGCGAATCGAGCTCTTGTAGCAGTTGCGTAGCTCGAGATAGGTGCTGTTCAGATCCTCCCGACTCAAGGGCTCGGGGTCAGGCGGAAAATCCGAGGTGGGGGGTAGAAAAACCATGCGGCTGGCCATTCAGAGTCAATTCTGCCTCGTGCCGCACCCTGCCCCAGGCCACATCGAGTCAGAAAACAATCCAGAAGTTGCATACGCCTGCGGCGATGCCCTGCAGCACTGGGGTTTTGGCGCTGCCGCCGGGAGCTGCGACGGCCAGCGGAGGTTCACAGACCCTCACAGCAACAACGCCAGCCCATACCGAATCCGCCTTGGTCCAGCCCGGTCGTGGCCCAGTGCACCTGGCGGCCGCTGCCGATAGGCGCATCCTCCACCAGCCAGTTCCTCCTGTAGAGCTGAACCTCCGGGCAGCGAAACGGGAAGGCGTCCCTGAGGTCTGGCGATCACGCCACCCGGCCTGCCCCGGCTTGCGCGCCGCACAAGGGCTGACGCGAGTCGCTGCGCTGCGCTTCGCGCCCCTTGCGCGGCGCTGGCGGCGCCGGGGCTGAACGGCGGTGTCGTTCACCAGCCAGCCATGGCCGCCACTCCCCTGGTCCGCGCCTGCCCGATCCGCATCATCTCGGTGCACCTCCTTGATGCCGCCGGCCAGCTGCTGCAGGTGCTGTTCCTCGATCGAGAGGGGCACATCAGCGCCCAGCCGCACTACGTGCCCCGGGCCGAGGCCCTGATCCTGGCCTCCAATCAGCAGAAGGTGCTCGGGTCTCAGGCCCGGGTGCAGGTGCTCTGAGGTGCTGGCCCGGCGGCCACCCCGCCGGGCTTTCTCCATCTGGGGTGTGGATCGCGTCCGAGTCGATCTGCTCAGCTGAGCCCCACGTACACCGGCTGGAACCACTGCATCCGGCGGCTCTGGCGCTTCTCGCCATGCAGCACGTTGTGCCAATGGCCGCGGCGCCAGTGAGGCCGCCGGGCGGTACCGCTGCCACCCCCTGACGTGCTGTTGCTGGCGCCAGCACTGGAGGTGCGATCCAGCCGGAAGTCCTTGCCGATCCACACCGGGCCCTGGGGGCTCACCGTGCCGGCCGGATCGCCAGCCGCCGCAAAACCCTTGCCGCTGCGCACCTTGGCGGCGGGGCCGGTGGAGAGCAGTTCCGGCTGGTAGAGCTGCACCAGCAGGGCATTGATCGCCAAGCCTTCCATCCGCTGGTTGGTGTTCTGCACCGCCTGCTCGTCCCACTGCCAGGCCGGATGGCTGAGGTCCCCCACCGTGGGGTTCCGCTCGCCGATCTGCTCGAAGGAATGGCGGGTGAGGTAGCTGGTGCCGTCGAGGGCCAAAACAACGCAGCTGATGCCACCGATCCGCTGCGCCTGGGGCGGGAGCCAGTCGGCCATCACCCGCAGGTCGGCCACGATCACCACCGGGATCGGCACCCTGTCCTCGGTGAACAGGGCGCCATCCGGGAGCATCAGCCGGAAGCAAGGCAGCACCTGCGGGAAGTCCTCATCCAGACGGGGAGAGGGCGTGCGGCGGAAGGCCTCGGCCAGCTCCGGCGCCAGGAAGCGAGGCGGGGCCTCCACGATCCGGGCCCAGCGGCAGGTGGTGGCGGCCCAGAAACCGATCGGATCATCCAGCTCGTCCATCACCTGCAGGCCCGCCTCGATCAGGGCGGCATAGGCCAGGTGGTTGGGCCAGCTCTGGAAGCCCCGCGGAGAGCGGTAGCAGTGCTGCTCCTGCTGGATGTAGGGGTCCTGACGGCGCAGCTCGGTGATCACCGTGCCGATCGGCGGCAGTTCGGCCTGGGAGGCGCGGATCGATTCAGGCGTCAGCCGGCTCATCGGCGCAGATCAGCAGTGCCGGTGGGAGGCCCCCACCATCCTGGCTGGAGCACGGATGCTGAGAGCACTGCCAGGGGAGGAGGGCCGCCGTGCCCGGATTCCACATCACCACTCAAGATGATCTGCCCGGGCCCGATGGGGACGAGCCCTAGCGGCCGAGGAGGCTTGATGCCCCACATTCTTGTGATGGTGGTCATACTGCCCCGAGTGGCGCTGTTCTGATCCAGTCGATGGCCGATCAGGAGCAGCTTGACGACTTCATCGAGGCCTTAGAGGGGCTTGGCGGCTACACGAAGAACCCAGAGCTCCAGACGGCCCTGGGTTGGCCAGATGAGGACTACGAAGCAGTGAAGGCACAACTCGTGGCCCGGCGGATTGTGGTACGCGGCAAGGGCCGCAGCGATTCCGTGGCGATGGTTGGCGCTGAAGCCCCGCCTAAGGCCGCCACCGCCTCCAAACCCCGAGCCAAGACCATGTCCTCTACAAAGGGCTCCGGCCCCGCAAGCGCGGCCTCCATCCCACTCCGCCGCATGACGCAGGCTGAGCTGGATGCGTTCCTGGAAAATGCCGCAGACATCTTGCGCGGCAATGTCGATCACTCGGAGTTTCGTGGCTACGTCTTCGCGCTGCTGTTCTTCAAACGCATCAGCGACATCTTCGAGGAATCCGTCCGCAATCTCGCAAAGACGCTGGGTGATGAGCTGGCGAATGATCCGGCGATGCAGAAGAAATCACTCCCTTTCGTGGTGCCTGCGGATTCTTTGTGGGAAGAGGTCACGCTCGGTTCAGGGGAAAACAAAGTTACCTCCCTCAAGCTCGGCCAGTCGCTCAATGACGCCATGCTCGCCATCGAACGGGCCAACGCGCCGAAGTTCGACGGCATCCTCACAAGCAAGATTGATTTCAACAAGACAGACGAGCTACCGCGCGACAAGCTCGTCAAGTTGGTCGGTCACTTCGCCAGCCGCACTTTTGACCGCGCCCATGTGCCGGACGACCTGTTTGGCGATGCCTACGAGTATCTCATCCGCACCTTCGCCAGCAAGGCGGGTAAAAGCTCTGGCGAGTTCTACACGCCGAAGGAGGTTTCCTACCTCATGTCGGAAATCATCGAGCCACAGGAACAGCACGAGGTCTGTGACTGGTCTAGTGGCTCCGCATCCCTCCTGCTCCAATGCCGGGAATACCTGCGCCGTCACAAGAAAGATCCAAACCGCCTTTTTCTATTTGCCCAGGAGAGCAACCTCGCCACCTACAACATCTCCCGAATCAACATGATTCTCCACGGGATCAATTCGTGGCAGCCAAAACATGGCGACAGCCTGCGCGATCCGCAGCACAAGACCAGCGACGGCAAACTCCAGCAGTTCGACCGCGTGGTCATGAATCCCCCATTCTCCCTCAAAGACTGGGGCTCGGACACCTTCACCGATGGAGACCCCTTCGACCGCTTCGGCTACGGCTGGCCGCCGCAGGACAATGGCGACTACGCCTGGATGCAACACATCGCAAAGTCGCTCAAGCCCGCTGGGAAGGCCGTCGTTGTCATGTCGCAGGGCATCCTGTTTCGCGGCCAGCCGAAGCTGACAGAATCGGAAGACGGGCGAAATAAAAAGGCCGACGACGAATACCTTATCCGTTCTGGGTTTCTGCGGGACGGCCTTATTGAGGCCGTCATCGTGCTGCCCTCCGGCATCTTCTACGGCAACAACGTCCCAGCATGCCTCGCCATCCTCAACAAGCGCAAGCCTGCCGCCCGCAAGGACCAAGTGCTCATGATCTGGGCAAGCCGCCACTATCAGCACGCCAATCCGCAATGCCTACTTCGCCGCGCTGACTGCCTGCGCATTCTCCTGCCGTGGCGGGCGTTTGGCGATACAGCCAAGGCGCTGGAAATCCTTCCTGCCGAAGGTCAGACCATCCTCGATGAAATCGCCGACGACCGCGCACAGGCGCTGCAGGAGATCGGCGATGCCTACGACGAGGTCGTCGCCTCGCTGCCCATATTGCGGGAGGAAGCGGATAGCCTCTCGCCGGGTGGCTTCAAAGCATGGAAGGCGAATACGGATGCCGCACATCCTGTCTGGGGCGAGCTGGCCAACCCGGAGCTCGACAAGGCCGCGCTCAAGCTTCTGACCAAGGCTGCCAAGGACGACGCCAAGGCCCGACTGAAGATAGCCAAGGCCCAGATCAAGACGCTGGAGAAGCTGGAGAAAGAGCGCGATGAACGCATCGCCGAGATCAACAGCCGTGCCGACCGCGAGACGGCAGAGGTGCAAGAGGCCATCGCTGATCTCCAACGCATCTGTGCCCACCCCGACAAAGCCCGCCGCTACTTCGTAATCGCCGAGAAAGGTGAGATCGAAGAGAACGAGTTTAACCTCAATCTTCCTCGCTACGTAGATACCTTTGAGCCGGAAGAGGAGATCCCGCTGGATACGGCGCTTCATGACTTTGACGCGGCGAAGACTGCCGCCGAACAAGCACGCAGAACTTTGGCGCAACTCCTTGGGAGGGAATTCTGAGAGCGATGCATACCATTTACGACAACCCATTACCTTCGGGGTGGCTCGAAGAGCCTCTCGGGACGCTGGTCGAGACCAAGCGAGGCTGCACTTGGACCAAGGAACAAGAACGCGACCGGCCAGCTGAAGGAACGATCCCCGTCATTCGCATACCAAACATCAAGTCGTCGCTTGATCTCAAAGACCTGCTCCACATCTACGGCCTTTCTGCTGATCAACGAACCTCATCAGCCGTTACGAAGGGATGGACCCTCATGGTTGGCTCAAACGGGAATCCCAAGAGGATTGGCGATTCGGTTTTGATGGAGGAAGACCGTGAGATGATCTTCGCTTCCTTCCTTTTTGCGCTTCGCCCAAAGCTGGGCGAGACCAAGATTTCTGATGAGTTCGTCGCCTGCTGGCTCCATGGCCACCGCATTCACGAGTTCGTGAGTGAAACGTCGCAGATGACCACTGGGCTTGCCAATATCTCATGGAGCGCGTGTCGCAAGCTGCCAGTCCGATTCCCAAAGCACAATGAAGAACAAACCCGCATCGCCGAAACGCTGAAGGCGGCAGACGACCACATCCGCGCCCTGGAATTGCAGATTCGCACAGCGGAACGTGTAAAGAAGTCGCTGCTACAAGCCTTCCCGCCGTCGCCCAAGCATGGAATGGGCATTCAGCTAAGCAGGGTTGCTGACATTTCGTCGGGATTCACAATGGGCAGGGATCTTGCAGGCCATGACACAATCGAAGTCGGGTATCTCACGGTTGTAAATGTCCTGGAGGGGCGAGTTGACTTTTCCAATCTTTCAACCGCAGAAGTGAAGCTAAACGAGATTGAGCGTTATGGTCTGCGCGAGGGCGACATCCTGATGACTGAGGGCGGCGATCGCGACAAGGTAGGCCGTGGAAGTATCTGGCTTGGGCAAGTACCCCGCGTCGTGTGCCAGAATCATATCTTCCGAGTACGTCTGAGTATTGATAAAGTTCTCCCTTGGTTTATGCACTACCTTTTGCAGACTTATTCGGCAAAGCGCTACTTTTTCGGCCGCGCAAAGCAGTCGAACAATCTATGCACGATTAACTCTCGAGAGATGCGGCAGTTTGAGTTGCCAACGCTTACGACGAAGGAACAGGAGCCGTGGGTTGATCGTCTGCGTGCTGCTGATGAGGTGATTGCTGCAATTGAGTCCCAGCTGACCGCCGCCCTCCGCGTGAAGCAGTCGCTCCTGCAAAACCTCCTCACCGGCAGGATTCGCCTAAAAGGCTAACGCAATGACTGTAACTGCCAAACGCTGGAACGAAGAGAACACCGTTGAGCATCCAATCATTGAATGGTTGGTGACTCCCGAGCTGGGATGGCGTTTCGAGAATCAGGCGGAAGTGAATGAGCACTACCGCACCGATGAGGTGGAGGTGCTGCTACTGCCCATCCTGAGGCAGACGCTCAAAGACCTAAATCCAGGCGTCATCACCGACGACGCGCGGGCAGAGGTCATCGTGACCAAGCTGCGCGGCATCCGCGACAACGCGGAATGGATCAAGTGGATGCGTAACGAGGAAACCTACAAGTTCAGCTCCGACGAGAACGCACAGCCGATTCGGTTGATGGATTATGACGATCTCGGAAACAACGATTTCCTCACCACCAATCAGTTCTGGGTCGATGGCGGCGACCACCGCATCCGCACGGATGTGCTCCTTTTCGTCAACGGCATCCCGTTGATGAACATCGAGGCCAAGACGACCGCCCGCGATTGGCACAATGACTGGACGGAAGGTGCAAAACAATGCGGTCGCTACCTACGCCAGGCGGGGCAGCTTTATCACTCGAATGTCTTCTGCGTCGCCGTGAACGAGATCACTCTGCGCTACGGCGTACCCGGCGTGAAGTTCCACCACTGGCAGACGTGGCGGAGCCCGAATCCGCACAGCCACATCGAGTTCGACAATGAGTTGATGGCAGGCATCTACGGTCTGTGCGATAGAGGCAATCTGCTCGACCTCCTAGGGCATTTCGTGGTGTTCGATCAGGAGCAAGGCCAACGCATCAAGAAGGTGGCCCGTTGGCAGCAGTTCTGGGGAGCAAATGAACTGGTGAAGCGGGCAGTGGACCTTGACAAGCCGCGTGGCTGGCGGCGGGGTCTCGTCTGGCATACGCAGGGATCGGGAAAGAGCCTGACAATGCTCTTCGCCGCGCTGAAGATGTGGTTTCACTCAGCCCTGGGCCAGCCAACGATCATCATCGTTGTGGACCGCGACCAGCTTGAGGACCAAATCAGCGGCCAATTCTTCCGCACGAACACCGAGAACTGCTGCGTCACGACCAGCCGCGAGGATTTGCTGGCGAAGCTGCGCGAAGGCTATCGAGGCATCATCGTGACCATCATGCAGAAGTTCCAACCTGGTGACTTCCAGGTGGACCGGCGCAACGTGATCGTGCTCGTAGACGAAGCCCACCGAACACAGGAAGGCGACCTCGGCAACGCCATGCGTTACGTGCTCAAGGAAGCCTCGCTCTTCGGTTTCACTGGCACGCCCATCGAGCTAGACGACCGCAACACACCGCGTGCCTTTGGCCGCGAACTCTCCACCGACGACACCGGCGTCACGACGTTCGAGCGGTATCTGGAACCGCGCTACTCCATTACCGACTCGATCCGCGACGGTGCAACGCTGCGCCTGATGTGGGAACCCAGTCCGCGCGATTGGAAGCTCTGGGGTGATGAACTGGATGCCAAGTTCGAAGCAGCCTTTGCCCACTTGCCCGAGGGCGAGCGGGAGCAACTCAAGAAGGAGAGCGCAGTCATTGATGTGATGGTGAAGCTCCCGCAGCGCATCACTGACATTGCCACGGAAGTGGCCGACCATTTCGTGAAGCACGTCCGTCCGAACCGCTTCAAGGCGATGCTGGTCTGCTACAACAAGGAAACCGTGGCGCTCTACAAAACCGCGCTTGATGAGTTGCTCGGTTCGGAGGCCAGCATTGCGATTTTCTCCGACGTGAACATGCGGGACGAAAACGTGCCGCAGATGGTCAAGGACTTAAACATCGGAAAGGAAACCCGAGCGAAGATGATTCGGGAGTTTAAAAAACTACCCTCCAACAAGACCGAGGATCAAGACCGCGAGGAAGAGCGTTGGCGCCGAGCCGAGATCATCATCGTCTGCGATATGTTGCTCACCGGCTTCGATGCGCCCATTGTACAGACGATGTATCTAGATAAGGGCCTGAAAAACCACACGCTGCTCCAAGCCATTGCCCGGGTAAACCGCCCCTACAACGAACTAAAGAAGGAAGGCGTCATCCGTGACTTTTGGGGCGTCTTCAGCCACTTGAACGAAGCTCTGCGCTACGACAAATCCGAGTTGGGCGAAGTGGCTTTCCCCCTGCGCGTCGTACGTGAGGAGTTCAAGCTTCACATGGAAACCGTGCTCGACATGCTCGAAGACTACGAACGCGGTGGCTCGCACTCCCAACTCATGAGAATACTTGCGTTCTTCAACAAGAACGAGCCTGTCCGTGACAAGTTCGAGAACGGCTACGCAAAGATTCGTCAGCTCTATGAACTGCTGGAGCCAGATGACTTTCTAATACCACACCGCGCCGATTACGTATGGCTGAGTAAGCTCTACATGGTGTATCGGAAGAAGTTCTATCCACTTGATAAGTTCGAGACCTCGCCTGAGGATGGGGCAAAGACCCGCGAGTTGATCCGTGAGCACATCGACGTTGACCAAATTAAGCAGGAGTTCCCGACTTATGTGCTTGATGAGAATTACCTAACGAAACTCGACGACATTGATCCCGACTCCAAAGCGCTCGACATCGAGGCGATGCTCGCAGCGGAACTGAAGATTCGCGTGGACGAGGACCCGCAGGCCGAGGCGCTGAGTGAGAAGCTGAAGAGGATCATCGACGCCAAGCGCAACGCCGCCTTGGCAGGCGTTGCGCTCATTTCAGCGCTCGAAGAGTTGGCCGGCGAAGTTGTGGACCTCATCAACGAAGGCAAGAAGCCCGTTGGCGAATCCATCGCCCATGTTGCCCGCGAGATCAACCCCAGCATCACTGGGGAGCTGGCAACCGACATCGCCACAGCCATCATTGCAGAGGCCGAAATGCACTGCTTCCCAAACTGGCATCTCAAGAGCGACGTGAAACAGGCTCTCTTCCTCGGCATCACAACTGTGCTCGTGCAGCAGTCCAAAGACGCCAATCTCCACATGCCCGCAACCGGATTCGCCGAACGCGCTATGCGCTTGTTAGAGAAAACTCGCTACGTCGGAATGGCAGATGATGGCAGCTCTTCCTGATTACAACGTCCGGCACAGCCCAAAGGCCAGGAACATTCGTCTCAAGGTGACGCGGGAGAACGGCCTGATCGTCGTGGTGCCTCCGGGCTATGACGAAGAGAAGATTCCAGCACTGCTAAAGCAGAAGAAGGTTTGGATTGCCGATTCCATGAGGCGAATCGGTGAGACTAGGCGCTTCCTTGAGCCCACGCCGGTGACGCATCTCCCCGAAGTTGTGCGGCTGGTGGCACTGGGGGAAGCATGGGCGGTCACATATCGAGATGATACCCGCCATTCCGGCTTTCGACTACGGACTGAGGGCGAGAGGCTCATCATCAGTGGCCCCGATCTGAAGCGTGAAGCAGTAATTCGAAAGCTGAAGGACTGGCTGCGCATGAAGGTCCGCGAAGGCTTATTTCCACTTGCCGAAAAGCTCGCCAAAAAGCACCGCCTGAATCTCGGCGGCTTACTCGTGAAAAGCCAGCGCACCCGCTGGGCCAGTTGTTCCGCTCAACGCAATCTTTCGCTCAACACCAAGCTCCTATTCCTCTCACCCGAACTTGTTCGATACGTCGTGATTCACGAGCTTTGCCACACCGTCCATATGAACCATGGCAGCGACTTCTGGCGCTTGGTGGCTTCGCATGAACCAAATTATAAGACATTGGATAAAGAATTAAGGACAGCCTGGAAGACTGTCCCACAGTGGTTATTTTAGCCTCGGCGGAGGGTTGTCAGAAGTGCATGCCCGCTTGACCTCATCACTGCCCCTCGCCGCTTCCTGCTCCATGTCAATCAGAATGAAAGGAACTCAACCTGACTGCGGTGAAACAGCTTCCGCACCACTGTGCACTTTTGGGGGCTGGAATGTCTGCTAGCTGGTTTCGAAATTGCCAGGCGCGTCGGCCATCAGTTTCCTCGCCAGCTCCATGAACTCTTTCGGGACCTTCTCACACTCCAAGGTCAACCGCTGCGCGGTCCAACAGCGCTCCGCCGCGCTGGGCGGTGTCCCGAGGTAGGCCACCGCCGCGCACAGATCCCGCACCAGCGCTGTGTTGCTCACCGCAATCAGGGATCAGCCCTTGATGGGGCCGCCATCCTGCTGCAGCGGCAAGGCCGGCGCGGGAACCGGCATGCCAGGGCACTGCATGGCAACGGGAAGGGGGAGGGGCTCATCACCGGACCGCCGCACACCCACCGGATCCCTCGGCCAGTCCTCGCGCCTCGTCAAGGATCAGGCCAGGCGCCCTCCTGGGTCGGGCGTCCTTGTCACGGCGCTGCGGCCGGCCGGTGGGGGTGGGGTTCTCCGCCGTCCTGCCGATGGCTTCCCCCGCTTCCTCCCTAAGCCGCTCTGCCCTCAAGGCCCGTGATGCCCTGGTGCTGGAGCACCTATCGCTGGCTGATGCCATAGCTGCCGTCATGGCCCGGCGCCTGTTCCCGCTGGTGGAGCGGGAGGATCTGATCCAGGTGGCCCGCGAGGCCCTGGTGCGCTCCGCTCCCTGCTGCAGAGCCGGCGAACCGGCGGCGCCCTATCTGCGGCGTTGCATCACAGGGGCGCTGCAGCATCACCTGCGTGATCGGGTGCGGCTGGTGCGCGTGCCGCGCCGGCTGCATGAGCAGGGCCAGTGCCCGCTTGGGCACCTCAGCCTCGATGCCACAGCCGATGGCGAGCCCTGCATGCTCGATCAGCTGGCTGCTCCAGAAGCCGAGCCGACCATGAGCGAGGCCGTGAATGGCCTGGCGCTGGAGCAGCTGGTGGATCAGCTGCCTGCCTCTCAGGCCACCGCCCTGCGGCTCACAGCCCTGGAAGGCCTGTCGCTCCGGCAGGCCGCCGAGCGGCTCGTGATCAGCGCCATGTCGGTGCAGCGGGCCCAGAAGAAGGCCATCGCTGCCCTGCGCCAGCGGCTCGCCGGAGGGGGCTGAGGCCCCTTCACTCAGTTCTCAGCTCTGCTCGAAAACCAACGTGGAGAGCGGCCACCAGCCGCTGCCGCCCTCGTCGTAGGCCAGCTCCACCATCGGATCGTCCTCGGGAGTCCCGGCCGCAACGCTGAGCACCGTGGCACCGGTCTCGGGGCTGATCAGATCCCGCCACCAGCGCGAGCCAATCGCCGGCAGGGGTGTCGTGGTGTCAGGCATGGGTCACGGGCTCACCATCACCCGGTTGCCAGAGCCGCTGTTGCTCACCGCCGCGAACTGCCTGTGCTGAGGCGACCAGCAGAGCGAGCGCCAGCCCAGATCAGCCGGGGAGCTGCGCACCGTCCAGTTGAGGCCATCGGTGCTGGTCATGATCCGGTTGCCGGTACCGCTGCTGCTCACCGCCACTAGGAGCTCACGGTGCGGCGCCCAGCTGAGGGAGGTCCAGGCGTTGTCGGCGGCCGAGCTACGGCTGGTCCAGCTGATGCCATCCGGGGAGGTCATCACCCGGTTGCCCCGGCCGCTGGTGCTCACCGCCACCAGCAGACCCAGCTCCGCCGCCCAGCAGATCGCCGTCCAATTGGTGTTGGCGGCAGCCGTCCGCAGCGTCCAGTTGCGGCCATCGGGAGAGGTCATCACCCGTTGGGTCCCGCCAGTGCTGCTCACCGCCACGAACAGCCCTAGCTGCGGCGCCCAGCACAGCGAGCGCCAGTCCTGATCCGCGGCAGCAGGGCCGGCCGTCCAGGTGAGGCCATCGCTGCTGGTCATCACGCGGTTGCCCGTGCCCGAGCTGGCCACGGCCACCAACAAGCCCAGCTCGGGTGCCCAGCAGATCGCGGTCCAGTTGTTGTCGGCCGGCGCCTGCCGCAGGCTCCAGCTGCGGCCATCCGGTGAGGTCATCACCCGCTGGCCCGTGCCGCTGTCGCTGACGGCGACAAACAGCCCCAGCTCACTGGCCCAGCAGAGCGCCACCCAGTTCTGTTCCGCCGCTGATGGTTGGGCGCTCCAACGGATGCCATCGCTGGAGGTCATCACCCGGTTGCCACTGCCGCTGTTGGCCACGCAGGCGAACAGGCGCAGTTCCGGCGACCAGCAGATCGCCTGCCAGCTGTTGTCCGCCGCCGAGCGCACGGTCGTCCAAAGCACCCCGCTGATCCCCAGCATCGGCGGCGGGCCAGCCAGCTCTGCCAGCGCTGCTGCCGGCAGCTGATAAGTGCCGGCCTCGGGGCCAGCGGGGCGGGTGATCGCCAGCAGGTCGCCTGGTTGGAGGGTCATCTGCTGCGGCGCTCAGGGCAGAGCCGGCAGGGTGCTCAGGTCCAGCGGCATGTAGTCGCCGGCCGGCTGGGCAGTGGCCATCGCCGCCTGTAGCTGGGCCGCGTCCACCACCCGACCGGGGGTGCCGTCCGCCAGGGCCAGCGGATCAGCCAGCTGCACCACGCCGGCAGCCGTGGTGGTGCCGGGCTCAACGCTGAGCAGCGGTTGGGCGGGATCGCTCTCCTCGACGCTCAGCGGTGCGGCCACCTGGATGCGGATCACGCCGGCGCCATCGGGGCCCAGGGCGGCGTTGGCGCTCCAGTCGCTGCCGTCAAACAGCAGCAGGTCACCCTGGGCGATCTGCTCACCAGCAAGGCCCTGCCAGCTGGCCAGAGCAGGACCGCCGGCACTGGCCAGGTAGACATCCCCCACCGCAGCCCCAGCCGGTGCCTCGGTGGAGGTGGGGTCGATCGCACCCCGGTAGGTGAGGGCACCGGGGATTGCGGCGTGGAGCGTGCCATCGGCATCCACCGAGAGGTTGGTGCCAGGCTTGATCGCCCCGATCGCCACCGCGGTGGCCGGGCTGAGCATGAACGCCTTGACCTCATCAGCAGTGGCCCGGTAGGGCGTGCTGCCGCGCTGCACCGGCAGTAGGTCGGTGGGCTGGGGCAGGGAGCGGCCGGTGGTGCGGCTCTCGGTGGTGGTGGCCATGGCGATCAGGAGAGTAGGGGGGAAGTAGGACGAGAGATCAGGGCGGCAGGGGGCTGAGCAGGCGCAGGTCCAGCGCGATCACCACCACCCCATCGCCGGCGGCAGCACTGAGCAGCGGCGCCAGGGCCTGCAGTGCCGTGATGCCGCCGGTGGGCGGCGGTTCAGGGGTGCCGCCGTCCTGCAGCTGGGCCTGGCCCAGGAAGATCACCCCCTGCGGCCGGCTGCTGCTGCGGCACTGGGCGGTCAGCTCGGCCAGCACAGCCGGATCGGGAGTGGCCATCGGCGCCAGGGCAGTGCTGCTGAGCTGTTGCCAGCCCCCAGCCAGGAATGCGCTGGCCGGGGCAGCGCAGGCTGCAGGGATCAGAGCAGGGCATCCCCCAGCTCCAGGGCCGCGAGATCGGCGGCATCGTTGATGCCCTTGTTCGTGGCATCGCTGCTGCCGCTGGCAGTGCCCGATGCACTGGCCTGGGCCTCCAGCGCCATCGCCTGCTCCACGAGTTCGGCCTTGGTCTGGCTGCCATCGAGCTCCACGCCGTAGACGGAGGAGCAGAACTCGACGATCTGGGCCTTGGTCATGGCCTGGAAGTCGGTGGGCTGTGAGGCCAGCAGGGCCTCGCCGCCATCGGTGGTGGTCTCCAGCGGGTCGTCGGTAGGAGTGGGCTCATCGGGTGTCGGGGCGGTCTCCGTCGCTGCCGGTTGCTCCGGCTCAAGGTCGAGCGCATCCACCAGCTTTGGCTCCGGCGCGTTGCCCCCGGTGTCCACCGGGGCCGGCTCATCGCCGCCACTGGTGCTGCTGAGCAACTGCCAGCCCAGGGCCTGCCAGCCGGCCAGGTGCACCGGCCAGATCGAGCGGGTCGCCCCGTCCTTGCCGATCAGCACCTGGCTGGGCGGCAGCAGCGATGCATCGCCCACACCGGGATCCGGGCTGACGGTGAGCCGCTGCTCCGGGTCGGAGAGACGCACGGGCGTTGAGGCGGGGTTGCTGCTGTCAAAGGGTTGCAGCAGCTCCAGCGGCAGAGCCTCAGCCCCGGCCGCCACGTAGAGGGTGTCGATTGGGTTGCCCATGGCGCTCACCTCACAGCCCTTGGTTGGCGGTGAGCGCCACGGTCATCCCCACTGGCGTGGCGGGAGAGACCGTCGCCCGCGCCAGCCGCAGGCAGGGCGGGGTGATCAGCGCGCTGTCGGCGGGGTTGATCAGCAGGGCGGAGCCGCTGATGATCGCCTCCACCTTGCCGCCGGCGGCGGGGATGGCGACGGCCGCGGCGGTGATCCAGCTGCCAGCGCTGCCATCGGCCAGCAGCGGCGCCAGCTCCAGGGTCACCGTCACCGCCTCGCTGTGGCCGGGGTGGGAGGCGACGAGCACAAAGGAACTGGTGGCATCGAGATCGGTGCCGAGGTTCACCACATCACCGCTGCTGCGGGTGTGTTCGTAGCAGTCGGTGGCGGAGTGGTTGATCCAGCCGACGAGCACCGTCTGGGCATCGAGCAGCCGGGTGGCTTGAGAGGTCATGGATGGAGCTCCTGGGGGAAATAGATGAGTGGCTCTGGACAGTTCTCCTGGGTTGGGGCTGGCGTTCAGGGCAGCACCAACGGCATGGGCGCCACGTTGAACAGGCGCGCTGCCGCCTTGCGGTTGCAGACGGCAAAGCCCACGTACCAATCCACCCGCGTGCGGAACACCGGCGCGTCGTGCACCTCCCCGAAGTCCCGAACCGAGATCCCGTAGCGCCCCTCGAACGGGCCCTGCAGGCCGCAGACCGCCGCATCGCCGAGCACGCAGCAGTAGATGGAGGTGGTGTCTCCCGGTTCGTCGTAGCCGAGCACGGCGTTGCCCTCGGCGTCCTCTTCCACCATCAGGATCTCCACCCCCTCGAAGTAGTGGCGCCCATCGATCACCTCGTAGAGGTCGCCGCCGGCCTGGCGGGAGGCGGTGCTGATCTGGCGGCGGGCCGCCTTGCTGGCGATCAGCACCTTGTCGCCGCCGTAACCGATCACGCTGTCGGTCAATGCCTCCAGCGCCAGCAGGTTGAGCGTGCTGCCGCCGTTGTCGATGGTCTGGTCGTCTCCAGGCCCCAGGCGCTTGCTCAGCCCGTTGAAGGCGCGGGGATCAAAGGTGTCGTCACCATTGATGATTGCTGCCTCCAGGGTGAGGCGCATCGAGCGCACCTTCATTTCGGTCTGGGCGGCGCGCGCCTCGGGGCCCTGCAGATCCACGATCGAGCGGTCCACATCCAGATCGCCGCCGAACAGGTGCACGAACTCCGAATCGGAGTTGATCACCCCATAGCTCTGGCGGTAGCCCTCGTTGACGGCACGGAAGCCGACACGGGGCAGTTTGGTCTCAGCCGGAAAGCTCAGCGAGCCACCGACGAGGTTGCGGAACGGCAAGCGGCGCAGCAGCTCCCCCTCCGCAAAGGTCTTGAGCACCGCCAGCTGCTCAGCACGGCGGGCGTATTTCTGCGCCTCGATCAAGGTCAGGCCCAAGGGCACGCTCCAGGGGCCTGGCCCCAGTGACAACAGCTCCTGTTGCCAGGTCCCTTGTGGGCATGGTGATTGTTGAGGTTGAGGCTGCTGAGCCTGGGCCGATGACCAATCCCCAGCTCACCGATCCCCGCTTACGCGCCATCCCCGGGTAGCGGCCCGCCTGGCCAATGGAGGCGATAGGCGCGGCTGCGGCCCTCGCCGATCGGCTCGAGCGCCTGCTGCTCCACCAGCTCGGCCAGATCGCGCCAGGCCGTGGCGCGGCTCACCTTGGTGAGGCTGATGGCCTTGCGCAGGGTCATGCCGCCTGTGAAACCCTCCGGTTCGGCATCCAGCAACCGATTGAGCAGTTTCTGCTGGCGGCTGTTGAAGCCGCTGTGACGGTGGCTCCACCAGAAGGCCGCCTTGCGCCGCACCGCATCGATCACGGCGCCATTGGTGGCCGCCGCTGCCGTGAGCTGCTCCAGGAACCAGCTCAGCCATCCGGTGACATCCAGATTTCCCCGCTGGCAGCGCTCCAGTGCCGTGTAGTAGCCCTCCCGCTCCCGCAGGATCTGGGCGGAGATGCCCAGGGCGCGGCCAGACAACTCCCGTTGGACCTGGGCCCTGCAGTCCTGGGCGAGCAGCCGATCGGTGATGGCACGGGCCAAGCGGCCGTTGCCGTCTTCATAGGGGTGGAGGGTGAGAAACCAGAGGTGGGCCAGGCCCGCGCGCAACAGTCCGTCCAGCTGCGCAGGCGGGGAGGCGACCCAATCCAGGAAGACCTTCAGCTGCTCTTCGAGCTGGTCTCGGGGCGGCGCTTCAAAGTGCAGGCGCTCACGGCCGATGGCACCGGAGAGCACCTGCATCGGGGCTTCATCGCGCAGTTCACCGATCCGAATGGCGCGCAGGTCATCGGGGCCAGCGGCAAACAGGCGCCGATGCCAGTGGTTCAGCGTGGCCAGGGTGAGGGGAGCCTCCAGGCTGCTGGTGGCCTCCAGCAACACATCCAGCAGGCCCTCCACCTGGGCGCTGGTGGCCGGCTGCCCCTCGGCCAGGGGAAGGCGCAGTCGGCGCGCGATTGAGGAGCGCACCTGGCCGGGATCCAGCAGCTCGCCTTCGATGGCGGCCGTGCCCAGGCTCTCCCGGCCCAGCAAGGCGGAGATCGCCTCGCGATCGAGCGGGGGCTCCAGCGTCTCCAACCGGCTCAGCAACTCCTGGCGTGCAGCGCGGGCCTGCTCCAGCAGCGGTTCCAGAGCGGAGCCCTTCCAGCGGAACTGGGGCCAGTCCGGCTGCTGCCAGATCCAGGATGAAACCATCACCACAGCCTAATCGCTTCACCCGATGAAGCGGTTGGTGACAGGTAATCGCTTCATGGCCGCCGCCGCGGTAGCTGGGGGTATGCGCTCAAATTGCCAGGTAGGTTGCGGCTCTTCCCCACCGGCGCTCAGTGGATCGGCTACGCGCAGCCCTCCTCATGGTCCGGGCGGCCTCAAGGGCTGACGCGAGTCAGCCGGACTGGTGCGTTGGCTGCGCTGCGCTCCGCATTGCAGAGGGGGCTGCCCCTTGACCCCGCCCGGCCTGCTTCGGGGTCTTCGCTACGCCTGCCATGGCTTCCGCATCCCGGATCCGCGCCTTCCAGCTCCTGAGCTCCCGCACCCTGGAGTGCATATGCGAGGAGGCCTCGGCCCACCGCCCTGCTCCTCTGGAGCGGCTGGAGCAGCTCTGCGCTGATCTGCTCTTTGAGCGCCAGGTGGCCACGCCAGCTTCGGTGCCCGTGTGGTGCCCCGAGAGCGAGCTGCCCTTCTGAGGGGGCGGCCCCAAGCCAGCACTGGCAACAGGGCTCAGCAGCACCACGCCCATGGCCAGCCCCATGACCCCCGAGCGGTTTCAGGATCGCTTTGAAGCCTTCCGCGGTGAACCTCAGCAGGTCTCCGGCGTCTGGACCCTCCATGCCGCGATCGCTGCCCTGCCCGGCAGCGAGGCCGTCCTCGATGAGCAGGCCCCCTGGGCGCTCACCTTTAGCCAGAAACCCGCTGCGCCCCCGGCACCAGCTGCTCCTGGCGGCGGCCTCGATCCCCGCGGTTCAGAGGAAGCCGGCATGGCTGGCCCGGGGATGGCAGCACCCGTCCAGCCCGGGGATTCATACCTGCTGGTTAATGACCGGGACGAGGACATGGAGGCCTACGACCACGCCGGCCGGCTCCTCTGGAAGGTTCCCTGCCTGGCCCGCGGCCAAGGCGCCGACACCGACTGGACCCAGAACAGCACCGACACCCCGCCGGGGCTCTACCGACTGGGCCAGCTCTACGCGGACTACGAGCAGAACCCCAATCCCCCCTGCAGCGACACGGCCATGGCCTACGGCTGGTACTCCTTCGACATGGAGGAGCTGGAGGGCCAGGAGGTGGCCGTTAGCCGGGCCGGGATCATGCTCCACGGCGGTGGATCTGCCTGCGGCTGGCCCAGGGCCTGGGCACCGATGCAGCCCCTGCACCCCACCCTCGGTTGCGTTCGCCTGCACAACGCCGATCTGCGCGACAAGGTGCTGCCCCTCTACCGGCAGGGCACCGTCTATGTGGGGGTCTTCCAGGAAAAAAAGTGACGACGGGGCTGGTGCTGCCACCGGCTGGGGCCTGATCGCCAGGGAGGAGCGCCGATGCAAGCGAACCCAGAACCCCGACCGCCCAAGCCGCCGTTCGACCGTGAGCGGTTTGTGTTCAAGATCCTGGCGGTGGTGATCGGCACCCAGCTGCTGATCTATTCCCTTGCCGCTGGGGTCTGCGGCCAGCGAGCGCTCGAGAATCGGCCTGTCGGCCAGATCTGCCCCGGCACGCTGGAGCAGCTGCAGGGCGGCTTTGATTCCACCCTCAAATTGCTGCTGGCGCTGCTGGGCGGAGCAGCTCTCACGCGCATGGACCGGTAACGCCTGGGAGCGGGAGGAGGGCTTGCTCCGGGCCTCTCCAGTCTGAGGCCCGTCCTGCGGCCGCGCCTCCGCTGGGATCGGTCCCGTCGCTGCGCCACACCTGGCGCCGATCGTCATGGCCACGCTCTCTATTCCTGCCTCCCCGTTCTGCAGGCCAGAAGAGGATCCGTTCCTGCTGCTCGAATCCACGCTGCGCTCGGTGGAGGAGATCCTGCTACGTCGTCGTGGGCTGCCGCTGCGCCGCACCTGGATCGAGCAGCCCTATGGAGAAGAGGAGATCACCCTGCTGGAGGAGGAGGTGATTCCGGCGATCCAGCAGTGTCTGGCGCGGGTGGATGAGCTGGATGAGCGGCTGTTGGCCCAGCAGGAGCTGCTGCAGCGCTGTGAGCTCGAGCTCCAGCGCCAGCCACTGTCAGAGCAGAAGCTGCAGATGGCCTGAGCGCCATGGGTTGGGGGCTGCAGCTTCGGCCCCCTTGCCTGTGCCTCGATCCCAGGGTTGGCGGAGCAGCTCCACTGCTCGGGCGCGGTGGATGCTCAGCACGGATATGCAGCAGGGCCAGTTGGGCGTGGCTGGCGGGGCGGAGCGAAACCCCTCCGCAGCATGCCCCTGCGGCTTGCGCTGGCCAGGGCTGACGCGAGGCTCGCTGGGCTCGCCCCTGGCCAGCACTGCGCCTGCGGGGCGTCTGGTCGGTGTTCTCCGCTCCACCCCAGCCATGGCCACTCCCCAAGGCCCCGTCTGCGAAGTCCGCCTGCTTGTGGTTCACCGCTATCAGCCGGGAGTCCAGAAGCTCGGCACCACTCCCTGTGAGGTCGAGTTCTTTGGCCGCCGCGGCAAGCCCGTCAAGAAGATGCGGCTGATCCCTGCCGAGAAGGCATTCGCCTTTGCCCGCAAGCTGCAGGGCACCCCCGGCTGCACCGTCTCGGTCTGCTGAGCCAGGGGGCTCAGGCCCGGCTGCCGGTTGGTGGCCGGGTCTTACAGCCACCGGCGATATCGGCTCCGCTGCTGCCGGGCCCTGGCTTTGGAGCGAGCACTGCCGGACTGAGGACTGCTGCCGTCACGGCGACGGCGCACCCAGACGCCACGGCGAATGAGCCGGCTGTCCTGGGGATTGGCGCGGCGGGCGGCCACGATCACCCCATAGCCCTTCTTGTGTCGGCGTTGAGCACGGGAGCGGGCCTGGCTGGAGCTGGCGGCCGGCACCACCGTGGCGGTGGATCGGTTGCGCCAGAACACCAGATACCAGGCCATCGCTCTACCAGCGGGATCATCAGCGCCGCGGCGCAGCCGCCCTGGGCGTGGTGCCCTTGACGGCCTCCAGGTAGAGCTCGGCCGTACTCAGGGTCTGCAGATTCACCGCTCCCCCGTGCTCATGGCCCGTTTCAGGCACAGCAGCGGAATAGAGGCCGCTGCGCTGCTGGAACAGGAAGCTGTACACCGGGTGGCAGCGCAGCTCCTCCATGTAGTCGCCGTCGCTGAGGGCCACGCCATCGGCCGTGAGGGGCTGGCCCTTGCCGTCCACCGGCAGCAGCCGCTCGCGGCCGTCCACCTCCCCCAGCTGGAAGTGGCCGCCGCAGAGCGTCACGAAGGTGTCAAAGAAGGTGCCCCGCTCGTCGCCACCCACGCGGCCCTCCGCTTCTGAGAAGAGGCGCTCCATCAAGCGCTCCTTGCGCAGGTTCTGCACCTGGGAGCGAGCCTCGTCCCGTTCCTTTTCGACGCTGCGCACGCGGCGCAGGTTGGCCTCGTTGAGCTGGCGTTCGCGCTCGCCCACCTGGCGTTCGAACTCCTCGCGCTTTCGCTCGGCGTCCTGCAGGCGGGCGTACTCGTCGGGGTTGATCTCCGAGAACCGCGACAGCTGGGCACGGGCCTTGCGCAGTTCTTTCTCCAGCTGGTTGCTGCGGCGGCGCTCGGCACGCAGGGGATCAGCACTGCTGGGAGCAGCGGCAGGGGGGTCGTCGTTGTCGCTGGGGCTGGAGTCCTGTGGCAGGGAGAGGTCGAGGGTGTCGTCGCCATCGGCAGCATCCAGACCGGCGTCAGCAGCGCCGTCGCTGTCGAGCAGGTCGGAGTCGGCGACAGGTTGGACAGAGCCCGCAGAGCCCTGGTTGGGCTGTTGCTGCGGCTGGCTGTAGTGCTGCCAGGGGGCAGCAGGGGCCAGGGGGGTTGGAACTGCACCGCTGCTGGGGCGGCTGGATTGAGAGAAGAGAGAGGAGGGCATCACCCATCGCGGCTGTGGTGCTGCGGGCGCCCCATCCGGGCTGCGCTCGCAGTTCCTGTTGCCAGCCGGCCCGATCCCGGATGTGTATAGCCGCCCTACGCTTTACACATCGCCCATGGGGCCCATGCGTACCAACATCGTCATCGACGACGCCCTGATGAAGCAGGCGATGCAGGCCAGCGGGGCCCGCAGCAAACGGGAGGCGGTCGAGCTGGGGCTGCGCACCCTGGTCAAGCTGCAGCAGCAGGGCAAGATCCGCTCCTTCCGCGGCCAGCTCCGCTGGGACGGTGATCTGGACGCCCAGCGCCTGGACGCGCAGACCGAGGCGACTGAGCAGCAGCCGTGATCGTTGTCGATTCCTCGGTCTGGATCGACTTCTTCAATGGGGTGAGCACCCCCGAGGTGGAGCGGCTGGATGGATGGCTCGGGGTGACACCGCTGGCGATCGGCGATCTGATCCTGGTGGAGGTGATGCAGGGCTTCCGCACCGAGCGCGACGTGGCCACCGCCCGGCAACTGTTCCGCTCCTTGGCTCTGCTGCCGATGCTTGGTGGCAGCAATGCCTGGAAGGCAGCAGAGAATTACAGAACGCTGCGCCGCCAGGGAATCACGGTGCGCAAGACGATCGACGGGATCATCGCCACCGCCTGCATCGAGGCCAACCTGCCGCTGCTGTTCAGCGACCGCGACTTTCAGCCCTATGTCGAGCACCTGGGGCTCGAGGCGGCATGAGCCGCTGGGCTCTCCATCAGCCCGCCAGCTCGGGCAGCTCATCCAGCACAGGAGCAGACCGCCTCGCCGGCAGATAGATCCACTCCCCGGCCGGCAGGGGCGTGGAGGGCAGATAACCGGGCACCAGCAGCTCCAACCCCGCAGGAATCGGGGTGGTGGACCGGTACACGGGCAGCAGCAGGGTGGTGCCAGCCGGCAGCGGTTCCTCGCTGGGCCAGCTGCTGAGCTCCGGGTTGAACTGGCGCAGCAGGGTCAGGCTGAGCTGCTGGGCCGCGGCCACGCTGCTCAGGGTTTCGCCCTCGGCGGTGACGTAGGACTCGCTCTGCTGCAGCACCGGGTTGAGGCTGCGCAGCTTGGCTTCGGTTGTGCCGTGCCGACCCGCCAGCACCGCCAACGAATCGCCTTCAGCCGTCGTGATTGTCTGGGTGCTCTCGAGTTGCGGGTTGATCCGCCGCAAGGTGGCCACGGTGGTGCCGTAGCGCTCGGCGATCAGGTTCAAGGTGTCGCCGCCTCTGAGCACCAGCACGCTGTGGGGCCTGAGCACCAGCTGGATCGCTTCCCCCAGCAGCGGCTGCACCAGCAGGCCGATGCCACCGGGGCCGTAGTCCGCCCCGAAGTGCATCACCTGGCAGCCAGCGAACTGGGCCCGGCCGCCAATGGGCAGTCCGCCCTGGGGCGAGAGCTGGGCCAGATCTCCCAGCCACATCACCCCCTGGCAGGGGGCCTGCACCGTGCCCAGCAGCGTTGGGTCCCAGGGCAGCGGAGCCTCGTCGCGGAAGCCTGGGGTGGCCCAATCGAGCTCGGCCGCCAGCCAATCGAAGGTGTTGTTGGTGCTCACTGGCAGGATCGCCGCCCGGCAGAGGTAGCCGCGCAGCAGCACGTCCCCGGGGTCGGTGAGGGCGGTGTCGTTGTAGCCGCTGACGATGCCGCTCTGCTCCAGGAAGCAGTCGATCACGTGGCGGCGGATGGGAAGCGGATTGCGGCTCTCGGGCCGGTCCACCTCAAACAGGCAGAGACGGGCATTGGCATAGGGCTGCAGCGCCAGCCACAGGGGCAGAGCCCCGGGGGGAGCAGCCGCGGGCTGGGCCAGCCCGCTGTCGATCGTTGGGGCAGCAGCAGGCAGAGAGACCAGCTGACCCCACAGCGGCGCACCCCGCAGGGGGTTGAGGCCCTGGTTCAGCGGTGAGAGGGGCTGCTCCATCACTCAGCTCCGCACCAGGGTTCCCTGGAAGGGATCCGCATCGATCACTCGCCAGTTGGACAGCCGCGGCAGCAGCAGCGCCAGCTGGCCGATGTGCTGGCTGCGATGTTTCCCCAGCACCACCGCCGGCGAGGGGCCCGCAGGGTTCCACTCGCTCTCGGTGTCCTCCAGCAGCAGCTCGGTGGCGTACTCCACCACCGCCAGCTTGCTCAGCGGCAGCGGGTTGGGCACCACGCCACCGGCCACGCCCTTGCGCTTGGTGCGTACCGGTCCATTCACCTCCGCCGGGGTCAGCGCCGCCAGCTGCTGGTCCAGAGCGGCGATGGCATCGAGGTGGCCCTGGGCCGTGCACACCCCCGTGGGGTAGTGGGTCTGCAGCTGCGCCATCTCCCGGTTCAACGCCGCCAGGGCAGAACTGGTGACCGGAATCGAGAGAGCGATGCGCAGGGCCTCGGCATCACCGTGGCGCCAGGTGCAGGTGAGAGTGGAGGACTGGGTCATGCCCTCCCTTGCCAGCTCAGCCGCCACTGCCCCCGTTGGGCTCGCCCAGCCCCAGCTGCTGGCGCAGCTCGGCGCCGTCGATCACCCCCCGCTCATGCAGCACCAGCCACTCCTGCACCGAGGGCTGGGGTTTGCGTGGTGGCTGGGGTGGCACCAGCGGGCTGATCTCCACGCTGCAGGCCGGCGTCTCTGAAAGCTTTTCGCCGGTGAGGCGGGTCCACTGGCGCAGCAGGGTGCTGAGCATCGAGCTCTTCTGGCCTGCCAGCGACTGCAGCACCGCAAAGCTCTGGCCGGCGGTGAGAGAAATCTCCAGCTCCGTGCGGGCGGGGCCGTGGCCACCGGCAGGGATCAGGGCATCGCGACGCATGGCTTCTTCCAGCTGCTGCAGGTAGGCCCGGTGCTCGGCCAGCGAGCGCGCTTTTATTTCGACCCACTGGAACTTGGCGCCCTCCGGCAGGTCCATGAAGGAGGAGGTGGAGAGCACCAGGCGCTGGGGGCGTTGGGCATCTGTGCCACCGGTAGATGAATTCGAGCCCAAAGCGCCATCACTGCGGCGGAAGCCGTAGACATCCACCAGGCCCGTACGTACGCCCACTGGCAGGGCGGTGCGTGACAACAGATCCTCGTAATCGCTGCGGCAGCGGTAGTGGTTGAGGTACTGGTGGGCCAGGCCCAGGTGGGGCAGGTCGCCCTCACCGAAGGCGGTCCCATCCACCGAGTACCAGAGGGCCGGCAGGTCAAAGCGCTGGGGCAGCAGCGAAGGCTCGCCCACCGGCATCACGTCGTAGCCATCCACGGCGCCGGGGTTGGGGTTGGCCTGCCAGCTGTACAGCATCAGGCCGTCATCGGTGACCGAGAGGGTCCGGTACAGCCAGGCCTGTGGATCGGGCACCAGACCGCCGTGGGCGTCGATCAGCACCGTGGGCACGGCGGCATGGTCGCTGGAGTAGCGGGGCGGCAGGGCCTGGCGGCGCGGCTCACGCCAAACGATCTCTACCGGTCCCGACGCTGGGGCGCCTGTGGCGCCATCGGTAGGCAGGCGCCAGTTGAGCAGGTCTCCCCGGGGCACTAGCTGCAGCCGCGGCAACGAAAGCCGATCGCCCTTGGCGAGGGCCTCCAGCCAGTCGCCTTCCGAGGGCCAGCGGTGCTGAGGCGGCAGCTGCAGGATCAGGCAGCCGCCATCTCGCAGGGTGAGCAGGTCAGCCAGAAACAGGAACACCCCCAGGTCGGTGCCCTGGCCATCCACATCGGTGGCCACGCGGCTGAGGGAATCGGGAAGCTCCTGCCAGTTCAGCCGCGACAGCATCCCGGCGTAGGTGCGCAGAGCATCGCGGTAGAAACCGGTGGGCCGAGCCGCCTCCAGACGCTTGAGGTAGCAGGTCTCGGGCTCCTCGATGCCGCGGGGGAGGTACACCGGCCGGCGGCTGGTGCCGTCTGGGAGTTCGAGCAGAGTCCAGCAGTCGTAGACCAGCTGGAGGCGGTCGCGAAGTCCAGAGAGGGTGGGGTGTTCAAGCCAGGGAGGCTGCTCACTGGCAGGGGGCTCAGGAGCGACCGTGGCTGAGGTCCGGGTGCGACTGCGGCGACGCGTTTGCACGGTGCAAGGAGACGGTGCAGGCTCTTGCCAGGGGCAGAAGGAACAGCACCAGGGGGGGGAATACCCGTAGCCGGCGAAGACCCTTCAACAGAGCCGCTGTACCAGACCCATTGACGGACACGGTGCCTACCCTGGGCTGAGATACGAAGCATGGTTCTTATGCGGCCACATCAAGGCACTCAGGACTCACTGCGAGGCCAAAGAAATAAGAGCTCGGCCGGCCAAGGCGCATGGATGTGCAGTCTTCACACAATCAACTGGGGTCGCTGAGTTAAACCGATGCCGATCGAGATGAAGCTCACCAGATTCCGCGTTACAGCCTTTCGCTCCGTGGAGGACAGCGGGTGGATCGACGTGGACGACGTGACCGCACTAATCGGAACTAACGAATCAGGAAAAAGCAACCTCTTACTCCCTCTCTGGAAGCTGAATCCTGCCAAGGAGGGAGAGATCCACCCGACGTCCGACTTTCCTCGAAAGCACTTTACGGCCTTCCGCAACGCTAATCCTAAACCTGTCTTCATCGAGGCCGAGTTCGCAGTCCACGGGGCTTTACGTACACATCTCGCCCGCAAAGCCGGACTCAGCGAGGACTTAGTCGAGAAGGTGACTATTCGGCGCCGCCTCGATGGCAGGCACGAGATCGACTTCCCCCTCGCCCCACAGGAGCAGACCGTTCTCGTCGAGGATCTTGCCGCTCTCTTAGAGTCGGCAGCCAAAGATATCGCTTCGGCAAAGCAGATGAAAACAGAACAAGGTGTTTGCTCGAGCATTCTCGATTCCATCACTACTGCTCAAGATGCTCTACCAGAAGAGAGCGAGTGCGGCCTTGATAATGTTTCAGAACTGCGCGAGATTTTATCGAGCGTGAGCCTTCAGGGTGCCCCAAAGACCAGTGCCGTAATCCCGCGCTTTAAGCGACTCCAACAGCAGATCGAAGAGCACTATTCATCAGTATCGAGGGATCACCCCAGCGACTCTGAGGAGGTCAAGAAGTTAATCCTTGGCAGCCTTCCAAAGTTCGTCTATTACTCGAACTATGGGAATCTCGATTCCGAGATATATCTTCCACACGTCATCCAGAACCTGAATCGATTGGAGGGTCTAGGCCAGAAAGAGCGTGCGAAGGCAAGGACCCTCAAGGTCCTTTTTGAATTCGTCGAACTCCAGCCCACTGAAATTCTTAGTTTAGGTAAGGATATTCACCCACCGGGCCAGCAGCCTTCCGAGGAACAGGTAGAGCAGTCCGCTCAGAAGAAAAAGGAGCGGAGTATCTTGCTTCAGTCTGCCTCTACGCGGCTCACCGAGGAATTCCGGCGCTGGTGGAAGCAAGGCGACTATCGCTTCCGATTTGAGGCAGACGGTGACCATTTCCGAATCTGGGTTGCAGATGACCGTCGTCCCGAGGAGGTTGAACTGGAAGGCCGCAGTACCGGCCTTCAGTGGTTTCTCAGTTTTTACCTTGTCTTCTTGGTGGAGAGTCAGGACACACATTCGGGCTGCATCCTGCTTCTTGACGAGCCAGGTCTTTCGCTGCACCCTCTGGCTCAGCGCGATCTTTCCGACTTTTTCGATGGGCTGGCTGAGCGAAATCAGTTGATGTATACTACACACTCACCCTTCCTGGTGGACGCCGATCGCCTAGATCGTGTCAGAAAAGTCTTTGTTGCGCCTGACGGGACGAGTAAAGCTACATCTGATCTTGGCGCTGATGGTGGCGACCCGACCAAACGGGGCGCTGGCTACGCTGTCCATGCAGCGTTGGGGTTGAGTGTCGCCGAGGGTCTCTTGATTGGATGTGATCCAGTGATCGTAGAGGGCCCCTCCGATCAGCACTACCTCGCCGCAATCAAGACGATTCTCATTCGGAATGGGTTACTCAGTCCTGTACGCGAGATCGTATTTCCCCCCGCTGGAGGCGCGAAGGGGATCAAAGCTATAGCGAGCATCTTGGGGGGACGCGACGAGAGACTCCCCATGGCGCTCCTCGACGGCGACGAACAAGGCACCCGCTCCGTGCAGGCACTCCGGACGGGCCTGTATGCGGCGGATGCCGATCGGGTGCTGCAGGTCAGCTCGTTTGTCGACATCAACGGAGCCGAGGTCGAAGATTTAATCCCAGCTGGCATTATCGCCAAGATTGTCGATAGGATGATCCGTGAGCCTGAGACTCCCTTCGAAAGACGTCATGATGCAAATAAACCCATCGTTCCACAGATCGAGGCATGGGCGAATGAAGGTGGTGTGGCGCTGGTGAAGGGCTGGAAAGTAGAGCTTGCGAAGCGAGTGAAGCGTGCCCTGCTTGACTGCGAGCCAGTTCCCGAAGCGACGTTACAAGTTTGGCAGAACTTATTTGAGCGCTTCAAACCAAACCCAGAGACACACTCGTTGACTGCCTAACAACAGCAATCATGTGCCGTCGCTTCTCGACACACCTGTTGAAGGAGATTCATTCAACAGGAAAAGCAACCACCCGTACTGAGCAAGCATCAACGATCTGAATCCACTGCAGGCGGCTGATCCCTATTCGCTCAAGCATCTCCTCCACATCTACTCCTGAGGTCAGCAACCGCTGCCCCCGCGCATGCAGCTCCCGCCAGGTCGGCGGAACCTTCAGCAGGAAGCCGTTGTCCCGCAGGAAGTGGGTGATCTCCCCATTGGCGTAGGTGCGGCCATAGGGCCGGAACGGACCCCGTGATGGGTCATAGCGCCGCGCCGCTTTGATCAGCCCGATCATCGCCAGCTGCAGCAGATCCTCCTTGGGGTGGATCGTGCGCCGAGCGAAGTTGCCGGCGATCTTCTCCGCCAAGTCCCTGTGCTGCAGCGCCAGGGCATCGGCAGCGGCATGAGGCCGCACAGGGCGCTGACGGCGTGGCCGGCAGTGGGAAGCCTGAGCAACCTGGCCAGCCTGGGGCCGGGACCGGTGTCGAACGGGCTGCTGCCAGTTGATCTCCAGCTGCTGCGCACGGGCATGGCACGCCGGCCGGCGGTAGCGCCTTTGCTGCAGCATTCGCTCCGCCCCAGCGGCATTGCCCACCAGCACCACCGTGAGCGGCAGCGCCAGCTGCACTGCAGCAGGAGTCAGCACAGCAGGGCGTGGGCTCTCCACTGCGGAAGGCTTGGGATTTTCCCGCACTGCGGACACCATCGGCACGCTCACCGGCTCACCAGCAGCGGTGTCACCAACGGCTGGATGCCCTGGGCCTTCCAGTAGCGGCCTTCAAGCCACAGGGCGCCGTGGCAGAAAGCATCCACCAAGTCCTTGCTGCCCTTGGGGAAGCGGATCGCTTCCTCCACCAGCGGCTGGGCGCGGTGGTGAAAGCGAATCTGCCCGGCCTCCACCAGGGGGGCAACGGCATGGGCGCGGGTTTCCTTGCTGCCGCGGGCGGTGATTGGCAGCATCCCCGGCACGCGGCGCCTGAGCGTCTGCAGCACTGCCGGGCCGTTGGCGGCGTCCTCGATGAGCACGGCATTCGGCCGTAGGCCCTGTTGCTCCAGGGCCTCCAGGCAGCCCAGCAGGAAGCGGATCACCTCGGGTAGACCAAAACGGTGCCGGGCCGCCCAGAGCACCTCGATCTCCAGCTCCTTTGGCGCCGTTGGGCCCTGAGGTTCACCTGATCGGGGGATGGCAAAGCGGGCTGGTGGTGCCAGCAGGCCGGCCAGGCAGAAGCCGCAGTAGTTGCTCTCCGCTTCCCCCTTGAAGCTCAGGTCACACGAGAGGACCAGCAGGGCGTACTGACGCTGGCGGCCGTCCGGCCGAGGGAACGGGGGCCTGATCCACTGCCTCAGGAAGATCGATCCCGTCGCCGGGCTGGGCCGCTGCTGATAGAGCGCTGCCCACCAGTAGGCGCCGAGGCGGGCGCGAATTTTGATCAGTTCCGGCAAGGGGAACCGCTCAGGGCAAAGGGCTTCTCCCTGCTGGCGCCAATCGGGGATCAGGGTGCAAGTGGGCGGCAGCTTGGGGCGATCGGCCGGGTCCTCGGCGATGGCCGGCAGATCGAGCACGGTCCAGTGCTGGGGGGCCTCGCCCAGCTCCTGCTCCAGCAACCAGCCGATCACGTCCTGGTGGTCCCAGCGGGTGAGCACCACCACCTGGGCCGAGAGGTTCGGCTGTTCCCTGCCATCCGGACCCAGCACCGAGGCCGGTTCGGCGCGGGTGAGCCACACCGAGCGCAGCCAGTCGATCAGCTTCTGCCGCAGCGCCGGAGAGGCGGCATCGCCAGGGCCCTTGTAGGGGTCGTCGATGATTCCCAGGCTGTAGCCCTTGCCGGTGAATGGGCCATCCACGCCAGCAGCGATGCAGCCGCCCCGCTGGCGGGTGAGCCAGTTGCCCACCGCCGCCGAATCACGGGCCAGCAGATGCCCGGTCACCCGGTAGAAGTGGCGCGCCTCTCTGGAGTGGGCATAGGCCAGCTCCGCCGAGTAGGAGGCGATCGCCGCGAACAGGTGCGGGTAACGCTGCAGGAAGTAGGCCGGGAACAGCTTGGATACCAGCAGAGATTTCCCAAGCCGCGGCGGACAGGTCACGATCAACCGGCTCAGCTGGCCATCGGCCACCTGCTGGAGCAGCTCGATCAGCACCTCGGCCCAGCGGTGGAAGCCGTAGCGGGGGTAGGCCTCGGCGATGAAGCTGCGCAGGCTCTGAGGTTCCGTTGGCTCGGCAGCAGTGGCCGTGGGGAGGTGCAGCAGGCCGCCGTCGCCCCAGGGGTCGAGCTCGCTCAGCAGCAATCCGCCTTCTGCAGGGACCTGTGGCGTGAGCACCGGTGCTGGCATCGCGGTGGCGGTGGTACTCGCCGTCATACCCGTGGCTCCGGCGGCTTGATCGGTGCCCGCAGCAGGCCACCGATCTCGGCAATCACCCGGAAGGCGCCGACCGCTGCGTTGAACTGCTCGGCGTCCATCGCCCGCCTGGCGCATTCATTGAGGGCAAAGATCTGCTCGGCCTGGTGGCGGCGGCGGTCGGAGATCAGCTCCTCCACCATCCGCTGCCGCGCCAGTGCCAGATAACGGCTCACCGTTTTGATGTTGGTGATTCCCCAGTTCTGGGCGGCTTTTTCCCTGATTACAGCCAGCGGTAGCCGCTGCGCGACCCACAGCTGCGCCTCCGCGATGCGGGTCTCCACCTCCATATGGGTGGCGCGGGGCTTGTGGGTTTTGCTGCGGCGGCCCCGCGGCGGGTTGCCCTTGCCCACCGGCCTGCTGGGGTCGGCGGCAGGCCAGATCGGGTTGCCTTCGTCGTCCTGCTGGGGCGGAGCAGCACGCAGCTCCTCCAGCGACTCAGCGCCCGCGTCTGAGCAAGCGCCCGCTGTCGGTGGCTGCTCGAGGCTCAAGCTCCACCTCCACTACTGGGCGGCAGATCAGGGAGCGCCGTCCCCTGGGGCGACTGCCGCAGGATCCAGCTCACGTAGGCAGCCCATTGCTGGGGAGTGAGCACCACCCGCCAGGTGCCTCCACGGAAGCGCACCAAGGTCGCAGCGAACGGAGCACCGGCATGGACGGACTGCAGCGCGGCCTCCTCGGGCTTGGTGCGGGCCGCGGCGGCGGTGTTGGCCCAGCTGGCTACCTGGATCACATGTCCCGGCACGCCATCGAGATCACCGGTGTCGCCGCCAGCACTGGTGGTCCGTCCTGCTCCCAGGCGGCGGCGCACCGTCATCCCCAGCAGCTCGCTCAGCAGGAGCGCCGCCTCCCGCTCCGCCGCATCCCCCTTGCGCTTCTGGGGATTGGCCATAGCTCAGCTCCGGCCCGGCTTGATCGTCCAGAACGCCTTGCCCTGCTTCTGCGTAGCTGTCCCACTGGCGACCGCCAACCGCTGCGCCTGCTTCAGGGCCTGCTCCTGCTGTTGCAGTGCCTCGGGGTAGACGTAGCTGATCCGCCCAGCCGACCAGCAGAAGTTGCAGTCGTTGTGGGAGAAGTTCGCATCCAGCTCACCGGCCTCCAGGGCGCCGCTGAGCTGCTCCAGCAGCGGTGTCAGTGCGGCCTCGATCGCCTTCTGCTCAGCTTTGAGGACGGTGATGCGATCCAGCAGCGCGTCGAGATCACCGTCGCCAGCGGCTGCAGGAGTGGTGGAGCTGGCAGCCATGGGCGAGAACAAGGGAAGCGTCGTGCGGCGCAGGCAGCAGGACCTGCCATGCAGGATAGCGGCTCGATAGTCCGAATAAGACGATTCGGATAGCGGGTCACCACGGCCGACAGCGACTCACGTAGCCCGCCCATGCCGCTGCCCACGCCGCCAGGCACTCCTCGCGGGAATACAGCGGCGAGAAGCGGGTCTCACCCGGCCGCGCCCAGATCGTCTGCCCGGCGTCGTACTCCACGCCCCAGCTCGCCTCCAGCACCATGTAGCCCCCCAGCTGCGCGCGGGTGCAGTAGCTGCCCGAGCCTGGGCGCGAGAGGGTCTTGAGGTCGGCGAGCACCCGCAGGCCACTGGCGTGCTGGATGTAGCCGGTGTCGTAGGTGCCGGCCAGGTTGCGGACCAAGCAGCAGGTAGGCCGCTCGGAGGCGATCACCGTCACCTGTCGCCAGTGGGGGTGGGCCAGCAAGGGCTCGATCCAGTCCCGGTAGTCGCCAGAGCGGAGATGCAGCAGCTGCTCGCTGGCCTGCTGGCGTTGCTGGTGCAGGGGATGAAAGCGGCTATGCAACAGGGCCTCCAGCGCCAGGTGCACGGTGTGGCCTCGCGGCTCCCAGACGTGGCGGGTGGCCTCGATACGGGCCATCGCCCAGTCGCTCTTGCTGGAGCCGACCACACCGGTGACGGACACGGCGAACAGGTGATCTCCCAGCCAGTAGCGGTGCTCCGGATCGGTGCGCCGCAGGCCTGGGATCGGTGTCAGCCAGTCGCTGGGAATAGCGGCAGCAGATCTGCTGGTTGGGGTGGGAGAACGCCTGATCACCAGACCCTCACGTGATACACCAAATTCGTTCGATTCTTTGTATTCCCTTCTGGCGCAAGGGGTCTGAGCCAGTTGGGGCGCGGTGCATTCTTTCGATTCTTTGACATTCTTTGGCCCCCAGCAGGCCGCAGACCCCGCCACTGAAAGAAGGCAAAGAGTGGCCAAAGAAATGAACCCTTGAAATCCCTGAGAACGCTTGCGGCGCAGTGCAGGGGAAAGAAAGCGATGAATTCAGCCCCCATGGGATGAGCGTTGGCAGCAGCGGTGTTGCGTTGCTGAGGCTCCGGGATGGCAGCAAAGAATCGAAAGCGTGTGGGGCAGATCGCACGCCGTGCAACCGGCCAGATCGGTTGCGCTGCAGTGGAGTGCAAAGAATGCAAAGAAGCACCCCCCTACAGATCGAACTCACGCGCCAGCCACTCCGCGCCGGCATCGCTGAGGCCGTAGCGGAGGTAGTAGCTCTGGCCGCTCGTGCCAACCCGGGTGGTCGTCACCAGGCCGTCGAGCTTGCTGAGGAAACGGCCGAGCGCGTTGTAGGTGCTCAGCGCCTCTCCCTCCAGATCCCGTTTCAAGCGCGCCTCCGCCGGCGCCATGCCGATCGCCTGCAGCAGCTCCAGCAGACCGATGCCAGCCAGACCGCTGGCATGCAGGGCCTGGAGGTAACGCAGGGCCTCCTGCTGCTTCTCATTGGCCTTGCGCAGCCTCTGGCCGGCGCGATCGAGATCGCTCTCCTGCTCCTGCTGCTCCTGCAGGTCGTCGTAGGTGCCGAGCCGCGCGAAGGTTCCGGTGTTGCCGTCAATCGCCACCACCAGATCCGCCGGCGGCCCGGAGCGGGCCTCGCGCACCAGGCGTCGCTGGGGCGAATCCTTGATCAGCCGATTGCCCTTGGCCAGGTAGTGCAGGGTGAGAATCGTGTTGGCCGCGCCGGCGATGGCGTTGTGGCCGGAGAGGGCCTCGGTACCGGTGGTGTCGTTGGCCTTGTTGCAGTGGTGGATCAGCAGCAACGTGCCGCCGGCATCGGTGATCTGGTGCTTGAGGTCGTAGATCAGCGAGCCCATCTCGGGGTCGTTTTCGCCAAAGCAGCAGCTACGGGTGATCGAGCGCAGCGAGTCGAGGATCACCACCGCGCCGGGATGTGCGGCCAGGCAGGCCAGCAGGGCATCGAGGTTGGCCTCGGTGGCGCGAAAGCGGCGCGACCAGAGCAGCAACGGGTGATCCCAGATCCCCAGCTGCTGCAGCATCTGGGCGGTGTCGCCGTCCCCCTGGTCATCGGTCACCAGGATCACCGGCCGCGGTTCCTCTGGCCCCCCGAAGCCCAGAAAGTCCTCGGCGCAGAGCAGGCAGCGGGCCAGGGCATGCACCAGCCGCGTCTTGCCCACCTTGGCCCGGCCGCCCACGATCGAGAGGTCGCGGCGCGGGATGCAGCCGGGGATCTCCCACTCCACAACCGGTTGCGGCATCGCCAAGCGCTCGGCCTGATCAAGACCGCGGAAGCGGTTGCCGTTGCGCAGGTCGTGGGCCTCGAGGATCAGCTGGCCGATCTCCTGCAGCCGCAGGGCGGTCTTGAGTTGGAGGGCTGAATGGGCCTCGCGCACGCGGGCGGAGCGACGCAGGCTGTTGCGCTCACGCCCCACCAGGGAGCGGATGCAGTGTTCCAAGGCGTTGAGTCGGCGGTTGATCGGTAGGTGCACCTTTCCCCAGCGCACCCGGGTGTCGGGTCGAGGCGAGAAGCGTTGCGGACCAACTCCAGACCCAGCTCCCTTGGCGCCCCTGGCATTGCTGCTGTGCTCGCTGCCCTTGCCACCGGGATGGCGCCCGCCGGTGTCGCCCTGGTTTCGGCGGCTGCCTGTGGTCTGCGCCCCAGGAGGCCTTGGGGTGTGGGCCGGCTGCGGCGGCAACCAGCCGTGCTGACGGGCATGGAACCAGAAGGTGGCGGCGCTGATCTCCTCGCCGCCCGAGCTGGCCACCTGGCGGATGTCCCAGCCGCAGCTGGCCGATGGGCTGTGGGCCTCCATCAGGGCGATCGCCAGCTCACGGTCGTGGCCGACCTGCTCGCAGGCCTGGATCAGTCCCCAGAGAAGGTTGCGGTAGTCGGCGTAGGTGTTGCTGCCCGCCACGCGGCGAGGGATGGCCGCCAGGGCAGCGCGGATCTGCTCTAGCGGCCGGGTTGACCCGAAGTCCTCGTCGCCCAGCTCAGGCAGCGGAATGCCAGTGCCTGGGCTCTCGCTGGGCTGCTCCAGCGGAATCTCGTGTTGCGGTGCGGTGCCTGCAGCGGGTTCGGCGAACTCATCGGGCAGCAGCGCCAGGGCGATGTCCTCCGGCGCGTAGCGCTGGCCGCTCACGTGCACCAGCTCCACCAGAGCGGTGGACTCACCCGCGGCATCCACGTACCAGCAGCCCGGCAGCCGCATCACCCGCGAGGCGTCCTTGCAGTGGGGATCGCCGCCGGCATAGGCGATCAGCTCCGCCTGCAGCGGTGCCCACTCCTGCGGCGGGATGGGGCGGTGCAGCAGCCAGTAGCAGTGGGCTGACTTGCCGCCGCTGAGCACGATCAGCGAGGGCTCGGGCAGTCCCAGCTCTCGCCAGGCGCTCAGCTGCCAGGCGATCGGCCGGTCGTCCCACTCCACGAACAGGGCACGGCAAGCGGTGATCTCGTTCTTGCGGTCACCGCCGTCGTTGATCACCAGGTAGACGCCGCGGCCTTCCCGCTGCCACTGGTCCGCCAGCTCGAGGTCAAAGGGGCCTTTGCGGGCGCCGATCACACCCTTGGCGGGGTTGGCGCGGTGGGGGAAGGCGCGCAGCCGGGCGCTGGCAGGGTTCTTGCCCAGCAGGGAGAGGAACTGCTGGGCGGCGGCGTGGTCGATGCAGGCCTGTGCGGGGGCGGAGGCTGGATCAGCGCTGGCCATGAAGCCCCTGGCGCTGCAGTGCCTGGGCGCTGATCAGCTGTTCGCGCTCCATCGCCTCGGCCACGATCAGGCGGATCACCGAGGAACGCGACAGCAGACCGCCGCGGGTGCGCCGGTCCAGCCAGGCCTGCTGCTCGGGGGTGAACTGCACCGAGAGCGGGGTCATCAGCGGAGCCATGGGGGACTTCGATGGACCGAACCAGTCTATCGACACTGACTCAGGCTCGCTAGGCTGAGCAAGTGAGCTGAATGGCGATGGACGCTGGAGCAGCGGCGCAGAAAGCGCTGGCCAAGGTCGAGAAGCTGGTGGCGATGAGCGCCTCGCCCCACCTGGAGGAGGCGCGCACCAGCGCCTTCCTGGCCTGTCGCCTGATTCGCGAGCACGGGCTGCAGATCGCCACCCATCGCCCTTCACCCGCCAAGCCAGCTGTGGCGACGGGCGTGGAGCAGGGGCAAGGCCCGGCGGGCTTTCGCCGCATCCGCGTGCGCCATCCCGGCCGCTGCCTGTGCTGCGGCAACCCGATTGCCCCGGGGGAGTGGGCGCTCTGGTGCCGTGGCAATGGCTTGCGTCACCCGCTCTGCGCCACCTGAGCCGCTGTTGCGCCGCCGAGCTCCAGCAGGCCTTGCTGGCGCTGCTGGCAGGGGAGGCCTTCCTGGCGGATCGACCCTGGAGTGAGATCTGGTGGGGGCGGATGCGCCTGGATCTGGCCAGCGGCTGGCAGCTGGAGATCGCGATCGAGCGCGACCAGCTGGGTGCCCTGCATTGGGCGCAGGCGCCCGACGGCCGTGATTGGGTCTACGGCTGTCAGCGCGACGACTGGACCCTGGGACCCGATAGCCGCATCGTGGAGCCGGTGGCGCTGCTGGAGCCAGAGCAACGCCAACACCTGGAGCGGCGGCTGCGGGAGGCCATCTGCTGGCCAGCGCCGCTGCTCCCGCCTGATCAAGCCGTTTTCTGTGGCCTGGTGGAGCCTGAGGTTCGGCGCGGCAAGGGCCGGCACTGGCGGCAGCGGGCCAGGGCCCATGGCCGCTGACATCACGGTGCTGTCAATTCCAATCGGCAGCAGAAGCCTTAGCCTTTCGCTAATGGCCAGAACCCAGTCCTGATGTCCACTGAGTACCGGTACATCGAGGCCAAGCAGCTCGAAGCCGGTCAGCAGTTCGGTCGGATGCTGAGGCGCTGGCGGGAGCTGAACAACTGGACCCAGTACACGGCCTACAAGTGGGCCAAGGAGGCCGGCTTTGAAGTGATGGCTCCCAGCACCCTGAGCGTGTTCGAGAACGGCAAGGCGCCCAAGCCCCGCCCGGAGAGCTTCTTTGCCCTCGCCGAGGTGAATCGCCGCCTGGCCGCCAGGGATTTCAGTGGCGTGCGCACCCGCGCCCTCAAGGACCTGATCAGCCAGGCCAAGCCCCTGGTGGATGACGAGGAGCGGGTGTGGGGCCCAGCGGAGTTCTGGAGTTGCCACCTGGGCCTGTTGCCTGTGCCGAGCGCCTACCAGGCGCCCGTGCTGCCGGCCCAGCCAGAGGTCGATGCCGCAGAAGCGGCGAAGCTGAGCGAGCAGTGGCGTGGCCAGCTGGCGCAGACCGCCAAGCAGCACGGTATCGGCGTGATGGAGGCACTGAGTTCCGCCGCCAAGGCGGCGCCAGCCAAGCAGCGGCAGGCCTTTCAGGCGATGCTGGCCGGCTTTGAGCCGTACTCCGCCGAGCAGCTGCAGGGCATGTGGGACGGAGAGGCGTGGCTGCCGCAGCGCTGGCTGCAGGAATGGTCCACCAAGTCGGGCGCCAGCTGAGGCATGCACGAACAGGCTCGGAGTACGCCATGTCTTGCGTTGTGCAAGATACAGATTCGGATTAGCGAGCCGCTAATATCTAGGCCAAGCGGGCGCCGGTCCCGCAGTGCCTTCGATGACCACCACCCCCTGCGGGCGGATGGAGCCGACGCCAGGTCCCACCTCCGCCTTTGATCTCAACCAGGCCCTGTTGCAGAGCCGCGAGCAGGCCCGCGCCCAGTGGGCCGAGGGCCTGGCCCAGTTCCAGTCCCAGATGGCCGCCATCGCCGAAACCTCCATGCAGGAGGTCGTTCAGGCGGCGGCGCCGGCCTTTGTCCTGGGCTTCTCGTTCAGCGCCCAGAAGCTGATCAACGAGGAGCACGAGGTGCTGCGGGTAACCCTGTGGCACCGCGGCGGCGCCGAGGAGTTCAGCGAAGCCCAGGCACCCCAGGAGGGCAGTGCGGCCTGGCATGCGCTCACCGCCTCCCTGCTGGCGGGCCTGCTGGGCATTCCCGTGGGCATCTCTCCTCGGACTATCGAGCCGGGTCAGCCACGACCGCAGACGCAGCCATCGGTGGCGGACACCGCAGGCGCCGGCAGTGCAGCCGCCTCCCCCGCTGCGGACGACCCTGAAGCCGCAGACGACGAGTGGGACACCGGCACCCCGGATGGCCCCGAAGCCAGCGACTCCGGCCTGGAGCCGTTGTCGGCAGAGGAGATCGCCACCCTGCACCAGTTCCTGGGGGCGATGCCTCAGGCGGCGCGCAAGCGCTTCACGATCGAGTTCCGCCACCACTTCCAGGTGCCCAGGGAGGTGCGCACGATCAAGGACCGCATCACCCAGCGGCGCCACAAGGACTTCATCGACGTGTTCGAGCGCGAGCTGGTGGGGGGGACGCCATGAGCGTTTGCCGCCGCGCCTACGCCAGGCCCCAGCCGCGGTCGCAGCACGGCCGTCACTACCTCTGCGTCTGCGTGCACAGCGATGTCTACCGGCAGGTGCGGCAGCTGTCCGCCGAGCACCAGCTGAGCCTCTCCGGCGCCGCCCATCACCTGCTGCGGCTGGGCGCCGGCCTGGAGCCCCTGCTGCCCCTGACCTCTTCCCCGTCCACCCCGAAAAGCAAGTCCCATGGCGATTGAACTCAACGACGGCAGCCGCATCGCGGCGCCGGTGATCCGTCAGCAGCGCCTCGGTGAGGTGGCCTATCTGGCGATCGTGAGGCCCGAGCAGCGCGACCGATTGCGCAAGAACCTCACCACTGGCGCGATGGAGCCGATCCCCAACGGCACCGACCGCCAGGGCCGTCCCAAGGTGAAGCAGGAGATGGTCGTCCACGCGATCGCCATGCCCGGCACGACGATGGAGGCCCGCATCGGTGACGAAGGCGGTGTGCCGGCACCGGGGGATCGGGTGCGGCTGATCCTCAAGGCCAAGGGCTTTGGCGAGTGGATCGAGGCGCGCCGTCAGCACCGCCGCGGCCGGCTGACGGTGGGTGATGTGCTGGTTCTGGAGACCCGCTGGGCGCAGCAGTACGACCAGGACGGCAACCCCAAGGGCCCCAAGATCGAAGACCAGGCCGCGGCCGATGCGGTGCCGCGCAACGTCACGATCGGCTTCTACGGGCCGCTGAGCATCCGCGAGGGGAGCGATCCGGCCTGGATCGAGGCGGCGGAGCAGGCCTACCGCTCCGATGAAGCCGCTGCCCGCCAGCAGCAGGCGATCCCGCTGGCGGATGGGGAGGACTACGGCGATGAGTTCGCCGATGTCGCACCACAAGGTGCGCTTTCCAGAGAGGAGGTGCCGTTCTGATGGCCCACCCCCAACACCCCGGCCGCACGCCGCGGCCCATGGGCCAGCCACAGCTGCCGGCCTTCTGCCGCACGCGCCGGCCGATCACCACCACCGTGCGGCTGAGCAGCCTGCGGCAACTGCAGTGGCTGCTGTGGCTGGTGCTGGCCCTGCAGCTGAGCACGGTGCTACTGGTCCTGGCGGGCCCGGTGCCGGCTCCCCTGGCCGCGGCCCCGCGGCAATTCAGCTCTGCAGTGTTCGCGTCGCGGCATGACGCCCCTGTCCTCTCATCTTCCCAGCCATGAGCAACACGTCAGCTCTGGTGCCCTACCTGTTCGAGGGGCACCGCATCCGGGTGAGCACCGATCAACACGGCGAGGCCTGGATCGTCGTCGCCGATGCCTGCGCCGCGCTGGACGAGAGCCCGATGGTCTGGGCCAGGGCGAACCGACGCGATGAGGAGCACTGCCTCCATTCAGAGGAGGGTCCCGGCGCCGGTGGTTTCACCCTGGCGCTGATCAACGAAGCCACGCTGCTACGCAGGCTGCTGAACAGCGACAACCCCAGCGCACCGCGGATGCGGCGCTGGCTCACCCACGAGCTGCTGCCCGCCCTGCAGCGCCGGCAAGAGGGCAACAGGGAGCTGCGGCGACGCAGCATCGAGGCGATCCGCAGGCAGACCGCAGCCGAGGTACTGCGCGGAGCCGACGAGATCATCCACCTCACCGGCGTATCCCATGCCGAGGCCCTACTCAGCGTCCTGGAGGAGATCCAGACCAACAGCAGTCCCGCCGCCGCTGACGTGAAGCAACGCGTCTCGCAGCGCGCAGGGGTGGCCTGGCTGACGGCTGATCAGTTAGCTGACCGACTGGATGGCACGCTCCGCCACACCTACCTGCGGCTCGCTGCCGCCGGATTGCAGCAGCGCAACGAGGACGACGACTGGCAGCTCACAGAAGCCGGTCGCGACTGGGGCGTCGCCCTGCCGCTCTGCAGTCAGGGAGAGCGCCGCCAGCAGATCCTCTGGGATCCGGCCGTGGTGGCGTTACTGGAGAGTGAAAGATGAGCAGCTCCCAAGGCGCCAGCCGCCAACGGGCCTGGATCACCACCGCAGAGGTGTGTGAATGGCTGGGTATCAGCCGCGAGACACTCCGTCAGCTGCGGCTGCGGGGTGTTCTGCAACCCGGCAAACAGTTCCGCCGCTGGGGCTGCACCCAAGGCAAAGGCCCCCTGCAGTGGCATTTGGAGAACGTGGAAGCCACGATCACCGGCTGGAGCCGGCGCCACCTGAGGCAATAACCGTGCCCTGGACCATGAGATCAGAGTCGGTGCCTCAACCCGATCACGTCCTCTGTTCCGCATCAGCAGGGTCGGAGTCCGTGATCGGGTTTGGTGTTTGGCCCCGGGTCCTACGGACGCGCTGACACCCAGCTCCAGCGCCGGCCCCTGCTCACAATTTGCTCACCTCTGGGCTCCAAGCCTCCCCTGATGGCTCCCCCAGGCCGATGTCGAAGTGAGCATCAATCCCATGGCCAAGCTCCCGTGGAGCGGTTTCGCCTGAGGCAAATACCCAGTCAGGGCCTGATGGGGGAGAGCACAGGAGACGTGAGCACCAGGCGATTTGCTCACCTGCTTGCTCACATGGCCCTTGGCCTATCAGTGAAAAGTCAGTCGGGGCGACAGGATTCGAACCTGCGACCTAGTGCTCCCAAAGCACCCGCGCTACCAAGCTGCGCCACGCCCCGCCGGGGCAGACTTTACCGCTCGGTGCCGCTCAGTCCGGGCTGCCTGCCCCATCGACGGCCGGCAGCACCTGGCGGTAGCCATGGGCCTCGATCACCTGCAGGGGGGTGTCGAAAAGGGCGCTCAGGGGGCCGGCCTGGAGCAGCTCGGCCGCCGGGCCATCGGCCACCAGCTGCCCCTGGCGCAGCAGCAGGCAACGGCTGATCTCCGGAATGATCGCCTCGATCTGGTGGGTCACCAGCAGCAGGGTGGTGCCGCGCCGGGCCAGCTGCCTGAGGATGGCGAGCAGCTGGTGGCGGGCCTTGAGATCGAGGCCGTTGGTGGGTTCATCCAGCACGAGCACCTCGGGGTCGTGCACCAGGGCCCGGGCCAGCAGCAGGCGGCGGCGCTGGCCGTCGGAGAGCTCCCGGAAGGGCCGCTCGGCCAGATCCGCCAGGTGCAGCTCGGCCATCAGCTCCGCCACCCGCTGCTGCTGGGCGGCGCTGGGCTCCTGGCTGCGGCCCAGGCCAACGGAGCCGAAGAAGCCTGAGAGCACCACATCCCGCCCCCGCACCCCGCCGCTGTAGTGGGCCTGCAGGTGCTCTGACACCACACCGATGCGGCTGCGCAGGGCCCAGAGGTTCACGGTGTCGCTGCCGAAGATCCGCAGCCAGGAGCCCGGCTGCACCACCGGGTAGAGGCTGCGGCAGAGCAGCTTGATCAGCGAGCTCTTGCCTGAGCCGTTCGGGCCCAGGATCACCGTGTGCTCGTCGGGGAACAGCTGCAGGCTGAGGTTCTCGAACACCGGCCGTGGGCCCAGGTAGGCGGTCACGGCACGCAGCTCGAGGTAGGGCTCTGCCATTGGAGTTGGAGCCCTGCAGGCGCTGATGTTGCGATTCTGGCGCTCTGCGATCGGCGCCACCCCCGAGCTGTTGCGCCACACCCCGGCCGAGGGCTTCCCGGCCTTGCTGTTGTCCCACCCGGCCGGCGAGGTCTTTTACTGCGGCTGGACGTCGCGCCGCAGCTTCGGGGCCAGCAGCTACCTGGTGGTGCGCCCCGAGGGCAACGTGCTGATCGACAGCCCGCGCTTCAACGGCCACCTGGCCCGCCGCCTGGAGGCCCTCGGCGGCGTGGCGGCCATGCTGCTCACCCACCGCGATGACGTGGCCGACCACGCCCGCTGGGCCGAGCGCTTCGGCTGTCCCCGCTGGATTCACCGCGCCGATGCCGATGCTGCCCCCGGCGCCGAGCAGCTGGTGGAGGGCCAGGCGCCGGTGCTGTTCGATCCCGGCCTGCGCCTGATCCCCACCCCCGGTCACACCGCCGGCTCGATGGTCGCCCTGCTGGGCGAGCAGATCCTGTTCAGCGGCGACCACCTCTGGTGGAGTCCGGGGCAGCGGGCGGTGGTGGCCTCCCGCACCTACTGCTGGTGGGATTGGCCGAGCCAGGTGGCCTCGGTGGAGTTGCTGCGGGATCTCGATGTGCGCTGGCTGCTGCCGGGCCATGGCGACCGCCACCCCTTTGACGCCGGAGCCTGGGGAGCGGCGATCGACTGCACCCTGGCCTACTGCCGCGGGCTGGCGGCTGGCTGAACGCCCATACTTTCAGCTGCAACACCCTCCCCCCACGACCGTGCCGCGGCGCATCCTGCTCACCGGCGGCAGCTCCGGCATCGGCTTTGCGGCAGCCCGGCTGCTGCTGGAGCAGGGCCATGGGCTGATCCTTCCCTGCCGCGATGCCGTCACCGCCGAGGCCACCGTCGCCCGGCTGAGGGCTGCCCTCGGCGGCGACGGGCCCGGCCGGCCTGCACCTGCGCTCAGCGCCCCGGTGGCGGATCTGGCCGACCTCAGCAGCGTCGAGCGCTGCGCTGATGCCTTGCTGGAGCACGGCGAGCCGATCGACACCCTGGTGCTCAACGCCGGCCTGCAGGACAGCGGTGCCAAGGAGCCCCGCCGCTCCGCCCAGGGCTATGAGCTCACCATCGCCGTCAACCACCTGGCCCACCAGGCCCTCGCCCTGCGGCTGCTGCCCCTGGTCGAGGCCGGCCAGGCCCCGCGGCTGGTGGTCACCGCTTCGGAGGTGCACGACCCCACCACCCCTGGCGGGCGGGTCGGCCCCCCGGCCGGCCTCGGCGATCTGGAGGGTCTGCGCTCCGGCCCCAGCTTCGAGATGGTGGCTGGCGGCGTGGCCTTTCAGGCCGACAAGGCCTACAAGGACAGCAAGCTCTGCAACATGCTCTTTGCCCGGGAGCTGGAGCGGCGTCTGCGCCAGCGGGGCAGGCCGCTGCCGGTGATGGCCTGGAGCCCCGGGCTGGTGATCCCGCGCACGAGCGGCGGCTTCTTCCGCTCCAGCCGCCGCCACAATGAGCTGGGTCAGCGGCTGTTCGCCCTGGTGGCCCGCGACCTGCTGCGCGTCACCGCCAGCCCGGCCCAGGCCGGCGCCCTGCTGGCACGCCTGGCCATCGATGCCGAGGCAGGCGCCCCCGGCTTCCGCTACTGCTGCAACCAGGTGCTGGGTCCGGGGCGTCTGCGTGAGGCCCTGGTGGAGCCCAGCGCTGAAGCCTGCGATGACGCCCTGGCGGAGCGTCTGTGGACGATCAGTGCCGATCTGGTGGGCTTGCCGCCGCTACCACTGTGAAGCACCTTGTCCATCGATGAAGAGCGATGTCGAGTGCGGCGATTCACCTGGACGTGATCGCTGTTTGCTCCGAAGCTGTGCACAACAGATCTCGGAGGCTCCTTTGGACGACACTCCGCCCAACCAGATGACAGGAGCGAACTGACGTTCGGACCCTGCTCCAACAATCTCGAACCATTTCTGACTGTTCCAGTGCACAACCGGTGCCCATGGCACCGTTGAGGCACACTCTTTCTGCACCGCCTATCGGCAAGGTTCATCCCTGGCCATCAGGTGCCCCAGAGTCACCGGAACGTCCTTGTTGAGCCATGGCCCCAGGTGCCCTTGTCAGGCAGCTCCGCCCTACAACTGAATACAATTCAACAGAATCAAACGTTTCTGACGATCTCATTGATCGCGCCTTAGGGGCTTGAAGTGATTCATCTTCAGCCCAAGCCAAACAGACAAAGCCCGGCGTTGCACACGTCGGGCTTTGTTGTGGGCGCAGCGATGGTCTGGCGCCATGGCCTCAGCGGTTCAGGCGCTGCATCTGCCAGGTGACCAGGCTGCCCACCGGGCTCCACAGCAGATAGGGCACGAGCAGCAACCAGGCAGCCGTGCCGAGAGGTGCCACAGCGATGCAGAGTGCCACGCCCCAGACCCAGCCCGCCAGGCCCACCAGGGTGCCGTTGCGCAGGCTGCGGGTGCGGCCGATCACCAGCGTGTAGCTCTGCACCAGCACCAGCAGCCCCAGATAACCGCCCATCAGCGCAAAGCTGCCGCTCGCCCTCCAGCTCAGCAGCGCCGAGCCATAGAAACAGACATAGATCGTGATCCAGATCAGGGGAATCAGCCGCTCAAAGCTGAGCCAGGCCGGGCGCCGCTGCTTCAGAAACCAGGCGAAGTCCTGGCGGGATGGATTCAGCAATGCGGCCACGGCCAGCATCGTTGCCAGGATCAAAGCAGCAGCCAGCACAGGTGTCGTTGCGGGGGTCAGCTCGACAGGCCAGCTTCGCAGCACCAGCGCGATGGCGGGCCGATCCGGTGCAGGCGAGCATGGCTGCCAGCCGCCCCGCCTCGGCCCTTCCCCCGTGACCAATCCTCAGCACCCGATCACCCTGAGCCTGCGCGGCCGGCTGGCCTTTGCGCTCAACCGGCTCGGTGAGAAGCTCTGGGCCAAGCCCCTGCTCCTGTGCCTGGTGTCGCTGCTGGGCGTGTGGCTGGCCTACCTCGCCGATCGCCTGGCGCCGGGGCTGCTGTTGCCCGACATCAGCGCCGACACCCTGGAAACGTTGCTGCGGATCATCTCCTCGAGCATGCTCGTGATTGCGGTGTTTGCCGCGGGTTCGATGCTGTCGGCCTACGCCTCCGCCGGCAGTACTGCCACGCCGCGGGCCCTGGCCGTGGTGGTGGCCGATGACGTGTCGCAGTACGCCCTCTCCACGTTCATCGGTGCCTTCATCTTCGGCATCGTGGCCCTGATCGCCCAGATGAACGGCCTCTACGGCCGCACGGGCCGTTTCGCGCTGTTCCTGCTCACCCTGGTGGTGTTGGCGGTGGTGCTGCTCAGCTTCGTCACCTGGGTCGACCGGATCGCCCGGTTGGGCCGGGTCACCAACACCATCGGTCGGGTGGAGGCGGTCGCCGACCTGGCCCTGCAGGAGCGCGCCCGCCAGCCCACCCTGGGGGGCCGGCTGCTGGGCCCCTCGCCGGCCGTGGCCCCAGGAGCCGAAGCGGCCCAGCCGGTGCTGGCCTCCGGCGTGGGCTACCTGCAACGCATTGATCTCGGTGCCCTGCAGCTGCTGGCCCAGGCCGCCGAGGCGGAGATTCAGGTGCTGTGCCTGCCTGGAGCCTTCATCACCCCCGCCCGGGCCCTGGCCCAGGTGGAAGCCCAGGACTCCCTGCCAGCCGAGCAACTGGAGCGGATCGCCCAGACCTTCCTGATCGGCGATCGGCGCACCTTTGACGATGACCCCCGCTTTGGGCTGGTGGTGCTCTCGGAGATCGCCAGCCGCGCTCTCTCGCCGGCCGTGAACGACCCCGGCACGGCGATCCATGTGATCGGCAGCGTGGTGCGGCTGCTCACCGACTGGGCCCAGACCAGTCTGGAGGAGAGTCGTGCGCCGGCCTCGGCAACGCGCTTCGGCCGCCTCTGGCTGCCTGAGCTGGCTCTCGAGGATCTGCTGGAGGATGGCTTTGCCGCCACGGCCCGCGATGGCGCGGCGTCGTTGGAGGTGGGGCTGCGCCTGCAGAAGGGCCTGCATCAGCTGAGCCTGCTGCCCCTGCCGGCGCTGCGCCAGGCGGCCATGCGCCAGGCAGAACTGGCCCTGGAGCATGGCGAGTTGGCCCTGAGGCTGGAGCGGGAGCGCGAGCGTCTGCGACGGGCGGCCGCCTGGGTGTTGCCGCCATCAGGGTGAGGGCCTGCCCATCGCCTGGCCCGGCGGCTCACCAGGGCAGGGGGCTGCGTCCGCCGCCCACATTGCAGCCCACCTGGGATCCCAGCAGGGCTCCGAGCGGCACCGCCCAGGCTCGCCCCTCATCCTGGGAGGCCACGTAGCCGGCGCCGCCGCCCAGCAGGCCCCCCACCAGCCGACCGGTGTTGCAGCGGCGGGTGTCGCGCTCGAGCTCGGCCCGCAGCTGGTCAACCCGGGATTCGCGGCGGTAGGGCACGGTCTGCACCGGATAATTGCTGTAGCGCCTGGGGCTGCGCTCCACCGTGCGCACCCGTCGGGCAGGCAGTTGGCGGGCTGGCACCAGCACATAGGTGGTTTGGCGCTGCCAGCCGCGTGGGCCCGCCAGGGCTGCGGGGGCTGCGCTGAGGCTCAGCAGTCCGGCGGCGCCCAGCAGAAGGAACAGGCGACCGGGACGAGTGAGGTAGGTCATGGTGATGAACGGGTGAGGAAGGGTCCCCTTGGGGGGATGACCTCACTCAACCGATCCCGTGTGTCTGGGTCATGAACGGCTGGGCCTGCAGGTGTGACCGGATCCTTCCGGCCGTCTGCTTTCCCCTGGACCGCCAGGCCTCAGCTCAGCAGGGCGATGCAGTCGATCTCCACCCGGGCCCCCTTGGGCAGGGCGGCCACCTCCACGCAGGCGCGGGCCGGCGCCACCTCGCCGCTGAAGGTGGCGGCGTAGAGCGCATTCACGGCGGCGAAATCGGCCAGATCCGCCAGGTACACCGTGGTGCGCACCACCTGGGCCGGCGTGGCTCCCGCCGCCGCCAGCACCGCTTCCAGATTGCTCAGCACCTGGCGCGTTTCCGCCTCCACATCCCCGTCGCCCACCAGGGCGCCGCTGAGGGGATCGAGGGCGATCTGGCCGGAGCAGAACAACAGGCCTCCGGCCTGCACGGCCTGGTTGTAGGGGCCCACCGGAGCCGGGGCGGCGGCGGTGTTCACGGCGATCGCGGCGGAACAGGAGGGCTGGGGAGTGGTCATCGCTGGGCGACTGGCTGACAGGCGGATGACGCATCATGGTCCTGCATGCCCGCTGGCCCCAGGGGCCAAGGACCCATCAGCGCCACCCTCACCGCCCCCTCCCCTGCCGACCCGCTGCACCAGTCCCATGTGGAGCTCAGCGGGCTGTGGCACCGCTACGAGGCCACCGAGGGCTACACCCTGCGCGGCATCGATCTGCAGCTGCGCCCGGGCGAGCTGGTGGGGCTGCTGGGGCCCTCCGGTTGCGGCAAGACCACCCTGCTGCGGCTGATTGCCGGTTTCGAGCGGCCCGAGCGCGGTGCCGTGATGATCGCCGGCCGCCAGGTGGCTGGCGAGGAGCGCTGGCTGGTGCCGGAGCGGCGCGGCGTGGGGATGGTGTTCCAGGACTACGCCCTGTTCCCGCACCTCACCGCCTGGCGCAACCTCTGCTTCGGGCTGCGCCGCGGCGAAGACACCGCCCGCGCCGCCTGGCTGCTGGAGCTGCTGGGGCTGAACGGCCTGGAGCGCCGCTATCCCCACGAGCTCTCCGGCGGCCAGCGCCAGCGCCTGGCCCTGGCCCGGGCCCTGGCGCCGCGGCCCTCGGTGGTGCTGCTGGATGAGCCCTTCTCCAACCTCGACGTGGAGGTGCGCCTGCGCCTGCGGGCCGAACTGCCCCAGGTGCTCAGCCAGTGCGGAGCCTGCGGGCTGATCGTGACCCACGACCCCGAGGAGGCCCTGGCGATCTGCGACCGGGTGGCCGTGCTCTGTGATGGTGTTCTGCACCAGTGCGCCACCCCCAGGGAGCTGGTGCAACGGCCCGCCACCTCCTTTGTGGGCCGTTTCGTGCTGCAGGGCAATCTGTTGCCAGTGCGCGCCAGCTGCGGCCTGTTCACCACCCCCCTGGGTCAGCTCAGGCCCCTGGAGCCGACATCTCAGCGGTTGGATGCAGAACAGGCCGCGGAGGTGATGGTGAGCCCCGAGTCCATCGCTCTGGTGCCCGATCGCGCCGGAGAGGCCCGGGTGCTGGGGCGGGAGTTTCTGGGCCGGGAGTGGCTCTACCAGCTGCGCCAGGACGACCTCAATCTGCGGCTGCGGCTGCCTCTGGGCGAGGAGTACGGCCACGGCCAGCGCTGCCGGCTGCAGTTACGCCGGGGCCACGGCGCCACGCTGTTTCCCCAGGGTCTGCCCCTGGAGGTGTGCTGAGTCAGCCGCGCCAGTGGTCTTTCTGCTCCCTGAGCCGGGCCAGGCTGGCGGCATCAGGGGCCCGCAGGAAGAGGTTCGTGGCCAGCTCCAGGGCGATCTGGCTGGGCACCGTGGCCTGGCCCAGGGCCCGCTGGGCCAGCACCGCTTCCAGCCGCTGCCGGATCGGTGCCGCCGCCGGGTCGTCGCTGGCCACGCTGGCGACGGCCCAGCGCAGGTTGGCCTCCGTGTACTCGTGGGCGCACCACACCCAGGTGGAGCCGGGCAGGGCCGCCAGCCGCTGCAGCGAGGCCTGCATCTGGGCGGCACTGCCCTCGAACAGCCGGCCGCAGCCGCCGGCGAACAGGGTGTCGCCGCAGAACAGGTGCCCGGCCCGGGGGAACCAGTAGGCGAGGTGGGCCCGCGTGTGGCCCGGCACGGCCAGCACCTCCACCGGCTCTCCCAGCAGCGTGAGCTGATCGCCATCGGCCACGCCCTGGGTCTGGAAGGGGATGCGCTCCAGGTCGTCGCGGGCGGCCACCACGGCGCAGTCGGGCCAGCGACGCAGCAGCCCCGGGCTGCCGCCGATGTGGTCGCTGTGGTGGTGGGTCTGCAGGATGCAGACCAGCTCCAGGCCCCGCTGCTCCAGGCGCTGCTGGATCGGGGCCTCGACCGCGGGGTCCACCACCGCAGCCTGCCGGCCCTTGCTCAGCAGCATCACGTAGTTGTCGTGGAGCACGGGGATCAGCTCCACCGCCAGCGTCTCCTCTCCGGGCGGCTCCACCTGTAGCGACTCCGCTTTCATTGGCCGGGCTCCTGCGGGGCTCTCTCGGGGATTCGGGCCCATCGTTACAGTCCGAACAGAGACGTGTCTCCATGATCACCGTTGCCCTGGCCAAGGGTGCCCTGCTGAAGGATTCGGTGCGTCGCTTCGCCGCCGCCGGCCTTGATTTTTCCGCCGTGCTCGAGCCGGGCAACCGCCTGCTGATGGTGCCCAGTGCCTGCGGCACGGCCCGCGCCCTGCTGGTGCGCAACGCCGATGTGCCCGTGTATGTGGCCTATGGCCAGGCGCAGCTGGGGGTGGTGGGTTACGACGTGCTGCAGGAGCACCAGCTGCCGGTGGCCCAGCTGGTGGACCTGGGCTTCGGTGGCTGCCGCATGAGTGTGGCCGTCAAGGCCAGCAGCCCCTACCGCCGGGCCGTGGATCTGCCGGCCCATTGCCGCGTGGCCAGCAAGTTCACCCGCTGCGCCGAGGCCTATTTCGAAGCCCTCGATCTGCCGGTGGAGCTGATCCACCTGGCCGGATCGGTGGAACTGGGCCCGATCACCGGCATGAGTGAGGCGATCGTGGATCTGGTGGCCACCGGCCGCACCCTCAAGGACAACGGCCTGATCGCCATTGAGGATCTGTTCCAGTCCACGGCCCGCCTGGTGGGCCATCCCCTGGCCCTGCGCCTCGATGGCGGCGCCCTGCAGACGATCGTCGACCGGGTTGCGGCCGTTGCCACGGCTCCCGCCCCGGCGGGCGTGGCCTGATGGCGGCCCTCGACCGCGAACGGCTGCTGCGGCTGCTGCCCTACCTGGGCCGCGACAAGCGCCGCCTGCTGCTCACCCTCACCCTGCTGATCCCGGTGGCCACGGCCGCGGCCATCCAGCCGCTGCTGGTGGGTCAGGCGATCGCCGTGCTGCGGGGTGAGCCCACCCTCGCCTTCCTCAGCGGCATGCCGGTGGACCAGGCCCTGCGGCTGCTGGTGATCGTGCTGCTGGCGGCGGTGCTGTTGCGGCTGGGCCTGCAGGGCCTGCAGAGCTACAGCGTTCAGGCCGTGGGCCAGCGGCTCACCGCCCGCATCCGCGACGACCTCTTCGCCCATGCCATGGCGCTGTCGCTGCGCTTTCACGACCGCACGCCCGTGGGCAAGCTGCTCACCCGGCTCACCAGTGACGTCGATGCCCTGGCCGAGGTCTTCGGCAGCGGTGCCGTGGGGGTGCTGGCCGATCTGGTCACCCTGTTGGTGATCGCCGTCACCATGCTCAGCATCGAGTGGCGTCTGGCGCTGCTGCTGCTCTCCTCCCAGGTTCCCGTGGTGCTGGGGATGCTGTGGCTGCAGAAGCGCTACCGCCGGGCCAACTACCGGGTGCGCGAGGAACTCAGCGCCCTCAATGCCGACCTGCAGGAGAACCTGCAGGGGCTGGAGGTGGTGCAGATGTTCCGCCGCGAGGACGTCAACAGCGCCCGCTTCGCCCGCACCACCGACGCCTACCGCCAGGCCGTGACGGGCACGATCCTGTTCGACAGCTCCATCTCCGCCTTCATTGAGTGGGTGGCCCTGGTGGCCGTGGCCGTGGTGCTGGCCGCAGGCGGCAGCATGGTGTCCGGCGGCGTGCTCGGGCTGGGCACCCTCACCACCTTCATCCTCTACTCCCAGCGGCTGTTCGATCCCCTGCGCCAGCTGGCGGAGCGCTTTACCCAGATCCAGGGAGGTCTCACGGCGGTGGAGCGCATCGGCGAACTGCTGGAGCAGCCGATCGAGATCCAGGAGCTTCCCGCCGCCCAGCGCTCGGCGGCGGCCCATCGCTCCGGCGGCCAGCGCAGCAGCGCAGGAGAGGTGGTGTTTGAGCACGTGTCGTTCGCCTACCGCGAGGACGATCCGATCCTCACGGATCTCTCCTTCCGCATCGCTCCCGGCGAGCATGTCGCCCTGGTGGGGCCCACCGGATCAGGCAAGACCACGGTGATCCGCCTGCTCTGCCGCCTCTACGAGCCCCAGAGCGGCCGGATCCTGCTCGATGGGGTGGACATCCGCGAGCTGCCGATCCCCACCCTGCGCCAGCGCCTCGGGGTGGTGCTGCAGGACACCTTCCTGTTCAGCGGCAATGTGGCCGACAACCTGCGCCTCGATGCGCCCATCTCCAGCGATGACCTGCAGCGGCTCTGTCGGGAGCTGGGCCTGGCGGAGCTGCTGCGCCGTCTGCCTGAGGGGCTCGCCACCGAGCTGCGCGAGCGCGGCGGCAATCTCTCCTCCGGCGAGCGGCAGCTGCTGGCGGTGGCTCGGGTGGCGATCCGCGATCCCTCCGTGCTGGTGATGGACGAGGCCACCGCCTTCCTGGATCCGGCCACTGAGGCCACCCTGCAGCGTGACCTCGACCGCCTGCTCCAGCAGCGCACGGCGATCGTGATCGCCCACCGGCTGGCCACCGTGGAGGCCGCCGACCGCATCCTGGTGCTGCAGCGGGGCCGCGTCATTGAAGAGGGCACCCATCGCCAGCTGCGCGATTCCGGTGGCCTCTACGCCCGCCTCGCCGAGCTGCAGGACAAGGGGCTGGCGGCGCTCTAGCGGCTGCGGCAAAACCTGGCCATCGGTAGTGGTGGCTGCCACACGGGGTTCAACCGAGGGCCTAGGACGTTTTCACTTCTGGTGACTCTCCCTGTTCATGAATGACGCTGACCTGCTCAAGAGCGCTGCACCGATGATGGACGGGAGTGAGAAAAAGAGCAAAAAAGACAAGAAGGAGAAGAAAGCCGAGAAAAAGGCCAAGACCAAGAGCCCTGCCAAAGCCAAGGGCGGCAAGGGCAAGAACGACAAAAAAGGACTCTCTGCTGACAAGTACAAACCTTCTCCGATCTTTGATGACTTTGCCAAGCATTCGGAAGGCCACCTCCCCAAGCTCGATCGTAAGTTCTACGAGAAAGAGCTGACCCGGTTGCAGGTGGAGCTGGTGAAGATGCAGTACTGGATCAAGCACGTGGGCTATCGGGTTGTGCTGCTGTTCGAGGGCAGGGATGCGGCTGGCAAGGGCGGCACGATCAAGCGCATCACCGAGCCCCTGAACCCACGCGGCTGCAATGTGGTGGCCCTGGGAACCCCCTCTGATCAGCAGAAAACCCAGTGGTATTTCCAGCGCTATGTAGAGCACTTCCCTTCCGCCGGCGAGATCGTGCTTTTCGACCGCAGCTGGTACAACCGCGCCGGGGTGGAGAAGGTGATGGGCTTCTGCATACCAGAGCAGGTGGAGGAGTTCATGCTCTCCTGCCCGGAGTTCGAGCGCATGCTGGTGCGCAGCGGCATCGTGCTGATCAAATACTGGTTCTCCGTCAGCGACGACGAGCAGGAGTCCCGCTTCCGCTCACGGCTCGAAGACCCCGCCCGCCGCTGGAAACTCAGCCCCATGGACCTGGAGTCGCGCGATCGCTGGGTGGAATTCTCCAAGGCCAAGGATGAGATGTTTGCCCACACCAACATCCCTGAGGCGCCCTGGTTCACGGTGGAGGCCAATGACAAGCGCCGCGCCCGGCTCAACTGCATCAGCCACCTGCTCAGCAAGATTCCCTATGAAGACATGACCCCCGACGCGATCGAATTGCCCCCCCGCAAGAGTGGCAGCGATTACCAGCGCCCCCCCATGAACGAACAGTTCTTCGTGCCCACCATCTATTGACCTGACCGACTCCTGCTTTGACCGACTACGGCTCAACTGGAGAGGGTCGCGGCGGGGCGATCTGATCCAGCCAGGGGCGGATGGTGTCGGCCAGCTCCCGGGGCCGCCCGAGCATCGGCAGATGGCCCGCCCCCGCCAGCACCCTCAGATCGTGCTGGCTGGCGTAGCCCGCCAGGTGGCGCACGTAGCGGGGTTCCATCACCCGGTCGTTGCTGCCGGCGATCCAGAGGCTGGGCACGCTGAGGGCGGCGGTGAGCCCAGGCAGTTGCTGCACGGCGCTGCGCCGCATACTGCAGGCCAGCAGCCCCTGGGCCGCCCGCCGATCCGCCAGCAGGGGGCTGCGCAGGGGGCCGCTGCCGGGCACGTGAACAAGCCAGCGGGGTCTCAACTGCAGGAACAACGCCCCGCCCCGCCGCACCTGGGCAAAGGGCCTCGGTTGGTACACCCCGCCGCCCACCGCGATCTGCACCACCCCTGCCAGCCGGCTGCCGAGGCCCCCGGCGGCATGGAGCACCAGGCTGCCACCGAGCGAGTGACCCATCAACACCACCGGCCGGCCGTCTTGGGCCTGCCGCCGTGCCTGCTCGGCCACCCAGGCGCCGTAGCTGGCCAGGCTGGCCTGCAGGCCCCGGGGCCGCTCCCGGCCGCCGAAACCGGGCAGATCCGGCGCCCAGATCTCCCAGTCAGGCCCCAGCTCCGCCGCCAGCCGATCCCAGAGCCGGCCCGCCAGCAGCCAGCCGTGGAGGGCCACGATCAGGGGCCGTTGCCTGGCCGGGAGTCGCTCCGGGGCGATCTGTGCTGGAGCGGATGCGGCTGCCATCAGTCAGGATCGTGGCATCCCGCCAGCGCTGTTCCGTGGATCCGGCCCTCCAGCTCACCACGCTCTACGGGGAGCAGCACCGGCTCTGCCCCACGCCCAAGAGCCAGGTGTCGCTGGTGCTGAGCGCCGAACGGGAGATCGACCTGATCGAGCTGGAGCAGCTGTGTGATGCCGTGGGCTGGAGCCGACGGCCGCTGCGCCGGGTGCGCAAGGCGCTCCAGCACAGCCTGCTGCGGGTGGGGCTCTGGCGGCACGATTCCCGCCTGCCCAAGCTGGTGGGCTTTGCCCGCTGCACCGGCGATGGCGTGGTGGAAGCCACCGTCTGGGACGTGGCCGTGCATCCCCACTACCAGGGCCTGGGGCTGGGCAAGGCCTTGATGGTCTACGTGCTCGATCAGCTGCGCAGCATGCAGGTGGATCGCGTCACCCTGTTTGCCGATCCCCAGGTGGTGGCCTTCTACCGGGCCCAGGGCTGGGATCTGGAGCCCCTGGAGCGTCGCTGCGCCTTCTGGTACGCGCCTTAGGGCGACCCGCCCCAGGGCCGTAGTAGCAGCGGGCGAGGGCCTCGGCATTGGCGCCCCGACGCCAGGCCCACCGCAGCCGGGCGTTGTCGATCGTGGTGCGCCAGACGCCCCGGGCCCGCCAGCGGCGGCCGTCCACCCGCACGGCGCCACCGAGGCTGCGCAGGCGCCCGCGACGCCGCAGGCGCTGCACCAGGTCGAGGTCCTCCATCAGGGGCAGGGGCCTGAGGCCACCGCTGGCCCAGTAGTGCTGCAGGGGAAGCAGCAGCCCCTGGTCGCCGTAGGGCAGCTGCCGCCAGCGGCTGCGCAGCCTCACCCCCAGCTCCACCAGCCGCAGGGCCAGGCCGCGGCCGTCGATCCCCAGATCGAAATACCAGGCCTCCGCCGGCCTCCGCCGGGCCTGGGTGAGGCGAGTGGCCCAGTCCGGCGGCAGGCGCACGTCGGCATGGAGCAGCAGCAGCCATGGCCCATGGGCCTCCTGGGCCCCGAGGGCCAGCTGGCGGCCGCGCCCGGGCGCACTGCGCAGCAGCCGCGCTCCCGCCAGCCGCGCCAGCTCCGGGGTGCCGTCCTGGCTGCCGCCATCCACCACCAGCACCTCGCGCACCAGGCCGGGGGCGCTGCCCAGCTGGGCCAGCAGGCCCGCCAGGGCATGGCCTTCGTTGCGGGTGGCCAGCACCACGCTCAGCCAGGGTGAGGAGGCTGCCACGGCTCAGCGCCAGGGCCGCAGATCGATGGCGCGGTCGAGGTCGTGGCGCAGGGGCAGCAGGCGCGGCTCGATGCCCAGGGCCGCCGCCGCCGCCAGGGTGTGCCCCAGCACCTCGCCACTGCCCCAGGGGATGCCGCTCAGCAGCTCGGCCCTGGCGTGGGTCAGGCCGATCAGCCAATAGCCGCCATCAGCGGCTGGCCCCAGCACCAGGGAGGGGGCTTCAGGTTTCGCCTGGCCCAGGAGCTCGAAGGCCGCCTCCAGATCGGCCGCCTCCAGGCTGGGCAGGTCACTGCCGATCAACACCACCCGCTCGGCCCCCTCCGCCACGGCCCGCAACACCTGGCGCTGCAGGCGCACCCCGAGGCTGCCCGCCCCCTGGTCGGTTGAGCCATCACAGCCCAGGCAGCCGGCCCAGCGCTGCCGCTGGCGCGGCCCCAGGCCCTGGGCCGCCAGCACCAGTCGGCAGCCCACCCGGCTGCGGGTGCGGCGGGCCACCGCGAAGGTGTGGGCGGTGAGGCGGCCCTGGATGGCGGCCGCGCGCCCGATCCCCAGCCCCCTGGCCAGCCTGCTCTTGCAGCGCCCCGGCGCCGGCCAGCGGGCCATCACCACCAGCTGCAGTGCCCCTGACGCGCTCCCCTGGCTGGCCTGTTTCACGCCTGTGGCTCAGTTCTGCCGGGGCAGTTCGGCGGGTCGCAGGGTGAGGTTGGTGGTGGCGCTGCCGCGGCGCACCACCACCGCCAGGTCATCGCCCACCTTGCCCTGATCCACGGCCAGCTGCACCTCCGAGGGGTTGCGCACCCGGCGCCCGCCCACCGACTCGATCAGGTCGCAGGGCTTGAGGCCCCCCTTGGCGGCCGGGCTGTTCTGCATCACATCCACCACCACCACGCCATTGGCCTCCGGCAGCCGGCACTGGTCGGTGGTGGCATTGATTTCGCGGGCCAGCTGGGGGGTGAGGGCCTGCAGCCGCACGCCGATGTAGGGGTGGCTGGCGAAGCCGCGCTCAAGGATCTGGGCGGCGATCTGGCGGGCCACATTGATCGGCACCGCGAAGCTGAGGCCCGCGCCCGGGGCCTGGCGGATGGCGGTGTTGATGCCGATCACCTGGCCCCGGTCGTTGATCAGCGGCCCGCCGCTGTTGCCGGGGTTCACGGCGGCGTCGGTCTGGATGTAGGGCACCCGCTGGCCTTCGCCGACGGCGTTGGTGCGCTGAATGGCACTGATGATGCCGGCCGTCACGGTGTTGTCGAGCCCCAGAGGGTTGCCGATGGCGATCGCCCATTCGCCCGGCCGCAGCTTGGCGGAGTCGCCCAGGGGAGCCACGGGCAGGTCTGTGGCCACCACCTTCACCACCGCCACATCGGTGAGTGGATCGCTGCCGAGCACCTTGCCGGTGAGGCTGCGGCCATCGGGCAGGGTCACGGTCACCTCGCTGGCCCCATCCACCACGTGGGCATTGGTGAGCAGCACGCCGTCGGAGCGGGTGATGAAGCCGGAGCCCTGGCCCTGCTGCTCCTGGATGGTGGGTCCGCGGCCGAACAGACCGCCAAGTGGGTTGATCACCCGTTTGGTGGTGTCGATCCGCACCACCGAAGGTCCCACCTTCGCTACGGCGTCCACGATCACGTTGTTGCCGGGCTGCAGCGGCGGCACGGGGGCGGCGTCGCTGATGCGCACATTGCCCTCGTCCGGCTGGCCGGGCAGCTGCGGCAGCTGGGGCAGGTTCGGCAGTCGTGGCAGGCCACTGGTGCAGCCGGTGAGCAGCAACGTGCCGATCAGTCCGGCACTGGGCCAGGGGCGGAAGCAGGGCATGGTCGACTCAGGGGGACGGCAGAAGGGACGGGGGTTGTGCCCCGGTGGGCCTGGGGCACATTTAAGACGGAGCGGGGGCGGGTGATCTGCCTATATTCAGCACCCGTGTGGGGGCCCTTGGTGCAGCAGAGAGACGAGCTGTGGCACCAGGTTCAGCAGGCCCTCCAGGCCCGGTTCAGTAAACCCACCTTCGAAACCTGGATCCGTCCGGCCCGTTGCCTGGGGATGGAGGCTGACGTCCTGCTGCTCGAGGCGCCCAACAGTTTCGCCTGCGGCTGGCTGCGTAAAAACTATCTCGACACCATCGAGGCTGTGGCCAGCGAACTCGCCGGTCGGCCGCTGCGCATTCAGATCGGCACCGCCGCCCCCGACGAGCACCTTGCCGATCAGCCCGGCTCCAACGGGGCGACCCCTGCAGCGGCTCCGGTTCAGACAGCCCGTGGCATCACCGCCCGTGGCACCACCGCCAATGGCAGACCCGGCCCTGCCGGATCGCCAGGCAGTGGGCTCAACCCCCGCTACGTGTTCAACCGCTTCGTGGTGGGCCCCAACAGCCGCATGGCCCATGCCGCGGCCCTGGCGGTGGCGGAGGCCCCCGGCCGGGAGTTCAACCCCCTGTTCATCTGCGGCGGGGTGGGGCTGGGCAAGACCCATCTGATGCAGGCCATCGGCCACTACCGCCTGGAGATCAATCCGGAGGCCAGGGTGTTCTACGTGTCCACCGAAACCTTCACCAACGACCTGATCCAGGCGATCCGCAAGGACGGCATGCAGGCCTTCCGCGACCGCTACCGCGCTGCCGATCTGATCCTGGTGGATGACATCCAGTTCATCGAGGGCAAGGAGTACACCCAGGAGGAGTTCTTCCACACCTTCAACGCCCTGCACGAGGCCGGCCGCCAGGTGGTGATCGCCTCCGATCGGCCCCCCAGCCAGATCCCGCGCCTGCAGGAGCGGCTGATCTCGCGCTTCTCGATGGGATTGATCGCCGACATCCAGGCCCCGGACCTGGAAACGCGCATGGCGATCCTGCACAAGAAGGCCGAACAGGAGCAGATGGCCCTGCCCCGCGATCTGATCCAGTTCATCGCCGGGCGCTTCACCTCCAACATCCGCGAGCTGGAGGGGGCCCTCACCCGGGCCGTGGCCTTCGCCTCGATCACCGGTCTGCCGATGACGGTGGAGTCGGTGGCGCCGATGCTCGATCCGGCCGGCCCGGACGTGGAGGTGAAGCCCGAGCAGGTGCTTGAGAAGGTGTCGGAGGTGTTCGGCGTGGGGGGCGATGAAATGCGCAGCCCCAGCCGCAAGCGGGCCGTGAGCCAGGCCCGCCAGGTGGGCATGTATCTGATGCGCCACAGCACCAACCTCTCGCTGCCGCGCATCGGTGAGGTGTTCGGCGGCAAGGATCACTCCACCGTGATGTATGCGGTGGAGCAGATCGAAAAGAAGCTCCATGCCGATCCCTCCCTGGCCCGGCAGGTGCAGCAGGTGCGCGACCTGCTGCAGATCGACTCGCGCAAGCGCCGTTGAGGACCCCGGGGCCTCAGTTGCAGCCCTGCACCGAGATGCGGTAGCTGAAGCCGAGGGCCCCGGGGTCGTTGCTGGCACCCACCTTGAAATTCATCTGGCTGGCCTGCTTGCCGGGCACCGCGTCAAACGGTCCGAACTCCTTACCGGTGCCGACAGGGGGAGTCATGCTGGCGTTGATCACCTGCAGGCTGGTGCCGTCCGTGAACTTCATGTAGCCCTCCACCGGATATTCGGCGTTGGCATCCGAGGAGTTGGCCGTGAAGAAGAACTTGTACTTCTGGTAGGGACGATCCACGATGAAATCAGTGTTCCAGTTTGTGCGGCCCAGCAGCTTGGCGCGGCTCACGGTCTTGGACACCACGGGGGTCTGGCCGTCGCCACCGATGGGTTGCAGGAAGCTGCAGGTTTCGGCCTGCACCGTGGTGGCGGAGGCCAGCGCGAGGGTGAGGGCGGCGGCTGAGCTGCCGACCAGAGACTGCAGACGCTGCTTGCTGGACGACTGGATCACTGCGAAGGAATCCTGCACTGCAGGGCTGAAGGGGTTCGCCATCGAGCGTAGATCGCGATCTGGAGGTGGGCTGTTGTCTGCGGACACCGCGAGGCTGGCCGCTCTCTGTGCCTTCCGCCCGGAGATCCTCATGGGGCCGGGTAAGGTCGAGAGATTCCTTGCTGTTGCCCCATGTCCGGCATGAAGCAACGTCGCTCGTCCACCCGCACCACTCCCCAGCTCCGCCTCCCAGCAGCCGCCAGCCTGGCGGCCGCCCTGGCCGCTGCTCTCGGTGGCAGCCTGGTCGCCGGCCCCGCCCTGGCCCAGACCCAGATCTGGCAGCGGCAGGGCGCTCCGCCAGCGGCGGGGTCAAAGGTGGTGCCGGAAAACTGCACCACCGGCAGTGATGGGGAGATCACCTGCGGCACCCGTCTGGAGGGGGATGAAGGGCGCCGGCCGGCAGCTCCGCGTATCGAACTCTTCCCGAACTGAGCCTGCCCCCCACTCCGTCTTCTCCCTCAGGTGAGGGGACGGGCGGGATCCAGACCTTCCACTTCCCCCTGGAACACCCTGGAGGCGGTGATGTCCTCGGCCTCCAGGGTCATCAGATCCAGCTTGGTGAGGGCGCTGCCCATGCGGCTGAACAGCCGGTTGGCCTGGCGCATGCGGGCGCGATCGATGGCGTTGCGGATCGAGCGGGCATTGGCGAAGAAGGGCAACTTCATGCGCCGCTGGATGTAGTCGGCGAAGGCGGCACGGGCCTCATCGCTGAAGCGGTAGTTCTCGGCCGCGAGAATCAGCTGGGCGATCGCCAGCAGCTCCTCGGCGCTGTAGTCGGGGAAGTCGATGTGATTGGCCACCCGCGATGAAAGGCCGGGGTTGGATTGGTAGAAGATGTCCATCCGATCCTTGTAACCCGCAAAGATCACCACCAGATCATCGCGCTGGTTCTCCATCACCTGCAGCAGGATCTCGATCGCCTCAGCGCCGTAATCGCGTTCGTTTTCGGGGCGGTAGAGGTAGTACGCCTCATCGATGAACAGCACGCCCCCCATGGCTTTCTTGAGCATCTCCCTGGTCTTGGGAGCGGTGTGGCCGATGTACTGCCCCACCAGATCATCGCGGGTGGCGGTGATCACATGGCCCTTGCGCACATAGCCCAGCCCGTGCAGGATCTTGCTCATCCGCTCGGCCACGGTGGTCTTGCCGGTGCCCGGCCGACCGGTGAAGGACATGTGCAGCGAGGGCGGCGCCGTTTCCAGGCCCACCTGCTGGCGAGCCCGGTTCACCACCAGCAGGGCGGCGATTTCGCGGATGCGCGCCTTCACCGGCCGCAGGCCGATCAGCTCGCGGTCGAGTTCATCGAGCACCTCCTGCACGCCGGCCCCCTCGTAGGCCGCCCTCAGGTCCACCGCCAGGCCCAGATCCGTCACGGGCCGCCGTCAGCTGGGGGCGGGGCGGGGCAGAGGGCATCGATGGCGGCGGCGAAGGCCTCGTCTTCAGGCCCGATCAGCTGCTGCTCAGGCTCAGGCCGCAGGGTGAGGTTCACATAGGTTCGCCCGAAGCTGATGTCCGGATAGCGCCCCAGTTGCTCGGAGAGATCGTTGAGCTGCTCGAGGAAGGCGCGGGTGGCCCCGTAGTCGCCGAACTCGATGCGCCGCTCCAGGCGCTCGGCGCGGTCGGGCTTGGGCCGGGGAGTCCAGGTCTGCTCCATGGTCAGACCCTAGGCCAGCGCTGGGTTGGGGCGCACCCAGTGACTCTCCGTCAGGCAGTCTGTGCGAGCCACGGCGAGGCGCTCGGCCCAGGCGCTGGCATAGGCCTGGTTGGCGGCCTGCTGGCTGGCCTCGCTGCAGGCCAGCCCGTGGGGCATGGTGCCCTGGATGGCGGCCTCGGTGACGCAGAACATCGCCTTCTGGAAGCTGCGGCAGATGTTCACGTGGATGTCACCCTCGCCGCGGCCGTGCTGGTCGTACCAGCGGTGCAGGGTCTCGGGCAGATGGCGCGCCATGTCGTGCATCAGCAGGCTGGGCGGGATGCCGGCCCCCATGGTGGGCAGGGGATCGGCGTAGAGGGCGCCGTAGGCGAAACGGGCCTGGTCGGGAGCGATCTGCTGGGCCTGGGCGTTGAAGCTCACCGTGCCGAAGAACGGCGTGCCGCGCAGGAACACCGCCTCCACGTAGGGCACCGCCACATCCATCAGAAAGCTGAGGCCTGCCTCGGGGGGCAACACCCAGTGCCGCTGGCCGCCCAGCTCCACGGCGTAGGTGATCGGAGCGGCAGATGCCTGCACCAGCCCCTGCCGGATGTACTCCACCACAGCGGCCATCGTGCCGATCCGGCCCTCGCGTTCCTCCACCGCCAGGGCCAGGAACAGATCGCTCATCACCCGCCAGAACTGGCCGAGGGCATGGGTGGTGGCGGCGGCGCGGATCAGCTCCGGCAGGAAACCCGGGAACAGCGGATGGAGCAGGGCCAGCAGGGGATCACGCCGGAGCTTGGCGGCGATGATGCCGGCGCAGCCGGCGGCGAAGTCGGTTGAGTCGAGATACCCATCCAGCCCGCCCGTGCCGTGCCAGAGCATGGTCTTCATGCAGTACTCGGCATACTCGTAATTGATGCGGTCGTGCCGGAGGTTGCGCCAGATCCGCGCCGGGCTCGGATCCCCATCCAGATACTTGAGCAGGGGAAAGGGATTGAGAAACTGGCGCTCGGCCTGAAAGATCAGGTTGGTGCTGTAGGCATCCAGCACGGCGCCATAGCTCTCCAGCACCCCCACCACCTGCAGCCGCTGCTCCGCCGAGTCGGCCACCAGGGTCTGGCCGCTGAGCAGCCGCTGGCCCAGCTCAGCCGTTGTGAGCCTGCCACCCTGCACGGTGAGATCGGCCGGGATCACAGGCATCAGCCGCTGCCCCCGGAGGTCAGCTGCCCCGCCAGCGCCGCCAACGGCGCCATGGCGGTGGTGGTGGCTTCACTCAGGTGCCCGAGGCCGCCGGGCGCCAGGCCCAGCAGCACCACGCCGATGGCAAGGGCGATGGCCGGCACCGTCTCGCGCGCCGCCACGGCGGGCAGCTGGATGTCGAGCCGGCTCGACTGCAGCGGATCCTCGGCGGCCGTGATGGCCAGGCGGCCGAAGAAGGCCCGGTTCACCAGCAGCAGGAAGTACACCGCTGTGAGCCCTGAGCCCACCATGCAGCAGAGGGTGGCCAGCGGGTAGGGGCCGAGGCTGCCCCGGAACACCAGGAATTCGGCGATGAAGCCCGCCATGCCGGGCATGCCCGCGCTGGCCATCACGGCCAGGATCATCAGTGAGCCGGTGAGCGCCAGACCCCGCTGGGGGTTGAGCAGACCCTTCAGCACCGCGAGATCGCGGCTGCCCGTCTTGCGGTACACGATCCCCACCAGCAGGAACAGCAGGGCCGAAATCAGGCCATGGCTCACCATCTGGAATTCGGTGCCCAGCAGGCTCACCGGCGACGCCGCCGCCGCCGCCAGCAGGATGTAACCCATGTGCCCCACGGAGCTGTAGGCCACCATCCGCTTCATGTCCTGCTGGGCGATCGCCGCCAGTGATCCGAACACCACCGAGATCGCCGCCCACACCGCCAACCCCGGCGCCAGCACGGTCCAGGCCTCAGGGAACAGCCCCATGCCGAAGCGCAGCAGGCCGTAGGTGCCCAGCTTCAGCAGCACGCCGGCCAGCAGCACCGACACCGGCGTGGAGGCCTGGGTGTGGGCATCCGGCAGCCAGGTGTGGAAGGGCACCAGCGGCATCTTGATGCCGAAGCCCACCAGCAGCGCCAGCAACAGCACGATCTGGCTACCCAGTCCCAGCTGCTCGGTCGTCACGGCGGTGGGGCTGAAGTTCACCGTTCCGCTGAGCAGGGCCAGGCCCAGAAAGGCCGCCAGGATCAGCATTCCTGAGAGGGCCGTGAAGATCAGAAACTTGGTGGCCGCGTAGGCCCGCCCGGCGCCCCCCCAGATGGAGATCAACAGCCACAGGGGGATCAGTTCGAGCTCGTAGAAGAGCAGGAACAGCAGCAGGTTGTCGGCCAGGAAGGCCCCGTTCACGGCCCCGCTGATCAACAGCAGCAGGGCGAAGTAGAGGCGCGGTCGTCGGCTCAGGTCGCGGCTGCAGACCACGGCCACCAGGCTGAGGCCGGCGTTCATCAGCACCAGCGGCAGCGACAGGCCATCCACCCCGAGCCGGTAGTCGAGGCCCAGCCCCGGCAGCCAGGCGTGCACCTCCTGCAGCTGCAGGCCGCTCTGGCTGGGGTCGAAGGCCAGCAGCACGGCGAGGCTGAGGCCCAGCTGCAGGCTGAGCAGGGCGATGCAGGCCTGGCGCAGCCGGGCGGCCGGGGCCGGCCTCGGCCAGGCCAGCAGGCCCAGGCCGCCGGCCAGGGGCAGCAGCAACAGCAACGAGAGCAGGGGCAGCTCGCTCATGGGCCGCCTCGGCTGAGCCAGGCCAGGCAGGCGGTCAGCGTCACGATCGCCACCACGGCGGTGAGCAGGTACGACTGCAGCTGCCCGCTCACCCCCAGCTTCAGACCCTCGGCACTCTGCAGCGAGAGCCGACCGAAGCCGTTCACCACGCCGTTCACCAGGCGTCGATCCAGCCCGTCGCTGAGGCGGGCCAGGGCCGCCACCAGGGCCACCAGCGTGCTGCGGTAGGCCGCCTCGCTGTAGAAGTCGAAGGCCAGCAGGTCCTGCAGACCGCGCAGGGCCTGGGGGCTGGAGCGGCTGCGCACTGCATCGAGGGGCAGCCAGACGCCGATCCCCACCCCCAGCAGCCCGCTGCCTGCCACCGCCAGGCCGATGGGCCAGGCGAAGGAGGCCAGGCCAGGCACCGGATCCAGCCGGGCCAGCAGCAGGGGGGTGAGCAGCACCAGCACGCTGAGGCTCACCATCGGCAGGGCCATCAGCCAGATCACCTCCGGCGTGCGGCGGGTCTTGGGCCTCACGGCACCCAGAAACACACTGCGGAACACCCGGCAGAGGTTCACGGCCGTGAGGGCATTGGTGATCAGCAGCACCGCGGCGAAGGCGGGGGCACCGGCCAGCAGAGCCTCCACGCCCAGGCCGAAGCACCAGAAGCAGCCCAGGGGCAGCAGCCCCACCAGGCCGGCGCTCCCCACCACAAAGGCCGTGGCGGTGGCGGGCATGCGGCTGCCGATGCCGCCCAGCTCGGTGAGGTCCTGGCAGTTGGTGGCGGCGATCACGCTGCCCACACCCATGAACAGCAGCGCCTTGGCCAGGGCGTGGGAGAACAGCAGCAGCACGGCGATACCGGGTTGCTGCAGGGCGATGGCAATGAACACCAGCCCCACATAGGAGGTGGTGCCGTAGGAGCAGGCCCGCTTCAGGTCCACCTGGGCCAGGGCCACGAGCGCTCCGCCCAGGGCGCTGATCGTGCCCACCGCCAGCAGCACGTCCGTGGCCACCGGAGAGAGCAGCAGCAGCGGCATCAGCTTGAGCAGCACCAGGGCTCCGGCGGTGACCACGGCTGAGTTGCGCAGGATCGAGGCCGGGTTGGGGCCCTCCATGGCCTCATCGAGCCACAGGTGCATCGGGAACTGGGCACACTTGCCCATCGGTCCGGCGATCAGCCCCAGGCCCAGCAGGGTGCCGGCCAGGGGGGTGAGGCTGCCGTCGGCGTGGGCGGCTGCGGCCCAGCTGTAGAGATCGGTGAACTCCAACGAGCCGGCCCAGGCCGAGAGGGCCACCACGCCCATCAGCAGCAGCACATCACCCACCCGCTTGGTGAGGAAGGCATCGCGGGCCGCCGTGACCACCAGCGGCTGGGCATACCAGAACCCCACCAGCAGGTAGGTGGAGAGGGTGAGCATCTCCAGCAGGAAATAGCTCATGAACAGGTTGCTGCTCAGCACCACCCCACAGAGGGCGCCTTCGAAGAAGCCCACCAGGGCGTAGAAGCGCGCCAGCGACCACTCCTTGTCGAGGTAGCCAAGGGCAAACACCTGGGCCAGCAGGCTCAGCAGGGTCACCAGCGCCAGGGCGGCCAGGTTGGTGGGCGAGAGGTCGAAGCCCAGGCTGAGGCTGAGGTCGGCGGCGGAAAACCAGGGGATGACCAGGTGGGCCGGGCCGTGGAGGCTCACTTGCCAGGCCGCCAGAGCGCCGTGGACCACGGCCAGCAGGGTGACCAGCAGGTTGAGGTAGGCCGCCGGCCGCGGACCCTGGCGCGGTAGCCAGCCGCAGGCCCAGGGCAGCGAGAGCAGCATGCCGCTGAACCCGTACAGCGGGATCAGCCAGGCCAGCTGGAGGGGCAGGGGCAGGAGGGGCACGGGATCTGTCACTGGCTGGCCCTTCAGGCGGCCTGGAGCCAGCTGAGCTCAGGGCGGCGGCTGCCAAGCCGCTGCTGGCTCAGAAGGTCGCGCGCTCGAGGCCCGGGCCTGGCTGCCCGCCCAGCTGACGCAGCCAGATGGCCAGCTCCTCCCCATGGGATTGCTCGTCGCGCCACAGTTCACGGAAGCAGGCTTCATTCTCTCCGTCTCCGATCTGAACACAGAAGCGCACGGCTTCGGCGTAATGATTGATGAGTTCGGCCTCCATGGCGCTGTTGTGGCGCAGCAACCCAGGCAGATCGGGGGCGTGGGCCACCGGCTGCAACTGGGAAGCGGCCGGAGCCACGCCGAGGCTGAGCATCCGCTGCACCAGCTTTTCGGCATGGCGGAGTTCTTCCACGGTTTCCTCGCGGAAGCGTTTGGCGGCCTCGGCATTGCCCCAGATCTCCAGCAGGGAGGCCTGGGTCATGTATTGCTGCACGGCGGTGAGCTCGAGGCTCAGGGCGCGACCCAGATAGCCCAGGACGCGCGGATGGGCGGCGTCCATCGGCATCACAGGCGGCGAACGGTCTCAGTGCTCTGCAGAGCGGGCTCCACTTCGGTGTGGGGGCGGGCAATGATGTGGGCAGCCACGAGGCCGTCACCCACCCGCTCGCAGGCGTCGGCACCGGCCCGCACCGCGGCGTTCACGGCGCCGGTTTCCCCCCGCACCATCACGGTGACGTAGCCACCGCCCACGAATTCGCGGGCCACCATGGTGACCTCAGCGGCCTTGGTCATGGCGTCAGCCGCCTCGATCGCAGGCACCAGACCGCGGGTTTCGATCATGCCGAGGGCGATGCCGTTAACGGTGGGAGCCATGGGGGAGGTTGCGGAGGAGGACGAAGAGGCGGGGGGCCGGGTGCCACTGGAGCCCCCGGAGCGGCGGCTGCTGCTGCTGCTGCTGGAGCGCTGGCTGGTGCTGGAGGCGGGGGGCAGAGCCCTGGACCGGCTGGTGGTGCTGGCTGTGGAACGGGCCGTGGTGGTGGCCGCGGCAGCCGGGGCGGCCGGGCTGGGCTTGGTGGAGCTGGACTTCAGAGAGGCGGGCTTCTGGGAGGTGGGGGGTGGCGTCGCCGCCTGGCTGGTGGGCGTCGCTGCCGGCGCTGGCCTGGCGCTGGCGCTGCTGGCGTCACCGGCGCCCTCTGAGGCGGCGGATTTGCCGGTCGGTCGGGTGGTCGGTGTGGCCATGGCGGGGCGCGGGGGGACGGGAACAGGGTGAGATCGGCACAGCGGCCGCCGCGGGAAGCAGCAGCCGTCGGGGCGTCAGCTAGCCATCGGGTTCCCAGAAATCAATGATTCCGGAGATGGTCAGATCGATCTGGGCTTCGGGGATACCACAGGCGAAACGGGCGGCGGAGCCGCTGGAGGTGAACACCCAGTTGCCGACGGAGGCGCCGACGGGATCGACGGCCACCGAGAGCTTGCCTTTGACGTTGCGCAGCACCCTCAGGTTCCAATGGCCCATGCCACTGACCCGCTGGCTGCAGACGAGGGAGCCGGTCACCTGCATGATTTCCATCAGGTGCCTGCTCCCGGTTCCGAGCTGGGCGGTGGGGCCGCCGGTTTGGGGGCGTCGGGATCCCAGTGGTCGATGATCCCCACGATCGTGAGATCGCTGGGATACGACTTGCTGCCGGCGGCTTCTCGGGCCGCCGAACTCCCCACACAGATCACCCAGTCACCGGGGATGCAGCCCACGGCGTCCACCGCCACTTTCTTGGTGCTGCCATCCAGCACCACCTGCAGCAGCTTGTGCTCGAAACCGGGAATGCGGTTGGTGGAGACCAGGGGCTTGAGCACCTTGCAGATCAGCATCTCAATGACCTCCCGTGGCGGCGAACACGATGGTGGAGGCCACGATTTCGGCGGGAATGTGGCGATCCTGGTCGCGGATGGTGAGCAGGGCGTGCAGCAGGCCCTGCTGGAAGAGCTCGGCGTAGCGGCTCTCGATGGCGGCCTGCACCCGCTGGCAATGGCGCACGGCCCGCTCCCGGGCACCGGGCACCTGGCCGTGGTAGTCGAAGCGCACCACCACGGGCACCGGCAGGCCCCGGGACACATTCAGCCCCTGGAAGATCTTCACGCCCACATCCAGGTCTGCGGCGCCCTCTTCCACGGTGTCCATGTAGGCGAAGTAGGTGAGGTTGCGCAGATGGATTTCCTTGAAGCCGATCCCCACGCCGATGAAGCGCTCCGCATGGCTGGCGTCGTCGTAGGCGCCGCCATGGAACTGGCGCACGTAGTCGATCTGGGAGATGTTGTGCTCCAGAAGGCGGGCCACGAGGCTCACCATGCCGGGGTCAGGGGCGGAGGCCGCGGCCTGCCGCACCATCTGCTGCACCTGTTGGCGGGCCTGCTCTGGGTTCAGGTCGGCGGTGGCGGCATAGACGTCCTGGGCATCCAGCCAGCGCTCCAGGTTGGTGCTGCCATCCATGCCCGGTACATGCACCCGGATGGCATCGGTGTCGGTGTCGATGCCCAGCAGCAGCAGATCCACCGAGGCCCCGCAGCAGAAGCTGTTCTCCACCGCCTGCTGGAAGTCCTGCAGCCGCAGCAGCCCGCAGGAGGCCGCCAGGCTGTCGTCGCTGCCATGGGCGGCGCAGCCCTCATGGCTTGGATCCCTGGAACTGAAGTGATACATCGCCACCTTCAGGTAGCGGGTATCGGCATGGGCTGGATTGGGGATCCCCTCCCGATAGCGGAGGTGCTCGGTCTTCACCCAGCGGTTCACCGTGTTCTCCACATCGAACAGGGCACCGGCGTGGGGCCGGCGTCGCACAGAACTGAACGGCAGCCTCAGGCCATAGGCGATGGCGTGGGCCAGGCGTCCGTCGGCACAGGGGGTGATGTCGAGCAGGTGGAAGCCACACTCCAGCAGGAAGGCATTGAAGGCCTGGGAGGCCTCACTGCCGGCCTGGCCGCCAAGGGGATCCCGGTTGAAAAAGGCGGCGCTGGTCTGCTCGTAGGTCTCGAACACACACCAGGCAAACAGGGTGCGCATGTCGAGCTGGCTCACCCAGGCGGTTTCCAGGATCGGCAGGGGCAGGGCATAGCCCAGCTGGTCCTGGGCGATCGCCTGGGCCTGGTCCACGAAGTCGTCCTCGTGCTGCAGACCTGACAGCTGCTTGAGCACCGGCACGATGCGGTCGAAGGCCTGCTTCACTCCCTCGTCGTAGGCCTGCAGCGCCCGGTTGGCGCCCGGATCGGTGAGCGGATGGGTGCTGGAGCCGCGCCCGGCGCTGGCCACGGCCCGGCTGGGGAAGGAACTGCTGAAGGCTGCTGTGCGCGTTCCGGACCGGCCGAGGCTGGTGGCCTTTGCACCGGAGAGGCGGGTCCGCTGCGCCCGGCTGGCGCCGCTCGGCGTTGCTGAAGGCCGGGCGGCCTGCATGGCGGCCCTTGCCCGGGTGCCCCGCAGGGGAACCGCAGGCTGGGCGTCGCTGTCAGCAGGGAGGATCTCCGGGTCGCGGCTGGATCTCGGGCGGCGGCGCTGGGCCGTGGGGGCGAGCGACGCTTGGGTGGGGCGGAAGGATCGGCGGGGCATGGGCGAATCAGCCGCGGGCCCCACCGGAAACCGTGATCAGGGATCCGGCCTGGGTGTTGCCGCTGGAGCCGGTCACCAGGCTCACCGGTTCGGGCACCGCGTCGTTGCGCTTGGGCTGGGCACCGGGCATGGCGCTCATCGGGCCCACGCGGGTGGGGTTGCGGCGGCGGGCGGAACGGCCTTCCGTTCCCGTCACATGCTCGCCCCGATCCCAGTCGTCGCCAGTGATCTTGAGGCCTGCGGAGATGCCTTCACCGGTGACCCTGGAGGTGGGGCGCACGTCCTGGTCCACGCTCACAGGGGCCGGCGAGACCTGGATCGGCCCCCGGGAGAGCTGGGGGCCCTTGCGGTCAAAGCGAAACTGTTCGGTGCCGGTGACCTGTCCGGCGGCCAGGTCAAAAGGGCCGGTGATGCGGCCTCCCTGTTCGTAGGCGTTGCCGGTGACACCGCCGGCCTGCTGGCGCGCCGTCTGGGCGGCGCGGGCCGGTGACTGAACGCTGAACCGTTGCCAGGGGGCTGTTTCGAGGGGCTGGGGGTAGTCGGCATCCTGGCCACTGGCGGCACCACAGGCTGCCGCCAGCTGGTCACCCCCCACGTAGGGGGTGCCGGTGATGGGTTCACAGGCGCCTCGCTCGGCGCCGGTCATCACGCCGCCGATGCCGGGCTGGATCCCACTCATGCGGCTGGAGCCGCGCACCGGGGTGCGTTGACGGATCTCGCGCACGGCGGGCGTTGCGCAGTAGTCGGAGGCCTGCTCCAGGCCGGCGTAGGGGGTGCCGGTCACCGACTTGCAGGTTCCGGGTTCATCGCCCGTGACCTTGTCGCTGCGGCCGGTGCGGGTGCCGCTCACCACCTGAGCGCGGTTGGTCACGCTGAACCCCACCTTGGGGGCTTCAGGTTCAGGAACCGAGCCGCAGAAGGCGGCGTATTGCTGGCTGCCCACGTATTCATCGCCGGTGACCAGGCGGCAGCTGCCGGGTTCATCGCCGGTGACCCGCTGGCCCCGGCCCACGTGGGTGCCGGTCACGTTGGTGCCCCGCAGGGTGTGAAGCGAGTCCACCTTGGTGGGGGCCCGACCCGGAGCCGGCGGCTCGGCACCGAGGTACTGGTCACCCGTGAGCTGCAGGCCGGAGCCGGGTTCATCGCCGGTGACCCGCTCGGAGCGGCCCACCATCACCCCGGAAACGGGTTGACCGCCGAGGGTCTGGCTCTTGCCCACCTTGCGGGGGCTGGCTTGGCTTGTGCCGCAGTAGGAGGCCATCTGGTTGGCCGACACGTACTCGGTGCCGGTGACCAGCTTGCAGGTGCCAGGTTCATCGCCGGTGACCTTTTCAGAGCGGCCCACCTCGTTGCCGGTGACCCGATTGCCGTGGCTGGTGTCCGTGAGGCGCACCTTGGCCGGTTGACGGCTGGGAGCGTCGCTCTGACAGAACGTCTGGAACACCTCGGCCCCCAGATACTCCGTGCCGGTGATGGCACGGCAGGTGGCGGCCTCGTTGCCCGTGGTCTTGGGCGAGCGGTTGGCCTGGGTGCCGGTCACCACCTGGCCGGAGGTGGTTTCACTCATGCCCACTTTCCAGTGGGCATCGGCCGTGGCGGCCTGCTGGGCGCCATGGCGGTTGGGGCCGCAGGGGCGGGTGCCACCGCTGCGGCAGGAGCCGGCACTGCCCACCTTGGCCTTGAGTTCGCGCACCTTCTGGGCCAGTTCGCGGGTGCTGATGTCTGGATTGCCCTGGCGGGCCAGGGTGGCAGCGGTGCTGCTGGTGGGGGCGTTGGCGGACTTGCCGCGCTTGGAGAGGGCCTCCCGCCTGGCCAGCACGAGGGCCCGGCTGGGGTTGTGCTGGGCCTGGGCGCGCTTCATGGTGCGGCGCTCGGCGGCTCCGCCGCTGCCGGAGCCGAGGCGTGAGCTCGACAGGCTGAGATTGAGGGAGGAACGGCTGCTGGGAGCGCTGCTGGTGGCGCTGGCCGCAGCGATGGGACTGGCCTCGGGGGCGCTGCCGCTGGAGGCGCTGGTGCCTCGGCTCACCGTCAGCCCCAGGTCCGTTCGGGTGCGATCGCGGGACGTGCTGGCCCGCTTGCCCTTCTGGGTGAGGGCCTGGCGGCGGGCCAGCGCCAGCTCGCGGCTGTGGTTGAGAACCCTTCTGGCGGGGTTGCTGCGTGGGGCCTCAGGGGCACTGAGGGAAAGACTCGGACGGCTGGCAGCAGCTCTGGGGCTGGCAGCCCTCTGACGCTCTGGCGTCACCGGGGCTGCGGTCTCGATCGAGCGGGCCTGCCGCAGGTCCTCGACGGTGCGAACCCGACTCGGGCTGGAGATGAATCTCCCGGCAGCCTTCTTGCCGCCCGTGGTGAGGGCCCGGCGGCGCTCGAGTGCTGCTTCCCGACTGGATGTGCTGGCCATGTCCGCCCGACGTGTTGAGATCGCTGTGAAGAGGCCTTGGGGGCCTGAAGCTTGAGCCGCCGGCGCCGCCGGCGGAGAGAGGGGACGGTTGCAGGTCACGCTGCAACCATCAGTGGTCTGTCAAAAGCAGCTGCAATCAGCGGCCTTCGAACACCACGAAGCAGGCACCCTGGCTCTGGATGTAGGCGTCGTAGCCCACAAGACGCACGTGGTGGTCGGGGTAGGCGCGGTGGCAGGCCTCGAGCTCGCTGACGATCACGCCCAGATCCTTCTCGCCGAAGAAGGGCAGCTTCCAGTACGACCAGTAGGTGACCATGGAGCGGCTGGGGTGAACGTGCTCGATCAGGGGGCTCCAACCCTGGGCAATGATGTAGGCGATCTGGTCGTAGATCTCGTCCTGGGTCATCGGCGGGAGGAAGCCGAAGGTCTCCAGGGTGGCGACTGTTTGATAGTCACCCACGGTGCTCTTGAAGGGCATGGGGATCCTGTTGCGGATGGGATGAATGGATGCGGTTCTGGATCACCGGAGGAGCAGGGGGGTGAACCCACCGGCTCCTGCAGTCATGGGGTGATCAGTTGACGTCGAGCTTGTCGACGGTGTCGAACTCGAACTTGATCTCCTTCCAGGTTTCGAGAGCGATGGCCAGCTCGGGGCTGTGCTTGGCGGCCTCCATGAGGATGTCGCGGCTTTCCTTCTCGATTTCCCGACCGGCGTTGCGTGCTTTGACGCAGGCTTCGAGGGCGACCCGGTTGGCCGCGGCGCCAGCGGCCGAACCCCAGGGGTGACCGTGGGTGCCACCACCGAACTGGAGCACGGAGTCGTCGCCGAAGATGGCCACCAGGGCCGGCATGTGCCACACGTGGATACCGCCTGAGGCGACGGCGAACACGCCGGGCATGGAGGCCCAGTCTTGGTCGAAGAAGTTGCCGCGGCTGCGGTCTTCGGGGACGAACGACTCGCGCAGCTGGTCGATGAAGCCGAGGGTGGTCTGGCGATCGCCCTCGAGCTTGCCCACCACGGTGCCGGTGTGGAGCTGGTCACCACCGGAGAGGCGCAGGCACTTGGCCAGCACCCGGAAGTGGATGCCGTGCTTTGGGTGCCGGTCGATCACCGCGTGCATGGCGCGGTGGATGTGGAGCAGCATGCCGTTCTTGCGGCACCAGTGCGCCAGACCGGTGTTGGCGGTGAAGCCACCGGTGATGTAGTCGTGCATGATGATCGGCTGCCCGAGTTCCTTGGCAAACTCGGCCCGCTCATACATCTGCTCAGGAGTGGCGGCGGTGCAGTTGAGGTAGTGCCCCTTCTTCTCGCCGGTTTCTTCCTGGGCGAGTTGCACGGCCTCGGCCACGAACTCGAAGCGGTTCTGCCAGCGCTGGAACGGCTGGGAGTTGATGTTCTCGTCGTCCTTGGTGAAGTCGAGACCACCACGCAGGCATTCATACACCACCCGGCCGTAGTTCTTGCCGCTCAGGCCGAGCTTCGGCTTGATCGTGCAACCCAGCAGGGGACGGCCGTACTTGTTCATCCGGTCGCGCTCGACCTGGATGCCGTTGGGCGGACCCATGCAGGTCTTGATGAAGGCCAGGGGGAAGCGGATGTCCTCCAGGCGCAGGTGGCGCAGGGCCTTGAAGCCGAACACGTTGCCGACCAGGGAGGTCAGCACGTTGGTGACGGACCCTTCTTCGAACAGGTCGAGGGGGTAGGCGATGAAGGCGTAGAAGGCCTCCTTGTCGCCGGGCACGTCTTCGATGCGGTAGCAGCGGCCTTTGTAGAAGTCGAGGTCGGTGAGGAGCTCAGACCACACCGCTGACCAGGTGCCGGTGGAGGATTCAGCGGCCACGGCGGCAGCCACCTCTTCCTTGGGAACACCTTCCTGGCCGGTGCACTTGAAGCAGGCCAGCAGGTCGGTGTCGAGGGGGACGTAATCAGGAGTCCAATACGTGTCGCGGTACTCCTTAACGCCTGACTCGTACTTCTTGCTCATGGAGATTCTCCGGTTGGGTCGGTTAAGGGAATGACGAAAGAACGCCTCAGGCGCTCAGGGCCTCAGTCCTTGGAACCCACGAAACCGGCGCTGCCGCTCAGGGCAGGCTCCACTTCGCGGTGGGGGCGAGCAATGATGTGGGCGGCGACCAGGCCGTCGCCCACGCGCTCACAGGCGTCAGCCCCGGCGCGCACAGCAGCGTTGACAGCGCCGGTCTCGCCGCGCACCATCACGGTCACGTAGCCGCCGCCGACGAACTCGCGGGCGATGAGACGCACTTCGGCTGCCTTGGTCATGGCATCAGCCGCTTCAATGGCGGGCACCAGACCGCGGGTTTCAATCATGCCGAGGGCGATGCCCATGGTTTCGTTAGCCATTACCTGCTCCTTATGGAGGGGGTGGAATGTTCGCTCGCAACCATGGTCCGCCGCCAAACCCTCCGTCAAGCAAAAGGCCCTGGTTGGGTGATCACCGTTTGGGTCATTACTGATAAGCGACTCTGATTGATCGCATACATTTCGTTAGCTTCTGCTTGCCGGCCCAGTCATGGACTGCTGTTTGGGGCTTTCGCTCCGCCCTGTTCCAGCGCCCCATCGGCGTGTGGGGCCCGGCCGGCCCGATCCGGCATCACAGCCGGAAGCCTGAACATTCAGCACTTATGCCTAGCGTGATCGGGGGCCGGAATCCTTCTGGGTTTGCCAGGGGTGGAATGTTCAAGCCATCCGGTCCCACCCCTTTCCCTCACCCCCTGACGCCAACGCTCCACGACCCTGCCAAGACCGGGCCTGCGGGGCAGATGCTGCGGGCCTGCTGCAACACTGGCCTCCGCGGCATCAACCCCTCTTGCCCTCCCTGGTGATCGCCAGCGGCAATCCGCACAAGCTGGCGGAGATTGCCGCCATGCTTGAGCCCCTCGACGTGCTGGTCTCGCCCCAGCCCCGCGACCTGGAGGTGGAAGAGACGGGGCAGACCTACGCCGAGAACGCCCGCCTGAAAGCCGAGGCCGCGGCTCGGCGCACCGGCAGCTGGGCTCTGGGCGACGACTCGGGCCTGGAGGTGGATGCCCTCGCAGGAGCTCCGGGCCTCTATTCCGCCCGCTACGCCCCCAGCGATCCCGAGCGGGTGGCGCGCCTGTTGCGGGAGCTCGGCGATACGCCCTACCGGGCAGCGCGCTTCCGCACGGCCATGGCCCTGGCCAATCCCGCCGGCGAGACCGTGCTGGAGGCCGAGGGCCTCTGCCATGGCCAGGTGCTGACCAGGGCCGATGGCGAGGGGCCGGGCTATGCACCGATCTTCTTCGTGCGCGAGGCCGCCAGCAGCTACGCCCGCATGGGGGAGCATCTGTGCCGTCGCCTGGGCAGTCGCGGCAAGGCGGCTCGCCAGTTGGCCCCCGGGCTGATCGCCCTGATGGGCCTCAGCTGAGTGGGCGGGGCTCAGCCCCGGCCGCGGGCTGAACCCTTGGCGGTGGTGTTGATGTGGTGGATGGCGTGCATGGCGGCGGCGGCGGCCTCCTCCACGTCACCTTCGCGGCCGGCCAGGGTGAGACGCCCGAAGGCACCCACCGCCTTCACGTCCACCACGGTGATGTTGGAGGCCTTCTCGGCCTCATTGGCGGCGATCAGCACATAGCCGGCCGGCTCCGTTTCCAGGATGAACATGCTCATGCCGGCCTGGATCATCGAGCCGCGCCGGTTCTGACGGTTGATCAGCACGGCATGGTCTGGGGTGATGGCGCGGATGATCTCCGTCCAGCTCACCTCGCAGCGGCTGCGCTGCTCCACGGTGTTGCCGATCGCCTCCAGCACCACATCGCCGGAGTGCAGCACATTGCTCTGGTCGCGGTGGTAGAGCGCCAGGGAGCCGAAAGCCCGCTCCACGATCATCTGGCCCAGCCGCACCGTGCTGGCCTTCAGGGCGATGTCGGTGACCCGGTGCACGGCCATGCCAGGGGATACCTCCAACCAGAGGCAGGCGTCGCCCGGGATGGGCAGGAAGCCCTGGCTCACGGTGCCCATGTAGGCCGCCAGCTGGGGCTGCAGGGAGTCGAGGAACACGTAGGTGCGCAGCTCGATCGACTGCACCTGGCTGTCCAGGCGGGCCAGCCTCGAGCCCTCGCTGTCGGTGGTGATCACACAGCTGGCGCCGTCGGAGTCCGGGCGCACCACGGTGCCGGTGATCAGCGGCCCGGCACCCTCACTCCGGGCCGGGGCCTGGCGCAGGGAACGACGCTGCCTTGAGGCCCGATCATCTGGAGTGCGCGGGCTCGGGGGCATGGGGCGGCGGACAACCTCGGTCGGCGGGGCGGCAGGCGAGAGCGGGACCGAACGTGGCACAGGCAACCGTTCGGCTCGAACGCTGTCCCGAGGTTTCCTGGTCTTGGGGGACTTTACCTGTCGCTGCGGCAGCGGGCGTCGGGGTGGCCCTTGCCCCCCGGCGGGAAGCCGATACCGTCCGCACAAGCTGAACCATCCGCCATGGCCACCAAGCGCAGTGCCGCCAGTTCCGCCACATCGAGGCCGGCCCAGGCCGATCCGATGCCCGACTCCTCCGCTGGCAGCAGGATCCCCGACTGGATCGCTGCCGCTTCAGCCCAGGGAGTGAAGCCCGAGCAGGCCCTCGCCCTGATCGGCCTCGGCTTGATGCAGAAGATGGCCGCTGCCGGTGAGGAGATCGCCTGGGCCTGGAATGAGCCCGAAGACGGCGGCACGGCGGATCTGATCAGCCTGCGCCAGCGCCTGGAGATGGTGAACCTGGCCCTGCAGACCGGTGCCCCGCTCAGCACCGCTGAAGTGACTGCCCTGCTGGGCGCCCGCCCCGGATCTGCCGTGGTGGAGCGGGGCGGCCTGCGGGCGCGCCGGTTGAGCCGCAATGTGTGGAAGCTCAGCCGCCTGGAGTCGCCCCCCGCCAGCTTCAACGACGGTTTCCGGCGACGCCTCTGACCACAAGCCCTTTGACCACAACCCCTCTGACGGCAACCCCGTCTCAGGCACTGACGGAGGCGGCGCTGCCCTCAGGTAACGGGTCTGGCTCTGAGCTCGGGGCCTCTGGATCGAGGGCCACCAGCTTCAGGGAGTACTCCCAGGTCTTGCGGGCGGTGTCGGGGTTGCTGGCCTTGTCGGAGAGTTCCTGGCTGAACTGCTTGCCGCCGCTCTTCTGCCGGTTCCCCCAGCTCCAGTGGACGCCCGATAGGGCGAAGTCGGGATCGGCCACCACCTGAGCCACCCGTTCCCCGGCCAGGGCCTGGGTGACGTAGCCACCGGTGATCTTTTTCTGGAACCAGGGGAAGATCTTCCGAAACAGCCTGGGCGTGTTGCGGAACAGCGGCGTGTCGGCGACGCAGCCTGGATAGAGAGAGCTGAACACGATGCCGGTGTCGGCATGGAGACGGCGATGCAGCTCCTGGGTGGTGATCATGTTGCAGAGCTTGCTGTCCTTGTAGGCCTTGCCAGGCTTGAAGGCCTTGCCGCTGGCCATGGCGATCGGGCTCTTGAAGCCGGCGGCGAAGCCTGAGAGGTCGCCCAGGTCGGCGGGAGCGGGGATCGGAATCTTGCCGCCCAGCTCCTTGGAATTGGCCGTCACGGTGCCCAGAATCACCACCCGCCGGGAGGGATGGCTGGAGCGCTGCAGTTCGCTCAGCAGCAGCTGAATCAGCAGAAAGTGGCCCAGATGGTTGGTGGCCATCGAGAGTTCGTAGCCCTGGGGAGAGCGCTCCGGTTGCTTCAGCCGCGGCTTGTACACCGCCGCGTTGATCACCAGGGCGTCGAGGGGCAGGCCCAGGGAAGACACCAGCGTCTCGACGCCGGCGCGCACGCTGTCGAGATCGCCGAGGTCAATGCGCAGATGGTGGAGGCGGTCGGAGGGCAGTCCCAGCGACTCGGCCGCCGCCGCTGCCCGGATCGGGTCGCGGTTGGCGGTCACCACCGTCCAGCCCCGATCGAGCAGAGCTTTGGCGGCATTGAGACCGACTCCCGAGGTGGTGCCGGTGATCAGGACCGTTCCTGGGGTCTGGGCAGCAGCCATGGAAGGGGAGAGGAACTGGCGCCCAACCTAAGGACAGGGTCAGGGTTTGCTCGGGCCCGATCCGGCCTGCTCAACAGAAGGAAACGGGGCCTGCTTCCACACCACCCGCAGGCGATCGGGGGCGATCCACTGGCTCTGTTCGCGCAGCAGGCGCTGCTCCCCTTCAGTGGTGAACAGCTGGTCAAAGCGCTCGCGGGCCTTGGTGAGCTTGGCCTTCTCGATCTGCAGCACGGCCGAGAGCTCTCCCTGGCGCTCCATCCGCTCCTGGTAGGCCATGGCCAGCCTCACCAGGCTGACCCCGGCCACGATGGCCAGGGCCGCCTTGATGGTGAGCCCCACCACGCTGCAGACCAGCTCGCGCCGCTCCAGCGACAGGGTGCTGGCGGCAGAGAGGGCGAGGGCGGAACCGGCAGGCGCCGCCTGGGAGACAGGGGTCAGGGCTGCTGGGTCAGAGAGGATTGGGTCAGTGAGCGTTGCGTCAGAGCCAGACGGTTTCTGGGCCGGGGAGCCTGGGGTCGCTCGCTGCCGCAGGGCACTCTGCTGGCGGGGTGCACTGACGGGCCCGCTCAGGCGTGGGACTGCTGGGGGCCGCAGCGGGGGTGCCAAGGCAGAAGCCTCAAGGAGTGCTTCATGCTTCTAACGGGTTCAGGCCCCCTTGCCAAGGGTTGGTTCAGGCCTTGTAGAGGCTGAAGCAGAGCCGCACGGCCAGAACTCCGGCGTGGGCCGCCACCACCAGGGCGATCAGAATCTCGGCTTGATTGAGAGCGGAGACCATGGCAGTAGGGGCAATCGGATGACTCCACCATTGTTTGGCCTGATCTCGCTACGGTCCAGCCGCAGGCGCCTTGCTGTCACAGCTCTTGATGCCCCCCCCTCCCCCGGTTGCTCCTCCCCAGCCCGGCCCTGTCCAGGTGGATCCCGAGGCGATCAGGACCCTGGACCTGAGCCCCCTGAGCGCCTGGATCGCCCTGCCGCCGGAGCAGCTGGTTCGGCTGGGCGGCACCCTCAGCCTCAGCCTGGAGTGGCCCCGCCAGGCTGACGACCCCCGCGAACTCTCCGAGATCCCCGAGGTGAGGCTGTGGTGCCTGCGGGCCGATGCGGCTCTGCCCTGGCTGCCGCTGTTGATCGATCGCAGCAGCGGCCAGCTCACCCGCCATGTGGCCATGCTCCTGCCCCATGGCTTCAGCCGAACGGAGGGGCTGCGCTTTGCTCCTGAGGCCCTGGAGCTCTGGCTGCCCCATCGGCTGTTCCTGCTCGACACCTGGGCCCGGGGCCACGGCCTCAACTGCCGCCACGGCCTGGGGCAGATGGCGGCGGTGCTGGGTCTGGAGGTGGACCCCGCCTTCTGGCAGCCCCTGCCTCTGGCCCCTGCGTCGAGCCTCCCCCAGCCCTAGCCCCAGAGGGCCAGGGCCCGACGGCTGCTGTCGGCGGCCAGCAGCAGCGTCAGGCCCCGCAACAGCACCACGAGCAGGTGCTCGGGCAAGCGCTCCATCCGGGCTGCCGACCACTGCGCCGCCAGCGCGGCTGGGCCTCCCAGGGCCAGGCCGATCGTCCAGAGGCCCCGTCCATCGGCCACGAAGGTGGCGCTCGCTGTGGCCGCTGAGGCCAGCACGGCCAGGGTGCTGTAGCGGATGGCGAGGTGGAGGGGCACCCCCAGCCCCTGGCCGAGCAGGGGCACCATCAACAGCCCCCCGCCCACGCCCAGCAGGCCGCTGGCCAGGCCGGCCACGGCCCCCACGCTCCCCAGGGCTGCGAGGGTCGCCTGCCGCGGGGCCGCCGCTGCGGCCTGGACCGCGCGGGGCCTGATCAGCAGGGCCAGCCCCACGTAGAGGGTGGCCTGCAGGGCAAGCAACAGAGAGCCCTGCAGGCCCATGCCCAGGCGGCTGCAGAAGGCGGCGCCGAGGCTGGCACCCAGGGCGATGGCCGCCCCGCTGCGCAGGGGCAGGGTGCGGCTGCGCAGGTGCGTCCAGGTGCCGCCCAGGGTGGTGGGCACAATCGCCAGGGTGCTGGTGGCCAGGGCCTGGTGGGGCTCCAGCCCCAGCAACAGCAGCAGCGGTGAGAACACCAGCCCCCCGCCCACGCCCAGCAGGCCCGAGAGCACTCCAGCGAGCAGGCCCAGCGGCAGGAAGGGCAGCAGCTCGCTTGCTTGAGGGATCAATCTGGAGGGATGCAGTCCACGGCACCAGCATTCTCCAGTCCTGGGCGGGACGGCCCCGAGGGGGGCCGCCCCGGGCGCTGGTTGCCTGGCAGCAGCCTGGGGGGTGACTGGCAGATGGCCATCGACGCCTGGTTGCTGGCCCAGGAACGCCCCGCCTTCCGCCTCTATCGCTGGCTGCGTCCGACCCTCTCTCTGGGCCGTCATCAGCGCCGCTGGCCCGAGCACTGGCAGGAGCTCGCTGCCGCGGGCCGGATCGAGCTGGTGCGTCGCCCCAGTGGCGGCAGGGCTGTGCTCCATGGCGGTGATCTCAGCTACGCGCTGATCTGGCCCACGCCCCCGCCGAGCAAAGTGCAGGCCTACGCCGAGGCCAGCACCTGGCTGCGCCGGGCCTTCGCGCAGCTCGGCCAGCCTCTGCTGAGGGGCAACGACCGGTGCTCGCTGGCCTCGGCCAACTGCTTTGAGCTGGCCACGGCCGCCGACCTGGTGCATGCCGATGGCAGCAAGCGGATCGGCAGCGCCCAGCTCTGGCGTGGTGGCCGGCTGCTCCAGCACGGTTCGATCCAGCTCGCCCCCCCTGCCGGCCTCTGGCAGGAGCTGTTCGGCAGGCCAGCACCTTGCCTGAGGCCGCTTGCCTGCGCCGGTGCTGAGCTTGAAGCGGTGCTCCACACAGCGGCCCGGCAGCACCTGCCCTTCCCACTGGCGGAGCTCAGTCCTGAGCCGTTGCGTGCCAAGGAGCTGGCCGCAGTGGCGGAGCTGCTGGGGCTCGGCGAGGTTTCAGGTGCCGGCGTTGGCTGAGGACTGGGCCTCACCGGAGGCCACCATGCCGCGCACCACCTGGGGCAGGGCCAGGCCGAGCGGGTAGATGTTCTGCCGCCTGGCCGCTTCCAGCAGTGGTGCAGGCAGCTTCAGACCCAGTTTCTGCAGCACCGCCTCGCCCAGATCGGGGCGCTCCAGCGTGCCGCAGGGCAGCCCTGCCGGACTGAGCACGAGCAGCCTGGTGGTCTGGTCGGTTTCGAGCAGTTGCACCGCCTGCCAGAGCGGCGCCGTTTCGGGGATGGACGGCAGGCTGGACAGGGGCCTGAGATGGTCGGCGATGCGGTCGGTGTCCCAGCGCTGCACGGGAATCTCCTTGAGGGTGGCGTCGTCGATCACCCCCTGCCAGCGACCGCGCTCACACACCAGCAGCCAGTCGGCGCTGCCCACCGGACTGGGCTCGGTGAGCCGCACGCGGCTCACCTCCCGCAGGGAGGCATTGGCCTCCAGCACCCGGAAGCGGCGCGCAGCGGCCTCCTTGACCTGAAGGGTGCTGAGGGCACTCTGGAGTGCCAGCAGCTGCTGCTGGTTGCGCACGGCGCCCAGACCGAACCAGCCCAGCAGGATCAGCCAGGCTCCACCGATGCCCGCCCCCCGCAGCAGCAGCAAGGTGCCCAGGGCCATGGCCCCGAAGGCCAGAAAGCGGCCACAGGCATTGGCCACTTCAACGCCGCGGCGCTGGCTGCCACTGGCCTGCCACACCAGCGCCTTGACGATCAGGCCGCCGTCCAGGGGCAGGCCGGGCAGCAGATTGAACAGGGCCAGCACCATGTTGAGGGTGCCGAGCTCCGACACCATCGCCCCCAGCCAGGGGGCCACGTGGCTGGCCGCATGGGTGGAGGCGAGCAGCGAGACCCCCAGCACCAGGCTCACGGCCGGGCCGGCCGCCGCCACCTTCAGGGCGCCCATGGCCGTGCTGCACTCCCGCTCCACACTGGCCACTCCCCCCAGCAGAAAGAGGGTGATGCTGCGCACCTTCACGCCCTCCCCCAGGGCCACAAACGAGTGGCCCAGCTCATGCAGCAGCACGGACACGAACAGCAGCAGGGCCGTGCCCAGGCCCAGACCCCAGAGGCCGGCGGCTCCAACGCTGGCACTGAGGCCAGCGCTGTACTGCTGCTGGAAGGCCGCGGTGGCCACCAGCAGGATCACAAACCAGCTCGGGTGAATCCGCAGCGGGATGCCGCGGATGCTCATCAGCTGCCAGCCCTCACCCACGGCGTTCACCCATAGCGTTCACCCACGGCGTTCGTCCCGGATACAGGCGGCGCTCCGGCGGTTGTCCCTGATCCTAGAAAGCTGCTTGCCTCCCCGCCGCCAAGACCGATGCCGATGCGGCCCACCACCCAACTCAAGATCTGTGGGCTGCGCGATCCCAGCCAGGCTGCTGCGGTGGCAGCCCTGGGGGTGGAGGCAATCGGCGTGATCGCGGTGCCGTCCTCGCCCCGTTTCGTGGCAGAGGCCAGGCGACCGGCCCTGTTCGCCGCCATCGAGGCCGTCGCTCCTGCCTGTGCCGGTGTGCTGGTGGTGGCGGACCCCGGCGAGGAGGGCCTTGCCGCGCTGCTGCCGGAGCGGGGCCACCGCATCCTGCAGCTGCATGGCCGCGAGAGTCCTGACCAGTGCAGTGCCCTGCGGCGGCGTCTGGGCTGCACGCTCTGGAAGGCCCTGCGGATCCGCTCTGGCGCCGATCTGGACCAGGCCCAGGCCTATGAAGGCCATGTGGATGCCCTGTTGCTCGATGCCTGGGTACCGGATCAGCTGGGCGGCACGGGTCATCGGATTCCCCTGGACTGGCTGGAGCGGTGGTCCAGCCCCCTGCCGTGGTGGCTGGCCGGCGGCATGGCGCCCGAACGGGTCGCCGAGGTGCTCGCCAGGGTGCGTCCCACCGGGCTGGATGCCTCGAGCGGTGTTGAGCGGGCTCCGGCAGACAAGGACCTCAACCGGGTGGCGGCCCTGGTGAGCGCCGTGCGGGGTCGCCCTGCGGCGCCTTGAGGCGGGTCGGAGCGCCACGGTCCTGTGACCAGTCAGGATTGGGGGCCCATCACGACCAAGCCCATGCTGTCTCCGCAAGCGTTGCGCCAGGCCGGCCTCGCCGCGCTGCTGGTGCTGAGCGGCATGTCCAGCCAGGCCCAGGACCTGGTGGGATGCCAGCTCCTCGATGGGCAACTCTCCTGTGTGCCTGGGGTCAGCACCGATCCCGAGGCCCAGATCCGGGCTCTGCGCCGGCAGATCGCCGGCACCATCAGCCAGGAGGATGCGGTGGAACAGAGCATCAAGGGCCTGGAATCCCTGGAGCTGGCGGGCGAGGCCAGCGAGGGAGCCCTGCTCCAGGCGGTGGCCGATGCCGATGCCCTGGCGGCGCTGCCCGCTTCGGCCTACCACTGGTATCGCCTGGCGCCGGATGACAGCACCTGGCTGTTGATCAGCACGGCCGCAGGCCCCACCTATCGGCTCCAGCCTGAGGATGTGGGCCGGGAGGTGATGCTCGTGATCAGCGTGGATGGCGGGGCTGGCCGTTCCGAATCGACGGCGAAGCCAGCTAGCCGCCGGCAGGCCAGCCCGCCGGTGGGGCCGATTCGACCCTGAGCACGCCTCAGCTGAGAGGCCCTGCGGCTCGGGCTCAGGTGGAGAGAACGGATTCCTGCTGTTTCACGAGCTCAAAGAATTCGGACTTGAGGCTCGGGTCATGCCGGAAATCTCCGCGGACGATGGAGTTCACCATGCTGGTCTGGGGTTCTTTAACCCCACGCCACTTCATGCAGTAATGCTGGGCCTTCACCAGAATTGCCAGCCCCTGGGGCTTGCAGAGGCGCTCGATTTCATCAGCCAGGATCATCACGGCTTCTTCCTGGATGTGCGGCCTGGAGAACACCCAGTCGGCCACGCGGGAGAATTTGGACAGGCCAATCACCTGATCGCCGGGCTTGATCCCGATCCAGCAGTTGCCGAGAATCGGCACCAGGTGGTGGGAGCAGGCCGAACGCACAGAAATGGGGCCAACGGTGTAGATCTCATCCAGCTTCTTCACGTTGGGGAAGCTGGCGATCTTGGGCTGGTGGTGGTAGCGACCCTTGAACACCTCGTGTAGGTACATGCGCGCCACGCGCTCCGCGGTTTCCTCGGTGTTGTGGTCGTTGTCGATATCGATCACGAGGCTGCGCAGCAGTTCGCGCACCTTGCCCGCCACTTCGATCTCAAGCTGATCGAGCTCACCATCCTGCAGGTGATTGGCGATGTTGTCGTTGGCAAAGAAGGACACACCCTCCTTCTCGAGGCGATCCCGAATCCGCAGGGAAATGGGCGTGGGAGCGGTGTTCGGTGCCGAGCCGCTGGCACTGAGGCTGGAAGGGAACGTGGACGTCATAGGAGTTCAGAGCGCGCCGGCGGCCGGCATAAGGGTCAGATCGTCCACCACCTGGGTGGCGGGCTGTTGGGCCAGGTACAGCAGGGCATCGGCGGCCCGCTCGGAATCAAGCATGGCATGGCGATCGAATGAACTGTGGACGGTTTCACTGTCCCAGAGGGGAGTATTCACCGCACCCAAGGTGAGCGTGCTGACGCGAATGCCGTGTTCACGCTCTTCGACAGCCAGGCAGCGGCTGAGCGAAGCCAGGGCCGCCTTGCTGACGCAATAGGCGCCCCAGTCGGGGAAAGCCTGATGCGCGGCATGGCTGCTCACGTTGATGATCAATCCCCCTCCCCGGGCCCGCAGTCGAGGCACCAGGCACTGGCAGACCTGGAACACCGCCGTGAGATTGAGCTGCAGAAGCTGCTGCCACTGGGCCAGGGCCATGGTGGTCAGAGCCCCGGTGCAGGCCATGCCCGCATTGTTGATCACCACATCTGGTTCGAGTCCCCGGGAGCAGAGATCCGCCAGGCCCGCTGCCACGCGCTCGGGCTGGCCGAGATCGATGGGCTCGACCTCTACCCGCTGGCCCAGGGCAGCCAGCTCAGCCGCCTGCTCAGCCAGGGCCTGGCCGTCGCGAGCCAGCAGCAGCAGATCGAAACCTGCTGCCGCAAACCGCCGAGCTGCTGCAGCCCCAATCCCTCGGGACGAGCCTGTGATCAGAACTGTGGGCAAGGGGGGCGGGGCGACGACGGCTCGGAAGGTTGGAGACCGAGGACCTCGGTGAGGACCTTCCAGGCGATTGACTCAAACCTTAAGAGCGGAGCGAGCGCTCTGGGGCACCTGATTCCAGCACCTGGCCCATGCGGCGAAACTTCTCGTAGCGCGCCTGCTGCAGAGCGGCTGCGTCCAGGCTGCTCAGCTGGCCGAGGTGATCGAGCAGGGCGGCCTTGAGCGTGTCGGCTGCCTGCAGGGGCGCCCAGTGGTTGCCGCCGGAGGGTTCCGGTAACACCTGATCCACAATTCCGAGCCTGAGCAGATCTGATCCGGTGATCTTCAGGGCCTCAGCGGCCTCGGGAGCCTTGCCGGCGTCGCGCCACAGGATCGAGGCGCAGGCCTCCGGGGACGCCACGGTGTAGACGCTGTGCTCAAACATCAGCAGCCGATCGGCCACGCCGATGCCGAGCGCACCGCCGGATCCCCCCTCCCCGATCACCGTGGCCAGGATCGGCACCCGCAGCCGGAACATCTCGCGCAGGTTCACGGCAATCGCCTCGCCCTGGCCCTGTTCCTCAGCCAGCACACCGGCATAGGCGCCAGGGGTGTCGATGAAGCTGAGGATCGGCAGTCGGAAGCGGTCGGCATGCTCCATCAGGCGCATCGCCTTGCGATAGCCACCGGGGGAGGCCATGCCGAAGTTGCGGGCCACGTTCTCCTTGGTGTCCCGTCCCTTCTGGTGGCCCAGCAGCATCACGCTGATGCCGTTCACCCGGCCCACACCGCCCACCAGCGCCTGGTCGTCGGAGCCACGGCGGTCGCCATGAAGCTCCAGGAAGCTGTCAGTGATCAGCTGGATGTAGTCGAGCGTGCTGGGCCGCTGGGGGTGACGGGCCACCTGGATCTTCTGGGCCGCACTGAGGCCGTCGAAGATCTCCTTGCGGCGTCTGGTGGCCAGGGTTTCCAGCTGCAGCAGCTGCTGGCTCACATCCACCTCCGAATCGCGGGCCAGCTGGCGGATCTGCTCGATCTGATCCTCCAGTTCCACCAGAGGTTTCTCGAATTCGAGCAGAGCGCGGCGTGCCATGGGGTGGCTGGGGATCGGGGAGGATGAACGCCCTGGTCAGGCGATCGAAAGGGCGGGCGACGAGGAGCTGGCCGGCTCCAGGCCCAGGGATTGGAAGCCGTGGCGCAGGGAGGCCTCGCCGATCAGGTCCATGGCGGCCAGGTTGATGTTGTTGCGCCCCCAACTGAAGTTGGTGTGGATGTCCTCGAAGTCGAGCAGCATGGCCTCGGCGAAGCAGGCAAACATCTGCCGCTCCGGCACCGCCATCTCGGCCAGCTCCATCATCTGCCAGCCGATGTCCTGCCAGAACTCCACGATGCCTCCCTTGAGCACGTGGATGCCGGCGGCGGCGGCCTTGGTGTCGAGGTTCTTGGGGTAACCGCCGTCGATCATCAGGCAGGGACGCTTGAGGCTGTCCGTGTCGATGGTGAGGCTCTGGGGCAGGCTGGCCACCCAGACCACCACGTCGGCCTCCGGCAGGGCCTCCTCCAGGGGAAGGATCCTGCCTTCTCCCAGGCTCTCCTGCAGCGCCACCAGGGGCTGGGGCCGCCTGGCCACCAGCAGCAGCTCGCCAACGCCCGTGCGCTGCAGCCAGCGACAGACGGCACTGCCGATGTCGCCGCTGGCGCCCACCACGGCCACCTTGGCCCTGGCCAGGTCAATGCCCAGTTTCGGGGCGTTGCGTTCCACCTGCTGGCAGATCACCCAGGCTGTGTGGGTGTTGCCGGTGGTGAAGCGCTGCCAGTCGAGCTGAACGGCGCTGATGCGTTCTTCACGCAGCAGATTCAGATCTTCGAAAATGATGGAGGTGAAACCACCGAGGGCCGTGATGTCAATGCCGGAGCGTTGCACCAGCTCCATGGCCTTGAGCACCTTGCGCTTGGCCGTCTTGAAACGACGCAACATCTCTGGCACGAACACCGAATCGATGTAGGCGCCCTTGATCACCTTGCCGGTTCGACTGGTCACCTCCACGTGCTCGACGAGCTGGGGAGGCGCTGAACACCACATGTCGAGGTCCCCATCGGCGAACTCGTCAAATCCAAGGGAGCGAGCCTTGGCCCTGGCCTCCTCAAAGCTGGTGGAGTGCCCGATGAGGCCGAACATGCGCAGAGATGGAGGATGTCGCGGACGCTACATCCTCCCATGGGGGGTGTGGGGCAGCGCGTCAGCCGACCAGAGCAGCAGCGGCCAGCTTGGCAATTTCGCGGCCGGTGAAGCCGATGTCCATCAGGGCTTCCTGGTAGGAACTGAGGAAATCGGCCATCAGATCTTCCTTATCCATCAGCAGCACGGCGGCGTCATCGGCCACCTGATCGAGCATCTTGCGCACCAGAGGCAGATTCTCCCGGTTGGCCTGCTCGAGCTCCTCGCGCACAGTGTACAGATTGGCCTTGAGCCACTCCTGGCCGTAGTTGAGGTGGGTGTACTCATCCTTGACCACCCCCTCGGTGATGCGGCGGGCGAAGGGGTCGGCCACCGGGATGTAGATGTGGTAGGCCGAAATGGCGAAGGCTTCGATCAGGATGGCCTGAATCAGCAGACAGGTGGTGACCTTGCCTTCCGCCAGGGCCTTCTGGAAGTTGCTGTGCAGCGGGGAGAAGAATTCCTTGGCGAACGGCATGTCCGCAGTGACGCTCAGGTTGTTGGCACAGGCGGTGAAGCCCTTCATGTGCTTCAGCTCCATGCGGGCCAGTTTGGCCAGCTCATCGGCCTGGTCAGGAATCAGGGTGCCCAGGGAGATGTAGTTGTCGTGGGCTTCCTGCTCACCCTCGATCACGATGGCATTGATGCGGCTGTAGGCGTCCTTGTAGGTGGAGCTGGCGAAATCCGGCAGGCCGTCGGCCGGAGCCTGGCCGCTGCCGGCGGCACTGGTGGTTTCGATGACAGCAGGGTGGGCGACAGATGCCATAGGGGCCGCAGGTCAAGCAATCGCCAGACTGTAACCACCTTGGGTGGAACTGGGCCCAGCGGTTGTCCGAACAGCCACCCCGGGCCTGCCCGGTTCAGGCCCCCGCCCGTTGCCTCTGCGGGGGAACGGGCGGCCAGTCGCTGGCCAGCAGGGACTCCAGCCGGCGCGTCCACCCGTCCACCAGGCGCTCGAACAGGTCGGCCCCCAGGGCCGCCGTGGCCCCCTGGCTGTCACCGATCACGCCGCTGCTGGTGAGGTCGTGGCTCAGCCAGGCGCAGGGTGCCGCCCCCTCCAGGCTCCAGCCCTCGGGGGGCGTCGGTCCATCCACGCCATCGCGGGGGCGCTCGGGTCCCACCAGTTCGGGGGCGAGATGCAGCATCAGGCTGGTTTCCGCCAGACCGGCATGGAGGCCCTGCAGCCGTTCGGCCTGGGGCAACAGCGGGCCCAGCCCCTCCGGCCCGCTCCACAGGAAGCAGGGCAACACGGCCATCTGGGGCGCGGCGGCCCGCAATTGCCGCGCTGCCGCCTGCAGCAGGGCGATCTGGCCGCCGTGGCCGTTCAGCAGCACCAGCCTGCGGAATCCGGCAGCAGCGAGTTGCTGGCCGATGCCCTGCACCAGCTCCACCACGAGGCTGGCCGGCAGGCTCAGGGTGCCGGGGAAGCCGAGGTGCTCCGGCGAGAACCCCAGGGACTGGAGCGGCAGCCGCCAGATCGGCCGATCGTCCGGCAGCCGGGCCAGCACCGCCTCCACCAGGCGCTCAGCGAAGACGGCATCGGTGCCGAGGGGCAGCTGGGGGCCGTGCTGCTCCACAGCGCCCCAGGGCCAGACCACGGTGCTGCCCTTGCGAGCCCCCGCCCGCTGCAGCGCGGGCCAGGTCAGAGCCATCAGTTCGCGCTGCAGGGGCATGGGGGATGGCTGGGGTCGGAATGAAGAGGCGCGTGGTGTGGCATCGGGGCGGGGCATTGGAGCGGGGCATCGGGGCGGGGCGGCCCTGACGCACACCGAATCCCCATGAATCCGATCTCTACAGTGTGCTGCGCTCAGCAGCCGCACCGATGGCCGGATCAGGCAACAGCTCGCCCGCCCCGTCCTCCCGGCCCGTGCCGCCGAGGCCGCCCCGTTCTGGCGCGGAGCCCCCCCAGCGCAAGCCCCCCCAGGTGTTGCTGATCAAGAAGGATCAGCCCGCGGCTCCGGTTCCTGCCGCTGCGCCGGCAGCTGGCCAGCAGGCGCCAGCCAGCCCTCGGGCTGCAGCCCCGGTCCACCCGCCCCAGAGCCAGCCCCCTGCAGCCCCGCGGACGGACGACGAGCTGTTTGACCTGGGGGGTATGGAGGGTCTCACCATGGCCGACCTGCTGGGGCCCGATGGCTCCCGCCAGGGGCGCTCCCGAGCCGCCGAGTCCGCTGATCGTCCCGTCAGCCGCAGCGTCGATGAGTTCGACTTTGATGAGCAGGCCTTTCTCGCCGCCCTTGACGAGCAGGACTTCGTGGGCTCCACCGGTGAGGTGGTGACGGGTGTGGTGGTGGGCCTCGAGAGCGATGGGGTCTATGTGGACATCGGCGGCAAGGCTCCCGGCTTCATGCCCAAGAAGGAGGCCGCCCTGGGCGTGATCACCAATCTCAAGGAGCGCTTCCCCAGCGGCACGGCCGTGGAGGTGCTGGTGACCCGGGAGCAGAACGCCGACGGCATGGTCACCGTGAGTGCCCGGGCCCTGGCCCTGCGCCACAGCTGGGAGAAGGTGAGGGCGCTCGAGAAGGATGGCAAGGTGGTGCAGGTGAAGGTGAGCGGCTTCAACCGCGGCGGTGTGACCTGCGATCTCGAGGGGCTGCGGGGCTTCATCCCGCGCTCCCAGCTCGTGGAGGGAGAGAACCATGAGGCCCTGGTGGGCAAGACCCTGGGTGTCACCTTCCTGGAGGTGAATGCCGAGACCCGCAAGCTGGTGCTTTCGGAGAAGAAGGCGGCCACGGCGGCGCGCTTCAGCCAGCTGGAAGTGGGTCAGCTGGTGGAGGGCGTGGTGGTGTCGGTGAAGCCCTACGGCTTCTTTGTGGATCTGGGCGGCATCAGCGGACTGCTGCACGCCAGCTGCATCACCGGTGCCGACCTGCGCGATCTGCGCCAGGCCTTCAGCCAGGGCGAGCGGCTCTGCGCCCTGGTCACCGACCTCGACCCCGGGCGCGGTCGCATTGCCCTGAACACGGCCCTGCTGGAGGGCCAGGCCGGCGAGCTGCTGGTGGACAAACAGCGGGTGATGGAGGAGGCCGCCGACAGGGCCAACCGGGCCCGTTCCCAGCTGCGCCAGCAGGAGCAGGCAGCCGGATGAGCGATCTGAACCCTCCAATACCTGCCGCTTCGGCCCCACCCCCATCGCCTGAGTCGGCGGCCCTCGCCTCGGCGGCCGCTGGCTCGGCGATCGGCCCCGATTGGGAGCTCGATTTCTATTCCCGTCCGATCCTGGATCCCGAGGGCAAAAAACGCTGGGAGCTGCTGATCTGCTCCACCCCCGAGGTGGGTGAGGACGGCGCTGCGGCCAGTGACAGCTTTCGCTGGGTGCGGACCTGCCCGGCCTCCAGCGTGAATTCGATCTGGCTGAGGGAGGCCCTGCAGGCGGCCCAGGCCGATGCGACGGCCGCTGGAGTGGCGCCACCGCGGCGGCTGCGCTGCTGGCGGGCCTCGATGCGCACCATGGTGCAGCGGGCCGCCGAGGGCCTGGGGCTGGACCTCATCCCCAGCCGCCGCACCTATGCCCTGGTGGGTTGGCTGCAGCAGCGCGAGCGGGAGGTCTATCCCCAGCAGGAGGGCTACCTGGCCGGTCCCCTGGCACCGCCGCCCCAGGCCGTGCGTCCGGTGCCGGTGCCCCTGCCCGAGGCCGCCCGAGGTGACAGCTGGGCCTGGGCCAGCCTGCCGGTGAGTGCCCTGGCCGGGGCGAAGGCCTGGGACAGCGGCTTTTCGGGCCTGGTGCCCCTGCCGGAGGCCGCCGCCGCTGACGCTGGCGTGCCCGGTCTGCGGCTGTTCAGCTCCAGCCGCGCCCTGGCGGTGGCGGGCTGGCTGGCCGGCCTCGAGCCGGTGCGCCTGGAGATCGTGGGCACCCAGCTGGTGCTGGAAGCGGGCATGGATGATCGCTGGCTGCTGGCCTCGTTGCCCGAGGCTGAGGCCGAGGCGGCGGCCCAGGCCTTCGCCAGTTCGCGGCAGCAGGCAGCGGGCCTGCAGTTCATCGCCGTGCAGAGCCGCGAGAGCGATCAGCGCTTCGAGGGCTTCTGGCTGCTGCGGGATCTGCCCGATGGCTGAGGCCGTGCCACCGCCGTTCGATCGGCCTGATGCGGGATTCAATCAACTGGCTGGCTGGACCTGGGTGGGCTGTTACGGCGGCTATTACCTGCAGGCCGACCTGCTGGAAGGCTTTGAGCATGGCTTCTTCACCCGCCAGTGGCAGGGCCGGATTCCCGAGGTGCTGGTGGGTTACCTCAGCGCCGGCGTCACGGTGCATCGACCCCAGCAGGTCCATGGAGCCCTGGTGCTGCCCGCCAGCGCGGCGGCGCTGGAGCCCTGGCCCGAGGCGGATGGGCTGGTCAGCGATGCCGCTGCCCAGAGCCTGTGGGTGTGCGGTGCCGACTGCACCCCCGTGCTGCTGGCCGACCCCCGCAGCGGCAGGGTGGCGGCCTGCCATGCCGGCTGGCGGGGCGTGGCGGCACGCATCCTGCCGGCTGCGGTGGCCCAGCTGGAGGCGGCCGGCAGCCGGGCGGCTGACCTGCGGGTGGCCCTGGGTCCCGCCGTGTCCGGCGAGTGCAATCAGGTGCGGCGCGAGGTGAGCGAACAGGTGGCCCTCAGCCTTGCGCCTGAACCGATCGCTGCGGCCCTGGATGTCCTGCAGGCCTGTGGTGCCTTGCTGAACGATCCCCAGCCCGGCCACGACCGGCTCGACATCCGGGCGGCTGCCCAGGCCCAGCTGCTGCTCTGCGGCATCCCCGCTGAGCAGATCGCCACCTGTCCCCTCTGCACCGTGACCGAAACCCAGCTCTTCCACTCCTGGCGCCGTGACCAGGTCAAGGCGGTGCAGTGGAGCGGCATCGTGGCTCAGGGCTGATCCCTGGCTGGCTCCAGGCCGCCCGATTCGGGCCGCCGGATTCAGTGCGCCCGATTCAGTCTCCCCGCTCGCCGCCGAACAGCTCCAGTTGCTGCATGGTGCTGTTGCGCTGACGCCGGCTGGAACGGGGCCGTTCAGCAGGTGTGCGCCCGCCCATGAACCAGCTCTCCAGCGCGGCTTGCTGCTCTCTGTCCAGGCTGCCGGGATCGAGGCCTTCGGGAAACAGGGCCGGATGGCGCTCCTGGCACCAGTCGAGGCAGCTGCCGGGAATGCGGCTGGCCCCGAAGGGGGTCACATCGCTGGGCATGGCACTGAAGCCGCCGCGGCTCCATCCCTGGCGTCGCTGCTGCAGCCAGGCCAGGCGGTCTGCTCGGGCGCTGGTGTAGTCGAGCATCGGCGGTGGATAGTCGGCCATGGCAGGGGGCTGGCCCAGCTGGTCGTTGGTGAGGTCGGCGAGCTCCGGCAGCCAGCGACGCACGAACACCCCCTGGGGATCGCAGCGGTCCACCGCCAGCTGGCCGGGATGGTAGATGCGGGTCCAGGCTCCCTGGCCGCCCCACTCACCGCCACTCTGCTGGCCGCCACCTGTGGTGACGCCCGCCTGCATCGCCCACTGGTAGTGATCGATGGGGCAGTCGCCATCGAGCAGATGGCGCATGTAGTGGAGGGCTCCGTAGCGCCAGTCGATGCCGCAGAGATTGGTGAGGAAGCTGGCGTGAATGGCCCGGCTGCGGAAGTTGAGCTCGTGCCAGCCGCCGGTGGCCAGCAGACAACGGGAGGCGGCATCGACGATCGGGAAGCCGGTGCGCCCCTCCTGCCAGCGCCGATACAGCTCCTCCTGGCGGGCGTTGAGTCGGGTCTCCTGCTGGTGGCAGTGCCAGAGGGGCTCCAGTTCCAGCTGGGGCAGGTAGCGAAAACGCTGGGCCATACCCGCCCCCCAGCGCAGCCGGCTCACCAGCTGCCGCCAGCTGCGCTGCTGGCCGCTGTCCCCCCGTTGCAGCGGCGCGATGGCTCACCACCCCGAACTTGAGGTAGGGGCTGAGGCCGGAACTGGCGCGGGCAGCGGGGTAGCTGAGCTGCCAGTAGTAGCGCGACGACACGCCCTGGCTGCAGAACAGCTTCAGCCGCTTCAGGGCTGCTGCTGTGCCGGCCGGCGGCCGGGGTTTGCCATCGTCAAGCAGACCGAGGGCCGTCAGATTCGGGATGGGGGAGGGGCGTCCGCCGGGATGGGGAGGGGTGCGCAGTCGGGTGGGAGCAGGCAGCGGTTTCTGCGCCATCGCCGCGTGCCAGGATCGCCGAAAATCGCTATAGGCCAGCAGTGGAGCGACTGCTCCCGGAGGCTCTATCCAATCGATGGGAATCCTGGCCTCTGCCAACATCCGATTGACGCGGGCATCGCGGACCCGGCCTACGATGCGTTCCGTGTCCACATGGGCCACAACGCCATCGGCGCCGGAGTCGCGGACAACCTGCAGGAGGGTGGTGGCTGGTTCGCCCCAGCGCACTTCCAGCCGAGACTGACGGGCTCTGAGATCCTGCTCAAGGCTGGCCAGGCTGTCCAGCATGACGGCCACACGGGCGGCCCCCGTTTCGGGATGCCTCAGCAGGGCAGGGTCCAGTATGAAAAGCGGTAAAACCCTTGCGCTGGAGCTGATATGACACAGGGCTGGATGATCGCTGAGCCGAAGATCCCGACGAAACCAGACAACCTGCAGAGTCATGATCGTTGCTTGCAATCGGTGGGGTTGAATGGTTAAGCTGTGATTAGTGCGATTCTGATTTCATGCTGACCGGAACAGACCTCCTCACCAAGGTCAAAGAGCTGGACGATGTTGGTAAATCCGATCTCGTGAGAGCTTGCGGGTATGTGTCCACCAAGAAAGACGGCAGCGAGCGGCTGAACTTCACAGCGTTCTACGAAGCCCTTCTGAGTGCGAAGGGGGTGGATTTCGGTGCTGCTCCCTCCACCGGCAAGGGAGGGCGCAAGCTCAGCTTTTCCACCAAGGTACAGTTCAACGGCAACTTGATGGTGGGCAAGGCCTACACCGCTTTGCTCGGCCTCGAGCCCGGAGATGAATTCGAGATCAAGCTGGGTCGCAAGCAGATCCGTCTGGTGCCCCTCGGGGGTGAGGACGAGGACGAGTGACTGCTCAGGATTGAGCCACGGCCAGAGCCACCTGCTCAGCCAGTTTGATGCCGTCGATGGCGGCTGAAAGGATGCCGCCGGCATAGCCAGCCCCTTCGCCTCCCGGGTAGAGCCCGGGGGTGTTGAGGCTTTCCAGGCTGGTGCGATCGCGTGGAATCCTCACCGGTGATGACGTGCGTGTTTCCACGCCGGTGAGCAGGGCACTGGAGCTGCAGAACCCCGGAAGCCTGCCCTCAAAGGCCGGTAGCGCTTCCCTGAGGGCCTCCATCACATAGGGCGGCAGGCAGCCACCCAGGTTGGCCCCACGCACCCCTGGCTGGTAGGAGGCAACCACGCCCGTGCTGCCCCCTTCGCCCTGTCCATCTGGGTCGATGCCAGCGAGGAAGTTGGCAACGGTCTGGACCGGTGCCTGGTAGGTGCCTCCACCTGCGGCAAAGGCCAGCTGTTCCCAGTGCCTCTGGAAGGCCACCCCGGCAAGGGGGTCGTCTTCGAAGCGGCCGTAGGGGCGAACATCCTCAAGAGTCACCGGCACCACCAGGCCGCTGTTGGCATTGCGCTCGTTGCGGGAGTGCTGGCTCATGCCATTGGTCACCACCGCGCCGGCCTCCGAGGTTGCCCCCACCACCAGGCCGCCCGGGCACATGCAGAAGCTGTAGACGCTGCGGCCTTTCAGGCCAGGCCCCCTGCAGTGATGCACCAGCTTGTACTCGGCGGCGCCCAGGCGGGGGTGGCCGGCGGCCTCGCCCCAGCGGGCCCGGTCGATCAGGGGCTGGGGATGCTCGATCCGCAGACCGATGGCGAAGGGCTTGGGCTCCAGGGCGACGCCGCACTCCTCGAGCCTCAGGAAGGTGTCGCGGGCGCTGTGACCCACCGCCAAGACCACCGCAGTGGTGGTGATCGTGTGGCCATCGGCCAGCCGCACGCCTTGCACCCTGCGGCTGCCTGGGGCCAGCAGCAGTCCCTCCACCCTGCTGCCGAAGCGCACCTCCCCGCCGAGGGCCTCGATCCGCTGCCGTAGCCCCCGCACCACCGTCGCCAGCTTGAAGGTGCCGATGTGCGGGTGGTGCAGGGTGAGGATCTCCGGGTTGGCTCCTGCCGCCACCAGTTCCTCCAGCACCTTGCGGCAGTAGGGGAGAGGTTCGCTCACCTGGCTGTAGAGCTTGCCGTCGGAGAAGGTGCCGGCACCGCCCTCGCCGAACTGGGCATTCGACTCCGGTTTGAACGGAAGCTGGCCCTTCCAGAAGCCGAAGGTGTCGGCGCTGCGCTGCTTCACGGCCGGACCCCGCTCCAGCAGCAGGGGGCGCAGCCCCATCTGGGCCAGCAGCAGGGCGGCGAAATAGCCGCAGGGTCCGGCGCCCACTACCACGGGCCGGGTGGCGGTGCCGTTGCTGCCGCTGCCGGCGGGCAGCACGGGGTGATAGGTGCTGTCGGGGCTGGGCCTCAGGTGGGGATCGCCGCGGAAGCGCTGCAGCAGCCGCTCCTGCTCACGCTCACTGAGATCGAGCACCAGATCCAGGCTGTACACCAGCTGGATCGGCTTGCCGCGGCGTGCATCGACACTGCGCTTCACCAGGTGGTGGTCGCGCAGCTGGCCAGGCCTGAGCCGCAGTCGCCAGCAGATCGCCGCCGGCAGCTCGGCCTCTCCATGGTCCAGGGGCAGCTTCAGCTCACTCAGCCGCAGCAAGGGATCTCCTGGAGGGTGCTCCCGTTGTAGATCGGCCCGGTTCTGTTGCAATCGTGCCGCTCCGCCACCCTCCTCACCCGGCGCCCCTGCCATGGTGGGGACAACGCCGTGCCCATCAGGGACCTGCTCGCTGCCCATGGGTCTGGCCCACTGCCCTCTCTGTGTCGCCCTGGCGGTGCTCTGCGTGCTCCGCAGCGGCGCCCATGCCATGCAGCTCTGGCAGCTGAGGCCCGCTGCCGTGCCGCTGCCGATTCCAACTTCCTAGCGTCTGGGGGCAGGGGCTCAGGCGAGTCTGTGCACGTTCCCACCCCGATCTCGCAGCGCCTGCCTCCATGTCTTCCGCCCCCGAGGTCTGCGGACTCGAAGCCACCTACTTCGGCGCCAACGGTTGGCTGCTGCAGTTCGACCAGCTGAGGGTGCTGGTGGACCCCTGGCTCACCGGAACCCTGGAGTTCCCGCCGGGCCCCTGGCTGTTCCGCGGAGAGTTGCCCCGCCCCTGGCCCGCCCCGGAACGGCTGGATCTGCTGCTGCTCACCCAGGGCCTGCCCGACCACTGCCATCCCGCCAGCCTGGCGCTGCTGGATCCGCAGCTGCCCGTGGTGGCCTCCCCCACGGCGGCCTGCCGCGCTCGGGAGCTGGGTTTTCAGCAGGTGACCGCCCTGGCCCCAGGTCAGTCCTACAGCATCCAAGGGCTCACCATCCTTGCCACGGCAGGGGCCCCGGTGCCCCAGGTGGAGAACGGCTACCGGCTTGAGCATGCCGCCGGCAGCCTCTACCTCGAGCCCCACGGCTACCTCGATCCCAGCCTGGCGGCCGAACCCCTCGATGCGGTGATCACGCCGGTGGTGGACCTGGGCCTTCCCCTGGCCGGGGCCTTTGTGCGGGGCCGGCAGGTGTTGCCCCAGCTGCTGGAGCGGCTGCGGCCCTCCACCGTGCTGGCCAGCACGGCCGGTGGCGAGGTGCGTTTCGATGGCCTGCTCAGCCGCGCCCTCTGGCAGCGGGGTAGTGCAGCCGAGGCTGCCGGAGCCATCGCCGCCGTAGCTGAGCCTGCGCGCTTCATTGATCCGATCCCCGGCGAGCCCTACCGGCTGACGCGGCCAGGGTGATGGCCGTGCCGGGAGCGCCCCGGGCAAGTGGCTGGACGGAGACCCCTCAGCAGGCACCACTGCGGCCCGCCAGCTCGGCTTCGATCGCGGCCACGGCGATGCGGCTGCTGAGCACGGCATCGGGGTTGAGGCTGATCGAATCGATGCCCTCTTCCACCAGGAAGGCGGCGAAGTCGGGATGGTCGCTGGGGGCCTGACCGCAGAGGCCGATCTTGCGGCCGCAGCGGTGGGCCGTGCGGATCGCCAGCTGGATCATCGCCTTCACCGCGGCGTCGCGTTCGTCGAACAGATCAGCCACCAGGGCTGAATCGCGATCCAGCCCCAGGGTGAGCTGGGTGAGGTCGTTGGAGCCGATCGAGAAGCCATCGAAGCGCTCGGCGAAGGCCTCGGCGCTGATCACGTTGCTGGGCAGTTCGCACATCACGTACACCTGCAGGCCGTGTTGGCCGCGCACCAGTCCGTGCTGCGCCATCTCGGCCAACACCCGATCCCCCTCCTCGGGGGTGCGGCAGAAGGGCACCATCGGAATCACGTTCACCAGCCCCATCGCCTCCCGCACCCGCCGCAGGGCACGGCACTCGAGGCCGAACGCCGCTCGAAAGGCCGGGGCGTAGTAGCGGGAGGCGCCGCGCCAGCCGAGCATGGGGTTGTCCTCGCGGGGTTCGAAGCCGCCGCCGCCCAGGAGCCGGGCGTACTCGTTGCTCTTGAAGTCGGAGAAGCGCAGGATCACCGGTCGCGGGTAGAACGCCGCGGCAAGGCGCGCCATGCCCTGGGCCAGCCGATCCACGTAGTACTCACTCGCCTCGGCATAGCCGGCGGTGAGGCGGGCGATCGCCTGGCGCTCACCGGCGTCCGTCACCCGTTCCGGCTCCAGCAGGGCCAGCGGATGCACCCGGATGTGGTTGGCGATGATGAACTCCAACCGGGCCAGCCCCACCCCGTCACAGGGGATGGCCGCCAGCTTGAAGGCCTCCTCGGGGTTGCCCACGTTCATCAGGATCCGGGTGCGGGTGGAGGGCAGGTCGTCCAGGGGGCTCTCCTCCACGCTGAAGGGCAGGGCGCCGCGGTACACCCGGCCCTGATCGCCCTCGCAGCAGCTGGCGGTCACCTCTTCCCCATCGGGGATGCGGCGGCTGCCGTCGCCGGTGCCGACGATGGCCGTGATCCCCATCTCGCGGGCAATGATCGCCGCGTGGCAGGTGCGGCCGCCCTGGTCGGTGATCACGGCGCTGGCCCGTTTGAGGATCGGCTCCCAGTCGGGATCGGTGCGCTCGGTGACGAGCACCTCCCCCGGGGAGAACCGGGCGATCTCGCCGGGATGGCTGAGGATCCGGGCCCGCCCGCTGCTCACCGAGGCGCCGATCGCTCTCCCCTGGGCGAGTGGCTCGGCGCTGTGGGGTGCCAGATGCCAGGTTTTCAACACCGCGGCTGATCGGCGGGATTCCACCGTTTCCGGCCGGGCCTGCAGGACGTACAGCGCACCGCTGCCGCCGTCCTTGGCCCACTCGATGTCCATGGGGGTGGGGGCACCCCGCTGGGCGCTGTAGTGGCGCTCGATCGCACAGGCCCAGCGGGCCAGCTGCAGGGCTTCGGCATCGCTGATGGCGAAGCGGCAGCGTTCCTGCTCCGGCACCGGCTGGGTGAGGGTGCTGGCATGGCCGGGCTCGGGGGCGCCGCCGCCGCTCGGAGGGGGGTCGGCGTAGACCATCCGGATCGCCTTGCTGCCCAGGCGCCGGTGCACGATCGCGTCAAATCCCTGCTCCAGGGTGGGCTTGAAGATCAGATATTCATCGGGGTTCACCGCGCCCTGCACCACCGTTTCCCCCAGGCCGTAGGCGGCGGTGAGCAGCACCGCGTCACGAAAGCCCGTCTCGGTGTCGATGCTGAACATCACGCCTGAGGCGGCCAGGTCGGAGCGCACCATCCGCTGCACGCCGATCGAGAGGGCCACCTCCAGATGCTCGAAGCCGTGGATCTGGCGATAGGAGATGGCCCGGTCGGTGAACAGGGAGGCGTAGCAGCGGCGGCAGGCGGCCAGCAGGGCCTGTTCACCGCGCACGTTGAGGAAGGTGTCCTGCTGGCCCGCGAAGGAGGCCTGGGGCAGGTCTTCGGCCGTGGCGCTGGAGCGCACGGCCACTGCCGGCGGTGCGCCGTCGGGCTCCAGGGCGCGGAAGGCCTCCACAATCGCCTGCTGCAGATCTGGCGGCAGGGGGGAGCGGAGCAGCAGCGCCCTGCAGGCCGCGCCTGCGGCCTGCAGGGCGCCGAGATCACTGCTGTCGAGCCCATCCAGCAGGTCTTTGAGCTGGGGTTCGAGGCCGTTGACGGCGAGGAAGTGGCGGTAGGCGGCCGCCGTGGTGGCAAAGCCGCCGGGCACCCGCACCCCCTGGCTGCCGAGCTCCCGGATCATCTCTCCGAGGGAGGCGTTCTTGCCGCCCACCTGGGGCAGGGCCTTCAGATCCACCGCTGCCAGCGGCAGCACCAGGGGGTCGGCAGGGGCCATCAGCGGCGGTGCGGCTGAGCTGAATCTGGCCCGGATGGACAGTCTGCGCTCCGACTGTGAATGGGCCTAAAGACTGGGTGAGCCCGATTCCGGGTGGCACAGTGGAGTGATTCAGCACGCCCCACCCACGGTTTTCGTGTTTCGTTTCTCCCAGGCCGGCCCCGCCCTCAGCGCACGGATGCTTGCCACCACTGCTGCATCCGTGACCACCTCCCTGGCGGTGGCGCTGGCGGCAGCGACCTCCCTGGCTCCTGCGGCCCTGGCTCAGGCGGCCGCCAAGCCGGCCTCGATGGAGTTGATGAATGACATGGCCCTCGCCGCCGCGGTCAACGTGTGCGAGCTCGCCGTGGAGTCCAAGGTTCCGGTGGAGCAGGTCGTGCTCTCCAACGCCAAGGCCATCACCTATGTGGTGACCAGCCGCTACGGCAGCCAGGTGGCCAACGCCGGAACGCTTCAGCCCGAGCAGATCGCCAATGGCGCGATCATTCAGGTGGTGGGCCGGGTGCGCCAGGGCTGCTACGCCAAACTCGCCGGCGCCGACAAGAAGTTTGTCGATGACGTGATCACTGAGTACTCCAACGCCGTTCAGAGGAACTAGTCCGGAGCCATCAGTCCAGAGCCATCAGTCCGGAGCCATCAGATCTGAGACGTTGTCTGACACGTTTCAGGACTGGTCTTCTGTTCGCTGACTGTCGCGGACGTTCTCCGCGGCGGGCTCCGGCAGCAGCTGGGCCAGCAGCCCGGAGCCCATCAGCAGGCCGCCCAGCACGGCGGCCAGGGTGCGGTTGTCGCCCCCTGGCCCGTCACTCCACACGGCAGCCGCCAGGAAGGCGCCCCCCAGCAGCAGGGTGGGCACCAGCACAACCCCCTTGGCGGTGCGATTCAGGCTCATGAGCTGCTCCGGCAGTCCTCGATACCGTCCGGGTCAGGGGTGGCCAGGCCTCGCTGCACCAGGCTGGCACCCAGGTCCAGCTGGTCCGAGCCCTCTGGCGCCAGCCGGGTGACCCTGGCCAGCAGCATGCCATCGGCTGTGCCCATCGGCCGCAGGTTGACGCGGCTGCGGCGGGGCAGATCGCTGCGCAGCCAGTCGGCGACTTCGGCCTGGCCAGAGGGGTCGATGCGGATGCAGGCGAGGGCCACGGTGTAGCTGCGGTTGCCGTCGCCCACCTGCAACTGGCCGTTGCCCCGCACCTGCAGCACCTCAGCAGCCTGGGCCGCGCTGGGCCAGAGCAGCCATCCGGCCAGAAGTGCCAGCAGCAGGTTCAGAGCTTGGCGCCGCAGCTGGGGCAGAAGCGGTGGTCGCTGGCTGTACTGATGCCGCAGCTGTTGCATTGCCTGGTGGTGTCGATGGCGAGTTCAGGGTGGGAGGGGAGCCCCACCATCTGGGCATTGCTGGCGCCGGGGGGAACCATCGGGTAGCAGTTCTCGTTGCGGCGCACCTTCACGTCGATGAAGGCCGGGCCGGGGTGGTCGAGGGCTTCCTGGAGTTGTTGGCGCAGGCTGGAGCGCTCGGTGATCAACACGCCGCGCACCCCGAAGGCCTCAGCCAGAGCTTCGAAGTTCGGCATCCCACCGGTCATTTCGGAGGCGGAATAGCGCTCGTCGTAGAAGCTCTCCTGCCACTGGCGCACCATCCCCTGCCAGCCGTTGTTGATCACCACCACCTTCACGGCCAGGTTGTACTGGGCCAGGGTGCCGAGCTCCTGGATGTTCATCAGGATCGAGGCATCGCCGGCCACACAGATCACCTGCTGGTCGGGGAAGGCGGTCTGCACGCCCATGGCCGCGGGCATGCCGTAACCCATCGTGCCCAGGCCGGCACTGCTGATCCAGCGGCGCGGTCCGTTGTGCAGGTACTGGGCCGCCCACATCTGATGCTGGCCCACATCGGTGCTGACGTAGGCACTGGGGGCCAGCTCCTGCAGGGCGATCATCACCTCCTGGGGGGCGATCTCACCCTCCGGAGCCGGCGTCACCAGGGGGTACTGGTGCTTCCAGCTGTCGATGCGCTCCAGCCAGGCCTCGGTGCGGCCCTGGGAGCGGTCGGTGCCGGAGCCGTCGACGCCGGCGGCCTGGAGCAGGCCTTCGAGCGCCTGGCGCACGTCGCCCACGAGCGGCACATCGGGCACCCGAGTCTTGCCCACCTCAGCGGCGTCGATGTCGATGTGAATCACCTGGGCCCGTGGGGCGAAGCCATCCAGCCTGCCGGTCACCCGGTCATCGAAGCGGGCGCCCGTGGCGATCAGCAGGTCGCACTCGGTGACGGCGAAGTTGGCGTAGGCGGTGCCGTGCATGCCCAGCATGCCCACGGACAAGGGGTGGGTTTCATCGAAGGCGCCTTTGCCCATCAAGGTGGTGGTGACGGGCAGGCGGAAGGCCTCGGCCAGCTGGCGCACCTGGTCGTGGGCGCCACTGCTGATGGCGCCACCGCCCACATAGAGCAGGGGGCGGCGAGCCTGGCCGATCAGGTCCAGGGCCTGGTGGATCCGGTCGGGATCGGGCCGGGGGGGCAGGCGGAAGCCCGCCGGAATGGCCGTGCCGGGCTCCACGGGCACGTAGTCGAACTGTTCGGCGCCCACGTCCTTGGGCACGTCGATCAGCACCGGACCGGGCCGGCCGGTGGCGGCGATGAAGAAGGCCTCAGCCACGATGCGACCGATCTCGCGCGGATCGCGCACCACCCAGGAGTGCTTCACGATCGGCAGGGTGATGCCGAAGATGTCGGTTTCCTGAAAGGCGTCGGTGCCGATCGAGGCCCGTGGCACCTGGCCGGTGATCACCACCATGGGCACCGAGTCCATGTGGGCGGTGGCGATGCCCGTGACCAGATTGGTGGCCCCGGGCCCGGAGGTGCCGAAACACACGCCCACCTTGCCGGTGGCCCGGGCGTAGCCGTCGGCGGCATGGGTGCCCCCCTGCTCGTGGCGCACCAGGATGTGCTTGAGCCAGCCGCGGCTCTCGGCCTGGTGCAGCTCGTCGTAGATGGGCAGGATCGCCCCGCCGGGGTAGCCGAAGATGTGCTCCACCCCATGGCGGTGCAGGGCATCCATCAGGGCATAGCCGCCTGTCACCCGCTGGCTGCGCCGGCCGCCCTCACTCTCAGCCAGCGCGGCTGGGGCGGGAGCGGACTGGGCCGCAGAGGCGAGGGGCGTAAGCGTCACGGCTGCAGCAGGCCCACCAATGGGGCCACTATCGGACACCAGCAACCCTAGGCGCTGGAGCGGTTTTTGGAGCTTGTCTGGCCCGGGCCATGGCCCGCAGCACCTGGGCTGGATCGATCCAGCGCCCGCCGTGGCGCAACCCCCAGTGCAGGTGGGGGCCGGTGGTGCTGCCGCTCATCCCCACATGGCCGATCAGCTGGGCGGTGCGCACGCCCTGGCCCACCCTGAGCTGCACCGCGCCGCTGCGGTAGACACCTGCTGAGCCCCGGCCCGCCAGGTGGCAATAGATGTGCTCATAGGCCCCGGAGCGGATCACCAGCCCCACGCCGCAGCCGCCGTCGTTGATCACCTCCTGCACCACGCCGCCCCACCAGCTGCGCACCGGGGAGCCCAGGGGAGCGGCGATGTCCAGACCGTAGTGGGGGCGCACGTCGCCCCCGATCGGGTGCACGCGCATGCCGAAAGCGCTGGTGAAGCCGGCGAAGCTGGCCACGGGGAAGGCCCCGAGCCGCCAGCTTTCGGCACGGGCGGAGGGCGGGCCGGCCAGCAGGGGCGTCAGCACCAGGGAGGCCAGCAGCAGGCGTGCCGGCGTCAGTGCCCTCCCTGCTGCCCTCCCTGCGGCCCTGAGCACGGCCATGCCTTCAGAGCAGCCCAAGGGCATGGAGCGGTCCTCGTCCACTGAGCAGTTCCAGCAGGAAGGCGGAGAAGCCCACCATGGCCAGCCTGCCGTTCCACACTTCGGAACTGTTGTTCCAGCCCCAGGCCCACTTGTCCTGGGGATAGAGCTTCACCTTGGTGGGCAGGGCGGCGGCCTGATCCAGGTTCACTTCCGGTCCCTCCAGGGCGTGCTGCACCAGGTCGGCGAGGCCGGTGATGAAGGCCGGCGTGGTGTCCAGGGCCGGCACCCGCCGGAAGTTGGTGATGCCTGCCTCCGTGGCGATCTCGCGGTATTCGATGTCGATCTCTTCGAGCGTCTCGATGTGCTCGCTCACGAAGCTGATCGGCACCACCACCAGGTCCTTCACGCCCTGGGCGCCGAGGTCTTCGAGGGCCTCGTCGGTGTAGGGCCGCAGCCACTCCACCGGGCCCACCCGGCTCTGGTAGGCCAGGGTGGAGGGGTTGGAGTGGCCCAGATCAGCTTTCAGCCTGGCCATGATCAGCTCGGCGCAGGTTTCGATCTCCCGCTGGTAGGGGTCGCCGGCCTCGGCCACGTAGCTCTTGGGCACGCCATGGGCGCTGAAGAACACATGGGCCGTGGCCGGGTCAGGGCACTGCTCGATCTCCCTGGCGATCAAGCCCGCCATGGCGCTGATGTAGCCGGGGTCGTCGTAGTAGCTGCGGATGCAGCGGATCGGCAGCCGCTCGAAGCCGGGGTCGGCCTGGCGCAGGCGTTTGAGCTCCCGGAAGCTGGAGCCGCTGGTGCTGATCGAGAAGTGGGGGTAGAGGGGCAGCACCACCACCTCATCCACACCGTCGGCCTTGATGTCGGCCACGGCCGACTCGGTGAAGGGGTGCCAGTAGCGCATCGCCACGTAGCTGGTGGCCTCGATGCCCCGCTGGCGCAGGCTGCTCTGCAGCTCCCGCGCCTGCTGCTCGGTGATGCGACGCAGGGGTGAGCCGCCGCCGATGGAGCGGTAGGCCTCCTGGGACTTGCCGGCCCGCAGGCTGCTGATCAGCCAGGCCAGGGGCTTCTGCAGGGCTGGATTGGGCAGCCGGATGATCTCCGGATCGGAGAAAAGGTTGTACAGAAACGGCCCCACGTCCTGGATCCGCTCGGGACCCCCGAGGTTCAGCAGCAGCACGCCAACCTTGGCCATGCCTTCTGTTCCGTACGGCGTGATGGCCGTGAGCGTAACGCTGCAGGCTGGGCCCTAGCGGTGCGCGACAGCCATCGATAGGGTCGGCCCAGTCCGCACCGGAGCCATCGCGCCCCGATCCGCTGCTGCTATGTGCCCTGCTGTGAGCCCCGCCCTCAGCGCCATTGGGGCCCTGGCTGGGGCCGATTCCAGCGAAGCCACGGCGGCCCTGATCAGCCAGCACAACCGGCGTCTGGCGGCCGCTGGCCTCAGGCTGCGGCTGGAGATGCGCGGTGGCAAGCTCAGCCTGCGGGGCCCCCTGCCCTGCCGCACCGGGGCCGGGCACGACCGGGTGCAGCGGCTGAGCCTGGCCCTTCCCGCCACAGCGGCCGGGGTGGGGGAGGCCCTCGAGAGGCTGCGGGAGGCGCAGCGCCAGCTGGAGCTGGGCCAGTTCGACTGGGCCCGCTGGAGCCGGCGCCCGGCGCACCGGCCCGCCAAGTCCGCCGGGGGGGGCGCCAGTCCGGCACCCGGCGACGCCGACGGCTGGGGCGCCCAGGTGCAGGCCTTCAAGCTGGCCTTCTTCGCCGATCCGCGCCGGCGCCTCAACCCCGCCGGCAGCCGCACCACCTGGAGTGCCGCCTACCGCCCCTACCTGCGGCGGTTGCTGCAGCTGAGCTCCGAGGCGCCTGGAGCCCGCAGCGAGAGCCTGTTGCGCCGCACCCTCGAGAGCTACGCCCCGGGCAGCCGCAGCCGTCAGCAGTGCGGCACGGCCCTGGCCGCCCTGGCCCGCGAGCGCCAGCTGGAGCTCCCCCCGGACTGGGCCGCCCAGGCCAGCGGCTATGGGCTGCACCTGGCCCGCTACCGCCAGCTGCCCAGCGACACCGAGATCCTGGGGTTGCTGGAGCGCATCCCCAACCCCGGCTGGCGGCTGGTGTACGGGCTGCTGGCCACCTACGGCCTGCGCAACCACGAGGCGTTCTTCGCCGATCTCTCCGCTCTGGCCCCGGGGGCTGACCGGGTGATCCGAGTGCTGCCCACCAGCAAGACCGGGGAACACCAGGTGTGGCCGTTTCAGCCGCACTGGGTGGATCACTTCGGCCTGGCGGCCCTCGCTGGCGGCGGCGCCGCCCTGCCGCCGGTGACCACCAACTTGGGGCACACCACCCTGCAGCAGGTAGGCCGGCGGGTGGCGGAGCAGTTCCGGCGTTACGCGCTGCCGATCACCCCCTACGACCTGCGCCACGCCTGGGCCGTGCGCACGATCCACATCGGCCTGCCCGACACTGTGGCGGCCCGCATGATGGGCCACTCCGTGGCGATCCACACCCGCACTTACCACCACTGGATCACCCGCCGCGACCAGCAGCAGGCCGTCGATGCGGCCCTGGCCCGGGGCAGGTCAGAGTGATCTGGCGCCGTCTCCCCGTTCCCCTTTCCCCGCCGATGCCGGATTCCAGCCTCGATCAGATCGCCCAGGACCTCGGCCCCGGCGGCGCCCTCGCCCCCGAGCCTGACCAGGAGGGCTACAAGCGCCGCATGGCCCGCCGCAAGGAGGTGCAGCAGCAGCGGGTGGGGGAGCGCTCCCTGGAGAAGGGGCTGGTACTGGTGTTCACCGGCCAGGGCAAGGGCAAGACCACGGCGGCCCTGGGCCTGGTGCTGCGCACCCTGGGCCACGACGAGAAGGTGGCGGTGGTGCAGTTCATCAAGGGCGGCTGGCAGCCCGGCGAGGCCCGGGCCCTGGCCGTGTTCGGAGAGGCCCTGCACTGGCATGCCCTCGGCGAGGGCTTCACCTGGGAAACCCAGGACCGTGAGCGCGACCGGGCCCTGGTGCAGAAGGCCTGGGAGCGCTCCTGCGCCTACCTCGCTGACCCGGAGCGCAAGCTGGTGGTGCTCGATGAGGTGAACGTGGCCCTCAAGCTGGGCTACCTGGCGGTGGACCAGCTGCTGGAGGGCCTGGCCCTGCGGCCGCCCCTCACCCACGTCGCCCTCACCGGACGCGGCGCCCCGCCGCAGCTGCTGGAGCGGGCCGATCTCGTCACCGAGATGACCCTGGTGCGCCATCCGTTCCGGGAGCAGGGCGTCAAGGCCCAGGCCGGCATCGAATACTGAAAACCTGCACCGAAGCTGCCCGATCAGCCCAGGTCGTCCTGCAGCTGGGCCAGGCCACTCACCAGCACCGAGAGGCCGCTGATCAGCACGGCCCGGTGCACAGCAGGTTCGCTCCAGATGCCGGGCTGCTCAGCGGCGCGACCCAGGGCCGAGAGGGTCAGCCGGGCCATCAGCTGACAGGACCGCACCGTGGGCGGCTTCGGCGCGGGAGCCATGGCTGTGCTGCTTTGCAGCAGTGAAGCGCCGGGCCCGGCGGCCGGCAAGCCTTGCCGCCGCCGGGGGCAGAGACGGGGCCGGCAGCAGGGCCATTGCTACGGTGCGGCAAATCCGTGGTGTCGATGGGTTATCAGCGGGTGCTCCTCAAACTCAGCGGTGAGGCGCTGATGGGAGAGCAGGGCTACGGCATCGATCCGGAGATCGTGAAGGCGATCGCCTCCGATGTGGCGGCCTGTGTGGCCGACGGCACCCAGCTGGCGATCGTGGTGGGCGGCGGCAACATCTTCCGTGGCCTCAAGGGCAGTGCCGCCGGCATGGACCGGGCCACCGCCGACTACGTGGGCATGCTGGCCACCGTGATGAATGCCATCACCCTGCAGGACGGCCTCGAACGGGCCGGGGTGCCCACCCGGGTGCAGAGCGCGATCTCGATGCAGGCCGTGGCGGAGCCCTACATCCGCCGCCGCGCCATCCGCCACATGGAGAAGGGGCGGGTGGTGATCTTTGCGGCCGGCACCGGCAATCCCTTTTTCACCACCGACACCACCGCCGCCCTGCGGGCCGCTGAGATCAGTGCCGATGTGGTGTTCAAGGCCACCAAGGTGGACGGCGTGTACGACAAGGACCCGGCCAAGCATGCCGATGCCCGCCGCTTTGAGAGCCTCTCCTTCCTGGAGGTGCTCAGCAGTGAGCTGGAGGTGATGGATGGCGCGGCGATCGCCCTCTGCAAGGACAACGCCATCCCGATCGTGGTGTTTGACCTGTTCGGGCCCGGCAACATCGGCCGAGCCGTGGCCGGCGAGCCGATCGGCACCCGCATCCATCCCGCCTGAGGCGCCCGCCCGCAGCCGTGAGTACTCTCCCCACGGTTCCCGATCAGCGAGTCCGAAAGCCCCGGCCATTCGGCAGCACCTGCCCTCCCTTTCTTCGCCCTGCCCCCGCACCACCCGCCATGGACCTCGAAGCCAGCATGCGCAAATCGGTGGATGCCGCCCTGCGCAACTTCAACACCATCCGCACCGGCAGGGCCAACCCCTCACTGCTCGACAAGATCAGCGTGGAGTATTACGGCGCTGAAACGCCGCTCAAATCCCTGGCCAGCCTCTCCACGCCCGACTCGCAGACGATTCAGATCCAGCCCTTCGACATGGGCGCCATGGGGCTGATCGAAAAGGCGATCGCCATGAGCGACCTCGGCCTCACCTGCAACAACGACGGCCGGTTGATCCGCATCAACATCCCTCCCCTCACCGAAGACCGGCGCAAGGAGCTCTGCAAGATCGCGTCCAAGTATGCCGAGGAGGGCAAGGTTGCCCTGCGCAACAATCGGCGCGACGGCATCGACCGGATCAAGAAGCAGGAGAAGGACGGCGAGCTCTCCGAAGATCAGAGCCGCGACGAGCAGGACAAGGTGCAGAAGCTCACCGACCGGTTCATCGCTGAGCTGGACAAGCACCTGGCCGAAAAGGAAGCCGAGATTCTCAAGGTGTGAGCGCTCCCCCGTGAGTGAGCTGGCGGACTGCAGGCCCGAGGTGATCGTGGTGGGTGCCGGTGCCGCCGGCGCGGCGGCGGCCTTCCACCTGGCCCGGCTCGGCCGCGAGGTGCTGCTTCTCGACGCTGCCGCCTTCCCGCGCAGCAAGCCCTGTGGCGGCGGCATGGCGGCCTCCGTGCAGCGCTGGTTTCCCTTCGATCTGCGCCCCGCCGTCGACACCGTGGTTGAGCGGGTGCGGTTCACCTGGGCCCTGCAGGATCCGGTGCTGGCGGAGTTGCCTGGGGAGGCCCCCTTCTGGATCGTGCGCCGCTCCCGCCTGGATGCCTTCCTCGCCGAACAGGGTGTGGCGGCCGGCGTGGACTTTCAGCCCAGCACCGAGGTGCGCTCCCTCAGGCCCGTTGCGGGCGGCTGGCGAGTGGAGGTGCAGGGCCCTGATGGGACGCCGCAGGGCCTGCAGGCCAGGGCCGTGGTGGTGGCGGATGGTTCCGGCTCCCGGCTGGCGGGCCCCCTGGGCCTGGGCCCGAGGCGGCCCCGCTTCGCCTCCACCGTGTCGGTGGAACTGGAGGGCGAGGTGAGCGACCCGGCGGCGGCCCGTTTTGATTTCGGCCTGGTGCGCCAGGGCTTCTGCTGGGCTTTCCCGCGCCAGGGGGGCTACAGCATCGGCCTCGGCACCTTTGTGGGCCGCGACCCGGTGGCGGCCGAAGCCGTGCTGACGCGCCTGCTGCCCAGCCTCGGTTTTGCCCCCGGGGCCGGGGTGCGCAGCGCCGGCCAGCTGCGGCTCTGGGATGGCCACCACGCCCTGCATGGTGATGGGGTGGTGCTGGCCGGTGATGCGGCCTCCCTCTGCGATCCCTTCCTGGCCGAGGGCCTGCGACCGGCCCTGCTCAGTGGCTGCCAGGCCGCCTTCGCCATCGATCGCTGGCTGGGCGGTGAGGCCGGGGCGCTGGCGGCCTACAGCGCCACGATGCGGCGGGAGTGGGGCGAGTCGATGGCCTGGGGCCGGCGCATGGCCCAGGTGTTCTACCGGGTGCCCCGGGTGGGTTATCAGCTGGGCATCAAGCGCCCCACGGCGCCGCGGCGCATCGCCCAGATCCTCTCCGGGGAGATGGGCTACGGCGACATCGCCCAGCGGGTGATCCGCCGGCTGCTGCTGCGCAACGGCTGAAGCCGGCGCACTCAGATGCGGGTGCAGTCCTTGAGCTGGCGCAGGCGCTTGTCGATCGAGCCCAGCAGTTCGATGGCGAACATCGGTGATTCCTGAACGGCGAACAGGAACTTTTCGCGGTTCATCACCAGCAGCCGGCAGGGGGTGAGGGCCCGGGCATTGCCGTAGCGGCGGTGCTCACTGGTAACCAGGGCTCCTGCGCCGAACACATCGCCGGCGTTGATCTGTTCATGGCCCTGGTCACCGTTCCAGGTGAGTTCCACCCGGCCCTCGAGCAGGCCGAACATGCAGTCGCCGGATTCTCCCGAGCCGAAGATCAGGGCACCGGGTTCAACGCTGACCACCTCGCCTGTGCTGGCGAGGGCGCGCATGGTGCGGAGGGCGTTCACGCAGCCGACTCAATGAGGCAGGGCTGACAGTCTGCACCGCGGCGGTGGGGCTGCGGCTCAGCGACCGGCCAGGGCCAGGGCCGCCCCGAGACCGCCGCGCACATCCTCAGGCGCCAGCCGGCCGTCCTTGTCGGTGTCGAGGGCGTCGAAGACGGCGTCACTGCCGAGCCATTCCTCGCGGGTGATGCAGCCGTCGCCGTCAAGGTCGTTGAGCAGGAAGATCTCGTGGACCGCATGGCCGAAGGCGGCGCCTCCCTCAAGTTCCCCCAGCCGATGCGCCAGCTGGGCCTCAAGGGTTTCGATGGCCTTGATGAAGCCGCCGATCCCCTCATCGAGCTTCTCGGTGGCCATGGGGTCCTCGGCCAGCATGGCCCGGTAGGCGGCCTCGTCGAGGTGCACCTGGGGCCGGGTCGGGGCCGGATCAAAGGCGTTGAGCTTGCGCTCCAGGGAGCCCTGGGTGTTGCGCAGCTGGGCCAGCAGCGCGGGGGAAATGGTGAGCAGATCGCAGCCGGCCAGCTCGATGATCTCCTCGGTGTTGCGGAAACTGGCCCCCATCACCTCGGTCTTGTAGCCGTAGGTCTTGTAGTAGTTGAAGATCTCCGTCACCGACACCACGCCCGGATCCTCGGGGCCGGGATAGCTGTCGCGGCCGGTGCTCTTCTTGTACCAGTCGAGGATGCGGCCCACGAAGGGGGAGATCAGGGTGACGCCGGCCTCGGCGCAGGCCACGGCCTGGGCAAAGGAGAACAGCAGGGTGAGGTTGCAGTGGATGCCCTCCTGCTCCAGCGCCTCGGCGGCCCGGATGCCCTCCCAGGTGGAGGCCACCTTGATCAGCACCCGGTCCTTGCCGATGCCGGCTTCGGCGTAGAGCTCGATCAGCCGCCGGGCCTTGGCGATCGTGGCTTCGGTGTCGTAGCTGAGCCGCGCATCCACCTCGGTGGACACGCGGCCCGGCACGATCTTGAGGATCTCCTTGCCGAAGGTGACGCAGATCTCATCGAGGGCTTCGCGCACCACCGCATCGGCGCCGGCCTCGGCTCCCATCACCGCTCTCGACTCCCGCAGGGATCGGTCGATCAGCTCCTGGTAGGCCGGGATCTGGGCCGCCGCCAGGATCAGGGAGGGGTTGGTGGTGGTGTCGCGGGGCGTGAACTGCTGGATGGCCTCGATGTCGCCGGTGTCCGCGACCACCACGGTCATGGCGGACAGTTGGTCGAGCAGATTGGCCATGCCTGGTGGGGTGCCGGTGCCTGGTCACGCTAGCCAGAACGCCGCTGCCCCCCCCTCAAGGCCCTTGCTCCTTGCGCGAATGGCCACACAGCGGGGCCCGCTCAGCCCGCGGAAGGGTTGGCCGCCTTGCTTCGACTGGCGCCCAGGGCCTTGGGATCGGAGGGGGGCAGTTGCTCCAGCACCAGCAGGGCGTCGATGATCTTGCGGGCCACCGGCGCCGCCACGGTGGAGCCGTAGGTGTTGCCGCCCTTGGGCTCATCCACCACCACCAGCACCACATAGCGGGGATCGTCGATCGGCAGATGGCCCACGAAGCTGGTGATCAGGGCTCCAGGGATGTACATGCCGCGCTCGGCCTTCTGGGCGGTGCCCGTCTTGCCGCCGATCCGGTAGCCGGGAATGTGGATGCCCAGGCTCTTGCTGTTGGCCACCACGGTTTCCATCCAGCCCATCACCACTTTGGTGACCTCCGGATCCAGCACCTGCAGGCCCCCGCCGCCGGGGGCAGGAGCCAGGGCGTCCCCTGAGCGCAGGCCCCGGGTGATGTGGGGGCTCACCAGGCGGCCGCCGTTGGCGAGCATGGCGTGCAGCTGGGCCAGCTTCAGCGGCGTGAGCGAGAAGCCCTGGCCGAAGGCCGCCACGGCGGGTTCGATCGGATGGCTGATGAAGGTCTTGCGGTCCTTGAGTTCGCCGGCCACGGCCCCGGGCAGGTCGGTGTCGGGGCGCTCGTCGATGCCGATCGTGCTCAGCCACTGCCAGAAGCGCTCCCGCTTCACCTTGCCCATGGCCTTCACCATCGCCACGTTGCTGGAGGCCTCCAGCACCGTGGGGAAGTCGATCAGGCCGTTGCCCTGGCGGTTGTGGTTGAAGATCGGCCAGCCGCCGATGCTCAGGGAGCCGTTATCAAACACCTTGCCGTCGGCCTGGATGGCCTTTTCCTGCAGGGCGAGGGCCAGGTTGATCGGCTTGAAGGTGGAGCCCGGCTCGTAGAGGTCCTGCACGGACCATTCACGGAACAGGCCCGGATTGAAACTCCAGAAACGGTTGGGGTCGTAGGTGGGCACCGAGGCCAGCGCCAGCATCTCGCCGTTGCGCACGTCCATCACCAGAGCCGCGCCGCGCTTGGCCTTCCACTTCTTCACCTGGTCGTGCAGGGCCTTCTGGGTCACCTGCTGCAGGCGGGCGTCGAGGGTGAGCTGCAGCCTGAGGTCGTCGCCATAGAGCGAGCCGGCGGCCATGCCCTCCGGAAGCGGGGTGCCGTCGGCGCCGCGGCGCATGCGCAGGGTGGTCTCGTTGCGCTGCAGGTCGCTGTTGCGGCTCTGCTCGAGCCCTGCCTGGGGCACCCGCTCCAGGTTGAGGAAGCCCACCAGATTGGCGAACAGGCTGCCCTGGGGATACACCCGCTGGGGGTAGGCCTCAAGATCGATGCCGCTGATGTTGAGCCGGCGGATGCGGTCGGCGGTTTCGGGATCGATGTCGGTGCCGAGTTTCACGCCGCTGGGGCGACCCGCCATTCTCTGCAGCAGGGTCTCGCTGGGCTGGGCCAGCACCGCGCCGAGACGGCTGGCCACCTCGTCGGGTCGGCGCAGCTTCTGGGGATCGTCGCCGGGAAAGTTGAAGTAGCGCGGGTGGGCCCAGAGGGTGAAGCGCTGCTCATCGAGGGCCACCAGGCGGCCGTTGCGATCCACGATCGTGCGCCGCTTGCCGAGCGGCGCCACCGACTGGGTCTGGATCGCCCGGGCCCGGTTCTGGAGGTTCTGGGTGTCGATCACCTGCAGCCAGGCAAGCCGCGCTCCAAGACCGACCAGGGCCGTGGCCAGCAGGCCATAGACCAGCAGCAGGCGGTGCGTCGGCAGGGGCTGCATGGCCACCACCCGCTCGGAGCGGCCAGGGCGGCCCGGCCTGGCGGTGCGGGGCAGGCGGGGGGTGTGGGGAGGGGCTTGCTGCGCCATGGCTGGGGAGGGCCGAGGGGGTGGGCTGCGGCCGTAGGACTCAGTAGCCGGCAGGGATCCGGCGGATCTCGAGGCTGCTGAGCAGGGGCTCGGCGGGGTGGGGCGGCTGGCCTTTGGCCATGGGCAGGTGGATCAGCTGGTGGCTGGCGGTGGGCACGAGCCGGCCGGGTTTACCCACGGCACTGAGGTGGTGCTGCTCCAGCAGGGCAGCCGACTCCTGCAGCCGGTGCTCCAGCACCTGGGCCGCTTCCAGGGCCTGATAGCTCTGCCCCCAGTGGTTCTGCCAGTGCAGGGTGAGGCCACTGAGCCCCAGCATGCAGAGGCCCAGGCCCACCAGGGCACCATCGGCCACCCGATGCAATCCAGCCAACCAGGGGGCCCGCCGGGCCACCTTCTGACCCGAAAGCGAGCCCTGGATCAGTTGGAGCGGGGCGCCGTCGACAGCGCGACGGTTTCCCGTGGCCCGGGTGGCAGGGGCAGGAAACACGGAAGTGGGGCCCTCAAGGGGCTGGCGGGTGGAGGCCTGCCGGGGGACGAACGAGGCGACCACGGATGCTGCGGAACTCTGCGCAAGTGAACCACCCCGCCGCGGCCTCAGCAAGGCTTCTATCCGGCCAGCAACAGCAGATTGGCGAAGGTGAACCCATTCCACAGCGCGTGCACCAGCACGCAGCTGCCGAGCCGGCCGCTGCGCAGCCGCAGCCAGCCGAGCCCCAGCCCCAGCACCATCAGCGGGGCCAGCTCGTTGAGGCTGAGATGGGCGGCCGCGAAGATCAGGGCACTGAGCAGCACCGCCAGGCCCGGGCCGACGCGCTGACCCAGCACCGGAAGCAGCACACCACGGAACAGGGTTTCCTCAAAAAGGGGAGCCAGCAGCACCGCTGTCAGCGCGAAACAGGCCAGGGCCAGGGGCTGTCCGGTGGTCAGCACCAGCTCCAGCAGAGGGTTGCTGCCGCCCTGGTCGCCGGCGATCCGGTCTGTGATCCAGCCCACCAGGGCCACCATCGGCAGCAGCATCAGCATCACCTGCAGCGCCTGCAGGGCGCTGCTGCCGAAGGGGCGCCAGTGCCACTGCAGCCCGCCTGTCGGTTCGCCCTCCCCCATGTGCTCGCTGGCGCGGCCTCGCATCTGGGCCCAGAGAATGGTGAGGGGCGCCAGCATCAGGCCCAGATAGAGCAGCAGCACCTGCAGGCCCTGCTGCAGGGCAGGTTCGCCGTTGAGGGGGCTCAGCAGGGCACCCAGGGCCGGGCTCAGCAGCAGGGGCACGGTGAGTTCCCCCAGCACCACGAAACCGCCGGCGATCAGCAGGGTCACATCCACCAGATCCAGGGGCGGCCCCTCCAGCCGCGGTGCTGCCGGGGCCTGGCCCCGCCACTGTTGCCAGATCTGGCGCAGCAGCAGCCCCACGCCCAGCAGGAGCAGCAGCCCCGGGGCCCAGCTCACCCCCACCAGCCGCCACACGGCCTGCTGCGCTGCGCCGCTGGTGCCGCAACCCTGGGGGTCCTGGCTCAGCCCTTCACAGAGCAGTCTCTGGGTGAGCGGCCGCAGGCTCCAGGGCTGTTGCAGGGTGTCCAGCTGGGAGCGCTCCAGCCGCTGTCCCCGCTCCAGGGCCGTCACCAGGGCTCTCTGGTCGCTGGGGATCTGCTCCTGCAGGCGATCCCGCAGCTGGCTGGCCTTGATGTCCTGGCCCTGGCGCTGTTGCAGCAGGGCGAGCTGCAGCAGGGGCTCGCCCTGGCCTGGGCCCGGATCGGCATCGTCCTGAGCGAGCAGTGACTGGCGCAGTTCCTCGAGTGGATCCACCCCGGTGAGCAGGGGCTGCAGCGAGGGGGGCGCCGCAGGCATGGCCAGGGCCCGCAGTTCCAGCTGCCGCTGGTCCAGGGCCCCGGTGACGGTGGGTTTCTCCAGGCTGAGCAGGAGGCCGTTCAGCCAGAGCAGGCCAGTGATCAACAGGCAGAGCAGGGCCAGAAGCGATTTCCAGGCCGGCGTTCTCGAGCCTCGGGCGTTCAAGCTGGCGTCCTGCGGAGGGAAGGTGATGGCCCGATTCTGTCCTTGCGCGCCCTGGGCCGCTGCTGCCGGCGCAGCCCGCACGCCAGCCTGGGGCTGATCCCTGCGGCCCGGCCAGGGGCCTCCACAGTGCTCCCATACGATGGCGCCAGCAGCCAGAGCGCCGGTGGCCCTACGGATCGTGTTGGTTCGCCACGGCCTCAGCAGCTTCAACGCCGAGCGGCGCATCCAGGGACGGGACGATCTTTCCACGCTCACGCCGGAGGGGCACGACCAGGCCCGCCGCGCCGGAGAGGCCCTGCGAGCGGTGGCCTTCAGCGCGGCCTACGCCTCACCGTTGCGCCGGGCCAGCCACACCGCCGCCAGCCTGCTCCAGGCCCATGGCCAGGGGCTGGAAGCGATCCACGATGACGACCTGGTCGAGATCGATCTCTCCCCCTGGAGCGGCGTCACCCGTGAGGAGCTGGGCCAGCGCTTTCCCGACGGGGAGCGGCTGTGGCGGGAGGCGCCCCACACCCTGACGCTCCAGCATGCCGATGGCCGCCACTATCAGCCGCTTCCCGAGCTGATGCAGCAGGCCGATCGCTTCCTGACGGGGCTGCTCCAGCGCCATGGCGCCGCGATCGACGCGGAGCCTCAGCCGGCGGGGGGCCAGACCGCTGCAGCCGATGCCAGCGTGCTGGTGGTGGCCCACAACGCGATTCTGCGCTGCCTGGTGCTGCGCCTGCTTCAGCTCGACGCCTCGGATTTCCGCCGTCTGCGCATCGACAACGGCTCGATCTCGGTGCTCAACCTCAGCCCCTCCCCAGGCAGCGCGAACCCCGGCGGCCCCGAACTCAGTGCGGATCCGGCGGTGCAGCTGGAGTCGCTGAACGGAACCGCCCACCTCGGGGAGCCCCTGCCCAAGAAGGGATCGGGCCCCCGCTTGCTGCTGGTGCGCCACGGCGAAACCGACTGGAACCGCCAGGGCCGGTTCCAGGGCCAGATCGACATCCCCCTCAATGCCCATGGCCTGGCCCAGGCGGAGGCGGCTGGCGGCTTCCTGGGGCCGATCAGCATTCAGCGGGCCTACAGCAGTGGCCTGTCGCGGCCCCGCCAGACCGCCGAAGCGATCCTGGCCTCCCACCCCGGCGTGCCGCTCACCACCTGCAGCGGCCTGGTGGAGATCGGCCATGGGCTCTGGGAGGGCCAGCTGGAGCCTGAGATCCAGGCCGGCTGGCCAGAGCTCCTTGCTGACTGGAAGCGGGCCCCCCAGACCGTGCAGATGCCCGAAGGGGAGACGCTCCAGCAGGTGTGGGATCGCTCCCTGGCCGCCTGGGCGCGGATCGTGGCCAGCCTGGGCCCCGACGAGACGGCGCTGGTGGTGGCCCATGACGCCGTCAACAAGACCATCCTCTGTGGCCTGCTGGGGCTGAAGCCCGCTGACATCTGGGCCATCAAGCAGGGCAACGGCGGCGTCACCGTGATCGACTATCCCCACGGAGCCGACGGGCTGCCCATGGTGGCCGCCCTGAACCTCACCCCCCACCTCGGCGGGGTGCTCGACCGCACCGCCGCCGGGGCCCTCTAGGCCAGCGCGATGAAGGCGATCTGGCTGCATCAGGTCCAGCTGCTGCGCGGTCCCGGGGCCGAGCTGGAGCTGGGTGATGCCCTGCTGGGCGCCGACGGCCGCCTCGAAGCCCTGGGTGTGGAGGCGAGCCGCCGGGCCGCTGGTCTGGGCCTCAGCCCCCGGCCGGCCGGGGGCTCCCTGCTGGCGCCGGTGCTGGTGGATCCCCACTCGGTGCTGGACGATCCCTGGACCGGCCAGGCCGAGACCCTCACCAGCCTGGCCGAGGCCGCCGCCAGGGGCGGCTACGGCACCGTGGCCCTGCTGCCCTGGGCACGGCCCTGGCGCGACCGACCCGAGCGCCTCAATCTCAGCTGGCCGGCCCCGCTGCAACTGCTGCTCTGGGGCAGTTTCAGCCGCGACGGCGCCGACACCGATCTGGCCCTGCACGCCCTCCAGGTCGCCGCCGGCGCCATCGGCCTGGCTGGCGGGCCGGAGTGTCCGCCCCTGGCGCTGCTGGAGCGCGGTCTGCTGCTGGCCGAGGCGCCGCGGCAGCCCCTGCTGGTGGCACCGCGCCAGCTGGCGCTCACCAGTGGCGGCTTCGTGCGGGAGGGCGTGGAGGCGCTGCGGGCCGGCTGGCCGATCGATCCCCAGGTGAGCGAGACCCTGCCCCTGCAATCCCTGCTCACCCTGGCGGCCACGGGCAGTGGCCAGGTGCTCAATCTGATGAACCTCTCCACCGCGGCCGGTGTGGCCGCCCTGGAGCGGGCCCCCTGGCGCCCGCCGGCCACGGTGGCCTGGTGGCATCTGGTGGCCGACAGTGGCAGCCTCTCGCCCACGGCCGAGGGCTGGCGGCTGGAGCCCTCCCTCGGCACTCCCGGCGACCGGCAGGCCCTGATCGCCGCTCTCGCCGCCGGCACGCTCAGCGCCGTGGCGGTGCACCATCAGGCCCTCGATGCGGAGGAGCAGATGCTGCCCCTCGACCAGCGGCCTCCAGGGATAGCCGGTCATGGCGGCCACCACGGACTGGTGCTGCCGGCGCTCTGGCACGCGTTGGTGAGGGGCCGCGGCTGGAGTGCGTCCCAGCTGTGGCAGGTGTTGAGCTGGGGGCCTTCAGGCCTGCTGCAGCAGCCGGCCGAGCGGCTGGTAGCGGGAAGCCGCCGCTGGCTGCTGTTTGATCCCGAGGCCCAGCCGAGCGCCTGGGGCGGCGGCGGCGGCGGCTCCCTGGCGGCGAATCAGCCCGGGCCGCCGCAGGCCTCTGCGGGAGCCGTGCGGGCCACCGGGCTCACGGCGCCGGATCAGTGGTGGCTGGATCCGGCTGCGCCTGGGGCAGCAGCGTTCCCGCCTGGTTGAACGGAAAGAAGCGCCAGAAGGCCCGGCCGATGATCTCGCTGCTCGGTAGAAAGGCCCCCCCTGGCCAGAAGCGTCCATCCCAGCTGTTGGCCCGGTTGTCCCCCAGGGTGAGCACGTGGCCAGGGGGCACCTGCGCCTTCAGGGTGCGGCAGGGTCCCATGCCCCGCTCATCGACGGGGCAGTAGTTCTCCACGTAGGGCTCCTCGAGCTTCTGGCCGTCGATGAACACCTCGCCCTTCGGGTTCACCGCCACCTGTTCGCCTGGCAGGGCCACCACCCGCTTGATGTAGGCGTCGCAGGCCGGATCGCTCACCCCCGGCAGAGAACCCAGAAACGGGATGTTGACCACAAGGCAGCGCAGCGGATTGGGCTCGCCGGCGCCGGCCAGCACCGGATCAAAGCTGTAGGGGGAGCGGAACACCACGATCTCGCCGCGCTGGGGCGCCTCGCGGCGGTAGGTGAGTTTCTCCACCAGCAGCCGGTCCTGCAGCTGCAAGCCGGGCAGCATCGAGCCCGAGGGGATGTAGCGGGCCTCCACCACGAACTGGCGGATGCCGAGGGCCACCGCCAGGGTGAGCACCACGCTGCGCCAGAACACCCACGGGCTTTCCGGCTGCTGCGCCGGGGTGACGCGGGCGCCCTCCGCCGGATCCTCAGCCTCGATCGGCCTGTTCTCCTGGTTCAACTCCTGAACTCTCCGCGACGGGATGACGGCTCGTCGGGGCAGATTAGGCACGCCTTACCCCCAGCCCTGCCGATGGCCCGTCCCCGCTGGCAGCGATCCCGACCTGTTCCCGCCGGCCTGGGGGCCATCGCCTGGGATCGGTTCGTGGCGATCTGGGCCACGCTGAACCTGCTCTGGGTGGCCTTCGACATCACCTATGTGCCCCTGCGCACCTTCTGGCTGCAGCGCAACCTCTATCCGATTCCCTCGGTGCCCCTGGCGGTGCCGCTCACCTTCATCCCGGACATCACCCCCTGGGTGGATCCGATCAAGGGGATTGAGCCCCATCGGGAAACCAGCACCTTCTTGAAGCAGTTCCAGGAGCTGGAGCGGGTGATGGACCAGCCTGCCGCCGACCCCGCCCTGAAGACGAGGCTGCTGCAGCGCCAGGCGGATCTGATGGCCCAGATGGTGGACAGCAACCCCTTCCTGGCCTCCGACCGGGCCGGCACGCTGGAGAAGATCAAGAACCGCCTGCGCCAGCGCGCCGACCTCGACTCCTCCAAGGATTCCGCCCAGCGGCTGCTCAGCCCCGAGTGGCTGGCCAGCAACCCCTGGGCGGGCGAGCGGCGCTTCTGGGCCGACCAGGTGCTGCCCCTGGTGGAGACCAACTACTGGCGTTCGATCGACGAGAACGGCCGGCCCACGGACCACTTCTGGCGTATCGACCTGTTGCTGTTCCAGAGCGTGTTCCTGCTGGACATCCTGCAGCGGCTGATCCGGATCAAGCGGCGGCTGCCTGGCCTGGCCTGGCACGAGGTGCTGTTGAGGCGCTGGACCGACCTGCCCCTGCTGCTGCCCTTCTGGCGCTGGCTGCGCATCGTGCCCGTGGGGGAGCGGCTGCAGACCTCCGGGCTGGTGAATCTGGAGCCCCTGCGTGCCGTGGTGAGCAGGGGCGTGGTTGCCCTCCTGGCGGTGGAGCTGTTCGAGGTGCTGGCCCTGCAGCTGCTGGATGGCATCCAGGGTCTGATCCGCTCGCGCCAGTGGCCGCAGCGCATCCGCAGCCTGCGCAGCCACCAGAGCGTGGCCAGCAGCCGCGATGAGCGGGAGCTGGCCGAGCTGGTGCGGATCTGGGCGCCCCTGCTGCTCAGTCAGGTGGCCCCGCGCCTGGCTCCGGAGCTCCAGGGGGTGCTGAGTTACAGCCTGCGCCAGAGCCTGGATCGCACGGTGGTGCCGCCGCCGCTGCGGCAGCTGCAGCCGCTGATGCAGATGGAGAGCGGTCTCAGCCGCCAGCTGGCCAACGGCATGGTGGAGAGCCTGCTGGAGCTCTCGCGCAATGCCGGCAGCAGCCTGTCGCGCCGCGATGACGCCCAGCTGGAGCTGCTGCAGCGCTTCGTGGACCGCTTCTGGGAGGAACTGGCCGTGGCGCTGGAGAGCGGACCGGCCCTGGAGCGCTCCCAGGGCCTGCTCTGTGCCCTGCTGGAGCAGCTCAAGGGGTCTTACCTCACCCAGATCAGCCGCGCCGGCATCGAGTCGCTGCTGCAGGAGCTGGATGCCCTCACGGTGCCGCCCCCTCCTCCAGCAGGGTCTGCCACTCCTCGGGCTTGAAGCCGATCAGCAGGCGGCCGTCGTCGCTGACCAGCAGGGGGCGCTTGATCAGCCGGCCATCGGCGGCCAGGGCCTCGATGGCCTGACTGTCGTCCATGGCCTTCACGGTGGCGGCGCCCAGGGCCCGGTAGCTCTGGCCACTGGTGTTGAACAGTCGCCCCCGGCCGAGCTGCGTCAGGGCCTGCTCCAGCAGGGGCCGGCCGGGCGGGGTGAGGGTGATGTCGATCAGCTCCACCGTCAGGCCGTGCTGCCGCAGCCAGGCGATGGCCCGGCGGCAGGTGCTGCAGCCGGAATAGCTGTAGAGCTTCATGGCCGGGCGGGGCCGAGCTTCAGCGGCCCACCAGGGCCTTGAGGGCGCCCACCAGGCTGTTGGTGCCCTTGCCCACGCCATCGGCGGGGCGGGTGCGCACTGTCACGTCGCCATTGACACTGGTGCGGCAGCTGAGGCGGTAGTTGGCGGGGCGATCGGCCAGGTACACCTCCTCGACATCGCTGCGGGGGGAGAGGTTCTGCAGGCCCTCCAGCACCTCCATCACGCAGGTGCCGCACTGGCCGATGCCGCCGCAATTATTGACATTGTTGAAGCCCTTGTAGGGGTTGATGCCGGCATCGAGAGCGGCCTTGCGGAGGTTGGCCCCCTCGATGCAACCGACCTGCTGGCCTTCCTGTTCGAATCGGATGGTGGGCACGGCCGATCAAGGGTGAAACGCGTCCGCAAACCTAAGGCCCCCGGGTACCCCCTGCCTAGCATCGAAGCACTTGTTGCGCGTTCTTGGCTGTTCCCCAGGCTGACGACCTCACCGCCCAGCAGCTGATCCCGGGCTACGCGAGCCTGGCCCGCCTCTCGGTGGCTCTGCTGGCCGCCTCCGCCCGGGCTGGCCTCGAGGGGGCTGCGGTGCTGGTGGCGGGTTGCGGCACCGGCGCCGAGCTGGTCGAGGCCCGGGCCCAGCGCCCCGACTGGCGCATCACCGCCCTCGATCCCTCAGCGGAGATGCTGGCGGCGGCCCGCCAGCGGCTTGGCGGCGAGGGCATTGACTGGCGCCAGGCCAGGGTGGAAGACCTGGAGACCAGGGGTTGCTTCGCCGGCGCCCTGTCGGTGCTGGTGCTGCAGTCGCTGCCTGACGACGGCACCAAGCTGGCCTTCCTCACCGCCTTGGCCCGCAGCCTCGAGCCGGGCGGCCAGCTGGTGCTCGTTGACCTGATGGCCCCCGAGCGCTCGCCGCTGGAGGCCCAGGTGCAGCAGGCCTGGCTGGGGTTCCAGCGCGCCAGCGGCCTCGAGGCTCTGGCGAGCAGCGCAGACGGCGAGCTCACGGCCCTCACCCACGGTCTGCACCCGATCGGGGTGGCCCGGCTCACGGCCCTGGTCAATGCCGCCGGCTTCAGCGATCCGGCCAGGGTGTTCCAGGCCCTGGGTTACGAGGGCTTCCTGCTGCAGCGCGCCAGCTAACTCCGGGGGCTGGGCTGGCTCTGGAGTGCTGCCTGGATGCAGTGCTTCAGCAGGGCTGGCACCGCCTCGGGGTCGAGCCAACCCTGGATCAGGGTGATCCGCCCCTCCATGTTCTTGTAGGTGCGGAAGAACTCCGCCACCTCTTCGAGGGTGTCGGGGGCGATCTGTCGAATGGAGTGGATGTGCTGCTGGCGGAATCCCACCTCCGGCACACACAGCAGCTTGCCGTCGTGGCAGCCCTCATCCACCATGTCGAGGATCCCGATCGGCCGGGCCCGGATCAGACAGCCCGCGAAGGTGGGCTCCTCCATGATCACCATGGCGTCCAGGGGAGCGCCGTCGTCGGCGAGGGTGTTGGGGATGAAGCCGTAGTCGAAGGGGTAGCGCACGGAGGAGTGCAGCACCCGATCGAGGGCCATCACGCCGGCGACGCTGTTGTATTCGTATTTGTTACGGCTGCCGGCGGGGATCTCCACCACCAGGTTCACCAGCCCTGGCGCTGGGGATGCCGGCAGGTGGCTGAGATCCATAGAACAGGTAGGGGCCCGGGGGGCTGGGACGTCCTGCCACCACGGTGGCCAGGGGGACGATGGCGGTGAGCAGGGCGATGGCCGCTCCCATCAGGAAGGCAAGGGGTTCTCCGCCCGGACTGTGGGGGTCATCGCTGGGGTCAGGGAGGGCGGCCGCTGAGGGGCTCGCGTCGCTGGAAGACCGGGTGGACGCTGGGGCCGATTCAGAGGGCCTGAAGCTGGAGATGGTGGAGGTCATGGGGACGGTCAAGGCCCGATCACGCCGGCTGAAACGATGGTCTGTTCAGCTGGGTGGATGGGGCCCGGGGAAGACCGGACTGACAGAAGGAAAATTACCGTTTTGATTCTGGCACCCCCTGAGGCGGTGGGGGGCAGGTTCCAGGCGAGCTGTCGCTGCCTCTGGCCTTCAGGCTGCTGGGCGCGACTGATTGTCGTGGCGTGAGGAGAGTTCACTCGGGGCCACCGCGATGGCTGGAGGGGGACTCACCCGGGCCAGCTCGGTGCGGATGGAGCGCAGTTCGTCGAGAATGGCGCCGAGCAGCTGATGGGTGGCGGTGGAAGGGGCGTTGAGCACCTCCACGGTGACCTCCTTGATCCGCAGCACGTCCCTGGCGAAGCGGGCCACCTCATGGGGGTGGAACAGGAGGGGATCCTTCTGATCGCTGCGGTATTCCGGGTTGAGGCGGCGGGGATTGAAGGGGGGATTGAGGTTGCGGGGGTCGGTGTTGGTGTAGCGATACACCGATGCCCTCGATCGACTGAGCACCTTCTGCACCTCATCGATGCTGATCAGAGCATCGGCGTTCCCGGTTTCCGCAGGGGTGGTGAGGTCGGCCCGCCCATCCTGAGCAGGGCGCCCATCAGCAAGGGGCGCGTAGGGCTGGAGCGACGGTGGTGCCGGGGCAGGGGCGTCACCCGCGGGGGAACGCATGAGTCTCAGATGAGATGAATTGGATTGCTTTGGAAAGCTAGCAGAGCCCCCGGCCGGCAGCTGTGGCAGCCGTTACTGCCGCCCGTGTGCCCAGCGCTCCTGCCGCCCTCAGGGGTCAGCGGTGGTAGCTTCCGGCCTCTTCGGAACCCTCGGCTATGCGCGTCTCCCGCCTGATGCTGGTGACGCTCAGGGACGATCCCGCCGAGGCCGAGATTCCCTCCCACAAATTGCTGCTGCGGGCCGGCTACATCCGCCGGTTGGGCAGCGGCATCTACGCCTACCTGCCCTTGCTCTGGCGGGTGCTGCAGAAGGTGAAGGCGATCGTGCGCCAGGAGATGGAGGCCACCGGGGCGCTGGAAACCCTCCTGCCGCAGCTGCAGCCGGCCGAGTTCTGGCAGCGCAGCGGCCGCTGGAGCGGCTACACCGCCGGCGAGGGGATCATGTTCCACCTGGAGGATCGCCAGGGGCGCGAACTCGGCCTCGGTCCGACCCACGAGGAGGTGGTGACCGTTCTGGCCGCCGATCTGCTGCGCTCCTACCGCCAGCTGCCGGTGCATCTGTACCAGATCCAGACCAAGTTCCGCGATGAAATCAGGCCCCGCTTCGGCCTGATGCGGGGCCGGGAATTCATCATGAAAGACGGCTATTCCTTCCATGCCGATGAGGCCTGCCTGCGCCGCACCTATGGGGCCATGGATCAGGCCTACAGCCGCATCTTTCGCCGCTGCGGCCTGCGGGCCGTGGCCGTGGAGGCCGATAGCGGTGCCATCGGTGGCTCCGCCAGCCAGGAGTTCATGGTCACCGCCGAGGCCGGCGAGGACCTGATCCTCAGCAGCCCGGATGGCCGCTATGCCGCCAACCAGGAACGGGCCAGCGCGCTGGCCCCCGAGCCCCGCCCCCTGATCGGTGGCCCCCGCCTGGCCGGTGCCGGAGAGCTGCTCAGCACCCCGGGCCAGGGCACGATCGAGGCCCTGGTCCAGGCCCATGACGTTGACGCCAGCCAGATCCTCAAGGTGCTGCTGCTGCTGGCCCGCTTCGACGACGGGGCCGAGCTGCCCCTGCTGGTGAGCCTGCGGGGCGACCAGCAGCTCAACAGCGTGAAGCTGGCCAATGTGGTGAGCGCCCGCTGTTCCCCCAGCCACGGCACTCTGCTGGAGATTGCCCCGCTCAGCGAGGAGTCCGTGGCCAGGGAGGGGCTGGCCCCGCTCCCCTTCGGCTATCTCGGGCCCGATCTGGCCGACGCCTGCCTCGCGGGTGCCCGCCGCTGGACTCCGGCCTTCCTGCGCTTGGCCGATGCCACCGCCGCAGAGCTGGACGCTTTTGTGTGCGGCGCGAACCAGCTGGATCAGCACCGGCTGGGAGCGGCCTGGGGTGCGCTCTGCCCGAGGCCCGAAGCCCTCGACCTGCGGGCCGCCCAGCCCGGCGACCGCTGCCGGCACGATCCGGGCCAGTGCCTGGAGGCCAGCCGCGGCATTGAGGTGGGCCACATCTTTCAGCTGGGCCGCCGCTATGCCACGGCCCTGGGGGCCACCGTGAGCACCGAATCCGGCAGTGAGGAGGCCCTGTGGATGGGCTGCTACGGCATCGGCGTGTCGCGCCTGGCCCAGGCGGCGGTGGAGCAGCACCATGACGCCAGCGGCATCTGCTGGCCCACGGCGATCGCGCCGTTCGAGGTGATCGTGGTGGTGGCCAACACGGGGGAGCCGCTGCAGCTGGCCCTGGGCGAGCGGCTCTACGCCGAGCTCACGGCAGCGGGGGTGGAGACCCTGCTCGACGACCGCAGCGAGCGGGCCGGGGTGAAGTTCAAGGATGCCGATCTGATCGGCATTCCCTGGCGGGTCGTGGTGGGCCGGGGTGCGGCCGACGGCCAGGTGGAACTGGTGCAGCGGGCCGGCAGTCAGCGCACCGACCTGGCGGCCGATGGGCTGCTCGATCATCTGCTGCCCCGTCTGACGGCCGAGCGCCGCGGGCTGCCCGCGGCTTAGGCGACAGCCGGGGTCCGTAGGATCGCCCGATCCGCACCCACGCCATGGCCGCCGACCTTCTGAGCTCCCTTCGGCGCCTGCTGGGACGCTGGAGCCGATCCCTGCTGGCCGGTTGCCTGGGGCTGTGTCTGCTGCTCGCCGGCTGCAGCAGCGCCGATGGGCTCAGCGGCAGCTACGTGGACGACACGGTGGCGGTGGCCGACGTGCTGATCACCACGGTGGGTCTCCAAGCCGACGATCCCTCCCGCGCCGAGGCGGAGCAGGAGGCCCGCGGACTGATCAATGAGTACATGGCCCGTTACCGCCCCCGCAACGCCGTGAATGGGCTCTCCTCTTTCACCACGATGCAGACGGCGCTCAATTCCCTCGCCGGGCACTACGCCAACTACCCCAACCGGCCCCTGCCCGAGGCCCTGCGTGAGCGGGTCAGCAAGGAGCTGCTGAAGGCCGAGAAGAACGTGGTGCGCGGCGCCTGAGCCGGCCGGTTCTTTTGACGAACGGGACCTTGATCTGAGAGTCTCTGCAGTTGTGCTCTGAAGCGGCTGCGGGCCGCCGTGTCCTTGGCCAACGTCGTCGTCATCGGTGCGCAGTGGGGTGACGAGGGCAAGGGCAAGATCACCGATCTGCTGAGCCGCTCGGCAGATGTGGTGGTGCGTTACCAGGGCGGGGTGAACGCCGGCCACACGATCGTCGTTGACGACAAGGTGCTGAAGCTGCACCTGATCCCCTCCGGCATCCTCTATCCCGACACCATCTGCCTGATCGGTTCGGGCACCGTGGTGGACCCGCGGGTGATGCTGGAGGAGCTGGACATGCTGCTGGGCTTCGGCATCGACGTGAGCGGCCTGCGGCTCGCCTCCACGGCCCATGTGACCATGCCCTACCACCGCCTGCTGGATCAGGCCATGGAGCAGCGTCGCGGCGACCGGCGCATCGGCACCACCGGCCGCGGCATCGGCCCCACCTATGCCGACAAGGCCGAGCGCAACGGCATCCGCGTCATCGACCTGCTCGATGGCGACCGGCTGCGGGATCGCCTCGCCGGTCCCCTGGCCGAGAAGAACGAAATCCTCGAGAAGCTCTACGGCATCGAGCCCCTGAACTTTGAGTCCGTGGTGGAGGACTACCTGGGCTACGGCGAGCGCCTCGCCCCCCACGTGGTGGACTGCACCCGCACCATCCACGAGGCGGCCCGCGCCCGGCAGAACATCCTGTTCGAGGGGGCCCAGGGCACGCTGCTCGACCTCGACCACGGCACCTACCCCTACGTCACCTCGTCCAATCCGGTGAGCGGCGGCGCCTGCATCGGCGCCGGCGTGGGCCCCACCCTGATCGACCGGGTGATCGGCGTGGCCAAGGCCTACACGACCCGGGTCGGCGAGGGCCCCTTCCCCACTGAGTTGGAGGGCAGCCTCAACGACCACCTCTGCGATCGCGGCGGCGAGTACGGCACCACCACCGGGCGCCGCCGGCGCTGCGGCTGGTTCGATGGTGTGATCGGCCGCTACGCCGTGGAGGTGAACGGGCTCGACTGCCTGGCGGTGACCAAGCTCGACGTGCTCGATGAACTCGATGCCATCCAGGTGTGCGTGGCCTACGAACTCGACGGCCAGCGCATCGAGCACTTCCCCAGCAGCGCCGAGGTGTTCGCCCGCTGCAAGCCGATCTACGAGACCCTGCCGGGCTGGCAGAGCTCCACGGCCGAATGCCGCACCTTTGATGAGCTCCCCGCCACGGCGATGAGCTACCTGCGCTTCCTGGCTGAGCTGATGGAGGTGCCGATCGCGATCATCTCCCTGGGGGCCGATCGCGACCAGACCATCGTGATGGAAGACCCGATCCACGGCCCCAAACGCGCCCTCCTCAGCGCCTGAACCCCATGACCGTCAAGAGTCTCGATGTCGTCGGCATCGGCAACGCCATCGTGGATGTGCTGGTGCACGCCGACGACGCCTTCCTCGCCAGCGAAGGCCTCACCAAGGGCAGCATGGCCTTGGTGGATGCCGAGCAGGCTGAGCAGCTCTACGCCCGGCTGGGGGCTGGGCTGGAAACCTCCGGCGGTTCGGCCGCCAACACCCTGGCCGGGGTGGCCCAGCTGGGCGGGCGGGCCGGCTTCATCGGCCGGGTGCGTGACGACCAACTCGGCGCCATCTTTGCCCATGACATCCGCGCCGCCGGGGCCCGCTTCGACACGCCCGCGGCCACCGGCGGTCCCTCCACGGCCCGCTGCCTGATCCTGGTGAGCCCTGATGCCCAGCGCACCATGTGCACCTACCTGGGCGCGTCGGTGGGCCTCGACCCCGCCGATCTCGATCTCTCGATGGTGGCTGACGCCAAGCTGCTCTACCTGGAGGGCTATCTCTGGGACAGCGAGGCCGCCAAACAGGCCTTCATCGCGGCGGCGGAGGTGGCCCGCGCCCACGGTGGCCAGGTGGCCCTCAGCCTCTCGGATGCCTTCTGTGTGGAGCGCCACCGCGACAGCTTCCAGGAGCTCGTCGATGGCCATGTCGACATCCTGTTCGCCAACCAACAGGAAATCCTGTCGCTGTATGGAAGCGAGAGCTTCGAGGCGGCGGTGGAGCAGGTGAGGGGGCGCTGCCGCATCGCCGCCCTCACCCGCAGCGAGGCGGGATCCCTGGTGCTGGAAGGTCCCAGCAGCCACGTGATCGAGCCCTTCCGGCTGGGCCCGCTGGTGGACACCACCGGCGCCGGCGATCTCTATGCCGCCGGATTCCTGTACGGCCTGGCCCAGGGCTGGAGCGCCGAGCGCTGTGGCCGCCTCGGCTCCCTCTGTGCCGGCCAGGTGGTGACCCAGCTCGGCCCCAGGCCCCAGCAGGACCTCCAGGCCCTGGCGGCCGCACACCTGGGCGCGGGCGCCTAGCCGGTCGCCCCGGGCCAGGCGGCCAGGTGGGCCAGCAAGGCCTCCTGGCCCAGAACCGTCCGGCCGGGCTCCTCCGGCGGGCGCCGCAGCAGCAACAGCCGGCAGCCCTGGCTGTGGGCGATCCGGCGCCAGCGCTGCTCCGGTTCGCCGCCAGACTGGCGCGCCAGGATCACCTCGATCCCCCAGCGACGCAGCAGGGCGGTTTCGACCTGTCCGGAGCGCGTGGGCCGCAGGCAGGCCACCCGCTCGGCCGGCAGTCCCGCCGCCATGGCCTGCTGCAGCCCGAAGGCCGTCGGCAGCAGCCGGGCGTGATGGCGTGCCCCCGGGCTGCGGCTCACCGCAGCCGGCAGCTGGCGCGCGCCCAGGGCCAGCAGCAGGCGGGTGCCCGCCAGCGGCTCATGCTCCAGTGCCGCCAACCCGGCCAGCAGGGCGGCGCCGGCCGCGTCCGCCCCGGGGCCGTCGCCCTCCTGCTGATCGCACCAGGGGCGCTGCAGCCGCAGCAGGGGCAGGCGCGCTGCCAGGCAGCCGGCGGCCAGGGTGGCCTTGATCGTGGTCGCAAAGGGATGGGTGGCATCGAGCACCAGGGCAAAGGGATCCCCCTGCTCCCGGGCCTGCCGCAGGGCCAGCTCCAGGGCCTGGGGGCCGGCCAGGGCTCCGCTGAACAGCTCGAGGTGCGGCAGCTCTCCATAGGCCTGGCCGGCCTCGGGGCTCACCACGCTCACCCGCAGGCACCAGCCCTGCCGTTGCAGGGCAGCGGCCAAGGGAGGCCCCTCCCCCGTGCCGGCGAACAGCCAGAGGCGGCCGCGCGCGGCAAGCACCGGTGCCCGGGAGCCTGGCATCGAATCCCCCCTCGCTGCATCAGTCTGCCCCCGAAGCCATCCGGCAAGCCCTCTGGCATCCGGCAAGATGGACACGCTGTGCCGCTGGCTGGGGCGTGAATCACTGTCTGTTGGAAGTGGATGTGCTGGAAGCACCCCAGATCCGCTACACCCAGGACAACCAGACGCCCGTCGCCGAGATGGCGGTGCAGTTCGACGGCCTGCGGCCTGACGATCCGGCCGGCCAGCTCAAAGTGGTGGGCTGGGGCAACCTGGCCCAGGACCTGCAGAACCGGGTGCAGGTGGGTCAGCGGCTGATGATCGAGGGCCGCCTGCGCATGAGCACGGTCACCCGGCAGGACGGGGTCAAGGAGAAACGGGCGGAGTTCACCCTGTCGCGCCTCCACCCCCTTGGAGCAGGGATGGCGTCCGCCCCGATGGCTGCTGCCCAGGCGGGGGCTCCGGCCCCCGGGGCGACCCGCACGGGCGCCGCTCCAGCGCGCCCTGTTCCTGCCGCTCCCACACCGGCCCGCTCCGCTCCGCCCGCCGCGGCTCAGCCCGCCCGCGTCGAGCCCCCCACCTGGAACACCTCGCCCCTGGTGCCGGACATGCCGGAGGGAGACGACGACATTCCGTTCTGAGCCTCAGCCGGCGTTGGCCTGGTCGGGGCCGACACGATCCAGCAGTTCGCCCAGTTCGCGTTCCAGGGCGGCCAGATCCAGGCGCCATTCCGGCCAGGCGCCGGCGTCGATCTGGCGCAGCAGCCACAGGCGGTCCGCCTGGAGCTGGCTGATCAGATCCGCCGTGCTGATCGCGGCTGCGGGCTCCGGCTCGCCGGGGCCGTCCACGGGGCGGCTTGGATCACTGATCATCTCGGGGCCCACGGCGTACAGGAAGATGGCGTCATGCAAGCACTTTTCTCGCCCGGCAGCCTGGTCACCCTGGCCGGGGCCGCCCTCTCGGTGATCGGCTGGATCGGCTATGCCTCCGGCAACCCGAACCTGAGCCTGCCGACGATCTTCTATGGCATCCCCATCCTGCTGGGCGGGCTGGCACTGAAGTCGTCGGAGCTGCCGCCGCCACGGCGCGTCACACCGGCCGCTGTCCACAGCGCCCTGCGTCAGTTGCCCGAGAGCGAACCCCTGCGCAAGCTGCTCGGCGATGTGATGCGCTGGCGCTACGGCCAGAAGGCCCACCTGGAGAGCTCGCTGGAGGTGCTCAAGCTCTGGGATGAGGATGCCCCGCCCCAGTTGCTGTCCGTGCAGGAGCTGGATGAGCAGGGGCGCTATGGCCTCAGGCTCTGCTTTGACGCCGGCGGCGTGCCCTTCGAGCGCTGGCAGGCCAAGCAGGAGCGCCTGGGTCGCTTCTTCGGCGAGGGCCTTACCGCTGAGCTCGAGCCCCTGGACGGCCGCCGCTTCAACCTCCGTCTCCTGCTCTCCCCGGCCGCCTGAGCTCGGCCCTTGCCCGGGCCCCTGGCGGCCCCCCTTTCCCCCTCCAGATTTCAGCCCTCCTGTTGCCGTGAGCTCCGACAACGCCATCAGCCACACCGATGCCCTGCGGGTGTCCGTACTCAGCGAGGCCCTTCCCTACATCCAGCGCTTCCGGGGCCGCCGGGTGGTGGTGAAGTACGGCGGCGCCGCCATGGCCCGCGCCGATCTGAGGCAGGCTGTGTACCGCGATCTGGCCCTGCTCACCTCGGTGGGGGTGCGGCCGGTGATCGTGCATGGCGGCGGCCCGGAGATCAACGACTGGCTGGCCCGTCTGCAGATCGAGCCCGAGTTCAAGGGAGGCCTGAGGGTCACCACCCCCGAAACCATGGATGTGGTGGAGATGGTGCTGGTGGGCCGGGTCAACAAGCAGATCGTCAACGGCCTCAACAGGCTGGGGGGCAGGGCCGTGGGGCTCTGCGGCAGCGATGGGTCCCTGGTCACGGCCAGGCCCTACGGCGAGGGCCGCAACGGCCTGGTGGGGGAGGTGGCTGCGGTGAATCCCGCCGTGCTGCTGCCCCTGCTCGAGGCCGGCTACGTGCCGGTGATCTCCAGTGTGGCCGCCGACCCCGAGGGCCAGGCCCACAACATCAATGCCGACACGGTGGCGGGGGAGCTGGCCGCAGCCCTGCAGGCGGAGAAGCTGATCCTGCTCACCGACACCCCCGGGATCCTGCGCGACCGCCACGATCCCTCCACCCTGGTGCGCCAGCTCACCCTGGCCGGTGCCCGCGAGCTGATCGCCAGTGGCGTGGTGGAGGGGGGCATGACCCCCAAGACCGAGTGCTGCATCCGGGCCCTGGCCCAGGGGGTTGCCGCCGCCCACATCATCGATGGCCGTGTCCCCCATGCCGTGCTGCTGGAGGTGTTCACCGATGCCGGCATCGGCACGATGGTGGTGGGCAGTCCCCAGTTGCTGGACGGCAGGCCGTGAGCATGGAGGCCGAGGATCCGTGCGCCGGGGCCCGGCGCTGCCTGGAGCGCGGCGACTACGGCCAGGCCCTGGGCGCTCTGGAGCCCCTGGTGTCGAGCTTTCCGCCCGCCACGCCGGAGGGGGCCCAGATCCAGCTGCTGATGGCCACGGCCTGGATGGGGCAGGGCAATGCGGTGCGGGCGATCGCCTGCTGCCGCCAGGTGAAACGCTGCTCCGATGCCACCCTTCGCGCCCAGGCCAAGGACCTGCTGGAGGTGCTGGAGGCGCCGGCCCTGGAGCGACCGCGCCGCTGGTCGATCACCCTGCCGGAGCTGGGTGAGGCCGAATCGGTCACCGGCCGGCTGCAGCAGGTGGCCCGCAGCCGTCGCGCCCAACGGCCGCCGCCGCCGCCGGCGCCGCCGGTGGGCCCCACCCGGGCGCCCCTGGGCTTCGCGGCCCTGGTGCTGGTGCTGTTGTTGCTCAGCCTGCTGCTGGGGGGCTGCGGCAGCGTGCGCGCTGAGCTGCATTTCCAAGGACCGGGCCGGCTGCAGGTGGGCCAGCGGCTGGAGCGGGGCTCCACGGCTGTGGTGACCCCCTGGGAGCGGGGTGTGCTGCAGGCACTGCAGCAGGCGGGCCTCAGGCCCGACGGCGCCAGTGAGCCCGGTCACGACCACGTGCTGGGAGCCACGATGCCGGCGGCCCAGGCCCTGGAGTTGCTGGCGGCCAACCTCGAAGACGCTGCTCGCCTGGCGGGGGTGGAGCTGCCTGTGCCGCAGCTGCGCTGGCAGGAGCGCAACTGGCTGCTGGGGGTGCAGCAGCGGCTGTCGGTGGCGGTGGATCTGCGCGGCGCGGATCCTGTGCCTGGCGCCGACTTCAGCCTCGACCTCGAGCCGCTGAGGCTGGCGGCGATCCGCCGGGCCGGTCCGGAATCGGTGCAGACCATTCCTGGCACCAGGGGCGTGCGCTGGCCGCTGCGCCTGGGCGCCGAGAACCGGCTGGAGCTCAGCTGCTGGCGCTGGAGTCCCCTGGGCCTGGGGGCGGGGCTGATTCTGCTCGCCCTGGGGCTGGTGGCCGCGCTGAGCCGGCTGCGCCAGCAGCTGGGTTTTGGTCTGCCCCAGTTGCCGGCCTAGGCCTGGTGACTGCAGCTACAGGCTGAGCGGATCGGGATCGATCGCCAGGGCCACGGCGGCCGGCAGGGAGCGCCGCAGCTCCGCCTCACCCGGCAGGGGCAGGGGCGCGCCGGCAGGACCGTGCAGCAGCAGTTGCCAGCGGCTGCGGCCAGCCACCCGGGCCACCGGTGCCGGGGCCGGGCCGATCAGCCACCAGCCGCTGGCCTCGAGGGCCGGCCGCAGCAGCTCGGCGATCGCTGCCGCCGCGGTGGCGGTGCCACTGGCACTGGGGCCGCTGAAGCGCAGCAGGCAGGCGCGGCTGAAGGGCACCTGGGCGCCGCTGCGGCGCAGGGCCAGTTCGCTGGCCAGGAAACGGTCGTAGCGGCCGTCCACCAGGTGGGCGATCACCGGGTGCTCGGGGCTGTAGGTCTGCACCAGCACCTCGCCGGGCAGCTCGCCCCTGCCGGCCCGGCCCGCCAGCTGCAGCAGCAGCTGCAGGCAGTGTTCGGAGGAGCGCAGATCGGGCCGGTGCAGCAGGCTGTCGGCCGCCAGCACGGCCGCCAGGGTCACCCGGGGCAGGTCCATCCCCTTGGCCAGCATCTGGGTGCCCACCAGCACGTCGGCCTCCCCGGCGGCGAAGCGGGCCAACAGCTGGCCGTGGCCATCGCGGCCGCGGGTGCTGTCGCGGTCGAAGCGCAGCACCCGCAGGCCCTCCAGTTCCTGGGCCAGCTGCTCCAGCACCCTCTGGGTGCCGGCGCCGAAGGGCTTGAAGGCCGTGGAGCCGCAGTGGCCGCAGCGGTGGCTGATGTCGGCCCGGTGGTCGCACCAGTGGCAGCGAAGCCACTCCCGGCCGCCGCTGCCGCGGTGCACCGTCATGGGCACGTCGCAGTGGGGGCAGAGCACCGCCTCGCCGCAGCTGCGGCAGCTCAGGAAGGTGTGGTAACCGCGGCGGGGCACCAGCACCACGGCCTGTTCCCCCCTGGCCTGCACCCCCTGCAGCCGCTGCAGCAGGGCCCGGCTGAGCAGGCTGCGGTGCCCCTCGGCCAGCTCATGGCGCATGTCCACCAGCCGCACCGGCGGCAGGGGGCGGCCGCCGATGCGCTCGCGCAGCCGCAACAGCCGCACCGGCTCGGCTGCCTCTCCCTGGCAGGCCAGCCAGGTCTCCAGGGCCGGCGTGGCACTGCCCAGCAGCAGGCATCCGCCGCCCTGCCGCACCCTGATCCGGGCCACGTCGCGGGCGTGGTAACAGGGCATCGGACTCTCCTGCTTGTAGGAGCTGTCGTGCTCCTCGTCCAGCACGATCAGGTCGAGCCGGGCCAGGGGCAGAAACACGGCGGAGCGGGTGCCCACCGCCAGCAGGGGTCGGCCTTGCAGGCAGCGCCGCCAGGCGGCCACCCGGGCGCCGTCGCTGAGGCCGCTGTGGTACTCCACGACGGCAGCGCCGAAGCGGCGGCGGCAGCGCTCCAGCAGCTGGGGGATCAGGCCGATCTCCGGGGTGAGCACCAGGGCGCTGCGCCCCCGGGCCAGGGCCGCGGCGGCAGCCTGCAGATACACCTCGGTCTTGCCGGAACCGGTGACGCCCCAGAGCAGCAGGGTCTGGCCCGGCTGGGCCGCCAGAATCGCCTCCAGGGCCTCGGCCTGGGCCGGGGTGAGCCGTTGGAGCGGTTCGAGCCCCACGTTCGGTGGTTCTGGATCAGCCCCTGCTCCGTGCCCCGCCAGCAAGGCCTGGGGAAAGGCCTCGGCTGGCAGGGAGAGCCGCTCCACCAGCCCCCGCTGTTCCAGCGCCTGGGCCACGCCCCGGCTGAAGCCACCGGGGCGGCACAGCTGCCGCAGCGGCAGGGGGCCGGCGGCGGCAGCGAGCTGGTTCAGCAGCTCCTGCTGGCGGGCACTGAGGCGCTCGTGGGGTTCGGGCCGGCGGGTCGCCCGCAGGGCCAGCAGCGGCTGGCGGTTCGCCCCGGCTCGATGGCCGCGCTGGCCAAGCCAACCCGGCGGCAGGGCGCTCTTGAGGGTGCGGAAGCTGCTGGTGTGGCACTGGCGGGCCACCGCCGTGATCAGCGCGCGCCAGTGCTCGTCCACCGCGGCGCTCTGCAGCACGGCCTCCACGGGTTGGATGGCCTTGCCTGCGAGGGCTGCCGGCAAGGCTTCGAGCTCCTCCACCACCAGGCCGCTGTGGGGCCGCCCCTGCAGCCGGACCCGCACGAGGTCGCCCAGCTTCACGGCCAGCTCCGGCGGACGGGCGTAGGTGAACACCTGCCCCTCGCGGCCGGCCTCCAGCCAGATCTGGAGCCACTGGCTCAACGAACTTGCACATCGCTGGAGCTATTCATAGGATGGTGGTGTTGGGCAGCTGCAGGCTGCCGTCGGAACACGGCAGAGTTCCGTCCAGCGGGAAGACACGTACAGAGAGGCTCGGAGTTTCCCTCCACCGCGCTCTCACGGTCTGCGACCACCCCTGACAACCCTGCCCCCGGCCCCGGCCCCTTTCCATTGCTGCTGCAGTCCGCCACCCGCTCCCGGGCTGTCCGTTGATTTGTTGAAGCGTCCTGTCTCCTCCATAGCGCGGTAACGGCATCCGCTGCATCGGTCCCACGGCAGAGGTTTGTTTCGCCTGGCGAATCAGATCCTGTCCTGCCGATGTTGTAAGGCCCTGCGCTCGTGGATCCCTCTGGCTGTCTTTGACGCCTCGGCACCTGATCAACCGTTGTCACCGCTCCCCGGCTGGGCCTCTCTACCGGGTGTGACCCGCAACCGCTTCTACCCTTCCCTGTCCTGTCTCCCCTCCCGCGATGAGTACTGCACTCCCCAAAGCCAAGCCAGCCGCTGAGGTCGTGATGGTGGCGACGGCGAAGGGCGACACGGTGCGGCCGAAGCCCCAGGACCCGCTTGCCACCGATGCCGCCCGGGCCAGCGAGGACGCGGCGGGCAAGGTGAAGACCACCCCCAAGGCGCGCTCCCGCAAGTCCCCGCCAGGTTCTGCCAAGGCCGCTGCGGGCAAGGCTGCTTCCGCCAAAGCCGCCTCCTCAAAGGCCAGCTCAGCCAAGGCCACCCCTGCCAAGGCCGCTGCCTCCAAAGCAGCTGCCGCCAAGGCCGCCGCCGCCAGCCCCGCTGCCGAGGCGACCACCTCTGGTGCCGCCGCCCTGGCCAAAGGGGATGCCGTGAGCGCCAAGGACGACAAGGCCGCCAAGGCCCTGGCCAGCATCAAGGTGGGCCCCAAGGGCGTCTACACCGAGGACTCGATCCGCGTCTATCTGCAGGAGATCGGCCGCATCCGTCTGCTGCGGCCGGATGAGGAGATCGAGCTGGCCCGCAAGATCGCCGACCTGCTGCACCTCGAGGAGCTGGCCTCCCAGTTCGAGGCCGACCACGGCCACCACCCCGATAACAAGGAGTGGGCCGTGCTGGTGGAGATGCCGCCGATCAAGTTCCGGCGCCGGCTGATGCTCGGCCGCCGCGCCAAGGAAAAGATGGTGCAGTCGAACCTGCGCCTGGTGGTGTCGATCGCCAAGAAATACATGAACCGGGGCCTGAGCTTTCAGGACCTCATCCAGGAGGGCAGCCTCGGCCTGATCCGGGCGGCTGAGAAGTTCGACCACGAGAAGGGCTACAAGTTCTCCACCTACGCCACCTGGTGGATCCGCCAGGCCATCACCCGCGCCATCGCCGATCAGAGCCGCACCATCCGCCTGCCGGTGCATCTCTACGAGACGATCTCGCGCATCAAGAAAACCACCAAGACCCTCTCCCAGGAGTTCGGCCGCAAGCCCACCGAGGAGGAGATCGCCGAGTCGATGGAGATGACAATCGAGAAGCTGCGCTTCATCGCCAAGAGCGCTCAGCTGCCGATCTCCCTGGAGACCCCCATCGGCAAGGAGGAGGATTCCCGCCTGGGCGACTTCATCGAAGCCGATATCGAGAACCCCGAGCAGGATGTGGCCAAGAACCTGCTGCGCGAAGACCTCGAAGGGGTGCTGGCCACCCTCAGCCCCCGCGAGCGCGATGTGCTGCGGCTCCGCTACGGCCTCGATGACGGCCGCATGAAGACCCTCGAGGAGATCGGCCAGATCTTCGATGTCACCCGCGAGCGGATCCGTCAGATCGAAGCCAAGGCCCTGCGCAAGCTGCGTCACCCCAACCGCAACGGCGTGCTCAAGGAGTACATCAAGTAACCTCCCAGCCGCTGCACCACCGGCATGGCCGAGACCCTGGCTTCTCTGCGGGGCCTCCGCACCGCCCCGCGCCTCGATGAGCAGGCCACCGCTGCGCTCCTGGAGGAACTGCTCCAGAAGATGGCCCTCTGCGAGTGGTTCACGGTGGGGGTGATGGCCCCCACGGCCGCAGCCGCTGTGGCCGCCCTGCGCCGGCTGGAGCAGATCTGTGGCTGGCCCACGCTGGAGCTGGATCCCGGCGCTACTGCCCTCGAAGGCCCGGAGGGCCCGGTGTTTCTCAAAGCCAATCAGAACAACGGCCGCTACCAGCTGCGTCTGGAGCAGGGTCTGGGCGAGGGGGTGCTGATCACGGGCCACAGCCTGGTGGATCCCGCCGCCCAGGACACCTGGGGGCCGCTGCCGTTGCAGTGTTTCGGCTGAGACCATCTCCCCAGGGAGAACGGCGGGCCAGTGCCTAGGGTGGACGGCTGTTACTCGGCAGGCTGACTGCCAACCGAAGGTTCTCGATGGCCGGCTCCACCCTGCGCATTGCCTCCCGCCGCAGCCAGCTCGCCATGGTGCAGACCCACTGGGTGCGCGATGAGCTGGCCAGGGCCCATGACGACCTCACGATCACGATCGAGGCCATGGCCACCCAGGGGGACAAGATCCTCGATGTGGCCCTGGCCAAGATCGGCGACAAGGGCCTGTTCACCAAGGAACTCGAGGCCCAGATGCTGGTGGACCAGGCCGACATCGCCGTCCACAGCCTCAAGGATCTGCCCACCCACCTGCCCGAGGGGTTGATGCTCGGCTGCATCACCGAGCGGGAGGACCCCGCCGATGCGCTGGTGGTGCACGAGAAGCACAAGGACAAGAGCCTCGCCACCCTGCCGGAAGGCGCCGTGGTGGGCACCAGCTCCCTGCGCCGCCTGGCCCAGCTGCGCCACCACTTCCCGCACCTCACCTTCAAGGATGTGCGCGGCAATGTGATCACCCGCCTGGAAAAGCTCGATGCCGGCGGCTTCGACTGTCTGATCCTGGCCGCCGCCGGCCTGGGCCGGCTGGGGCTGGGTGGCCGCATTCACGAGCTGATCGACCCGTCCATTTCGCTGCACGCCGTGGGGCAGGGTGCCCTCGGCATCGAATGCCGCCACGGCGACACGGCGGTGCTGGATCAGATCAAGGTGCTGGAGCACACCCCCACCGCGCGCCGCTGCCTGGCCGAGCGGGCCTTCCTGCGGGAGCTCGAAGGAGGCTGTCAGGTGCCGATCGGCGTCAACACCAGCTTCTCGGGCCCCGAGGCCAGTGGCAGCCTCAAGCTCACCGGCATGGTGGCCAGCCTTGATGGGCTGCGGCTGATCCGCGATCAGGCCGAGGGCCCCCAGGACGACCCCGAGGCGATCGGTGTGGCCCTGGCCCACAAACTCAAGGCCCAGGGCGCCGGGGAGATCCTGGCCGAGATCTTTGCCGCCGTCCGCCCCGAGGCCTGACGCTGCTCCGGGCGTGGCGGCCCCCGGCCGCCCCAGTTGGGTGGGCGAACGCGGTCAGCTGAAAGCCCCTCTGGGGCCTAGCGGCACTCCATGCCGAACTGGCTCACCGTGAGGCTGCTGGCCACTGGATCGGCATCGACGAGCCGGTCGATGATGCGATGCAGATCGAGGGCGGAGAGTTCGCCGTCACTGGACCATTTCAAGGTGGTGCTGGGCTCGGCCACCACGGTGGGGCCGGGCTCATCAGCGGCTGGACGGTTCGAGATGAGGGTCTCGGAGCCTGGGGCTTGCCGTCCTGTGGAGGGGTGAGGTCGGAAAGCAGGCACCATCGAACCGGAAACGCAGAGGAAAACTTACAGGTGAAAGCCGCGGTTTCCTGACCGAACCGCAGGCATCTCCAGGAAGTCTTCCGGATCTGAGCTGCCCGGCTTGCCGCTCAGTTCCGGCTGGCCATTCAGCGTTTGACGATCACGGGCGTGCCGATCTCCACCTTCTCGAACAGCTCGCGCACATGGGGTGTGAGCATGCGCACACAGCCGTTGGACACGGCGGCGCGCGAGGTCACGGTCCAGGCCCAGGCCGTGGGCGTGCCATGGATGCCGTACTGGTTGAGGCCGCTCTGCTTGAAGCCGATCCAGCGGTCACCCAGCGGAGCCTGGGGGCCCACGGTGGCATTGATCTTGCCGCTGCGGGTGCTCTGGTACTGGGGGTTGACCACCTTGTTCTGCACCGTGAAGCTGCCCACCGGGGTCGGGGTGCTGGGGTCGCCGATGGCCACCGGCCAGCTGCCCACCACGGTGCCGTTCTCCTTGAGGCTGATCTGGCGTCGACCCAGTTCCAGCACGATCTGCCGCTGAATCGCGGCCGCCGCAGGTGCCTCCTCCGTTGCGGCTTGCTCTGTTGGTGCTTCCTCCGCTGCAGCGACCTCGGGAGCCGGTGGAACTGGGGGCAGCGCCAGGGCCGTCCTCGGCAGCAGGGTCCCGGCGGCAAGCAGAAGCCCCGTTCCCAGGGCGAGCCCCGGCCGCAGATCGCTGACGGCGAGCACGGGGCGTGGGATGCGCTGGTGGGACATCGATTGAGGCTGCGGGTGAGACGGCGGGATCAGAACGGATGGTCAGAATCGCTGGCCAGAGCTGCTGGTTGAAGCCAGGCAGGCAGCGTTTCAACTCGGCAGAACGGGCTGGCCTCAGTTCACCAGACTGGGATCGATGCTGGTGGTATAGCGGGCCTCGCAGGCCTTGACAATCGCCACGGCCTCGGCTGCCTCGAAGAAGCCATTCACCTTGCAGGTGCCGGGTTTCTTGAGGTCTTTGTAGCGCTCCCAGTAGTACTGCGTTTCCTTCAGCCAGTGGTCGCCCAGTTGGGTGAAGCTGGTGATGTGATCCATGCGCTTGTCATCGGCGAGCACGGCAATCACCTTGTCGTCCACTTCGCCGCCGTCATCGAATTTCATCACCCCGATGATGCGTGCTTCCACCAGGGAGCCCGGCACCAGGGGTTCGGTCACGCCCACGATTTCGATGTCGAGCGGATCACCATCCTCATCCCAGGTGCGGGGAATGCAGCCGTAGGCAAAGGGATAGGCCAGGGAGGAATAGCCGACGCGATCCAGCTTGAGATGGCCGGTTTCGGTGATCAGCTCGTATTTGTTGATGGTCATGGAGTTCAACTCCACGATGGCGTTGAGGCGCAGTTCGGCTTCATCGGCAAAGGCCGGCAGCACGTGCAGGAGGTTGAGCATCGTGCGGCTCGGAGCGTGGTCGATGTTCGCCATGAAACAAGGTGGATCGGCGTGGCGCATCCTACGGAGGGCACCGCGCCACCCCACTCCAGCGGTGGGGCTCAGCCGCTGAGGCGCTCCAGTTTCTGTTCCAGATAACGCAGGAAGGGCCCGGCACTCAGCGGCCTGCCGCTCACCCGCTGCACCAGCTGCTCGCCGTTGAGTTGACGGCCCAGCGGCCACACCTTCTGCCCCAGCCACTGCCGCAGCTCCCCCTCCTCACCCCGGGCGACGTGATCTTCGATGGCGCCGGGGCCGCCGAGATCGCGCTCCATCGCCTCGGCCAGCTGGGCACTGATCAGGTGGCCAAGGGCATAGGAGGGGAAATAGCCGAACAGTCCCTCGCTCCAGTGCACATCCTGCAGACAGCCCTCGGCGTCGTTGGCCGGAGTGAGGCCCAGCAGCTCCTGGTGGCGACGGTTCCAGGCGGATGGCAGCTCAGCCACCGGCATGTCCCCCTCCAGCAGGGCCAGCTCCAGTTCGAAGCGCAGCACGATGTGGAGGCCATAGCTCAGCTCATCGGCCTCCACCCGGATCATCCCCGGCTGCATGGGGTTGAGGGCCCGCCAGAAGCCGCGGCTGCCGCCCCAGGGATCGCGGCCCAGGGCCGCCGTGAAGCGCGGTTGCCAGCGGCTGGCGAAGGATTCTCCCCTGGCGATGCGGCACTCCCAGAACAGCGATTGCGATTCATGCACCCCCATGGAGGTGGCCTCCCCCAGGGGCCAGGGAAAGTAGTGGTCATCCCCCCGGGGCAGGCCCTGCTCGTAGAGCGAGTGGCCCCACTCATGGGCCGTGGCCAGGAAGGCGGAGAGGGGCTGGCCGGGCACCACCCGGGTGGTGATGCGGAAGTCGGCGGGGCCGAGGGTGCAGGAGAAGGGGTGGGGCGAGCGCGAGCGCTGGCACTGACTGGGGTCGTAACCCCAGCTCTGCAGCAGGGCCTCGCAGAGGTTGTCCTGCACCGGTTCTGGGATGTCCACCGCCTCGCTGGCCGGGCCAGGGGCGCTGCGCACTGCCTCCAGCAGCCGGGGCAGCTGCTCGCGCAGCGGCACGAACAGCTCCTGCAGCCTGGCTTGGCGCACGTCCGGCTCGAAGGGCTGGGCCAGGATCTCCCAGGGGCTGCTGCCGGCTGCTTCGGCGGCGGCCAGCTGGCCTGCCTGATGCCGCCGCAGCCCGATCATCTCCTCCAGGGCCGGGGCGAAGAGGGCGAAGTTCTGCTTGGCGCGGGCCTCCTGCCAGAGGGCATAGCCCCGCGAGCGGGCCTTCGCCAGGGCAGCCACCAGGGCGGGGTCGAGGCAACGCTGGCGCTCCAGGTCCTGGCGCAGCAGTTCCAGGTTGCGGCTCACGGCGGCCTGGCCGGCCTCGGGGGTTGTGGTGGCGGCTTCAGCCTCGGCGGCCTGCAGCAGCTCGCCGTAGGGCGCCGCCACCTGGCGCCGGTGCAGCTCGGTGGCGAGCAGGGCCAGCTGTTCGCCGCGCCAGGCCGCGCCGGCCGCGGGCATCACCGTGTTCTGGTCGTAATAGAGGGCGCTGCTGATCGATCCGAGCAGGCGGGTTTCGTGCAGATAGGCCCGCAGCTGGGCCAGGGCCGTGCCCGTTGCGCTCATGGGGATGGGGGAGGAGCTGCTCAGCATGGCGGCTGGACGGGGTGAGGTGGCTCAGGCCGTATCCCAGTGCAGGGTGATCGGCACGGCGCCCTTCAAGGTGGCCTTGACCGGGCAGCCTTCGGCGGCGCGCTGCAGGGTGGCCCGCGCGCCGGCCTCCAGGGAGACCGGCAGCACCAGCCACACCTCCAGGGCGGCGATCCGGCGCGGCAGCTCCTGGCTCATGGTCTTCTCCACCCGGGCCGAAGCCCCCTCCATGCGCCAGCCATGGCGTTCGGCCACCAGGCCCATGATCGTCAGCAGACAGGTGGCCAGGGAGGTGGCGATCAGGTCGGTGGGGGAGAAGGCACCGCCCTGGCCGTGGTTGTCGGCGGGAGCATCCGTGTGGAGGGTGGCGCCGGAGGGCCCATGCACCGCGCTGCAGCCCAGGGAGCCGCTGTAGTGGCAGCTGATGCTGGTCATGGCACCTGGCCCGGTAGCTTCACGGCACCCACTGTGGCCCTGCGATGCCGTTGCTGCTGGCACCTGATCCACTCCTGGCGGCGGCGCAGACGGCAACGGTGGAGACCCTGGCACGGGCCATCCAGCTCTCGGTGGCGCCAGTGTTCCTGCTGGCCGGCATCGGCGGTCTGCTGGTGGTGCTCACCAACCGATTGGCCCGCATTGTCGATCGCTCCCGTCGCCTGCAGGAGCAGATGGGCGATGCCACTGTCTCGAGGGCGAGGCAGTCGAAGCAGGAGCTGCAGCTGCAGAAGCGGCGCATGACCCTGGTGCTCAAGGCGATCGAGCTCTGCACCGTGACGATCCTGCTGGTGGCGCTGGTGGTGGCGATCGTGTTTGTGAGTGTCGTCACCGCCATCGACCTGGCGCTGGTGGTGGTGCCCCTGTTCGTGGCCGCCATGCTCTGCCTGATGGTGGCGGTGCTGCTGTTCATGCGCGAGGTGCAGCTGGCGGCGGCTCAGCTGCGGCGGTGGTTCTGACGCCGCCGAGGGCCGGCTCCGCAACGCTCGAGACCGCACAGCGGTTCCGGCAGAGCTCTTCCAGGCCAGGGCGGCCGGTGAGCCGCAGCCGCCAGCGGGCCCAGAGCTGGTAGAGGCTCTCCACCAGGGGCTGCACCAGGGGCCAGCGGGTGGGGGCATAGATCCAACCGAGGCCCACCAGGCCGTAGGCGCGGCGGAACACCTCCACACCGCTGAGCAGTTCTCCGTCGCCACTGATGCCATGGATGGTGCCCATGGCGTCGCGGTAGGTGATGCCCGCGTGGGCGCTGGGGTCGTAGCCGGCGGCGTCGATGTCGATGAAGGCGAGCACGGGCTGATCCCCGTGGCGCTGCTGGTCGCGGGCCCGCAGCAGCCGCACCTCCCGCAGGCAGAGCGGACAGCCGCCGTCGTAGAGGATGCGCAATGGGCTGGTGGCAGTGGCGCGATGCTAGGGAGATTGCGCTGCGGGTCCCGATGCTGAGCCAGTCGTTGCAGGTGCTTGAGGTGGACACCGCCGGCGCCGGCTTCACCGACCTCACCGGCAGCCTCAACCGCGAGATCGCCGCCAGCGGTCTGCAGCTGGGCACCGCCACCCTGGTGTGCCAGCACACGAGTGCCTCGCTCACCATCAATGAGAACGCCGATCCCCGGGTGCTGCACGACCTCACGGCGGCCTTTGCCGCCCTGGCACCGGAGGCGGGCGTGGCCCCTCTGCCCGGCCAGAGCGGTTGGCAGCCCTACCGCCACAACGACGAGGGGCCCGACGACATGCCCTCCCACATCCGCACGGCCCTCACCGCCACGAGCCTCAGCCTCACCTTCCAGCAGGGGCGCCTGCTGCTCGGCACCTGGCAGGCCGTGTACCTCTGGGAGCACCGACGGGCCGGGCAGCGGCGGCGGCTGAGCCTGCATCTGATCGGGGCCTGAAGGTGCCTGGGTTCCAGGTTTGGCGTTGTCCTGCCGGCCATTGGACCTACGTTGCCCCCAGCCCACCCAGGCCTGCCGCCGCTTCGGTCCATGATCCGCTCCCTCCTGTCCTCTTCCCTGATGTCCGTGCTGTGCTGCTGGGGCCTGGCCGGCGCTCCCCTCAGGGCCCAGCCGGCCGAGGCTGAGCCCAGCACCGCCCCGGAGGCCGTCGCCGAGCCGATCGCCCAACCGCTGAGGGGCAGCGAGACCTACACCTCTTCGATCTCTGAGGTGGACGCCTGCAACCGTGCCCAGATGCTGAGGCCCGCCGATTCGATCGTCACCGGGATGCACTTCTGGCGCTCCGGCGAGGAGGGCCAGCGAAGCATCAGCTGCCGCATCCACTGGAGCGATGCCGAAGACGCCGTTCCCACCCGGCGTCCGATCCTGTTCGGCCCCAGCGCCTGAGCCTGCGCCAACATGGCCTCAGTTCTGTGACTGAGCCGTGGCCGCCATTCCCCTCACCCCCCAGCAGACTGCCGATCTCGCCAGCACCCTGCCGGCCTGGAGCCTGGTGAACGGCAAGCTGCACCGCGAATTCCGCTTCACAGACTTCGTGGCCGCCTTCGGCTTCATGGCCCAGGTGGCCCTGGTGGCGGAGTCCATGGGTCACCACCCCGAGTGGAGCAACGTCTGGAACCGGGTCACGGTGGATCTCACCACCCATGACACCGGCGGCCTCTCGAACCTCGACCTGCAGCTCGCCCAGCGCATTGACGCGCTGGCGGGGGGTCAGTAACCAGCTCCCCGAAACGGTGTTCCGTTTCAAGGGGGGTGCTCTGCTGTGGTGAAGGCCAGTGCCGCCGTCTGTGTCACGTCTGCGGCAAACGCGTCAGCATCGATCACTCCCACTGGCCCGAGGGCACTCCCCGCGACACCTGGGTGGTGGCACGAAGAGTCAGATCCTGCTGAACTCCGGCCTCCGCATCCTTGTGGTCAAGCAGCTCGGGATCCTCAGCTACGCCAGGAAGGCGGCACCGCTGCCGAACAGCAGCAGCGCGAACAGCGCTGTCACGCCGCCACGGCCTCAGGGTTCCACGCGCCCGTCGCGGCGGTGTCCCTCGCGTAGTCGGCGAAGTCGCGGGCCGGGCGTCCCAGCGCCCGCTGCACGCCATCGCCGAGGTGGGAACTGCGGCCGTCGAGCACCTCGCTGAGCAGCTCGGCGAGGTGCGTGGCGTCCGCTTCCGGCATCCCGTGCGCGCCCAGCTCGGCGCCGAACTGCTCGGCGGTCAGCGGGATGTAGCGCACCTCGCGGCCGATGGCGACACCGAGCGCGTGGGCGGCTTCGGCGATGGTGAGCAGGCGCGGGCCCGTCAGCTCGTAGAGCTCGCCGATGTGGCGGTCATCGGTGAGCGCCGCGACGACGACGTCGGCGATGTCGTCGGCGTCGACGAATGGCTCGGCGGTGTCGCCCGCCGGCATCCCAACGATCCCGTGCCGCACGGAGTCGACGAAATTCTCGTCGAAGTTCTGGTTGAAGAAGGCGCAGCGGACGATCGTCCAATCGGCGCCGGAGTTCTGCAGGTAGCGCTCGGCCCGCTGGGCACCCGCCTCGCCGCGGCCGGAGAGCAGAACGAGGCGCCGGACGCCGCGCGCGACGGCAAGGCGCGCAAACGCATCGACGGTCTCGGCCGCCCCGGGCAGCGCCAGGTCGGGAAAGTAGGTGATGTAGGCGGCCTCGACGCCGTCGAGGGCTGGGGCCCAGCTGCTGTCGTCCTGCCAGTCGAAGCGCAGCTGCGTGGAGCGGGAGACGGGCCGGACCCGCCGTCCTTCTGCGATGAGGCGGTCCGTGACGCGACGGCCGGTCTTGCCGCTCGCTCCGATCACCAGGGTCGTGCCGTTGAAGTTTGTGTTCTGCATGAGGTGGATGGGGTGGTCGTGGGTCTCACCCCCAGCCCGGCCTGCCGAGCCTGTTGAGGGCGCCTCTGAATCCTCTGCGGGGAGCGCCGCCTGGGCCATCGCCGAGATGCTCAGTTCCATATCCGAGCGTCCAGCCAATACCGTGCCGGCCATGGATCCATTCGCAGGTCTGCTCGACGGTCCGCGCGCGCGGGGCGCCTTCTCGCTCCGCACCGTGATGACGCCGCCGTGGTCGCTGCGGATCCTCGCCGAGTCCCCCATCACGGTGCTGGCGATCGTGCGCGGACACGCTTGGGTCGTCCCCGACGACGGCCAGCCGGTGCGCCTTGACGCCGGTGATGTCGCCGTGACCCGCGCACCGGCTCACTACAACGTTGCGGACGATCCGGCGACGGTGCCCGAGATTGTGATCCACCCCGGCCAGCGTTGCTGCAACCGCGACGGCGAGTCGATCGAGGCTGAGCTGATGCACGGCGCCCGGACCTGGGGCAACGACCCGAACGGTTCGACGCTGATGCTCGTCGGCGCCTACGAGTCGACCAGCGACATCAGCGACCGCCTGCTGCGCGCCCTGCCGCCGCTTCTGTCGCTGTCGAACGACACGTGGAATTCGCCGCTCATCGCCCTGCTGTGCGACGAGATGGCCAAGGAGGGTCCTGGCCAGGCCGCCGTGCTGGACCGTCTGATCGACCTCCTGCTGATCGCGATCCTGCGCGCCTGGTTCACGCGACCCGACGCCCACAGCCCGACCTGGTACCGGGCGCAGAGCGACCCGGTGGTGAGTCGTGCGCTGCAGGCGATGCACGACGACCCGGCGTGTCCCTGGACGCTGGCGAAGCTCTCGCGGGAGGTCGGCGCCTCGCGCGCCGCGCTTTCACGGCGGTTCCAGGACGTTGTCGGGGAGTCTCCGATGAAGTTCCTGACCAGCTGGCGACTCGCCCTCGCCGCCGACATGCTCTGCGATCCGGAGGCGAGCGTCGGCACGGTGGCCCACGCGCTCGGCTACAGCACGCCTTTCGCGCTCAGCACGGCGTTCAAGCGGGTGCGCGGCATCAGCCCGCAGGAGCACCGCGCGCGGGCGAGGCCGGTGCGTTGATCTGCAACGCGGAGCGCTGGCTGCTGCCACAGCGGCAGCCATGGCATTCGCAGCCGCAGCCGGCGTGGCAGGGTTCACCATTGGTGTGCCCCTTGGCGCAGGCGCACTTCAACGCGGTTGGTCTCTCCAGGGTCGTGGTCATGGCCTCTCCTTGCTCAGGGCAGCGCGAGCCGAGACCTTGCAACCGGCCCTAGCCCTTGGCTTCTGCTTCGGGACGAGTCCAGCGGTGAACACGACCGGGGAAGCAAGCCGAGCAGAGCCGCTTCTCTTAGGCTGCCCGTGGCCTCTGGGCTGCTATGCGCCTCGACGAACTGCTGGCTCAAAGTCTGAGGGGGCAGCCTTTAAACCATGAAAGTGACTGTCGAACTAAGCGAAAAGGAGATGGCTGAAATCCTGGATCTCACGGGTGAGCGCAAGAAGGGCCCTGCCATCCGCCGCCTGATGGAGGAGGCCCTGCAGCAGCGCCGCCGCGCCCAGATCGCCCAGCGCTTCCTCAGCGGCGAATGGGGCGTGGAGCTGGAGAGCTACGAGGCCGACCAGGAGCGTGAGCGCCAGCAGGCCCAGGAGTTCGCTTCATGACCTTGCTGCTCGACACCAGCCTCTGGATCGACTTCACCCGGGCCCGCAGCCCGGCCTCGCTGAAGCAGTTCATCGCACCCTTCGTGCTGGACCCCGAGGCCCATCTGGCCGAACCGGTGCGCTTCGAGCTGCTGCGCTCCGCCGCACGGTGCTGAGCCTCGATCTGCTGGTGGCCGCCGTGGCCCTGCACCACAACGCGGTTTTGGTGAGCTTCGATGCCGACTTCGAGGCGATCGCCTCGGTGAGCGAGCTGTGGCTGCAACGCCTGAACCGCCCCGTTTGATCCCATCCCACCCGTTCGACCTCGGTCAGGATCGGGCCATGACGGCTGAGGCCACCACCACCGCCCCGCGCTTGATCGACGGTCCCGACGCCGCGCCGGCCACCGTGCTGCTGGCCCATGGGGCTGGAGCGCCGATGGACAGCCCGTTCATGGCGGCCATCGCCAGCGGACTGGCCGAGTCGGGCTGGCGGGTGATCCGTTTCGAGTTCGCCTCCATGGCCCGGATGCGAGACACTGGCCGCCGCCAGGGTCCTGATCGGATGCCGGTGTTGCAGGAAGCTTTCCGCCAACAGGTGCATCTGGTGAGGCGCGACAGCCCAGGGCGACCGCTTTTCATCGCTGGCAAGTCGATGGGTGGTCGGGTGGCCAGCCTGCTTGTCGATGAGCTGGCCGCCAGCGATGGGGTGCGCGGGTGTCTCTGCCTGGGTTATCCCTTCCATCCTCCAGGCAAGCCGCTGAAGCTGCGCACCGAGCACCTGGCCGCCTTGCGCACTCCAACCTTGATCCTGCAGGGGGAGCGCGACAGCTTCGGGCGGCGGGGGGAGGTGGAGACCTACAACCTCTCGCCGCAGGTGCAGCTGCGCTGGATCCCCAGTGGGGACCACAGCTTCAAGCCCACCCTCAGCTCCGGCCTCAGCGAGGCCGAGAACTGGGCCACAGCTGTGGCCTTGACCGATCAATTCCTGCGGCAGCTGCTCAACTGCTGAGCCCTTCTGCTGCCTTTGCCTTCAGCCAGCTCCGCCCCCGGGCCAGGCGGACTGCTTCCTGGGCTGCCTCGATGCAGCGATGGGCCCGGCGCTTGAGATCGTCCTGACCCTGGGCCCGCAGCAGATAGGCCTGCATCGCTTCTGGTGTTTCGATCACGGCCAGCAGGCCTGTGGTGCGACCACCGATTGCAGGATCCGCCAGCAGGCGGCTCACCAGGCCGAGCTCCCAGAGCTGCTGGGTGCTGCTGCCTCGCTGCAGAAGCTGCTCACGCAGCATGGTCAGGCAGCCCTGCTTGAGCGCATCGAGCTGACCGGGCTTGAGGCGACGGCTGTTGGGCAGACCTGCGGCGGGGCCAGCTGGGATCGCCGCTGGCCGGGTGATGGGCTCCTCGCTGTGCTCGATGCTCCAGCTCAGGCCGGTGCCAGGCAGCCCCACAGTGGTACGGGGGCCACCGGACCTGGCCACCGGGATGTTGAAGGACCCTCCCCGACCCCCAAGCGAAATCGAGCTGAGGCCGCTCTTCCCGAAATTGAAGCGCAGGGGGCCCAGGCGGGTAGAGCGGCGGAAGCGGAAACCCATCGAGGACTCGTGGGTGGGTTGTTATGGACACAACCCAATGGTTCGATCATGCTCAAGGTTGCAGGCAACAGTCCATGACCCTCTGGATGGTCCGAGCCGGCTCCCATGGCGAGCAGGAGCAGAAGTTTCTGGACGAGAGCCGGATCTATGTCTGCTGGGAGGAGTTGACCGTGGATCTGCTCGGCCTGGGCGACCGGCAGGCCCTGATCGCTGCCTTGGCTCAGCGCTACCCGGATGAGAAGCAGAAAGCGTTGATCAACTGGTCGTCGCAGATCTGGGCCTTTGGCCATGACATGCAACCTGGCGACTGGGTCGTGATGCCCTCCAAGCTGCAGTCAGGTCTGTACTTCGGGGAGATCACCAGCTGCTATCACTTTGAGCCTGAGGGCCCTGATCCCTACTTCCACTGGCGGAGCATCCACTGGTTCAGTGGCCTGATCCCCAGGAGCAGCTTCCCGCAAGACATCCTCTATTCCTTTGGCGCGTTCCTGACCATCTGCCGCGTGCAGCGGAACGACGCCGAAGCCAGGGTGAGGGCCATGGGGGCCAACCAATGGCAGCCCGAGACCGTCTCGGCGGTGCTGGCTGTCCCTGAGCCCACGAGTATGGGTGAAACGATCGACGCCACCGAAGCCGGTAGCGTCAACCTGGAGGAACTTGCAGCCGATCAGGTAGAGCGGCTGATCGAGGCCAGGTTCAAGGGGCATGGCCTCACCGAGCTGGTGGAGGCGATCCTCAAAGCTGAGGGGTACAGCACCTATCGCAGCCCGGAGGGTGCCGATGGTGGTGCCGACATCCTGGCCGGAGGGGGTGAACTGGGATTCGGGAAGCCTTCGATCTGCGTCGAGGTGAAGTCTGGCGATGGGCCGGTTGATCGCCCCACGGTGGACAAGTTGATCGGGGCCGGGCAGAAGTTCGGCGCTGAAAAGTGCCTGTTCGTGAGTTGGAGTGGGTTCAAGCCCAATGTGCAGAAGGAACTGGCCGCCAGCTTCTTCAAGGTGCGCCTCTGGAGCCGTAAAGATCTGCTGGTGAAGCTCTACGCCAACTACGAACGGCTGCCGGAGGGGATCAGATTGGAGTTGCCACTAAAGCGGGTATGGATGGTGGCAAGCCAGAGCGACTGAGCCGTCATGGCTTCGCGGCGATGTAGCTGATCTCACATCCCTTGGTCAATCGTGCTTCCTGCACGGCGGCTGCCGCGTTGAAGGGAGAAGACTCGAACCTCTGGAAGAGATCCAATCCACGGTCAAGGGTAATTTTCCAGCCCGTATTGGTGGTGAGGCTACGGGCATGGAAGTTGGGGCTGGCGTCGATCTCCCAGGAAAAGGGAGTGCTGGTTCCCGCGAAGGAATCCTGGACTTTGCCCAGAATTTCTACTTGCCTCTCCATCGTCTCGTGATCGGAACCGGTGATCAGATGCACTGTCACCTCATCGCCCACGGGGGTGATCTCATTGACCATGCGCAAGAACTCCACGAGGTTGCGGATCTGGTGGAAGGCCCGGATGTAGGGATCCCGAATGATGATCCCGGTGGCACCACTGAGGTGGTCGCCGAACAAGCGCCGGTAGCTCCAACCCTTGGAGTTTTCAGGCACTACCAGATGATGCTCCTTGAGAGCTGAAGGCTCAGGTGGCTGTGGGGCCACTTTGTCCTTGACTGTTGATGCCGGAAGGGGTGCACCGTCAGAGGCGACTGGGGATGTGTTTGTTGACGCAACAGGCTGACCTCCCTCGCCAGGAACTGGCTCTGCCTTCTCATTTCCTTCGGTGGAAAGAGGCCGAAGTCCTGCAAAGGCGGGGTACTGCTTCTCTTCCGGCGTGAGCACCGTCACCGCCTTGCCGGTTTCCAGGTCTCGGTAGATGAAGTCGTTGGCCTTGAAGGTGGAATCGATTCGCAGGATCTGCTCCCGCACCCGCCGGCGGCATTCCATCGCAAACTCCAGCAGCTCAGCGATCTCCTCCTGACTGGCCTTGCCATTGGGATGAATGATCTTCATCAGGCCAGAGAAGGTCTTCTCAAAGCCCGTCTGATCACGGGTCGACACCTCGGAGCTGATCTCAAAGAACGGCTTGTACAGGCCGGTGTAGTCCTCAGTGCGCAGGTGCTTGAGCACCTCAGCGATGTAGTCGACCACGAAGCCGTAGCCGGTACAGAACAACTCGTGACGCACCGGTGCCACCTCCCAGCCGGGGTTGAAGGCATGGAGGCGGTCGATGAAGGCCGAATCGATGTACTTATCCGGCAGCGGCTCAAAGAAGTGCGAATGCTTGAGCATGGTGGCCACCGACTTCTGGGTGTTGCCCATGAACACCATCGAGGCTTCGGCGCTGAGCTGCTCGATGCCGCGCGAGAAAGTGCGGTTGGCCATGTAGTTCTTCATGATGTCGACCAGCGTCTTGTCGACACGCTTGTCCTTGCCGGCGAACTCGTCGAAGCAGATGCAGTCCCAGTAGCCGACCAGGCCGATCTTGCCGCTGGCATTGCTCACGAACAGCTTGGGCGCGGTGACCTCCGAGCCTGAGATCAGCATGCCGTGGGGGGAGAACTCAGCGAAGATGTGGGATTTGCCGGTTCCCTTGGGGCCGAGCTCCAGCAGGTTGTAGTTGCGCTCGCAGTAAGGGATCAGCCGGATCAAGGTGAGCAGCTTGGCCCGGCGGCTGAAGAACTCCGGGTTGAAGCCCACGCTCTGCATGAGAACGTCCATCCACTCATCGGTGCTGAACTTGGCGCGGGCGGCGAGAAATTCGTCGTGATCGACGCCAGCCACCTGGATGGGTTTGACGCTTGAGATCTGCCAGGGGCTGGCCTTGGGGTCGGTGGGGAGTTCGTACTCCACATCGGTGATCGCCCAGATGCCGCCCACCAGCAGCTTGGGGTAGCGCTTGATGAAGTCCACATCGATGGGGACTTTTTTGAGCCCGAGGTTGGTGAACTCCACCTCGTAGAAGCCGCCTTTGTCATTGAGCTCCACGGTGAGCTTGTCGATCACCTTGTGGGTGCCCCGCTCCTTGATGGTCGATTTCACCAGCTCCGCCTGGTTGCGGTGCACGTAGTGCTTGGCGAGGATGCGCCGCACCGATTCCAGGCCTTCGGCGATCAGGGTGGGATCGTCGGTGGCGCAGTGCTGCCCGAGCAGGTACTCCAGCACGTAGGTGGGCACCACCGCGTTCTGCTTGAGTTCGGTGGTGAGGTCCTTGCGGACCACCAGGCCGGGGAAGTGCTCGAGGATCTTCTGATCCAGGGGGCTGTGAGCCTGAACTGCGCTGTTGGTGGCCGTGTTGGAGGTTGTGGTCATGGCTGGCTTCAGAAGTCTTCGAAATCGCTGCCGAAGGGCCGCTGCAGCTTCAGCTCCTCAGTCTTGTAGGGAACGGGGGTGGCGACACCCTCCACCACCCGCTCCAGACGCAGCTCCACCGGCTGGTTGTTGTAGGCATCGGCGGCATTGGAGAGCTCCAGCGTGAGCTGTTGCTCCCGCTCGCGGGGATCGGAGGCGGCCGAATCAAACAGCAAGGTACGGGGGGCGCAGAGGGGGGCGTCATCGGCCTTGGCATAGAGGCCGATGCGCAGCTGCAGGGGCAGTACGTTCTTGGCCTCCACGGGGTCGCGCTGGAACAGAGACACCTTCAGGCGCGTGGTGGTGATCTTGGCGGGCAGCCGCAGCACGTCCACCTCCACCAGGCGGCTCTCCTCCTTGGTCTCGCGTCTGAGCTTGATCACCGGCACCACCACCTCCTGCAGGGAGGTGCCGCCATGCACGAAGCGGGCCCCCGAGCCCTTGATCGGGAAGCGATCGAGGCCCAGAGGGAAGACGGCACTCCAGCTGCCGGTGAACCCGAGGGCCTGGGCCGCGAAGATCTTCTGGCCGGGCCTCGGCTCGATGCCATCGCCGAGCGCGAATCGCCGGCTCTTGGTGGGCAGCTGATCCGCTGGGGGGAACACGGCCTTGTCGTTGGCATCCAGAGGTTTCTGCTGGAACAGAAAGCCATGGTCGGCGGTGATCAGCGCCTGGCTTCCCTTGAGGCTGCCGATCTTGCGCAGGATCTGCTCCAGGTCCTCAAACGCCTGCTCCACCGCCTGGAACGTCTGGACTTCGGTGGCCAGCTTGTCGCCCACCTGATCGATGCGGTTGTGGTAGATCACGATCAGGTCGTGGTCACGGGTGAGCTCCCGTCCAGCGGTCTTGGTGGGGAGATTGAGGAAGTCTTCGGCCAGCAGAGCCTTGGCGCGACCATCGGCGTAGGCCTTGAGGATCTTGTCGCGGTTGTCGGTGCCGGTGGCGCTCACACCATCCACCATGGCCGAGCCGTCGGCGGGGTTGAGGCTCACCTGGGCGCCGGGCAACAGAGAGGCCATGCCCAGCTGGGTGTAGGAGGGCAGTGAACCCAGCAGTGCCTGCATCTCCACCTGCCAGCCCTTGCCGGGCTGGTTTTGCAGGCGCTCGGCGAAATCGCGGGCGGCCTCGTAACGGAGGGCATCGGAGATCACCACAAACAGCCGCTTCAGGCCCCTGGAACTCAGGGGTGCATGCACATAGCGCATGTGGAACTCCTTCTGCCGGGGTAGGGCGTCGGAACGCCACTGGGTGAGGCCGGCCACGTGATCACTCCAGTGGTTGGTGAGGGGAAGCAGGAAGTTGTTCACGTAGTGGCTCTCCACCCAGTGGCGGAGCTGCTGGAGCAGGCCGGGCTGCTGATAGGCGCGGGCGTGAAAGGTGCAGCGGCGGTAGGCCGCATCGATGCGCCACCAGCTGTTGGTGTAATGCTGCAAGCCCGCCTCGAAGCTCTCCACCTGCAGCGCGGCCTTCTGCAGGAGGCTGCGCAGGCTGATGGCCTGCTCGATCGCTTGATAGCCGTGCTGGTGTTTCTCGTACCAGGTGGAGTGGCGGCGGTTGCGGATGGTCTGCAGCAGCTGCTCCTCGGGATCACCGGCGGCAAACCCCTGCACGAGCCGATGCAGCACGAAGCGTTCGATCAGCTCGAAGCTGTCTTCTTCTCCGGGGTCGAACTCTGGAGGCGCGTCGTTGAGCTGCGGCTCGATGGCCAGGAGCTGGGCCATGGCTTCCGACCAGGCCACAAAAGCCGGCCGGTTGGTGAGGCTGTCTTTCCAGAAGCTGAGGAACACCCGGCTGTGGGGCTGCAGATCACCCTGGGGGCCGATCGGACTGGCGCTCCGGAACAACGCCACGGCGAAGTCGCGCAGGCTGGGAGCCGGGCTGCGATAGCCGAATTTGCTGGCCACGGTTTTCCAGAAGTGCCCGCTGAGTTGCGCGCTGCCGTAGGTCGCCTCCACCGGATCGTCGGCCTCGGCATCGGTGGGATCCAGTTGGCTGAAGGCACGGAGCAGCAACTTGTCGATGTCCGGCGGCTGCTTGGCCAACACGGCCAGCATCTTGAGACGTACGGCGTTCTCGTCCTCGTTGGGGCGCAGCAGATCCTTGAGGTGCTGGGTGTGGAAGGGGGAGCGGAAGAAGGCCTCGTGCTGCTGGGCCAACGCCTTGAACTCCAGCGTCAGGCCGGCCTCCTGGATGTCGAGAGAGGCGCGGTCGGCCTTGAATTCATGGCCCGCCAGAAGCAGATCGAGCAGCCAGTTGTCGGGTTCTGGGGGCTTCTCAGAGGGGATGTAGAGCAGAAAGCGGTGGTGCAGGGGAGCACGGCTGATGGCCACCTTGATGGTGAACTCATTGCCAACCACGCGCCGCTTCTCGGCGGCTTTGGGTTGGTAGCTGTCGAAGTCCTCCGCCCACTCGCCGGTGGGGTCGTACCAGAGCACCACCCGCTTGCGCGCGAGAGCAGCGTCAAGGCTGTCCTGGATTCGGATTCGGGTGGGTGAGGTGGTCATGGCTTTCTTGATCACTCCTCCTTCGCCTTAATGCCGGGGATCTTGGCCAGCACGTCCTGCAGCTTCAGGTAGTTCACCTTCACGCCATCATCGAGATCCAGCTCGATGCGCTGCTGGGCCAGGGGCAACAGGGCATCCTGCTCCCACTCCTGGCATTCGCGCAGCACCTTGGTGATCTTCTCGGCCTCTTTACGGGCAGCGGTGCGCTCACGAGTGGGGAGGTCGTCGTTGGCTTGATCCAAGTCGAGCTGGGCGAGGCGGGCTTCCAGCTTCTGCAGGTAGGGGCGGAAGTAGTTGTTGAGCACCAGGAGCAGGGTGTCCTTGGTGTAGCGGTGCAGGTAAATCAGGCAGGCGAAGCCCCTCTTAGGGCTCTGCACCATCCAGTAGATCGGCCGGTTCTTATAGGTCTGCAGGTGGGATTTGTAGAAGTCAGTGCAGAAGTACTTCCGAAGGTCCTTGCCGATCGCCTCTTCCAGGAAGCGCAGGTTGTCGATGATGTTGCTTCCCGGAAAGGCGACCCGCAGGAATTCCCGGCTGCGGGCTACGATGTCGTCTTGAAACCACTCGCCATCGAGCACGGGGAGGATGGCGTCGTCATCAGGCCTGAAGCGCAGATATGCCATAGGCTTGCCCATCTTCTCCTGATAGGCAGCCAGATGCTCGTCTTGGCTACTGCGGGAATCGGCCAGAATCAGGCCAGGCTTGTCCAGGCTGTAGCGACCCATCATGCAGCCCACGGCATAGGAGAGCAGCTCCTCCATGGTGTCGGCGCGGAACCGGGACCACTGCTCCTCTTCGCTGAGCTTGCCGCCGTAGCGGTAGGCGGGGTTTGCCTTAATGGTGATCTGCTCAATGGGCACTTCCGGGGTGAGCTCATCGTGCAGACCATAGGCGTTGATGAAGATGCGGTTATTCTCTGTCTCTAACTCCCGCATTCGGCCGATGACAGCCTGACTCTCGGACTTCCAACTACGCCACCCAGTCTCTAAAGATAAGCAATCCGACTCGTGCTTGAGTAGTGGAGATTCATGAAAGCCCCAGGAGGTCTCAAAGCTATCCCAGTCAACACGCGATAGGGATAGCAGATCTTTGACTACTTGATCGACATCCTCAGGCGGAAAAGTCAAGGGAAGAACCTCGAGGTTGCCAGGCTGAATATTCAGAGTTGGATTGATTAGCGCTATCATAAGCAGACTTACCTGGCTAGCAAGAAAGCCTTGGAGGAAGTATTCGAGGCCTGCTTCTACTTGACACACTCCAGATGCGTCGTCATACAGGAATCCATCGTCCGAGAGGCGATAGCATGGAATAGCAGACGTAATCTTACTCCATACAATAGCCCTTCTAAAAATAAAGTCGAGCACAAAGTTGTGGGCCCAGATGCGCTTCCCCGTCGGGTGCATCGTTGTACGAAGCTCCTCACCATCGTTTTTCCAATTTACAAGGTGCTCGTTATTCCCATACCATTTCCTGAAGTCCCCCCCTTTGTTATATGGGAACCATGTCTTGCCGCTGTCTATCGCCTGTTGACGGCTTTTCATCTCAAATCCAACATTATCCAAGTCGACTTCCTGCCACCTCCGAATATAGCGTTCTGTATTGCCAGTGACAAGCGCTTGATTAGGCCTTGCTACATTCTTAAGCTTTGTTGGCAGCTGAAATGCTGAGCGCAGTCTACTGCTTACCCAATATGCGACGGGAGAGCCCGGGATACACTTAAAGTCGTCTACGCTACAAATAAAAATCCTTCCGCATGCGCGACGAGATATAGCTTGCTGGGTACAAGCGGCCATTTCAGCGTCGCCACCCTTTAGGTCTACAAGACGAACGAAGCTCCCATTGAAACCATGAGAACGATAATTCCAAAGTGTGAATGTGCATATCTGAACAGTCGCGCCCTTAAATCCGGAAAGAGGAAGCTCGACAAGGCTCGCCAATGTCATCCTGCTGGCAATTAGATCGCGAAGCTTCTGGTGGGTCGAGATGTACATCCATACGTTTGGACTCATTATTCCAATCCGGGATGTACTGTTTCCAATCAAGGCAGATCTCGCGACAAAAGCTGCAAAAAGATCAGACTTAACAGCCGGGTACAGCTCTCCAAGAAAGGCCTTGATAGCGGAGACGTGATACTTGCTTCCCATGTACGGAGGGTTCGCCACCACCGCGTCATATTGCGCCGCCAGCAACTCGGCCAGCTGCACTAGAGGTCTCAGCCGCTCGAGCGCCTCCAACACAAGCATGTCCTGGCAGGATGCCTCACTCAGCCGCTTCAGCGCTGGCAGCTTCTCCGCCAGCCTCTCCGGCACCTGAATCAGCGACCCAAACGTCGTCGCTTGTTCGAACAGCCGCTTCAGCTCCGTAAGGTCCGCGAGCTTCAGCCCATAGTCCGCCAGCTGCACCGCATTCGCTAAGCCAACGGCATCAAAGTCCCCGCTATCCACCAGCGCCATCACATTGAGCTTCACACCGCGCTCAAACAGCCGGCGGTCATCCGCCCGACCCTTCATCATCAGCGCAAAGCTCGTGAGCTGAGCCGCTCGCGGACAGATCTCAAGCCCAAACAGATTCTTCTCCAGGATCAACTGCGGGATCTCCCGTTGTTGATAGCCACGTTCTAGATAGATAGCCTTGAACAGGTCATAGGCTTCCACCAGGATGTGCCCTGAGCCACAGGCTGGATCGATCAGGGTCAGCTCCTCAGGGTTGAGAGAGTCCGGCGTGATGGCCGCCAACTGGGCCTGCACCTCCTCGGTCTGTTCGGCAGGCTCGATGTAGTACTCCATCTGCCCCTTGATCGCTGAATCGGGGTACGTGGCCAGCCACTGCGCCCCCAGCGAGTTCTGCACCATGTACTTCACGATCCAGTTGGGCGTGAACAGCTGCGTGGCGGCCGGGATGTCTTCCGACTTCACCACCTTGCCGATCACCTGGTCTTTCTTCTCCGAGATGTAGAACTGGTAGAGCCAGCCGATGATCTCCACGTCCTCGCAGTCAGCGTCGCTGATCTGGCTGCGGAAACCTGCAGCGATCGAGCCGTCGGTGAGCAGGTCGTCGGGCAGCAGCAGTTCGGTGGCGTCATCGAGGCCCTCGAACAGGTTCGGTAGCAGCTGGTGGTACGAGCGGCAGACCGCCAGCACCAGTTCGCGGTACACCTCCCCCTGAGGATCACCGCCCGCGATGGCCGTGGGGATCTGGCCATCCAGCAACCCGTTCAGCCGCGTTTCGTTGCAGTGCTCCTTGAGCTCCTGCGGCAGGCTGCCTGAGCGCATCAGCTTAAGCAGCCCCGGCTGGGTTTCCCCTTCCGTGGCTGGCATCAGCACCTTGCAGCCAAACGGATGCCAGCCCTTGGCATCGAGGTAGCGCAGCGCCGCCAGCCGGTTGAACCAGCTGTAGGCCACCCGCTCCAGCAGCACCGCTCGGTTCTCTGTCTCCCGCTGCCGCAGCTCTGCGATCTGGCTGGCGTAGGTGGCCAGGATGTCGGGCGTCTGGCTGTGAAGCAGCAGATCCAGCTTGCGGCCCACTGCTTCCATCAGCTGCCGCCGCATCGCCGGGGCGAAAGTTTTCAGGGCGGCGGTGTTCACAGTCATGGATCAGGGCAAGGAGAGATCAGAAAACGAGGCGGTGCGAATCACAGGCTGATCCGATGGCCCCGGTCCAGCTCGGCCTGAGCCGCCGCGCGCAGCGCGCCGAGCCACTGCTCCAGCTCCGCGCTGGTGGTGATCTGGCTCAGGGGGCATTGCACTGCCAACCCAGAAGCCGGCACCACGGTGACCAAATGGGTTGGGCTGTCTGCCGGTGCCGCCAGGGCCGCGATCCGCTGCAGCTGCTTCGGCACATCCTCCTGGCGGTAGCGACTCAGGCGCAGGCGCACCCGGCCGGGTTGGGCGGCGGCCTTCACATCCGCCTTCGCCCTGGTGGTGGTTTCGAGCACCTGGGCCTGTTGCTTTGCCGCCAGCTGCCGGAACGCCGCATCCGCCCGGAACTTCGCCTCCTGCTCCTCGATCTGGCCCACCGCCTCGGCCTGCAGCTGCTGCAGGCGTTGCTCCAGCTCGTTTTGAAGCTGGGTCATCGCCTCCGCGGCCTGGGGGAGTAATCCGCCGCTGTAGGGCGCCTCGCTCTGCAGCACGGCGCTGAGCCGTTGCACCAGCTCGACCGGCAAGTCCGGGAACTCATCGCTGTAGCGGGTGGCGAAGACCTTCACCTGGTCGTACACCGTTTTCTGGTTGCCCTTCAGGAACTGCTTGATCGGCGTGAGCAGGTCTTCCTCGGCATCGAGCCACTCGTTCTTGAAGGTGCTGAGTTGGTTGAGCAGAAAGCCGTCGTCTTTCTTGCTTAACTCCTCCGCTTTCTGCACCCATGGAGCCACAGCCGCCGTGAAGGGATAGGTCTCCGCCTTGCTGGCGATGGCAGCCAGGTCCCTGGCCTCGGCCGCCATCGCGGTGCGGAACGCCTCGCCCGTTGTCCGCGCATCGGTGCCGCTGTTCTGCACACCAAACAGCTCCTGGTGGAAACGCTTGAGGGCATTCACCGCACTGGCGTCAAACTGCTCCTGTTTGCGCACCCTCACCCCAGGCAGCCGGCGGCTGTTGGTGAGGGCGTCGATCACCCCCGTGCTGCTCAGCAGTTCCTTTTCCCGCAGCTCCAGCTTCCCGAGCCGGTACAGCCGCGCCACAAAGGTGAGCGTGGCCCAGGGGCCCCAACCGTAGGGGCGGGCCTCGAAGCGGTTCACCAGATCAGCGGCGGTGAGCTGCTCGCCCAGCTTCTGCTGCCGCTCCACCTCCACCAGCACCTCCTGCTCGGCCTCCGAAAGCTGCAGGTCCATCCCGTCGAGCAGATCGTCCTGCTCCTCCACCACCTTGGCCACGGTGGCTTCGCTGAAGCTGCCGTGGATCATCTTGAGGTTGGGGTAGGCCGAGCGGATCAGCTCCTGGTAGGCCTTGCTGAAGCGGGTTGTGGGCTCTCCCTCCCCCATCGAGAGGGTCTGGCCGTTGAGCACCAGCGTGGCCTTGCGCAGCGAGTCGGCTGCAAGCTGGATGATCTCCTGCTGCCGAGCGCTGTTCTGCTTGGCGCGGATCGAGAGGATCGCGTTCAGTGTTTCATCCTCGCCGCCGCTGTTCTGGCGGATGTAGAGATCCGTCTTCAGCCAGGTGCGGATCAGATCGGTGAGGCGGCCCTTGGCCGGCAGGATCGCCATCAGCTCCGTGCCACCGAAGTTGCGGCTGTGAAGCACCGCTTCCTGGCCGTAGTGCTGATGCTCCGGCGTGATCAGATTCACCGCCACATCGTTCTCTTTGCCCTTGATCAGGCCGTCGTCGATCTTCTGGGCAAAGGGGTAGTCGTTGCCGTTCTCCTCGAAGCGGATCTTGCTGGTGCGGAGCACATCACTGAACACGGTGCCGTGCAGCCTGCCAATCACCTGGGAGTCGGCCACCTCGGTGCGCTTGATCTCCTGCTCCACATCCTTTTCCTTGTCGGTGAGGAACTCATACACCTCACCGCTGCGCTGCAGGTACGACTGCGCCTCCAGGTTGATCAGAGCATCCTTCACGTCCTGCTCGTGGGCGCGGATGTCGAAATCCAGCTCGCTGATCAGCAGGATCGAGATGTTGCGCGGGGTGCTCTTGAACTGGGGCACCCACTTGAGCAGGAACAGGGCCTTGAGGATCCGCAACTCCAGCGGACCCACCTGGTTCTGGGCCAGCACCATCGTCTGCTGCTTGTCGGCGCGGATCACATCGCGGATGCCGTCATACAGCTGATCGAAACTGGCCAGCCTGCCCACCGGCAGTTCCTTGATCGCCTTGGCCACCTCCTGGAACACCGAGAGCATCGAGCGCTCCCCCACCGCCATGTTGCGGCCTTCGAACACGTTGTGGGAGGCCAGGCTCTGGATCGCCTGCTGGAACAGACTCAGCTGGTAGGGATGGAAGGGATAGAGGCCGCAGAAGCTCTGGCAATCACTCCAGCCCTTGAGGTGAATGGAGTTGTCGCCGAAGCGGAACAGGGTGGCGAAGTTGTCTTTTTCTCGCTCGTAGATGTCGATCAGCTGCTCCGGTTCCTCCGGCGTTTTGGCCAGCAGCCGGCGCTGGATCACCTCCTGCACGTCGGCGCTGGCCAGGGTGAGCTTGGTCTTGAAGCGGCCCTGAATCTTGCTCAGATCATCCGCCTGCTCAAACTTCACCTGGCCCAGAATCCCTTCCAGATCGGCCTGGGAGGTGATGAACACCGAGGCACGCCCATCGGTGGCGGTGGCCAGGCTTTCCACCACCGTCTGCAGATTCAGCAGCCGACTTCGTTCCTGACCGATGAACTGTCCCGCCTCATCCACAAAGAAGTTGAGCCGGAAGCCGGGGGGTTGGCCTTCGAGATAGTCCTTCACGCGGGAGGCAAAGCCCTCGATCGAGAGGCGGTAGCTGTCCTTGGCGTCATTGATCACCTTGGCGGCATCGTCCTCGCTGCCCCCGAACAGGTCGGCGTAGGCCTTGGCAAACGAACGCTTCGTCACCGTCGCCACGGCATCCCGGTCGTTCTCCCAGCTCCGTCCATTGATGCGCTGGTACGTCTCCTTGAAGTCCTGAAACCGCCCACGCTTGTCGAGGTCGTGCTCGAACTGGGCCACATAGCCCTGGTTGCCGTAGTAGCCCTGCAGCTCGTTGAGCACCTTCATGAACACCTCGAGGATCGGTGCCTCGTGGTTGCCGCCGATGCCGTCGAACTTCTGGTCGATGTTGAACAGCAGGCTGCGTGCCGGCATGGCGGCGGCCTTCTTGAGGTCGGCGCGGGTGATCTCATCCTCGACCTTCGGCAGCAGGATCTCCGCTGGCCTAAGCCCCTGGGCTCCGATGCGCTTGTCGCCATCGAGTATCAGCGAGAGCATCTTCAAAAGGTGCGACTTGCCCGATCCGAAGAACCCCGAAATCCACACCCCATTGGCGGTGGGGTTGTGCAGGTAGGTGTCGGTGAAGGCGCCCAGCCCCTTGCTCACCTCCCGGGTGACCACGTATTCCTCCAGCTCCACCTCCAGGTGGCGCTCGTCATCGGCCTTGATCACGCCTTCGATCGGCCGATCGACGGGCTTGGCAAAGAGCTCGCGGATGGTGCGGTGAGCAGCGGTGGCAGTCATGCGCTCTGGATGTCGTAGTAGTCGAGGTTGGTGGCGCGGTAATGCGGGTTTTCGATCCTGCTGGTGGCACTGGTGCCGAACAGCCGCAGGTAGGAGCCCCCATCGGCATCCTGCGAATACTCGCCGGGGAAGAAGATCACCACCGGGTGACGCACCATCGCCGGTTGGAGCGCTTCCAGGATCGTGTGGGTTCGCAGGAATGGGTAGACGCGCCCTGATCCGGTGATCAGGCTGATCTGGCAGTCGGCCCCCAGTTCCGCCATCAGCCGGGGCACCAGGGCCGTGGTGGGATCCGCCACGTTCTGGAGTGTGTCGAACAGATCGCCCTTGCTCCAACTGGCCTCCTCCTCAAGCACCACGTCCAGGTAGCCCTTCTCCTCGAGCAGGTTCAGCACCAGCTCGAACAGGTCCACCTGCTTCACCCGCAGACCCTGCTGACGCAGGTACTGGTCCACACCCTTCACCACCAGCCGTAGCTGGTCCTCCTCGGCAGGGTCGTAGGTCTGGATGAAGATCGGCACTTCCTTGGCCACACCCCGCATCGCCAGGAACTCCGGGCGCGTCAGGATCTGGCGGAGGCGCTGATCCAGGCCAGCAGTGGAGCCCTTAGTCATGGGGCAGCCCTCCTGTTGGCGGTGCGGCGGGTACCGGAGGCTCCAGCCCGATTCGGAGCTTCAACCAGAAAGCCCTTCAGCCAGAGCGGGTCGTCCTCGCTCACCCGTTGCAGGGCCTCCGGGTTGAGCAGCGCGCGTTGCACCGTTCCCAGGCTGCTGCCCTTGCCCGCCTTTCCTGCCAGCAATCCCGCGTCACGAAGCATGTGCAGGAGGGTGGAGCGGATCTTCTGCTCCGACGTGGGCGACACCTTGGCCAGTTCGGGGTGGATGCGTTCCTGCATCTCATAGAACGCCACCATGTCCGAGCGGCGTAGCACCGGATCCATCCCCGCCAGCTTCTCGGCCAGCACGTTCTGCACCACATCAAAGGCCAGCTGGATCCGCTTGAGGGCCGCCAGCCAGGCCATGGCCGTGCGGTCGTCGCTCGACCCCGTGGCCAGCAGCTCCAGCTGCGCTGGGGTGAGGGTCTGAAGCCGCTGCCGCAATTCCGACTCCAGCCGCTTGGCCGTGCTGGCGGATCGCGCCTGCAGGGCATTGCGCTCCAGCACGGCGGCCTTGGTGCGCTTCCAGTCGCCCTGCTCCTTGTGGATGCCAGCGATCACGGCGGCGAGCTCTGGCCGCAGGCTGGCGGCGGTGAAGCTCAGGCAGTAGCGGCTTGACCTTGAAGCCGCGCTCGCCAACGTCACCACCAGGCACCTCTGGCCTGATCCTGGCATCGCCAGGGCAACCACCTCATCGAACAAGTCAAGCTCCCCATTGCTTTTTCGCGCCCACGCAAGCTATGGGCGTTCAACGGAAATTGCTCAGGGTTTCCTGCGAAGTACCAGATACCTGCTGCCAGCAGTCATGGCCACCATCTGCTGTTGATGCTCAACCTCAGCTGGATGGGGCGCTGGAAGGCTTGCCACCTCAGTCCGCACTTACCCCAGCGGAATCATCGCGGGAGGCTTCAGGACAGATCAGATCCGCCGCCTGCCGCGCCTCGCTGAGCACCTGGAAGAGCACCTTGGGTGATTCCTTGAGCAGCTCGATCCAGTGGCCCAGATAGGCGGCATGGCCCTCGATCTCGCTACCGATCTCCAGCCGATCACCCAGCAGCACTGCTCCTAATTCGGCGACCAGCTCCTCAGGGGCATAGCGCCGCTTGCCAAAGGCACCGCCCAGATCCCTCTTCAGGCGGGATTCATGGCCGGTGGAGTGGATCTGCTCATGGGCCCAGGTGGCATAGAACGCGGCGGATGAGTGGAAGCTGGCGTGATCGGGCAACTGGATTCGATCGATCGCGGGCAGATAGCAGGCGCGGTTCCCCCAAAGCTGACCGGTACCGGCCAGGCGCCCAGCACGGCTTCTGCCGCATCAAGGCGCTCGGGCTCCGGCTTGCGCTCCACGCCCTCTGCTGCCTGGCGGGCTTCCACCAGGCCGGGGAGTGCACGCCCTCCAGACCATCGGCATTGAAGACCGCCACTGGCCGGTAGCTGGCCCAGCTGCGCAGAGTGACCTCGCCGCCTTCGCTGGGCTCCTCGCGGCTGTGCAGCTGGGGCCGCAGGATGTGGAACGCCTTACTGCCCTTGCGGGGGAAGATGCCGAGCCTTTTGGCCTAGGCAAAGCCGCACCAGAACGGCAGAGCCGAAGCCCGGATGTTCATGCCGAGGGTGAGCAGGATCGGATAGGCGCCGCGGTAGCGATGGCCCGAGAGCAGGTTGACGTGGTGGCCGCCGCCGGTGCCATCCCAGGGCCGCCGCCAGGGGGCGCAGCCGGCCTCCAGCAGCTCGATCAAGGAGGCGACGACCTTTTCTTCTGCTGTGGGGCCAGCGAAGGATTTGCGAGAGCGGGACTTGGACGCGGCCATGGCCGGCAAAGCGCGGGACGCCAGAGTCGTGCCCCGCGATGGCAAGGGCGGCGGCTGTCGCCGAGCCGCACGCTTCAGCCCTTGCCCGTGGGGCGACCATGAGGAAGCCCGCGCGACGCACCCTTCCTGGCAACAGCTGTTTTTGGCTGGGGTTGGGCATGAAGCGTCAGGACCGAGAGCACCTGACTGAACAGACCCAAACAGTGGTTGCCCTCAGGCTGCGGCCTGCGGCAGTTCCCCCTCCACCAGGAACAGCTCCCGGGGGAAGCGATGCACCGTCCCATCGTCATGACTCAGGAAGGACGCGTGATCGCCGTTGACCTCGCCGGTGATCTCCACCTGATCAAAAGGCGTGGAGACCAGTGCCGCCGGCGTGAACACCCCCACCTGGACAAGCGACTCACTGGTGCGGGCGCTCAGGTACTCAAACGCCTCGAGTCCCACCTCCCTCATCCAAGTCCCCAGCCTTTGGGTGGGTCCGTCGTGCAGTGGGTCCCGTAGGGCGGCCTGAGCGGCGGCGTCAGCCACAACCTGAAGCTGCAGGCCTCGGCTGGTTTGAAGCAACACCGAGAACAGGGTCTGCCGGCGACGGATCGGTGCCTTGGGGGGGTCGCTGAATCCTTCCCAGAACAGCAGCGCGTCGTACGCCCCCTCCACCAACGAACCGATGCGCGTGCGGGAGCCATAGAACATCCCCCGATTCTCTCGACCCCCGAAGCGGGAGCCATGCCGCAGCGGCGGGTAGCGGAACGCGGTGGTGAGCAGCGGATGGCTGGTTGCAGGCGCCGGCAGGGAGGGCATCGGCGGCTTGCTGCTTTCCACCAGGGCCTCCAGCCGCGCCAGCTGGTCCAGGTCATCCACCAGGGGTCCAAGCGAATCGATGCCCTGCTGCTGCACAAGCCGCAGCACCGTTCCCGCCAAGGGGACCTCCGCTGCGGCCTGCACGATGGCGAGCAGATCCATCGCCGTCAGATTCGGGCGCGCATGGCATCGAGGTAGTGCACGATCTCCACCAGATCCTCGGTTCGCTGCACCTGTTCAGCCGGCACGCCGCCGGTGTGGCGGTTGGCTGTGTGAAACCAGTGGCGCATCTGCTCGCGGTCATTGCCCACCAGCACCGCCAAGCTCCGGTAAAGACGCACCACCAACAGGGCCAGCTCACCGGTCTTGGAGGCCGGCTCGATGCCCTTGCCCCGGGCAAAGAGAGAGCGATCGCGACCCAGCACCCGCGCCAGGGCCGAGCGGCTCAGGTCCAGCTCATCTGAGGCCCGCAGCACCGCCTGGATCAGCAGCTGGGCATCCGTGAACGGAGCCGTTGATGCGGCGAGCGGGGGCGAGCGATCAACAACGGCCATCAACCTGATGCATTTGCATCATGACGTGACCCCCTTTATCGGTCCAGGGCTTATGAGAGTGGGTGGTTGTGGTCATGCTGCAGCTCCCTGTTGAGCTGCCTCCAGGGGCGTACGCCCCTGGAGGGCCGAGTGCGGCCTGAGTGAGTTGTACTCCCAGCGCCAACGATCGGCCAGGATCTGCGCCTCGGGGGCTGTTGTGAACAGCTCGGTGTTGAGGAACTCATCCCGGAACCGGCCGTTGAACGACTCGGCGAATCCGTTCTCCCACGGGGATCCTGGCTCGATGTAGGCCGTGCTGGTAGTGCTGCTGGCCTCGCACCAGTCCCGTAGGGCCTGGGCAATGAACTCCGGCCCGTTGTCCGATCGGATGTACGCCGGTGCTGGGTAGAGGCTGGTGAGTTCCTCCAGCACGGCCACCACGTCCTTGGCCTTGCAGCGCCTGCCGACCCGGATCGCCAGGCAGAGGCGGCTGTGCTCATCGATCACGTTCAGGAACTTGAGCCTGCGCCCATCAGCGGTGGCGTCGAACTGGAAGTCCATGGCCCACACCTGGTGGGGATGCTCAGCCCGATGACGCCGCACCGAGCCGTCCGCGGGCCGTGCCCGCTTTCGCTTCCTGGGAGTGGGCCGCTGCAGCCCCTCCTCGCGCCAGAGCCGTTGCACCCGTTTGTGGTTCACGGTCCAGCCCTCCCGCCGCAGCAGGCGGTAGGCCATCCGGCGGCCCCAACGGATGTGGTCCGCGGCGATCTCGCGGAGACGCTGCCGGAGCTTGGCCTCCTCGATCGAGACGACCTTGCCGCCATGGCGCTGGGTGCTGCGGTGCTGGCCCACCACTCGGCAGGCCAGGCGTTCAGAGGCCCGGTAACGCTCCTGCAGGACCGTGACGGCCCTGCGGCGACGCTCCGGGCTCAGAAGTTTCCCTCGGCGAGGTCCTTGAGCATGGCCTTCTCCAACTCTGCTTCCGCCAAAAGCTTCTTGAGCCGGGCGTTCTCCTTCTCCAGCTGGGTCAGCCGTCTGGCCTCCTCGGCCTGCATGCCCCCGTACTGCTGCCTCCAGCGGTGGTAGGTCGGTTGCGTGACCTCGATGACGCGGCAGACGTCGGCGACGGTTTTTCCCTGGGCGATCAACTGCTCGGCCGTCTTGAGCTTGCGGATGATCTGCTCGGCTGTGTGCCTGGTGCGTTTCATGGTCGAGTCCCCGGCCCAGTTTGGCCGGCTGAAGACTCTCATTCACCCTGGACCGGTTTCCGGGGTCCACATCAATCAAATATAGCCAGTATGAGTGGGAATCAGCAGTGAAATGGCCAAGGGCGTGTCCTGCTCACAGCAGCGGGTCGTCCACCAGGGGCTCCTCGAGGGCGCGTCCGGGCGCGTAACGGTGCCATCACGATTGGCCCCGGCATGAATGATCTCCTCCTCGCCAGCGGGGTATGCAAGGGGTGGCCGCCGCCCAGCGGCTTGGCCGACTGGCACAGCCCTTGCCCTGCCAGGAACCATGGGTAGGTTGCCGCTGGCCGCAAGGGCTTCATCCAGGAGATCGATCCCTTCACTCTTTGGGCCTCTTCAACCGCGGCATCACCGATGCCCAGCGCCAGTGATCGGCCCGCGGACAGCCGGTGGGGGGTGGGGTTCACCGCCGTCCTCCAGATGGCATCCCTCGCCTCCCCTTCCCGCCAGCAGCCTGCTCCTGCAACATCACCTGCATGATCGGTTGCGGCTGGTGCCTGAGGTGAAGCAGAGGTTCAGGCCTCGTTCAGCAGGCTCAGCGCCTCCATCACCTGGAGTCGGATGCCGCCCAGAGGGGTCCAGGCCCGCACCGCGTCTTCTCTGCTCCGGTAGGGGCGCCAGTCGTCCTCAGCGATGCGGCGTTGCAGATGGGCCGCCACGCGCTGAGCGACGGCCACATCGCTGCGCCTTGCTAATCGCAGCATTTCCCCCCCGATCACCACTTCAGCAGGCATGGCATTCGCAGCCACAGCCGGCGTGGCAGGGCTCACCGTTGGGGTGCCCCATGGCGCAGGCGTCGCTGCAGAACAGCAAGGCGCCGCTGCGGAAGGGCGTCTCCGGTTTCACCGTGCAGTTGCACCCAGGACAGGCGCAGTTCAACGCGGTTGGTCTCCCCATGGTTGTGGTCATGGCCTCTGCTTGGTCAGCTCATCTGCACCCACTCTGGCGCCGGCGGCGCTGCGCTGGATCGGCCAGTGGCCACAACCAGGGCAGCGCGAGGGAGTCAGTCGCGAGGGAGTCAGATCGGTGCGGGCTCGGCTGCTGCTGAAGGCCGGCGACGCATCGGACTGAACAGCAGCGCCAGGGCAAAACCGGTGAACTGAACGATCACCACGCAAGGCCCTGAGGGCAGGTTGGCGAGGCCTGACAGAAGCAGCCCGATCAGCGCACATCCCCCGCCTAGGATCGCTGAGACGATCATGTAGGTCGGGAAACGGCGGCTCAGAAGCCGGCCGGCACAGGCAGGAATGACCACGAAGGCGCTGATCAGCAGCACCCCCACCGCCTTGATGGACACGGCCACCACCACCGCCAGCAAGACGATGAAGGCCAGGCGGTGCCAGTGGGCGCGAACCCCGAACGCCCCGGCCAGGTCGTTGCTGAGGGTGAGCAGCACCTGGGCCCGCAGACTCAGGCTGAGATAGACCAACGCGCCGAGCAGGAGTGTGCCGATGACGGCCAGATCCAACCAGCCGATCCCGAGGATGTCGCCGAACAGCAGCTGCTGGATTCCGCCCCGGTAGGTGTCCACCAGGCTGAGAGCCACCACGGCGAAGGCCAGGGATGTGGAGTAAACGATGTTGAGCAGGGCATCAGCCGGCAGCTGGCTGCGTTGCACCAGCTGGTTGATCAGCAGTGCAAAGATCACCGCAAAGGGAATCAGCACCAGGGTTGGGTTGACCCCCAGCAGAATGCCGATGCTGATGCCGAGCAGGGCCGAGTGCCCCAGGGCATCACTGAAGAAGGAGAGCTGACGCAACACGGCAAAGCTGCCCAGCAGCCCGCCCAGGCTGCCCGTGAGCAGGCCGCCCAGCATGGCCCGCTGCATGAAGGGCTGGGCGATAACCCCAAGCAGTGCCGAGGGATCAGCCAAGCCTGCCCAGCTCCTTCCGATTGCAGGCGTGACTGTGCTGATAAGGCACCACATTCGGGCCATAGAGCTCAGCCAGCCGAGCCGGACTCAGGGCATGGTCAGGAGCCCCGCTGCAGCGCAGTCGACGGTTCAGACAGAGCACCTGGTCACAGGTGCGTCGCACCATGTCGAGATCGTGCGACACCTGGAGAACGGTCCAGCCTTCCTGGCGGCGCAGCTCCAGCAGCAGCTGATAGAACTGCTCGCAGGCAAGCCCATCAAGACCCGCCTGGGCTTCGTCGAGCACCAGCAGCTGCCGGGGCCGCACGACACAAAACGCCAGCAGCACCCTTTTCAGTTCACCGCCCGAAAGCTCACTCAGCAGACGCTCACCCAGCTCGCTGCATCCGGTGCGCTCCAGGGCCCGCCTCACCGCCTCCCGGCGGCGTCGGCCGCCAGTCCAGGCCAGGCTCAAGCCGGGGGAATCGCAGCCGAAGCCCACGAATTCCGCCACGCTGAGCGGAAACCGCCCTTGCAGGGCGAGGGTCTGCGGCAGATAGGCAACCTGGGCCCGAATCGAGCGGGGCAGCTCCCCTGCCGGCCCCAGGGCGTGGCCGAGGATCCGCACGGTGCCCGCCTGCCTGGGCAGCAAGCCCAGCAGGGCGGCCACCAACGTGCTCTTGCCTGCTCCATTGGGACCAACCAGGGCTGTGTCCGTTTCCCTGGCCAGCTGAAAGTCCACAGCATCCACAGCCAGAGCCCCAGCACGCTGGACGGTCAGGCCCCGCACCTCGAGCACCACTGGGGACACGGGGGCGCTCATTGGCTGAAGGCCTGTCGCAGGTTGGTTGCGTTGCCGCGCATCACGTTGAAGTACGTGCCGGGGTCAAGGGCAGCTTGCTCGCTGGAGGTTTCCATCGGGTCAAACACGCTGATCCGCACCCCCAGATCTTTGGCCAGGGCGTTGAAGGAGCGGTCTCCTTCCTGGGGTTCAGAGAGCAGTGCCCGCAGCTGGGTCTGTTCCACGATCTCGCTCACGCGTTGCAGGTCAGCGGGGGAGGGGTTCATCTCGGGCACATCCACCAGATACTCTGCCTTCAGGCCATAGCGCTCCGCAAAGTAGGGCGCGAAATCGTGGAAGGCCACGAAGGTTTTCCCCTCGAAGGGCTTGAGCTGGCTGGCGATCTCGGTGTTGAGGCCCTTCAGCTCTTCAGTGTAGGCCTCTGCGTTGCGGCGATAACCCTCTGCGCAACTGGGGTCGGCCTTCACGAGGCCGTCGCGAATCGTCTCCACCTGCTGCACGGCCCGCAGTGGATCCAGCCAGATGTGGGGGTTCACCTCACCGTGGGCGTGGCCGTGTCCATGCTCCTCCGCGTGGTCAGCCTCGTTGTGGTCGTGCTCCTCCTGGGACGCGATCGTGGTGACCCCCTGGCTTGAATCGATCACGACCAGGTCGGGGTTTTCGGCGGAAGCCACGAGCTTGTCGAGAAAGCTCTCCATTTCCAGACCGTTCTTCACCAGCACCTGGGCCTCCCGCAGGGAAGCCAGATCCCCAGGCTTGGCCTGAAAATCGTGGGGGCTGCTGCTGGGGGGGATCAGCGCATTGACTTCGGCGCAATCCCCCGCCACAGCACGGGTGAACAGCGTGATCGGCAGGAAGGTGGTGACCACCTTCAGCCCCGGCTCGCCGCTCTCGGAATCGGCGGTTTGCTGTGGGGCTCCACAGGCCACAAGCAGGAGAGCTAATCCCAGCAGGCCCGAGCGCCGCAGACAGGACAACAGAACGCTCATCTGGATGGATTGAGAACCATTCTCACCCTACAGGAGATGGTGGGGCCTCTTCGGTGCCGCCAGCCAGGCCGTGTCACCGCCGCGCCGGGGCTGCTCCTAGCCGAAACCGGCTCCGCCCGAGCGGCGTTCCCGCTCCCTGCCAGGCCCGGCAACAGGCCACAGCCACCAGCGGCCCTGGTCGCCGCCGGCCGCCAGGTGCAGCCCATCCGGCCGCCAGGCCAGAGCCTGGAACCCCTGGCCTTCGCCTTCAAGGGGTTGCAGCAGGCGGCCCCGGCTGTCCCAGAGAGCCACGCTGCCATCGGCGGACGCGCTGGCCAGCAGGGGGCGGCCGGGTGCGAAGGCCAGGGCCTGGACCTTGCGTTGATGCCACAGCAGGGGCTCGGGCTTCCAGCCCTGTTCGCCTCGATCGCGCTGCTGCCACAGCACCACCGTGTCGGCAGAAGCCACCGCCAGGGCCGGTGCCAGTCGCCCGGGCTGATCGCTCCAGGCCAGCGCCCTCACCTTGGCCGGGAAGCCGCTGAATTGCCAGGGCCGACCTTGGCCCGCTTCAGGCCAGAGCAGCAGCGAGCGATCCATCTGGCCACTGGCCAGCAGGTCAACGAACGGCGCGTAGGCCAGCACCAGGCCCACCGAGCCGGTGGGGGCGCGCAGGGGCTGGGCTCCCGGAGCTGCATCGGGTTGCCAGAGAGCCACCTCGCCCTGGCAACTGGCGGCCAGTTGTCTGCCGTCGGCGCTCCAGGCCAGGGCCTGGACTGTGCCCGGCAGATCCAGGCGATCCGGGCGCCACTGGCGCACGGCCCCATCCCAGAGGCGCACCTGGCGGCCAGCGGCCACAGCCAGCACCAGGCCGTGGGGTTGCCAGGCCGCCGCATCGAGCCAACCGGCCCCCAGTGGCATCGGCTCCAGAGCCATGGGCCGGATGCCGCTGCCGCCCAGCTCCCAGAGCAGCAGCTCTCCCGCCTGGCCCACTGCCATCAGGAACTGGTCATCGGCACTGAAGCCGATCGCATCGAGACTGCTGTCGCGATCCCCCCGCAGCTGCTCTTCACAACCGGCGCCAAAATCGAGCAGCACCAGTTCACCACCGGCGCTCGCGATGGCAAGGAACGCGCCATCGCTCGACCAGCTCAGGCAGGTGATCGCCTGCTGCAGCTCGCCGCAGAGTCGCTCACACACCAGAGCCGCAGGTGTTGCCATCGCCGCTCAGGCCACGCAGGCGTGGAAGCCAGAGCGCAAGGCTTCCGGATCAAGGTTGCGGCCGATGATCACAAACTGCGTTGCGCGCTGCTCGCCGTCGTGCCAGGCACGGTCGAAATCGCCGTCCAGAAGCATGTGTACCGACTGGAACACATAGCGCCTGCCCTCTCCCTTGAGCTGGATGATTCCCTTCATCCGAAACAGATCGGGACCCCGCTCGGCCACCAGATCCGCCAGCCAGCTCCCCAGCCTGTCCAGATCCATGGGCCGCTCCTCCGCCAGCGCCAGCGAACCCACGGCGGCGTCGTGTTCGTGCTCGTGCTCTTCCACCAGGAAGCCAGGATCAAGGCTGAGAGCCCGTTCCAGCTCAAAGGCTTCCACCCCGAGAATCTGCTCCATGGGCACAGCGGCGCCGGTGGCCGTGAGCAGCCTGGCCACCGGGTTGATCGCCCGGATCCGCTGCTCGATCGAACGACGCTCGCTCTCGTCCACCAGGTCGCTCTTGTTGAGCAGCAGCACATCGGCAAAGGCCAGCTGCTCCTGCACCTCCTCCGCCTCCCAGTGCTGGAGCACGTGCTTGAGATCCACCAGGGTGACCACCGCATCGAGCCTGAGCTCATCGCGTAGGTCCTCATCCACAAAGAACGTCTGAATCACCGGGGCCGGATCGGCCAGGCCAGTGGTTTCAATCACCAGGTGATCAAAGCGATCACGGCGCTTCATCAGGTTGCCGATGATGCGGATCAGATCGCCACGAACAGTGCAGCAGATGCAGCCATTGTTCATCTCGAAGATCTCTTCATCGGCGTTGACCACCAACTGGTTGTCGATGCCCACTTCGCCGAACTCGTTGACGATCACGGCCACCTTCAGGCCGTGTTCATGGGTGAGGATGCGGTTCAGCAAGGTGGTTTTGCCGGCACCGAGGTAGCCGGTGAGCACCGTGACCGGCAGGCGCTGGGAGGCGGGAACCGCACTGGAGAAGGCCATGGCAGGGGCAGGAAGCCGAAGCCTCTGGTGTGAGAATGGTTGTCATTCTAGTAAGAGCACCAGCTCCGGCCGGCCCGCATGGATCGTTCTCAAACCGCTCGTGTTGTCCACCTCAATCCCTCGCCGGGGGCTGGCGATGGCTGAGCTGCTGATCGCTGGAGCCGGCCCCCAGGCCCTGGCGCTCAGCTGCCAGCTGCTGCAGAAGCGGCCCCAGTGGCGCCGCCATCTGCGCGTGGTGGATCCCACCGGTGCCTGGATGGTGCGCTGGCAGCGGCAGATGCAGGCCTACGAGATTCCCTGGCTGCGGTCTCCCTCCCCCCATCACCCCCACCCCAATCCCCATGCCCTGCGCCGCTATGCCCAGGATCAGCAGCGCATGCGGGAGCTGGAAGGGCCCTACGGCCTCCCCCACACAGGCCTGTTTGCCGACTTCTGCCGCGGCGTCGTTCAGGAGTTTCAGCTGGCTGAGCGGGTGCAGGCGGCGTCAGTAGCCCAGATCCAGCTGGGTCCGGCTCGTCCTGCCTCGCTGCAGGTGACCCTCAGCGATGGGGCGCTGATCCAACCGCGCCGACTGGTGCTGGCCACGGGAATGGGTGAGCCCGTGCTGCCCAGCTGGGTGACGCGCATCGCTTCGCCCTATCCGGCCGAGGCCCTGCAACACAGCCAGACGCTTGATCTGGCCACGTGCCATGGGTTGCTGGCCCAGCACATCCTGATCGTGGGTGCTGGGCTCACCAGCGCCCACCTTGCCCTCGGCGCGCTCAGGCGAGGTGCCCAGGTCACGATGCTCTGCCGGCGGACGCTCCGGAGCAGGCCGTTTGATGCGGACCCGGGCTGGCTGGGCCCGAAGTATCTCAAGGCATTTCACGCCGAAGCCTGTTGGCGTCGACGCCACAGGCAAGTGGTGGCGGCGCGTGACGGCGGCTCGATCACGCCCCTGTTGGCTGCTCAACTCGATCAGATGCGCCGCCGGGGCCGCCTGCAGCTTCACGAGCAGGGCCAGGTGCAGTCGGCCTGCTGGCAGGTGGGCGGCTGGCAGGTTGACTGCCTTGATGGCTGCCGGCATCGGGCCGATCGCCTCTGGCTGGCGACGGGCCACCGTCAGGGCGTCAGCCAGCATCCGCTGCTGCGCCAGCTGCTGGATCAGAAGCCCATTGAGCTGATCAACGACTTCCCTGTGCTGACCAGCGACTTGCGCTGGCCCGGCACCAACGTGCACCTGATGGGAGGTCTGAGCGCGTTGCAGCTCGGCCCCGCCGCCCGCAACCTGTTCGGGGGGCTGGAAGCTGCAAAACGCATCGCTCGGGCAGCCGTGAAGGCCTGAGCACAGGTTCCGGCTGATGGATCGAGGGTCGCTCGTAGGGTCACCACAGCGGCAGAGCGGTGTGCGCATCAGCATCATTGGCTGCGGCTGGTTGGGCACAGCCCTGGCCGGCGTCTGGCAGGCCCGCGGCCAGCATGAGTTGCTGGTCACCACCACCCGCCCCGAGCGCCTGGCCGAGCTTCAGGCCCTGGGTCTGCAGGCACGGCTGCTCCGGGGCGGTGACACCGCCGCGATGGCCGACGCCCTGGCGGAGGCGGAGGTGGTCGTGCTCACCCTGGCGCCCGGGGGCGATCGCCAGGTGGATGCGGACGCCTACGCCTCCACCTACCTCCCCACCTGCCGCTCCCTGCTGGAGCTGCTGCCGCAGCTGCCCCTGCTGCGCCAGATCATCTACACGAGCAGCTGCGGCGTCTATGGCGATGCGGGGGGCGACTGGATCGACGAATCCACGCCGCCCCAGCCCCGCGATGACCATGCCGCGGTGCTGCTGCAGACCGAGGCGTTGCTGGGGCAGACCGCCCAGCCGGTGGCCCTGCTGCGCCTCGGCGCCCTGCACGGTCCAGGCCGGGAGCTGGCCCCACGGCTGGCCAGGCTTGCGGGCAGCCGCCGGCCCGGGGATGGCAGCACCTGGAGCAACTGGATCCACCGCGACGATGCCGTGGCCGCCATCGACCGGGTGCTGGAGAGCGGCTTCAGCGGCACGCTCAACGTGGTGGATGGCCAGCCGGTCACCCTGCGTCAGCTGATGGATCGGGTCTGCTCCAGCCAGGGGCTGGAGCCTGTGCAGTGGACCGGCGGCTCCGAACAGACCCCGGCCGCGAACCGGCGCATTCGCAACACGGGCCTGCTGGCCCTGGGCGTGCCGAAGCCACGTAACGTTGCGGGCCCAACGGCCCAGGCATGAGCTTCCGCTATCTCGATCGGGTCGCCAGCGCCGAGTCGATCCAGCAGTTTCTCGATCTGGCTGACCTGGCCCTGGCCGCCTGAGCTCAGACCAGCAACGGCAGCTGGGCCGGCTCGCTCTGCTGGAAGCGCAGACGGCCCTCAGCAGCCTCGCTGGCATCGGTGGTCACGTCCACCACGATGCTGTGGCCCGGCGTGAACCGGCCCGCCAGGATGCCCTTGGCGATCGGGGTTTCCAGTTCGCGCTGGATCGCCCGCTTCAGCGGCCTGGCGCCGTAGACGGGGTCGTAGCCCACCCCGGCCAGCCAGTCGAGCGCGTCGGCGTTGAGCTGCAGCCCCAGCTTGCGCTCCTCCAGGCGGCGCTCCAGCCGCTGCACCTGCAGTTCCACGATCTCGCGCAGCTCCTCCTGGCGCAGGCTGTGGAAGATGATCGTTTCATCGAGGCGGTTGAGGAACTCGGGGCGGAAGTGGGCCCGCAACGCCTCATTCACCCGCTTCTCCATCTCGCCGTGGCGGGCCGGGTCGCCGGCCAGATCCAGGATCGAGGCGCTGCCGATGTTGCTGGTGAGGATCAACACCGTGTTGGTGAAGTCCACCGTGCGGCCCTGGCCATCGGTGACGCGGCCGTCATCGAGGATCTGCAGCATCACGTTGAACACGTCGGGGTGGGCCTTCTCCACCTCGTCGAACAGGATCACGGCGTAGGGGCGCCGCCGCACGGCCTCGGTGAGCTGGCCGCCCTCCTCGTAGCCCACATAGCCGGGAGGGGCGCCGATCAGGCGGCTCACAGCGTGTTTCTCCATGTACTCGCTCATGTCGATGCGCACCATGGCGTCGTCGGCATCAAAGAGCTGGGAGGCCAGGGCCTTGGAGAGCTCCGTTTTGCCCACGCCGGTGGGGCCGAGGAAGAGGAAGGAGGCAATCGGCCGGTTCGGGTCGCTGAGGCCGGCGCGGGAGCGCTGGATGGCATCGGCCACGGCGGTCACGGCCTGGGCCTGGCCGATCACCCGGGTGTGGAGTTCGTCCTCCAGGTGCAGCAGCTTCTCCATCTCGCTCTGCACCAGCTTGCTCACCGGGATCCCTGTCCACTTGGCGATCACCTCGGCGATGTCCTCTTCGGTGACCTCCTCGCGCAGCAGGGTTTTTTCGGTGCTGCCCTCAGCACCATCCGGGCCGCTGCCGCCGCTGAGCTCGGCCTCCTTGCTGGCCAGCTTGCGGTGCAGGTCGGCCAGGGTGCCGTACTCGAGCTCGGCCGCTTTGTTGAGGTCGTACTGGCGCTTGGCCTGCTCCACCTGCAGCTGCACCTGTTCGATCTCCTCCTTGAGCGCACCGAGGGACTCGATCGCTCCCTTCTCGGCCTGCCACTGGGCATTGAGGCCGCTCTGCTGCTCCCGCAGTTCGGCGAGCTCCCGCTCCAGCCGCTCCAGCCGCTCCTTGCTGGCGGCGTCGGATTCGCGGCCCAGGGAGAGTTTTTCCATCTCCAGCTGCAGGATGCGGCGATCGAGTTCGTCGATCTCCTCGGGCTTGGAGGTGATCTCCATCTTCAGCCGCGCCGCCGATTCATCCACCAGGTCGATGGCCTTGTCGGGCAGGAAGCGGTCGGCGATGTAGCGGCTGCTCAGCACGGCGGCGGCCACCAGGGCATTGTCGGCGATGCGCACGCCGTGGTGCACCTCGTAGCGCTCCTTGAGGCCGCGCAGGATCGAAATCGTGTCTTCCACGGTGGGCTGATCCACGAACACCTGCTGGAAGCGGCGCTCCAGGGCCGGATCCTTCTCGATGTGCTGACGGTGCTCATCGAGGGTGGTGGCGCCGATGCAGCGCAGCTCGCCGCGGGCCAGCATCGGCTTGAGCAGGTTGCTGGCGTCCATCGAGCCGCCGGTGGCGCCGGCCCCCACCACGGTGTGGATCTCATCGATGAACAGCACGATCTGCCCCTCGGAGGAGGTGACCTCCTTGAGCACGGCCTTGAGCCGCTCCTCGAACTCGCCGCGGTACTTGGCACCGGCGATCAGGGCGCCCATGTCCAGCGACACCAGCTGACGGTTCTGCAGGGCCTGGGGCACATCGCCGTTGACGATGCGCTGGGCCAACCCCTCCACGATCGCGGTTTTGCCCACGCCGGGTTCGCCGATCAGCACCGGGTTGTTCTTGGTGCGGCGGCTGAGGATCTGGATCGTGCGGCGGATCTCCTCGTCGCGCCCGATCACCGGATCGAGCTTGCCCTCGCGGGCGGCGGCGGTGAGGTCGCGGCCGTACTTCTCCAGGGATTCGTAGGTGCCCTCGGGGTTCTGGTCGGTCACGTTCTGGCTGCCCCGCACCGCCTGCACAGCCTCCTTGAGTTTGTCGGCGCTGGTGCCGGCCTGGGCGAGCAGTTGCTTGCCGCAGCGGTCGTCGATCGCCAGAGCCAGCAGCAGATGCTCGATGGCGATGTAGCTGTCGCCATAGGTCTGCTTGAGCTGCTCGGCCTGGTCGAGCACGGCGTTGAGCCCCTTGCCGAGGTACACGTTGTCGGGCGGGGCGCTGAGGCTGGGCTGGGCGCTGATGTGGGCCTCCACCTTCTGGCTGAGGCTGCCCACATCCACGCCGGCTTTTTCGAGGATGCGGCCGGCCAGCCCCTGCTGAGCCAGCAGAGCCGAGAAGAGGTGCTCGCTCTCCATCTGCTGCTGGCGCTTCTGCACGGCCAGCTGCTGGGCGGCCACCACGGCGCCCCAGGCCTTTTCGGTGAACAGTTCTGCGGTGGGATGCATGGACGACTCTCCCTGTGATCTTGCGTTGTGATCACGCTATGCACGGCGGTAGCGGTTGAAACCCCTGGGAGCCGAACCGATCGGTACGGCGCTCCGGCAGCTGGAGGGATCTCCGTCGCTCACGGGTGGGGAAGCCGTCCCCCGGGCACCTCCAGCAGCAGTGGCCTCAGGGAGGCTGGCCGTTGGGCCAGGGCCAGGGTTGGCCTGCGAGGCCCATCAGTGATTGCTTCAACCCTGGCTGCAGAGCGGCCCGCGGCAGGTTTCTGACCATCTCCCAGGGTGCCGGTGCCTGGCTCAGCAGCCATGCCCTGGCCAGGGACGGGTACCGCTTCTCAGGCGGGGGCGGCGACGCCTGGCGTGGCGGTTACCGGGGAGAGCATCCGCTCTGTCAGGCGACAGCGAAAACTGGTCCAGATGCGACACGAAATCTGGCCCCCCTCTGCGAGCCACTGACCAGGCCCAGCGCCATGACCGCGGTGCTGTCACCTCTGGAGCAGAGCTCCCGGGATGCGGCGTTGGAAACACCAGAGGATGTCCAGATGATCCTTGGCCTCACCGCAGCTGGGTGTGGCCGCAGGCGGATCGCCAAGGAGCTGGGCTGCTCGCCTGAAACCGTCCGTAAGTACCGGCGGCAGGGAGGCTGGGAGGCCTACGGCAAACCCCGGCGGATCGGCGTTCTCGATGGTCAGTGCGACTGGCTCAGGGAGCGGTTCCTTGCCCACAAAGGCAATGCCGATGTGGTGCGCCAGGAGCTGGCCAGCGAGAAGGGCATCGCCGTGTCACTGCGCACCGTGGAGCGGGCGGTGGGGCAGTGGCGGCAGGAGCTGCGGGCTGCAGTGCTGGCGACAGTCCGGTTTGAGACGCCTCCCGGTAAGCAGCTGCAGGCCGATTTCGGTGAGACCTACAGCTGCATCGCCGGCGAGAGGGTCAAGGTGCACCTGTGCGTGCTGACCCTGGGCTACTCGCGGCGGCTGGTGGTGCGGGCCTACCGGCATGAGCGCCAGGCCAACTGGTTACTCACCATGGAGGAGGCCTTCCGCCACTGGCGGGGCGTGCCGGCCGAAGTGTTGTTCGACAACGCCCGTGCCCTGGTCAAGGAGCACGATCCGTCTTGCCAGGTGCTGGTGTTCAACGAACGGCTCGATGCCTTTGCCCGCTACTGGGGATTCCTTCCCAAAGCCTGCCGGCCCTACCGGGCCAGGACCAAGGGAAAGGACGAGCGCGGCGTCGGCTACGTCAAGACGAATGCGGTGGCCGGCCGGGAGTTCGCCAGCTGGCAGGCGCTGGAAGCGCACCTGGAGCACTGGAGCCGGGAGGTGGCCGACGTTCGCATCCACGGAACGACCGGTGAACAGCCGCTGGTGCGTTTCCAGCGGGAGGAGGCAACTGCCCTGCAGCCGTTGCCCCATAAGCCGTCGTTCCTGGCGGAGCGGGAGCTGGTGCGGGTGGTCCACAACGACGCCTGCGTCGAGGTGGAGGGCAACTGGTACAGCGTCCCCTGGAAGCTGCTCAAGCAGCGGGTGAGTGTTCTGCTGCGGGATCAGCAAGTGCTGATCCGCTATGGCGGCCGTGTCGTCGCCCGACATGAGCGCGTGGTGGCCAATCGGCGCCATCGCTCCGTGCTGCGGGGGCACTGGGATGGTCTGGTGCCAGCGCCGCAGCAGGACTTGGCCGAACGGTCACTGCCCTCAGCCGATGGCGCCAGCTGCGTTGGGTCCGCCTCAGCCGCGTCCCCACCCTGTAGGGGCGGAACGCGGCGGCGGACCGGCGTGATGCGCAGCTCAGAACTGGCCCGCTCACTGGCGGTCTATGCCGCCGAGGTGGGCGAGGAGGTGGCGGCATGAGCCTCGCCAAAACCGGTCAACCAGATCGTCGCCTGCAGCCGATGGCCACGATGCCGCCTGTCCCCATCGAGGATCTCGACGACATGCTCAGCCGCCTGCGACTGACTGCTATTCGGGATCAGCTCGACAACCTGCTTGAGGAAGCGGCCCGCAAGGAGCTGAACCTGCGTGAGGCGTTGACCTGGCTGTGTGCGGCGGAGATCGCCCGCAAGGACCAGCGGCGAATCGCGATGGCGATGAGCATCGCCAAGTTCCCGTTCGTGCGGACCCTGGAAGGGTTCGAGTACGAGGCCCAGCCCTCGCTCGATCCGGGCCAGATCCGGGAACTTGCCACCTGTCGCTGGGTGGCCAACGGCGATACCCTGCTGCTGCTCGGTCCGCCTGGAGTAGGCAAGACACACCTGGCGGTCGCTCTGGGGCGTGAGGCGGTGAGCAAGGGCTACACCGTTCAGTACGTCTCGGCGATGGAGCTGATCTCCACTCTCGCCCGGGCCCATAACCAGACGGCGCTGGAGAGCCGGCTGAGCCAGTACGGCAAGAGCAAGCTGCTGATCATTGACGAGCTGGGCTACCTGCCACTGGAGCCCGATGCGGCACACCTGTTTTTCCAACTAATTTCCCGCCGCTACGAGCGCGGCAGCGTCCTGATCACCTCCAACCGCCCCGTCATGGAATGGGGCGAGGTGTTCGGCGATCAGGTCGTTGCCACCGCGATCCTCGATCGGCTGTTGCACCACAGCCATGTGCTCACCGTTCGGGGCGACAGCTACCGCCTGCGCGAGAAGCGCCGCTCCGGTCTGATCAAGAGCAGCAGTGCGGTGAGCACCGTCCCCGCCACTGGGGACGGAGGGGGCCCATGAGCATCCCGTTCCTCCCGATCCACCCCCATCCACATACCCAACGACTGATGAGCAAGACCTACCGGCGCCGGCTACGGCGTCAACAAGCTGGGGTTCAAGCCCCACAGGGTGGGCCAGATTTCGTGTCGCCGGAGGACCAATTCCGGATGTCGCTTGACACGCTCTATGGCGCCGGGGCCAGGCCCGCCGTGGAGGGTGATCGCTTCAATCGGGTGACCATCAACAACAACTTCTACAGCCGTGACATCCACGGCTGGAACGACAACTGGCGCGGTGGCGGCTACTGGAACAGCCGGCCCTGGAACCATGGCTGGTATGGCGGCTGGGGCGGCTGGAGCTGGTGGGGGGCCAGCGCTGCGGCCTGGGGTGTGGCGGGCCTGGCCACGGGGGCCGCGATCGGCTCCCTCGTGAATGCTGCGGCAGACCAGCAGTCCACGCTGATCGTGGTGCCCGAGACCGACATCCAGCTTGACTATGGCTCCGTGGAGAGTGTGGGCACCGGCGGGGTGAGCTTCAACTACAACCTGGAGGGCAGCGGTCAGCTCAGCTGCTCAATGCCGTCTGCCAGGTGGCCTACGGCTCTGGCAGCTGAATCACCCCGGCGTTGGGCCCACACAGTCGCAGCGGGCAGCCGTCGGCCCCATAGACCGCGTCATGGGGTGACAGACAGCCGAGTTCGTTTTTGCCCCTCACCTGGTTCGCCGGCAGCCGCTTGGGCTGCAGCTCCCGTTGGCTCTCCGGCACCAGCATGGGGCAACCACCCGTGATCACCCTCTGGGCGCGGGCCGCCTGGCCCAACTGCCCTACCAGGCTCACGGCCAGGCCCAGCATCAAGGCCCGATAGTGGTTGGCCATCGTGGCTCCAGCAATCGCTCCTACTCTGACCCGGTTTCGACGCCGGTACCGTGGCGCTGCAGTGACCCGCCATGGAGATCGGTATGGAAGCACCCGTCTACCCCCAGGAGTTGATCGCCGAGCTTGTCGAGGCTTCCAGGGAATTTGACGCCACCGGGCGTGACCCTGAGCGCAACTGTTGGATGGCGGTGCATCGCCATGTGCACGGGGTGCCGCCGAGTGAATACGACATCCGCGAGGTACCCGAGGATCTGTATCTGGCCGTTCTTGCGCTCCGCAAACAGAATTCGGCTGCGTCCTGAAGGACGACCCTCAGGCTGAGCCGAGGTCAGCACCACCAGGAAGACATGAAAAAAGCCCCGGCCTAGACCGGGGCGCTTGCTGTTCGGTGATTGGCCCACCTTTCAGGGTTGGCCAGGCCGGGAACTCAGGCCCAGCCCTTGCCGGCCATGTCTTCCACGTAGGCGGCCACGTCGGCGATGTCGCCTTCGCTGAGCTTGCCGCCGAAGGCGGGCATGGCGTTCTTGCCGTTGGTCACCTGGTAGGCGATGGCGGCTTCGTGGTCGCTGCTGTAATCAGCCAGGTAGGCCTCAAGGGCGTCCTGCTTGAGGGTGCGCTCCGCGTTCACCACATTGCCGCCGCCCATGTGGCAGGCAGCGCAGTTGGCGGAGAAGAGCTGGCCGCCGTGGGCGACATCAGCGGCATAGCTGGGGGCAGCGCCCAGCACCAGGGCGAGGCAGAGAGCGATCAGGGAAAAGAGACGGCGCATGGAGGGGCGCATCAGGCATGGGCTACCCGAAAACTTAAGCGCCGCAGGGGCGGCTGTGCTTGGCGACGCCGAGCTTCGAAACATTTGCGACATGGCAGCGCATCCCCCTACTCCCGCCCCGGCGGCGGCGGCAGCGGGCCCCGCTGCGGCAGGCCCGCATCGGCGAAGACCGCCTCCAGGCTGGGCGCGTGGCTCACCTCGCCGAAGCGCTCCGGCGGGCTGATCGGCTGGTGCACGAAATGGCGCTGCCGTATCGAAAAGCGGTCCCAGGGCGTCATCTCGATCCGCAGCAGCTTGATCAGGCCCTCCACCAGCCAGCCACGCAGGTCGAGGCCGAAGGCCGGGATCCAGGTGCCCCGCCAGCGGCCCAGCTGCCGCACGGTCTCATTCACGGTGACGGCGGGTTGGCCCAGCACCAGGCGGCGCAGCGGCCCCTGGGCCGGTTCCGGGTTGGCCTGGTGGGGCTGGGTGGCCAGGTGCACGCACACCCGGGCGATGTCGGCCGCATGGATGAAGTGGAAGGAGGCGTCAGCCCGCAGCCAGCGGGCCAGCCAAAGCCAGCGGGCCGCCTCCCCCAGGCCCGCGGTGAGGTAGCTGGTGGGGAACGGGCCGCCGCCATCGAGCCGGCCGCCGAACACCAGGGTGGGAAACACTGCCACGATGCGCGCTGCCAGGGGGTGGTGCTCCAGCTGCTGCAGGCAGAGGGCCTTGGTCTGGATGTACTCGGTGCCGTAGCGGCTCGCCTCGGGCAGCAGGTGCAGGCGGCGATCCAGCACCGAGGCAGTGGAGAAATAGATCAGCTGCTCCAGCCGCTCCGGATCGGTGAGGTTGAGCAGGATCTTGACGGCTTCCACGTTGACCCGCTGGGCCCGCTCGGGATCCCCCCAGGCCGTGGCCGTGTGGAGGATCCGGCTGGCCGAGCCGATGGCGGCGGCAGCGGCCTCCTGGCCCGGTTTGCCCAGCTCGCGCAGGTCGGTCACCACCAGGGTCACGCGGGGATCGTCCTGGGGCACCGCCGTGAGTTTGGCTGGATCACGCAGCAGCAGTAGCAGCTCGGCGTCGGTCTGGCGGTAGAGCAGCTCTGCGATGTACTGGCCAACGCAGCCGCTGGCGCCGGTGATCAGGATGCGTTGGGGCCGCTGCACCCCTGGGCTCAAACGGCGGCTCCGAGCAGCTCGCTCACCGCCTTGCCGGTTTCAAAGAACACGCGGGCGTTGTCTTCCGGGGTGCCCGGCAGGATGCCGTGGCCGAGGTTGAGGATGTGGCGGCGGCCGCGGGCCTTGCGCACCGTGTCGAGGATGCGCGCGCGGATCGCCTCCGGGGTGCCGAACAGCAGGCCCGGATCCACATTGCCCTGCACGCCGAGGTGCTCGGGCAGCCGGGCGCAGCCGTCGGCCATGTCCACGGTCCAGTCGAGGGAGATGAAGTCCACCCCGGTGCTGGCCATGCGCTCGAGCACGCCGGCGCTGCCGGAGATGTAGAGGATCAGGGGGGTGTCGGGGTGGGTGGCCTTCACCTGATCGATCACCCGCTTCTGGTACGGGGCGGCGAACAGGTCGTAGTCGATCGGGCTCAGCTGACCGGCCCAGGAATCGAACAGCTGCACCACCTGGGCCCCCGAATCGATCTGGTAGCGCACGTAGGTGGCGATCGCATCGGCCAGGTGGCCGAGCAGCTGGTGCAGCAGCGCCGGCTCCTGGAAGGCCATCGCCTTGATCACGGAATAGGTCTTCGAGCTCTTGCCCTCCACCGCGTAGGCGGCCAGGGTCCAGGGAGCCCCCACGAAGCCGAGCACGGCGGCGGCGTTGCCCACGTCAGCCCGCAGCCGGCCCAGCACCTCGCCCACGAACGGCAGCGCCTCGGCCGGATTGAGGGGCCGCAGGGCATCCACCTGGGCCTGGCTGCGGATGGCGGGCTCGATGACGGGCCCCCTGCTCTCGATGATGTCGAAGTCGATGCCGATCCCCGGCAGGGGCGTGAGGATGTCGGAGAACAGGATCACCCCGTCGGGCTGGAAAGCCCGGAACGGTTGCATCGAGATCTCGTAGGAGAGATCGGGATTCTCCGAGCGCTCGCGGAAGCCCGGATGGCGGTCGCGCAGGTCGCGGTAGACCTTCATGTAACGCCCCGCCTGGCGCATCATCCACACCGGCGGCCGCTCCACCTGCTCACCTCGGGCGGCGCGCAGCAGCAGGGGAGCGTTCGGGGCCATCGGCAGAGAGTTGGAATGGGGGTCTGAAGGGGAACCTACCTGAGCAGGTCTGGGCTTCAGGCGGCTGGCAGGGCTTCGGCGGTCCGTTCGTCACAGACCCTCTGACTGCGCTTCTCATCCCGCTGAAACACCAGCACGGCCAGGGGGGGCAGGCACAGATCCAGGGAGTGCTCGTAGCCGTGCAGGGCCCAGTCCTCGGTGCAGCGGCCGCCGAGGTTGCCGAGGTTGCTGCCGCCGTAGCGCTCGGCGTCGGTGTTGAACACCTCGTTGTAGTAGCCCTCCACAGGCACACCGATGCGGTAGTGGGAGTGGCTCTGGGGTGTGAAGTTGGCCACCACCACCAGCCAGTGACCCGTGGCACTCTCGCGTCGCATGAAACTGATCACGGAGTGGCGGTTGTCACTGCAATCAATCCACTGGAAGCCGTACTCGTTGAAGTCGTCGCCCCAGAGCGCCCGCTCGGAGCGGTAGAAGACGTTGAGGTCGTCCACGAGGTGCTGGATGCCCTGATGGGGGGCGTGGTTGAGCAGGTCCCACTGCAGGTCACCCCACACATTCCACTCGGAGCGCTGGCCAAACTCCATGCCCATGAAGATGGTCTTTTTACCGGGGTGGGTCCACATGAAGGCGAGCAGGGCGCGCACGTTGGCGAACTTCTGCCAGTCGTCACCCGGCATCTTGTGCAGCAGATGGCTCTTGCCGTGCACCACCTCATCATGGCTGAGGGCCAGCATGAAGTTCTCGGTGTAGGCATACCAGATCGAGAACGTGACGTTGTTCTGGTGGTACTGGCGATCTAGCGGATCCAGCTCGAAATAATCGAGCATGTCGTGCATCCAGCCCATGTTCCACTTCAGGTTGAAGCCGAGGCCGCCGATGTCGGTGGGCTGGGTCACCATGGGCCAGGTTGTCGACTCCTCAGCAATGGAAAGGGCGCCGGGGAAGTGCTGGAACAGCACATGATTGGCCTGCTGCAGGAACAGCACCGCTTCGGTGTTCTCGCGCCCCCCCTGCTCGTTGGCCAGCCACTCCCCATCGGGGCGCAGGTAGTCGCGGTAGAGCATCGAGGCCACCGCATCAACGCGAATGCCATCGATGTGGAATTCCTCAAACCAATAGATCAGATTGGCAACCAGGAAGTTGCGCACCTCATTGCGGCTGTAGTTGAAGATCAAGGTGCCCCATTCCTTGTGCTCACCAATGCGCGGATCGGCATGCTCGTAGAGGTGGGCCCCATCAAAGAACGCCAGCCCATGGGCATCCTTGGGGAAGTGGCCGGGCACCCAGTCGAGAATCACGCCCAGCCCCTCGGCATGGCAGCGGTTGACGAAGGCGCGGAATTCATCCGGTGTGCCGTAGCGGCTGGTGGGGGCGTACCAGCCCGTCACCTGGTAGCCCCATGAGCCATCGAAGGGATGCTCGGAGATCGGCATCAGCTCGATGTGGGTGAAGCCCCGGGCCTTCACGTAGGGAATCAGCCTGTCGGCCAGTTCGGGATAGGTGAGAAGCCGTGCTCCCGGTTTGAGATCTGCGGCCTGGATCGGCGTTCTGGCCCGGCCGTTCTCTTCCAGAAAGGGCTGCTCGGCGCTGCCGTGCATCCAGCTGCCGAGGTGCATCTCGTACACCGAAATCGGCTGATCCAGCGGATTGCGGCTGTCCCGCTGGCCCATCCAGCCGTCGTCGCTCCAGGCGAAGTGACCCAGCGGCTCCACGATCGAGGCATTGGCGGGCCGCACCTCGTGGCGGAAGCCGTAGGGGTCGGCCTTCTGGTAGCAGTGGCCGGCCTGGGAGCGCACCTCGTACTTGTAGATGGCGCCGGCGTCCAGACCCGGGATGAACAGTTCCCAGCAGCCTCCCAGCCGCGACTGCATCGGATGGTGGCGACCATCCCAGTTGTTGAAGGGGCCCAGCACCGCCACGCTGCGGGCATTGGGTGCCCACAGGCAGAACATCACGCCGGCGACACCGTCTCGCTCGAGCCGATGGGCCCCCATGCGGTGCCAGATGTGGTGGTGGTTGCCCTCGGCAAAAAGATGGCGATCGAGTTCGCCCATCCACTCGTCGCGGAAGGCCCAGGGGTCGTGGGCCTCATGGGTGAGGCCCCCCCGTTGAACCCGCAGCCGATAGGCCGGGCCGGGGTCGTGGGACAGCTCCGCCTCAAACACCCAGGGGTGGTGGGGTGCGGTCATCGGCAGGCTGAGCTCGCCGCTCAGCAGGCTCACCTGCTCCGCTTCCGGCAGCCAGGCCCGCACCACCCAGCTGCCGCCTCCCAGGGGCTGATGCCCGAGCACGGCAAAGGGATGGTCATGGCGGCACTCCGCCAGGCGGCGGGCATCGTCCACCATCCACTCCACAGTGGGGACCGCCATTGAGACACTGCTTGGGGGACCTGACCTTAGGCGGCCGATCCGCCCTCAAGGACCTGCAGCCGGGCTGGCTTCAGCGGGCTGGAGCCGGGGCTTTCTGCGGGGGGTTGGGATCCTGGGGAAAATCCACGCCCGTGATCTCGTTGTTGCTGTTGAGGATCACGAAGAGGTTGTCGGTGAGGCGGTTGAACTCCGTGTTGACCAGCACCAGCTGACTGTCGTCGGATTGGCTGGCCTCGATCACCCGCACCACCCGCACGAAGTTGCCGGTGCTCCGCTGCAGTTGCATCCAGCGCGATTGGAGCGTGGCCGTGGTGAGCTCCTCCTGCAGCGGCAGGGAGAGGAAGCTGCGGGCACTGATGAAATGCCCCCTGCTGAGGGAGCGCACGAAGTCCGCTGCCACGCGGCTGGCCTTGGCATCGGTGAGGTCGAAGTGGTAGCCGGTGAGCTCGCCCTCGGGGTTGAGCACGATGAACAGGTCGCGTACCCCATCACTGGTGGTGAGGCTGGCCTCCACGGTGGTGGAGGCCAGACCGCCGCGCACGCTGAGCAGGGTCCAGCTCAGCAGATCCGGCTGAGTGCGCATCGTTTCCGCCACCATCTGGGGGCTGCTGATGGCCTTGAGCTCTTCGGAGAACTGGGCAAAGCGGAGGTTGGGATCGCGGCTCTGCACCGCCTTCAGGATCCGGTTCGCCGCCGCGCGGGCCTCCTCCACCGTGAGCCCGTTGGTCGCTTCAGCCGCGGCCGCGGCAGCATCGGCCAGGGCCGGCTGAGGGAGCAGGGGGGGCGTGCCGGAGAGCAGCAGGAGGCCCGCAGCGAGGGTGAGGGCCCTGGCCGGCAGGAGCGGCAAGGAACGCGGGGAGCCCGACGGCAGGGAAAACCGCATCAGCAGCGCTGGGATCAATGGCCACAGTTTGCCCCAGCTTCTGTCCAGGCGAAGGGTGCGATGGTCAGCCTGGACTCCGCCGTGGCCAGCCAGTAGGTGATCACCCGGTGGCGGCTGTCTGCGCCGCCCCAGGGTTGATCCCCCGTTCCCGGGTTCACGGCCAGCTGGGGCCAGGCCGCTCCAGCCAGGGACAGCCGCAGCCGCTCCCCCGGCTCCAGGCGGGTCCAGAGGGGCTGCAGGTGCAGGGTCAGGCAGCGGACCTGGCGGCAGTGGGGGCCCCGTTGGCGCAGCACGCCGGTACAGAGCTGGCGCACCGCCCCGCTGCGCTCCAGCACCGACAGGGCGGCGCAGAGGTCGAAACCGTCCTGATCGGCGGCAACCTGCAGCTCCAGCCGCGGCCAGCCGGCGATCAGCTCAGGGGCCTCCAGGGGGGTGGAGCTGAAGCAGGCCACGTCGGTGCGCCGATCCAGGTCGCTGCGCTCGCAGAGGCCGGCATCGAGGCCGAGATGCCCACCCCGCCCCGGCACCGGCCGCCAGGGATCGTGCACCCAGCTCACGGGCTGACGCGGCCGGGCCCCGCCACCGCCACCGCCACCGTCGCCAGGGGCGCTGGCCGCCAGCCAGCCCTCCTGCGGGTCCACGGCAGCCAGCCCGGCACTGCCGAGCGCCCAGCTGCGAGGCCCAGGGGTCTGCTCCCGTCCACCTGGCGCTTCGCTCCGGCCCCGCAGCCAGGGGCCTCCGCGGCAGTCCTGGAGGGCCACAGCCTGGGCCAGGTCCTGGGCGGCCTCCACGGCAGGCGTCCCAGTGGGCTCCAGGGGAGCGTCCTGGAGGTGGTGGCGGAAAAAGCGCAGTTGCAGCCCATCGAGGCCACCGTCCCAGCGCAAATGGCTCCAGGCGCCGAGGCGCAACAGGGGCTGGCCGCCTCGACGGCGGGCCTGCTGCCAGAGATCCAGCACTCCTGAGAGATGGGGGTCGTGCCAGCCGCCGATCAGCAGCATCGGCTGGCGCCAGAGGGCATCCGGCGGGCTGTGGCGGCTCCAGGCGGTGGGTTCGCCCGCATCGCTGCGCAACCAGCGCAGGGCCATGCCGCCCGGGTCGTGGCGCTGCATCAGCTCCGGGCCCGTGCTCAGAAACTGGCCGCTGTCGAGGGCGCCGCGGATCTCGAGCCAGCCCTGGCTGTCGCCGCGGCGACGCAGGCGCTCGGCCGCCAGCTGCAGGCCCCAGCCAAGGCCGAGGGCCCACCAGTGAGCGCCGCCGCTGCTGGCCCAGTGCAGGCGCTCATCGAGTCCGGCCATGGCGGGAGCCAGGCAGTCCGGCAGGGGGCCGTCAGCGTCCAGCAGCAGCTGAGCCAATCCCTGGTAGGAGAAGCCATAGCAACCAAGACGGCCGTTGCTGCCAGGCAGCTGCCTGGCCCACCGCAACGTGTCTGTGCCATCGCGGGCCTCCTGGGCGAAGCCGGCGAAGTCCCCCTCCGAATCGCCCCGGCCCCGCACGTCCTGCACCACCACCAGGAAGCCGTGGCTGGCATACCAGCTGGGATGGGCGTAGGTCACCGTGGAGGCGATGGCGCGGCCGTAGGGCTGGCGCATCAACAGCACGGGCCAGGGGCCCTCCCCCTCCGGTTCCCAGATCCGGCTCACCAGCCGCACGCCATCCCGGCAGGTGAGCCAGTGGTCCTGGGGAGAAGGCGGACCCGAGCCCTCAGCCTGGGGGACCACTCAGCGGACGTCGGGGCAATGGAGGCCCACCACGTAGGTGGTGAGCACCTCGGCATCGCCGGGGCTGAGGTTTTCCTGTGTGGCGATCACCCGGGTGGCCTTGCGGCTGGTGTACGACACGCCATCGGCATTCATCTGGCGCAGCTGGGCACAGAGCTTCTTGGCCTTGGCTGGATTGCGCTTGACGCTCTCGAGCAGCTGGGACTGGCTGCGGGCGGGTTGGCTCAGCAGCGGCGGCACCAGGGCCAGGGCCGCCAGCAGCAGAGCCACCGCCGGCGCTGCACGGCGATACCAGGGCTGGCGGGTGAGGGAGAAGGACTGGTTCAAGTTGGACACGGCCATGGATCTGGAGATTTCCCGGCTCCCCACCATTTGAAAGGGGGTGAGGCGGTCACTCCCCTGGCTGGGGTCAGTTTCTGGTGCGGCGATCCCGGGCCCGCTGGATCCACTGCCTCAAGCGGGCCAGGCTCAGCATCGGGGCTGCCAGGCCGGTGAGGCTGCGCTGCAGGCGGCCCATCTGCACCAGCAGCCGCTGGGGGTCGGCCTCTGCCAGGGCGCGCCGATCGGGCACGCCGGCGTACAGCAGCAGGGCGGCTTCGGCAGGCTCCAGGCCCACGTCGATCACCAGCCGCGCCTGGCCGCGCAGGCGGATCAGGCGCGCTTCACTGGCCCCACCGGCCCTGCCCAGTCGCCTCAGGGCGGTGTCGTCGAGCCCGGCCAGCCCGCTCCAGCTGCCGATGCCGGCGGCGCTGAGCTGGCGCTCCTCCCGCGCGAAGTGGGGCGGCAGGCTCCAGCGGGGCTCCCCCTGGGGGCTGGCGTCGCGCTCAGCCAGGGTCGATCTCCACTGTGCCGGTGTTGAGGTTGCGCGTGGCTTCCGCCAGCACCACAGGCGCGTTCAGCCCGGGGCCGATCGCCTCGACCCGGCGCAGCCGCACGTGCACCAGGCCCGTGGGGGTGCTGCGGCCGCTGTTGCGCAGGTTCAGGGCCACCTGCTCCACGCTCGGCAGCGCCGCCTCCAGGGGGAAGTCCGCGCTGGCGGTGGCGATCACCAGATCCCCGCCGTTGTCGTACACCACCGGCACGGCCAGGGCGCCCGGCACGGTGACCCGGGGGCGGTAGCTGATCGCGAAGGCCAGGCAGGAGAGGGCCAGCAAGGCGGTGAAGCTGGTGATGCCAACCAGCCGGAAGCGGATGCCCCAGCGCTGCAGGAAGCCGGCGATGGTCAGCAGGGCCAGAACCCCGCTGGCGGCGCCGAGCCACTCCCCCGCGCTGAACAGGATCGGGTCGGTGGACATGGGGCTGGAGGGGGCTGGGCAACGCCGTTATATTGCGCCCGCACAGCGCGATGGCATCCCCGGGGGAATGGCGGTGGTGCCGGATCAGAACCCTGGGGAGGAGCATTCAGAGGCGGCAGACAAGGCCAGCCAGGCTGACGATCAGCCAGTTGGGAAGAGGCCTCTGCGCGTGGGGCGGCCGACCCCCCTGCTGCTGGCTTCCGTGGCCACGATGGCGGCCACCGGGGTGGCGATCGGCTCCGCCGATGCGCTGCTGGCGGGGGTCTACCGCCGCGTGCAGCCACGCCTGGAGTCGACCCTCGGCCGGGCCCTGGGTCACCCCCTTCAGCTCGGCCCCTACCGCGGCCTGGGCTGGTCGGGATTGACGCTGGGTCCCAGCCGGGTGCTGCCCGGCCCCGACGACGCCTCCACCCTGGACGTGCGCCAGCTGTCGCTGAGCCTGGACCCCCTGGCCAGCCTGCGGCTGCGCCGGCCCGTGCTCCAACTCGGGCTGGTCGGTCTGGAGGCCAACCTGCGCCGCAATGCCCAGGGGCGCTACTGGGTGCTGCCGCCCGATGATCCGAACGCCGAACCGCCGCGGCTGGACCTGCGGCTGCGGCTGGAGCAGCCCGCCCAGCTGAACGTCGCCCCCGCTGGCGTGAGCCTGCAGGTGGAGGGCAGTGCCGACCTGAAGCTGCACCTTGAGACGATCAAACTGCGGGCGCTGGTGCGGCCCTCCGGCCCCGCCGCCGGTCAAGACGGCAGCCTGCGGTTGGTGGGGGAGGGCAACTGGGGCAAGCAGAGCGCCAAAGCCCAGCTGCTGAGCCAGGGGTTTCCGCTGCAGCTGCCTGCCCGGTTCCTGGGATTACCCGGCTCCCTCAAGGGCGATGGCAGCGGCCGGCTCACGTTCTCCTGGCGGGATGGGGGGCCCCAGTGCGAGGGGGAGCTGCAGCTGCAACGGGTGCAGTGGCAGGCCCCGGGCTCCAACCCGCCGCTGAGCCTCAGGGAGCCCCGCCTGCGCTGCAGGGGTCAGCTGATCTCGCTGCCGGCCACCAGCTGGCGCTGGGGTGACTTCGATGGCCGCGTCGGTCTGCAGGCCCGCTGGCAGCGCCAGCAACTCGCCCTCGACACCCTGGAAGTGCTCCGCCTCAATTCCTGGCTGCGGGTGCGGGGCGAGCTGGGCAAACGCCTGCAGCTCGACGGCTCCTGGCAGCTGCTGCCCAGCGAGTTACCCCAGACCCAGGGCACGCCGCCGGGGCTGCTGGGCGAGGCGTTGCGGGGCCAGCTCCAGGTGCGCGGCAGCTGGCCCAGGCCCCAGGTGGAGGCTGCCCTGAGCCAGGCCAGCAACCCCGTGATCGGCTCCTGGAACGGGCTGCTGCGCTGGAATGGCGAGCAGCTGCGCCTGGAGAGGCTGCGCAGTGCCCACCTCACGGCCAGCGGCAGCCTGCCACTGCGTTTCAATCCCGGTCAGCCGCTGCGCCCCGGCCCCCTGGATCTGCGCCTGGCGATCAGCGATTTCCCGCTGCCGAAGCTCAGCGCCGCCGTGGGCACCGACCTCGAAGGGGTGCTCAATGCCTCCGGCAGCATCCGCGGCCCGCTCACAGGCCTGACCCCGGACTTCGCCCTGACCGTGTCCAGCCCGGGAGCCGGCCCCCTGCGGGTGTCGGAAACGTGGTCTGGCGACTGGTTCGGCAACGCCGCAGGAGGCGGGCGGCTGGCGATGCGCGCCGTGGGAACCACCGAGCCGGCCACGCTGGAGGCGAGCCTGGATCGCCGCTGGGTGCCCGAGTCGGTGCTGTTGCGGCGCAGTGGTGGGGCCCTGGCCCTGAGGGGGTCGCCGCGGCTGTACCGCTGGACCGCCGACGCCTTCCCCCTCGATGGCGTGATGCTCACCCTGGGGCCCCGCAGCCAGCGCCAACCGCTGAAGGGAGCCCTCAGCGGCGCGGGGGAACTGGAACTGCAACCCCTCGCCTTCAGCGGCCAGGCCAGCCTGGATCGGCCGGTGTTACTCGGTGTCTGGGCCGAGGAGGCCAGCATTTCCGGCCGCTACACCGAGCGCCGCTATCAGGCTCGCGTCGATGTGGTGCCGCTCAGTGGAGGCGGAGTCGCGATCGACTGGAGTGGCCGCTGGAAGGGCCCCTTCCAGGCCACGGTCACGGGGCGGGAACTGCGGGATCCGCTGGTGCGCCAGCTCCTGGAGGCCTGGCCGCTGTGGCAGGGCGAGGGCCAGCTGGCCAGGGGCACGGCGTCAGATCTCGGCACCTTCCTGATCGACACCCTGGGCGGCAGTCTGGATGGCCAGCTGGCGGCCCTTGAGCTGGCGCGCACGGCCCTGCAGGGGGCCCGCCGCGATCCGCTCAGCGGCCTCACCGTGGCCCAACGGCTGGAGAAGCTGGCGGGACGCTTCGACCTCGATGCCACGCTCACCGGCCCCAGGCTGGTGGACACCCGCGCCGACCTCTCCATCAGGGCCCACCTCTGGCTGCCGGGTCAGGACCAGGACCTGGCCCTCACCAGCGAGCCCGTGCAGGTGACGTTGCAGGGCCCCTTCCGCATGGGCCAGGGCCAGCTCTCGCTCTCCGGCCTGCCCCTGGCCCTGGTGGCCCTGCTCACGCCCGTGCCCGAGACTCTGCGGGGCCGGATCGCCGCTCAAGGGCGTTACAGCCTGGGCGGCGCTGATCCGGAACTCAGCCTGGACTTCGCCCTGGAGGATGGGGCTCTCGGAGAGGCGCCCCTGCTGCTCGAGCGCGGCGCGGTGGCCGTGGCTGGGGACGTGCTCAACGTGGATCTGGCTCTGCGCGCCGAGGGGGCGGAGAGCAACGTCGAACTGGCGGGCCAGGTGCCGCTCAATCCAGCCAGGGAGGGGCTGGAGCTGCGCCTGGCCAGCCGCGACGACGGCCTGCGCTTCCTCACCGAGCTGGCCCGCCCGGAGCTGGAGTGGAACGCGGGAGGCGGCGACCTGCAGCTGCTGGTGCGCGGCAGCCTCGACGATCCGATCGCCAACGGCTTTCTGCGCTTCCGCGATGCCGCGCTCACCCTGGTGGGCCAGAAGGTGGAGAACCTCCAGGCCACCGTGCTCTTCGACTTCGAACAGCTGTTCCTGCAGGAGTTCACCGCCCAGGTGGGCCCGCAGGGGAGCATCAGCGGCAGTGGCAGCCTTGGCCTGCTGGAGCCAGCTGTCATGGAGGACGGTGAGCCCTCCCAGCTCAGTCTGGAGCTCACGGACGTGCCCTTCGCCCTGCCGCGGGTGAAGGCCGTGGCGGCCGGTTCCCTGCTGGTGTCAGGCAGCCTGGCGGCCCTGGACATCGGCGGCGACCTGAGCATGTCCAAGGGCACGATCAATGTGCAGCCGGAGGGTGCGGCGCCGGCAGCTGGTGACAGCACCACGACGGTGTCGCGTGAGGCGCTCCAGAACTGGGACTTCAGCAGAGCTCTGGACCTGCTGGGGCCTGGCGTGGAAAGCCGGGCGAGCGCCAACCTGCGCGACCTGCTGCCCGCCGCGAGCGTGATCGGTTTCGACGATCTGCGCCTCAGCCTCGGCCCGGACCTCACCGTGGTGGTGCCCAACCTGGCCAGCTTTGCCTCCGAGGGGATGCTGCGCATCAACGGCCGGCTGGATCCCAGCCTGGAGGCGCGGGGGGTGGTGCGGCTCAAGCGTGGCCGCCTCACTCTGTTCACCACCACCTTCAGCCTCGACCCCGAGGCCCCCAACGTGGCGGTGTTCACGCCCTCGGCAGGGCTGATCCCCTTCGTGGATGTGGCCCTGCGCACCCGGGTGTCCGACACCCTCCAGGTGGGTGGCCTGGGAAGCGGCTCCCTGGGGCCTTCGCTGGCGGAGCTCGAAACCCAGGGGGGCGCCGGCACCCTCGATCAGCTCAACCTGGTGCGGGTGTTTCTGTCCGTGAGCGGGCCGGCCGATCGGCTTGCCGACACGCTCGAGCTGCGCAGCAGCCCGCCGCTGCCCCAGGACCGGCTGCTGGCCCTGATCGGCGGCAACTCCCTGGCGGGCCTCACCGAAGGCGGGGCCGGCGCCGCCCTGGCCACGGTGTTGGGCCAGACCCTGCTCGCCCCCCTGCTCGGTAACCTCAGCGACGCCTTCGATCAGCGGCTCAGCTTCGCCCTCTACCCCGCCTACGTGACCCCCACCCTCAGCAGCCGCTCCGAGCGTCGCTCCCAGCAGGTGCCCCCCCAGCTGGTGCTGGGCTCCGAGATCGGCCTCGACATCAATGAGCGCTTCAACGCCTCGGTACTCGCGGCCCCGAACCGCAGTGACGTGGCCCCCCAGCTCAACCTCAACTACAAGGCCAGCGATCTGATCAACCTGCAGGGATCCGTCGACACCCAGGGGGTGTGGCAAGGCCAGCTGCAGGTGTTCCTGCGCTTCTGAGATGGCGGGCTCCGGACGGCAGGCGATCGGGGTGGATCTGGGCGGCAGTGCCATCAAGCTGGGCCGCTTCAGCGAGGCTGGCGACCTGCTGGCCGAGGCCGTCTGCCCCACCCCCCAGCCGGCCATGCCCGGCGCCGTGACGATGGCGATCCAGGAGGCGGTGGAAGCGCTGGATCCGCAACGGCTGGCCGAGCGGGTGGGCATCGGTCATCCGGGGCCCAGCGACCGCTCCTGCCGCCGCGCCAGCATTGCCATCAACCTGCCCGGCTGGCGGGATGTGCCCCTGGCCGACTGGCTGGAGCCGCTGCTGCAGCGTCCCGTGACCCTGGCCAACGACGCCAACTGTGCCGCCATCGGTGAGCTCTGGCACGGCGCCGCCCGCGGTGCTGCCGACGTGTTGCTGCTCACCCTCGGCACGGGGGTGGGGGGGGCGGTGCTGCTGGGCGGGCGGCTGTTCACCGGGCACGCCGGCGCGGCCGCCGAGCCCGGCCTGATCGGCCTGCAGCCCGATGGCCCGCCCTGCAAAAGCGGCAACCGGGGATCCCTGGAGAGCTATTGCAGCATTGCCGGTCTGGGCCGTCTGAGCCCGCTTGATCCGCGGGAGCTCTGCCGTCTGGCCGACGCCGGCGATGCCGAGGCCCTGGCGGTATGGCACCGCTATGGGCGCCTGCTCGGCATCGGTCTCTGCTCCCTGCTCTATGTGCTCACCCCGGAGCTGGTGTTGCTCGGTGGCGGCCTCAGCGGCGCCAGCCACCACTTTCTGCCGGCGGTGTGGGAGCAGGTTCAGGAGCGGGTGCTGGCCGTGAGCCGCCACGATCTGCGCATTGAACGCTGTGCCCTGGGCAACGGCGCCGGCCGGCTGGGGGCGGCGCGCCTGGCCTTCGAGCGGCTGCAGCCCGGCGGATTGAGATGATGGAGCCATGACCTCCATCGTCTCCAGCTCTCCTGCGGCCTCGTCCACGGCTGATTCGTCCACGGCTGATTCGGCCCGTGCTGCTTCGCCCGCAGCTGTAGCTGTTCCCGATCCCAGCCCTGAGCTGCTGCAGCGGGCGGTCACGGTGCGGCGCAGTGCCATGGACCTGGGCCAGTGCTCCGATCGGCAGCGCCAGCAGGCGGTGCTGGCGATGGCGGAGGCGCTGCAGGCTTCCCGGCAGGCGATCCTGGCCGCCAATGCCGCCGATCTGGAGGCCGCCGCCGCCGATCAGCTGGCGCCGGCGCTCGTGGCCCGGCTGAAGCTCGATGCGGCCAAGCTCGAGGCTGCCATTGAGGGGGTGCGGCAGGTGGCGGCGCTGCCCGACCCCCTCGGCCAGCGTCAGCTGCACACCGAGCTTGATCAGGGCTTGGTGCTGGAGCGGATCACCGTGCCCCTCGGCGTGCTGGGCGTGATCTTCGAGGCGCGCCCCGATGCGGTGATGCAGATCGCCTCACTGGCGATCCGCTCCGGCAACGGCGCCATCCTCAAGGGCGGCCGCGAGGCCAGCCGCAGCTGTGCCGCCATCCTCGACGCCCTGCAGGAGGGCCTGGCCCGCAGTGCCGTGGCGCCCGAGGCCCTGGCCCTGCTGACCAGTCGTGAGGAAAGTCTGGCCCTGCTGAAACTCGATGGGCTGGTGGACCTGATCATTCCCCGGGGCTCGAACGCCCTGGTGCGGTTCATCCAGGACAACACCCGCATTCCGGTGCTGGGCCACGCCGACGGTGTCTGCCATCTCTACGTGGATGCGGCCGCCGACTGCGCGCTGAGCCTGCGGGTGGCCCTGGATGCCAAAACCCATTACCCAGCCGCTTGCAACGCGATTGAAACCCTGCTGGTGCACCAGGCGATTGCGGACCGGTTCTTGCCGCTGGCGCTGCCGGCCTTTGCGGCAGCCGGGGTGGAGCTGCGTGGCGATGCGGCCAGCCAGGCCCTCGGAGTGGCCGTGGCGGCCAGCGAGGACGACTGGGGCTGCGAGTACTCCGATCTGATCCTGGCGGTGAAGGTGGTGGAAGACCTCGATGGCGCCCTGGAGCACATCAGCCGCTACGGCTCCCGTCACACCGAGGCCATCTGCACCGCCGACGAGCAGGCCGCCGACCGCTTCCTGGCCGGTGTCGACAGCGCCGGTGTGTTTCTGAACTGCAGCACCCGCTTCGCCGATGGCTTCCGCTACGGCTTCGGCGCCGAGGTGGGCATCAGCACCCAGACCCTGCCGCCCCGGGGGCCGGTGGGACTGGAGGGCCTGATCACCTACCGCTACCGGCTGCGCGGCCAGGGGCAGACCGCCGCCGACTACGCCAGTGGCGAGCGGCAATTCAGCCACAGGCCACTGCCGCTGTGAGCGCAGAGGCGAGGGCAGCAGACGTCTATAGCGATCAGATCCTGGTCCGCGGCCTGCGGCTGTGGGCCCACGTGGGAGTGCTGGAGCAGGAGCGGCAGCTGGGCCAGTGGTTTGAGCTTGACCTCACCCTGGCGGCTGACCTGAGCCGGGCCGCCCGCGAGGACGACCTGGCCGCCAGCCTCGACTACAGCCTCCTGATCACGGCCCTGCAGCAGCTGGCCCGCGCCACGGTCTGCCTCACTCTGGAGCAGTTCAGCGAGCGCATCCTCGAGCGGGCTGAGCAGCTCTATGGCGCCGTGCCGATCCAGCTGGAGTTGCGCAAGTGCTCGCCGCCGGTGCCCGGCTTCGGCGGCCAGGTGGCCGTGCGGCGCCAGCGCCGCTGGCCCGCCGCCGCTGAGAGCGCATCTGGAGCTGCGGGGTTCCCCCATGGCTGATCGCCTCGGCCACTGGCTGCGGGGGCAGGCCTGGCTGCAAGGCCTGCCCTGGCTGCAAGGCCTGCCCTGGCTGCAACCCCAGGGCTGCGGACCGATCGCCCAGATCTGGTGGGGCAGCTGGCCCCGCGGCGCCACCCTGGGGGATCTGCTGGCGGTGGACAACCTCTCGGCGGCCCTCACCCGGGCCGGGATTGAGCACAGCGTGCTGTCCCACCCCAGCCATGCGGGCCCGGCCCATCGACCCACCCCGGATCCCTCGGCCCTGGCTCCCCAGCTCAGCACCCTGGTGTTCGTCTGCGGCCCCCTGGTGCAGACCAAGCGCATGCGGCGCCTGCTGGCGGCCAGTGGTCACACGCGCAAGCTGGCCGCCGGCGTGTCGCTGCTGCAGAGCCAGCAGCCCCTCAACCGCCAACTCGATGGCGTGGTGGCCCGCGACGGCGCGGAGGCCCCTGGCAGCCCAGGCGCAGGAGAGGGCGTCAACCCTGGCCGCTTCGATCTGGCCATCAGCCACTGTGAGCCTCCCCTGGAGCGCTCCCGGCCCGCCAGCCTGGCCGAGGCCCGCATCGGCCTCTGTCTGCGCGGTCGCCAGAAGGATTACGGCCTCGGTCGCGATCGCTCTGCGGCCGTGGAGGCGCTGTTCACCGAGGTGCTGGAGCGCCAGCCAGGGCTGGTGCAGCCGATCGACACCGTGCTCTCGGCCACCAATCCACGGGAGCGCATCGAGGCCCAGTTCGCGGCGGTGGACCTGGTGCTCACCACCCGCCTGCACGGCTCCCTGCTGGGCCTGGCGGCTGGCGTGCCGGTGATCGCCGTGGACCAGATCGCCGGCGGCGGCAAGCTCACCGAGGTGCTGGGCCGCATCAGCTGGCCGCTGCTGTTTGCAGCCGAAGATCTCACGCCCGACAGCCTGCTGGCGCTGATGCAGGGCTGCATCGAGGCCTGTCCCCTTGAGGCGATCGCCGCCAGCCAGGCGCGGATGCTGGTGCTCTCGCGCCAGGCCGTGGAGGCCTCGGTGGCGCTGATCAGGGAGCAGGTGCGGAGCGATCCCTCCTGAGCGCCGGCGGCCGCCGCAGGCGGCTGCCCAGCAGGCGGGCCAGCTTCCGGGGCAGGTCGGCCAGCTTGAGGCGCAGCAGCAGCAGCCCCGCCAGCAGCCCATCGCGCTGCCCCCGGGCATGGCGTGCCATCAGCACCTTGAAGCGACCGTGGTAGTGCACGCAGAGCAGCCGCACCCGCTGGCCATTGGCCCTGCGGAACCCATAGGCCTGGCCCTGCTCGAACACCAGCCGTTTCCAGGGGCGCACCAGCAGCGGCAGCGGCCTCACCGCCTCAAAGCCGCGCACATGCTCGATGCAGCTGTCGTAGAGGGCGTCATCCGCCGGCAGGCGCTCGCGGATCAGCACGGCGTGGCCGGTGCTGCGGCACCAGGCCCGCCACAGCGACATGTCGGAGATCCAGTGGCGGCCATGCTGTTTGCTGTTGCGCGCCATCAGCTCGGCCAGGCGGCTGCCGCTGGCGTAGGTGCGGCTCACCTCACGGCAGAACTCCTCCAGGGCGGCGCGGGCCTGGATGTAGGTGCAGTGGGGTAGGGCCCGCTGCTCATCCCAGTGGCTGAGGGCCACGGCATAGCGGCTGCAGCGCAGGGCCTCCTGCCGGGCATCGCAGAACAGCAGCACATCCGAATCGAGGGCCAGCACCTGGTCGAGCCCTTCCCGTTCCATCACGGCCAGCAGCACGAACCAGCGCTCAATGCAGAAGCGCTCCCACTCGAGGCTCTGGGAGGGGCTGTGGTGGCGGTAGTCCTGCAGAAAGCGGCGATGCGCGTCGGAGCGGGGCAGGGCGTCGATGGCCACGAAGCGATCCACCGCCAGGGCCTCGTTGCTGGCATCGCCCGCCAGCACGATCGGCACGCCGGGGTTGCAGCGCCGCGCCTGCTGCAGGCACACCGCCAGATAAGGACTGGCGGAGCGGTGCACCACCACGATCCCGAAGCGGCCGCCCAGGCCTTGGCCAGCTGCAGCGTGGGTCATCTCAGAGGGGGCTCGCCTGGGTCCACTGCGGCCTGGCGTGGAAGTCGGCGGCGCCGGCGGGATGGCGCAGGGCCCAGTAGCTGAGCAGGCCACCGCGCTGCTCCAGCACGGCGCTCACCTGCCAGTCGAAGGCCGTGGCCGTGGCCCAGGCCTCGGGCAGCTGGCAGCGCAGGCTGAGGCTCAGGGCTGAGGCGCTGCGCTGGCAGTCGAACGGCAGCGCGTCGAAGCCGGCGGCGGGTTTGAGCCCCTGGCGGTAGCCCTCCAGGGCGTAGACGTTCCAGGCCCCGTCCGGGCAGAGGTTGAACTCCAGATAGCTGGGCTGGCCTGCCGGTGCCACGAAGCACTCCAGGCAGGTGTGCTCCCACAGTCCGTCGCGCCGGGGGGCGCCAGGGGTGGCCTGCGCTTCTGGAATCAGCAGCGCTTCGAGGCCGGGGTGACCGGCTGCGGTGGTGAGCTCGATCAGCAGCTCCAGTGCGGGCCCGCCCTGCTCCCGGGGATCGAGGCTCAGCTGGCCCTGGATCGTCAGCTTGGGGTTGGTGAGCGCGGTCGTGGGGCCCGAGGCCGTGGAGTCTGTAGGCGTTGGGTCCGGGAAGGGGACGAGCTCAAACGGATGGCGGGCCATCAGCGCAGGGCCTCCACCAGGGCACGGATCTCGGCCTCCTGGGCCTCGATGCTCTCGGTGAGCCGGAACTGCACCCTGGCCCGCTGCAGGTTGTGGCCCCGATGGGTCACCTTGAAATAGCGGTCCCCAGCCAGGTGGTCGGTGAAGAAGCGCAGACCCAGCTCGAAGCTGATCAGCCGCATCGCCGCGTAGAGGTGATCGAAATCCGCTGGTGTGAGGAAGGCCCTGGCCTGCTCCAGGTAGCCGCCGAGCATCGCTCCGCAGCGCTCCAGATCGAACACCACCGCCTGGAGGTCGCTGGTCTCCTCGCCGGCGGGGTTGCAGCCGGAGCGCAGGCAGTCGCCGATGTCGTAGTGCACCAGGCCGGGCTTCACCGTGTCCAGGTCCACCAGGGCCACGGCGCGGCCGCTGCCGGCGTCCAGCATCACGTTGTTCACCTTGGGGTCACCGTGGATCGGCCGTAGCTGCAGCAGTCCCCGGGCCTTGGCCTCCTCCAGCACCGCCGCCTGGCCCTGGCGCTGCTCCACGAAGGCCACGCACTCCTGCTCGGCCCGATCCAGCCCCGCGGCTGACCGCTCGGCCAGGGCCTGCCGGCACACGGCGGTGTACTGGCTCAGGTAAGCCGGGGTGATGTGGAACCCCTCCAGGGTGTCGGCCAGCTGCTCGCAGGGGAGGTCGTGGATCTGGGCGTGGAAGCGGCCCAGGGCCCGCCCCACCTCGGCCGCATGGGCGAGATCGAGCACGGTGTCGTGGGTGGTGGCCCCCTCCACGTAGCTCAGCAGCCGCCAGCTGCCGCTCGGCTCCGTGAGGTGATGGCTGCCGCCACCGGCCTGGGGCTCTGGTGGCTCCGCCTGGCGCAACGGGATCGCCTCGGGCAGCTGCCAGGGCCGATCCTGCCGCTCAGCGCCGGCTCCCCCGGCGCCTGCCCGCCTGGCCATGTGCCGGTTCAGGGCCACGATGTTGGCCATCACCAGCTCGGGCTGGCGAAACACGGCGGTGTTGAGCCGCTGCAGCACGAAGCGCTGCGCGGCTGAGGTCTCCACCAGGTAGGTGTCGTTGACATTGCCGTTGCCCAGGGGCGCCACGCTGGTGACCGTGCCTGGAATCGCGAAGCGCTGGGCCAGGCGCTGCAGCTGGGGCTGGGGGGGGAGCATGGCCCCATCCTGCCCAGTGGGGTCTTTCGGGCAAGCCCCGGTGGGGCGTCTCGCCGGCTCAGGCGTTGGCCGCCGCCAGCCCCGAATGCCGGATCAGGGCTTCACTGCTGGGCTGGCGGCCGCGGAAGGCCTCGAACACTTCGCTGGGGGAGCGGCTGCCGCCCAGGCTGAGCACGGTGTCGCGGAAGCGGCGGCCGGTGGCCACGATCGCGTCCTCCTGCTCCAGACCCACCTCCTCGAAGGCGCTGAAGGCATCGGCGCTGAGCACCTCGGCCCACTTGTAGGAGTAGTAGCCGGCCGCGTAACCGCCGGCGAAGATGTGGCTGAAGGCGCAGAGAAAGGCGTCTTCGGCGATCGGCTCCAGCACCGTGGTGGTGCGGGCGATGTCGCGGCGCAGCTGGTCAGGGGTCTGGCCGCAGCCGGGGGTCCACTGGCTGTGCAGCCGCAGGTCGGTGAGGGCGAAGTGCACCTGACGCAGGGTGGCGCTGCCGCCCATGAAGGTGCGTGCCGCCAGCAGTTTGTGGTATTCCGCCTCGGGCAACGGTTCACCGCTCTGCCAGTGGCGGGCCATGCCCATCAGGGTGGCGCGGTCGTAGCACCAGTTCTCCATGAACTGGCTGGGCAGTTCCACCGCATCCCACTCCACGTTGTTGATGCCGGCCGCCTGGGGACGCTCCACCGTGGTGAGCATGTGCTGCAGGCCATGGCCGAACTCGTGGAAGAGCGTTTCCACTTCGTCGAAGGTCATCAGGCTGGGAGTGCTGCCCACCGGCGGGCTCTGGTTGCAGATCAGATAGGCCACCGGCAACACCGGCGTGCCCTCGGGGCTGCGGGAGCGGCCCAGGCACTCATCCATCCAGGCGCCGCCGCGCTTGCTGCCCGGTCGGCTGTAGGGATCGAGGTAGAAGCCGGCCAGCTCGTCGCCGCTGCTGCCGCTGAGCACACGGAAGTAGCGCACATCCGGGTGCCACAGGGGCGCCTCCCCCTCCGTGCTCACGATGCGGATGTCGAACAGGCGCTGGCAGAGGCCGAACAGCCCCTGCAGCACCTGCTCCAGGGGGAACCAGGGGCGCAGGGCCTCGGCATCCAGCTCAAAGGTCTCCCGCCGCAGCACTTCGGCCCAGTGGCTCACGTCCCAGGGCTGCAGATCCTCGGCCTCCGGGGCGCCATGGCGACGGGCGCAGGCGCGCAGCTCCTCGATCTCCCGCTGGGCAGCCGGCAGGGCTGCCGCGCGCAGCTCCTCCAGCAGTTGCTCCACCTCGGCCACCGAGCCGGCCATCTTGGTGGCCAGGCTCACCTCCGCCCAGGAGCCGTAGCCCAGGCGCTGGGCCTGCTGCCGCTTGAGGGTCAGGATCCGCTCGATCAGGGGCCGGTTGTCGAGGTCGCCGCTGGAGGCGCGGTTCACCTGGGCCCGGTAGACCGTTTCGCGCAGGTCGCGCCGCTGGCTGAACTTCAGGAAGGGCATGGCCCTGGGCATGTCGAGCCCCATGCGCCAGCCCTCTTCGCCGGCCTCGCGGGCGGCCTGGGCCAGCAGCTCCCTCAGGCTCGGGGGCAGACCAGCCAGGTCGGCCTCGCTGCTGAGGCTGAGGCTCCAGTTGTTGGTGGCGTCGAGCACGTGGTTGCCGAAGTCGTTGGCGAGACTGGCCAGCTCGGCGGTGGCGGCATTGAAGGCCTCCTGCTCGGTACCCTCCAGCCCCACCCCGCGCAGCTGCATGTCGCGGCGCTCGGCCTCGAGGATGCGCCGCTGCACGGCATCGAGCGCGCTGCCGGCCAACCGCTCCAGGGCCCGGTAGAGCACCTGGCTCTGGCCGGCCCGGCTGCCGAAGGCCACCACGGCCCCCTGCTGTTGCTGGTAGGCCTCGCGCAGCTCAGGGCTGTTGCACACGCCGTTGAGATGGCTCACCGCTCCCCAGCTCCAGCGCAGCCTCTCGCCCAGCCGCTGCAGGGGCTCCATCACCGCCTCCCAGGCCAGGGGAGCGTTCGGGTCGCTGAGCTGCTGCTCCAGGTTGGTCTCGAGGGCACTGAGCTCGCTGTGCAACTGCTCCAGCAGCAGCGGAATCGCCGTGGCCACCTGATCGGCGGTGATCTGGGCGAAGGCAGGCAATCCCTGGCCCTCGAGCAACGGCAGGGTGGCGGTGGCGTGGCCCATCAGCGCGGTTCAGCTGGGCCTATTTCAGCCGATCGATGCGGTGGGCCGTGGTTCAGCCGAGGGCGGGGATCCTGCCCAGGGTGATGGCCGTGACGCTGGCCAGCTGGCTGGAGAGGCCATTGGTGCTGGCCTCGTAGAGATCGATCGCCACCCGCGGCCAGAAGCCGATCACCAGGGTGGGCACCAGCAGGGTGAGGCCGATCAGCAGTTCGCGTGGATTCATGTCGCCCACCACGGCCAGGGCCGGGATCCTGGGCCCGAAGAACACGCGCCGGCAGAGGCTGAGCAGATACACCGGCGTGAGCACCAGCCCCACGGCGGCCAGCACGATGGTGATCACCCGGAAGCCGATCGTGAAGCCGTCGTTGGCGGTGACCCCCAGAAACACCGTGATCTCGCTCACGAAGCCGCTCATGCCCGGCAGAGCCAGGGAGGCCAGGGAGCTTGCCAGGAAGAAGGCGAAGGTGATCGGCAGGGCCTTGGCCAGGCCGCCCATGTTGGGAATCGAGAGGGTCTTGGTGCGCTCGTAGAACACGCCGGTCACGAAGAACATGGCGGCGGCGATCAGGCCATGGCTGATCATCTGCAACATGGCGCCACTCATGCCGAGGGCGTCAATGGCGCCGATCCCCACCAGCACGAAGCCCATGTGGCTCACGGAGCTGCAGGCGATCCGGCGCTTGACGTTGTCCTGGGCGAAGGCGTTGAGGGCGCCGTAGACGATGTTGACGATGCCGAGCACGATCAGGGCCGGCGCCAGGGTGAGGTGGGCCTCCGGCAGCATCTGCACGTTGAAGCGCAGCAGGGCATAGCCGCCCATCTTCAGCAGCACCCCGGCCAGCAGCATCGACACCGGCGCATTGGCCTCGCCATGGGCATCGGGCAGCCAGGTGTGCAGGGGGAACATCGGCAGCTTCACGCCGAAGCCGATCAGGAAGCCCACGTAGCAGAGCAGGCCGAAGACCCCGCCGGGGCTGCGGCTGGCCATCTCGCTGAGGTTGAAGCTGAAGGGGCCGCCGTAGAAGGCCAGGGCCAGGCCGCTCACCAGGATCAGCAGCGAGGCGGTGGCGGTGTAGAGGATGAACTTGGTGGCGGCGTACTGGCGCTGCTGGCCGCCCCAGATGGCGATCAGCAGGTACACCGGCACCAGCTCCAGTTCCCAGGCCAGGAAGAACAGCAGGAAGTCCTGGGAGAGGAACACCAGCCCCTGGGCTGAGGCCTGCACCAGCATCAGGGCGAAATAGAGGCGCGTCTTGCGGTTGATGTTCCAGCTGGCGGCCACCGACAGCAGGGTGACGAGGCCGGAGAGCACCACCAGGGGCGCCGAGAGGCCATCGGCCCCCAGCGACCATTCCAGCCCGAGGGCCGGCACCCAGCTGACGCGCTCCACCAGCTGCAGCTCGGCGCTGGAGCCCTCGAAGTGCTGGCTGAAGCACACCAGCATCAGCACCAGATCCACCCCCAGGGTGCCGAGGGCCAGGCTGCGGGGCCAACGGGGATCGCTGCCGTCCCCCGGCAGCAATGGCATCGCCAGGGCGACAGCCGCCGGCAGCAGCACGATCAGGCTGAGCCAGGGGAAACCGGCCAGCCCGCCTGCCATCAGGGCGTCGGGCAGGGCCGCGGCCAGGGGGCCCAGGGGAGGAGAGGAACAGGGGGTCTGCGGAATGGACGCGGCCACAAGCGCCAAAGAGCCGTCCATCCGAGTCCCGTCAAGATCTGGAGCAACTTACCAGTTGCAGCAAGGCGGCTGGGTAGAACTACTCAGCGTTCTCAGGCCGATCCGGCAGCGGCAGCCAGTGACTGCCGCGGTGCTGCACGCTCAGCACCTCCGCCCGCGACTCCACGCCGGCGTAGTACCAGGTGCGCACCATCGCCCGGTTCACCGTTTCGGCCACCTCCTGGCGGCAGAGCGCCAGCAGACTCGGGCCGGCACCGCTGATCACGCAGCCCCAGGCCCCGGCCTCCAGGGCCGCCTCACGCACCTTGCGACCCCCAGGGATCAGCCCCCAGCGGTAGGGCTCGTGCAGGCGGTCGTGCATGCCGTCGGTGATCAGATCGCCGTTGCCGGTGCGCAGCCCCTGCAGCAGCAGCGTCAGGGCGCCGAGGTTGGTCACCGCATCGGCCACGGGGATCGCCTTGGGCATGGCCCGCCGTGCCTCGCTGGTGGTGAGCCGCACCGCCGGAATCGCCACCACGGCCACCACCTCCGCCGACCACTCGCAGCGCACCACCCGCCAGCGGTGCGAGGCGGCCTTCGCCGTCATGCACAGCCCGCCCACCAGGGAGGGCACCACATTGTCGGGATGGCCCTCGATATCGATGGCCAGCTCCAGCAGCTTCTCCTTGCTGAGCGGCTCGCCCACCAGGGCGTTGGCGCCCATCAGGCCGGCCACGATCGCCGTGGCACTGCTGCCCAGGCCGCGGGCGGGGGGCACGGCCAGGCGCACCCTGGCCTCCAGCCCCACCGGCTCCTCACAGGCTTCCTTCCACACCCGCTGGGCGGAGCGGTAGACGAGGTTGTCGGGCCCGCCGCGCAGGTGGGCCCCCTCCGGGCCCTCGATGATCAGGTCGAAGCGCTGGCTGCCGCCGGCGATGCAGCGCATCTCGAACACGTTGTCGAGGTCGAGGGCCGCCCCGAGGCAGTCGAATCCAGGCCCCACATTTGCGGTGGTGGCTGGCACATGCACCACCACGCCCTGGCCGATGCGGGGGCGCGCCATCGAAGCTTCCTCGGTTCGGCTCAGTGTCTCAGTTCATCGGCGGCGGTTTGGTTCGTGCCTGGCATCCGGGCTGGTTGGTGACCTCGAGACTCAGCCCAGCAGCATCCGGGCCCGGCAGGCGGCACTGAACTGGCCGATGGCGGGATCCAGCACCGCCGTGATCGGCATGTTGGCCAGAACCCGCCCCAACCGCCCCTTGGCCAGGAAGGCCTCGCGGAAGGTGTTGCCCCGCAGGGGCTCCAGCAACTTGGCGGCGGTGCCCCCCGCCAGCCAGATGCCACCCCGGCTGAGGCTGGTGAGGGCCAGGTCGCCGCAGACACTGCCGTAGGCGCCCAGCCACACCTCCAGGGCCGCTGTCGCCAGGGGATCGCCCTCGGCTGCTGCCGCGGTGGTGGCGGCGGGCAGCTCATCCGGCTGTGTGGCCGCCAGGGTCTGGAGGGGATGGGCGCCGCCCGGGTCCTGGGAGTCCAGCAGCCAGCGGGTCACATGGCCCAGCCCGGTGCCGCTCACCACCCGCTCGATCGAGAGGCGCTCGAGGTCCAGGCTGGCCAGCAGCCACTGCTTGAGCGCCCACTCCTGGGCGCTGCGCGGCGCGAACTCGCCATGGGCTGCCTCGCTGGCCAGGGCGGTGAGCTCCGCTCCATCCCGCGCCGGCAGCCCGATCGCCACCCCCAGGCCGGTGCCCGCCCCCAGCACCAGCAGCGGCTCAGCGGCCACGGCCTGCCCCGCCACCACCGGAGCCTGCTGGTGGGGCTCCAGATGCGGCAGGCCGTAGACCAGCACGGCGAAGTCGTTCACCAGGTTCACCCGCTCGATGCCGGTGTCCCGGCTGAGTTCCGCCTCGCAGAGCTGCCACGGCAGGTTGGTGAGATGGGCCTCCCCGCCCTGCACCGGTCCGGCCACGGCGAAACAGGCCGCGGCAGGAGGGGAGTCGCTGCCCAGGAAGGCCTGCACCATCGGGGCGAGATCGGGCCACTCGGCCGAGGGGTAGCGCTCACTGCGCAGCAGCTCCAATCGGGGGCCGCACAGGGCATACAGGGCCAGCAGGGTCTTGGTGCCGCCGATGTCGCCCGCCAGCACCGTGAGGCATTGCGTCGCGTCGGCCATGGTCAGCGGGGTGTCCCGTCGCCGCCGGCTGCCTGGGCTGCGGCCTCCAGAGCGTCCACTTCCAGAGCGAGACCTGCCCCCCGCTGCTGGTTGGCCTGCCGGGCTGCCGCCAGCACATCGCTGGCCGCCAGCGTGCCCAGATCGCCGTCGCGGCGACTGCGCAGGCTGATGGCACCCGCTTCCACCTCCTTGGCGCCGATCACCCCCAGCACGGGGATCTTCATCTGCTCGCCCGTGCGGATCAGCTTGTTGAGCCTGTCGCCGGAGCCATCCACGCTGCAGCGGATGCCCGCCCGGCGGAACTGCTCGCTGAGCGAGGCCGCGTAGGGGCGCACCTCGTCGGTGACGGGCAGCAGCCGGATCTGTTCCGGTGCCAGCCAGAAGGGGAAATCGCCGGCGTAGTTCTCGGTCATGATCCCGAAGAACCGCTCCAGCGATCCGAAGATGGCGCGGTGAATCATGATCGGCCGCTGGCGGCTGCCGTCGGCGGCCACGTAGTGCAGATCAAAACGTTCCGGCAGGTTGAAGTCGAGCTGGATGGTGGAGCACTGCCACATCCTTCCGATCGCATCTTCGATCTTGAGGTCGATCTTGGGGCCGTAGAAGGCACCGCCGCCCTCATCCACCTTGTAGTTCCAGCCCTTGCGCTCCAGGGCCTCCACCAGGCCCTGGGTGGCGAGCTCCCACACGGCGCTCTCACCGATCGACTTGGCGGGCCGGGTGGAGAGGTTGATCTCGTAGCTGCGGAAGTCGAAGGTGGAGAGGATCTGCTCGGTGAGATCGAGAATGGCCAGGATTTCGTCGCTGATCTGCTCCGGCAGGCAGAACACGTGGGCGTCGTCCTGGGTGAAACCCCGCACCCGCATCAGCCCGTGCATCACCCCGGGCCGCTCGTAGCGGTACACCGTGCCGAGCTCGGCCCAGCGGATCGGCAGCTCCCGGTAGCTGCGCAGGGTGCTGGCATAGGTGAGCACGTGGAAGGGGCAGTTCATCGGCTTGAGCTGGTACTGACGCTCATCCACCTGCATGGGCCCGAACATGCTCTCGCTGTAGAAGTCGAGGTGGCCGGAGGTCTTCCACAGGCCCAGATCGGCCACGTGGGGTGTGTAAAGCAGCTCGTAGCCGGCCGCGAAGTGGGCCTCGCGCCAGAAGTTCTCGATCTCGAGGCGCATGCGGGCACCGCGGGGATGCCAGAACACCAGGCCGGCGCCGGCTTCGTCCTCGATCGAGAACAGGTGCAGGTCGGTGCCGAGGCGGCGGTGGTCCCGGCGCAGGGCCTCGGCCTTGCGGCGCTTGTGCTCGGCCAGCTGCTCGGGGGTTTCCCAGGCGGTGCCGTAGATGCGCTGCAGCTGGGCCTTGGTCTCGTCGCCGCGCCAGTAGGCCCCGGCCACGCTCTCGAGCTCGAAGGCCTTGGGGTTGAGCTCGCTGGTGTTGGCCACGTGGGGCCCGGCGCAGAGGTCCCACCACTCCTCGCCGAGGGTGTAGAGGCTGATCGGCTCCTCGATCGAGGCCAGGATCTCCAGCTTGTAGGGCTCGTTCTGGGCCCGGATGCGCGCCTCGGCCTCGGCGCGGCTCACCTCAAGCCGCTGCAGCGGCAAGCGGCGGCCGATGATCTTGCCCATCTCCTTCTTGATCGCCTTGAGATCGGCCTCGGTGAAGGGTTCCGGGTGGTCGAAGTCGTAGTAGAAGCCGCTCTCGGTCCAGGGGCCGATCGTGACCTGGGCCTTGGGGAACAGCCGCTGCACGGCCATGGCCAGCACATGGCTCATCGAGTGGCGGATGCGCAGCAGTTGCTCGCTCTCGCTGGTCCTGGGCAGGGCCACCGGCTCGGCTGTTCCCTGCTGCTGCCTGGCCACTGCCTCCGGGTGGGGACGGGACGGGGGCGCGGAAGCGGGCACGGGCGGGAGCTGTCAACGGCGAAGGCCGATCCTACGCAGCCCTTCTAGGCTGGGCCCCATGACAGCCTCCCCACCTCCCCAGGAGCCTGCGGCCGATCTGCTGGAGCACCTGCTTGGCTCCCTGCTCGCCGATTTCGGGGTCTGGTTCAGCCGCGGCGAGCTGCTGCTTGACCTCTGCCCCGACCGGGTGATGGCCGAGCCCGAGCGGCTGCAGTTGCGCCAGCGGCTGGACGAGGCCCGCCGCGAGCTGGCCGCCGCCGCCAGCCTGCGCCGGGCGGCTCCGGTGCCGATGGCCCTCGGGCTCGACGCCATGGCCCCCTGGCACCAGCTGGTGCTGCGGGTCTGGTCCCTTTCGGCCAGCCTGCGGCGCAGTGGCGTGGCCCTGCCGCCGATGGACTGGCCCGAACCCCCCGCCATGCCCGCTCTGCTGCCGCCCCCCGAGGCATCCGCCTGATGGCTCTCACCCAGCCGCGCCACCTCGGGGTGGCCTACCTGCTCTGGGCGCTGGGACTGGTGGGGGTGTGCGGCATCCAGCGCTTCTACAGCCGCCGGCCGATCAGCGGCACCCTCTACCTGTTCACCTTCGGGCTCTGCTTCATCGGCCAGCTGGTGGATCTGTGGCTGCTACCGGATGTGGTGGAGCAGGCCAATGCCGTGCACCTGCTGCGGTCCAGGGGCGCCTCCCTCGAGCGCCAGTTGCTTGAGTTGGCCCGCCGGAACGGTACTGCCGGCTTCACTCTCAACGATGCCCTGCTGGCCCTCGAGGGGCAGCCTGGGGTCGGCAGTGAGCAGCTGCGCAGCGAGATCGAGCGGCTGCTCCACGGGCATCTTCTGGATGTGGGCAACGACGAGCGCGGCCGGGTGATCTACCGCGAGCCCTAGGCCGGGTTGGCGTTCTCGCGGGAGTCACTGCTGCTGCCGTTGCGCCGGGCCTCGCCCAGGGCAGCCTGGTAGAAGCGGCTGAGCTCCTGGCGGCTCTTCACCGGCTGGCCGTAGTAGCTGCCGCCATGGCGGTAGGGGATCGAGGCCCACTCGGGCGCCAGCCGCGCCATCACCTCGCTGTCGAGGCCCTGGCGGTCGAAGCGGGTCAGGGCGCGGCGGCGCTGGATCAGGTAGAGGGCGGCCTGGTCCTGGTTGTGGGGCTCGAAGCTGCGCAGCCCCAGTCGGCGCGACACCTCGTGCCAGGTGCTGGGCAGAAACTGGTAGGCGCCTGCGGCAGCACTGGTGTACATCCGCCGCACGCTGATTTCGGGGTGGCGTTGAAAGCCCTGGAAGAGTTGTCCGCCATACAGAACCCGGTAGCCCTCGGCGCGCCCCCCCTTCCAGGTGCCCTCGGCATAGCGGATGGTGTTGAGCAGGGCCCGCCGCTCTGGCGTGACCGTGAAGGGGCCGTTGGCGGTGCGCACGGCCACCTTTGTGGCGGCAGGCAGCTGGGGGCTCGGGGCCGCCAGCCGTGCAGGGCCTCCAGGCAGCTCGGCCGAGGAGGCCAGGGTGGTGGGCACCGTGGCGGCCAGACACAGGGCGACGGCCAGGGGCCTGCGGGAGAGCTTCTGGAACAAGGGGGTGGTCAGGCAGGGCTTGGGCGAGTCGCCATACCTTGCTGATCAGGGGGTGTTTCCAGCGACCCCACCCGCTGGGGGGTAGACAGCGGCGCCGCCGTGTGCATCTGCTGATGGTGTGACCATGGCGACAGTCCCCAGCCCCCTGCTGTGTAAGTGCTTTTACTCAGTTTTGTCGCCAGCGCCGATGGACTGGCGTGATGCGGTGGCCCATGGCCAGGCATCAGCAGGCCTGATCATTTCTGCAGAGACTGTTAAGACTCAGGCTGCAGGTCTCAGCGCCGCGGCGGCAGGAACCCCAGGCAGTGCTCCACCCGCTGCAGGGTGCTCTCGGCCACGGCGTCTGCCCGGGCCCGGCCGTCGGCGAGCACCTGGTCCAGGGCTGTGGGGTCGGCCCGCCACTGGCGGTAGCGCTCCTGCACCGGGCTGAGCGCCCCGATCAGGGCCTCGGTGAGCAGGGGCTTGAAGCGCCCCCAGCCCATCTCGGCGCATTCCAGGGCAGCGGCGTCGCGGCTCTGGTCGCTGAGCAGGGCATAGAGGCCCAGCAGGTTGTCGGCTTCGGGACGCTCCGGGTTGCCGAATTCCAGCCCCAGGGTGGGATCGGTCTTGGCGCGCTTGATCTTGCGGCTGATCAGCTCCGGCGGATCCAGCAGGGCGATGCGGGAGCCCTCGTTGGGATCGCTCTTGCTCATCTTGCTGCTTCCGTCGCTGAGGCTCATCACCCGGGCCCCCTCAGGCAGGATCAGGGGTTCGGGCACCTTCAACACCGGCTGACGCTCCCCGTCGGGCCCCGGGGGGCCAAAGCGGGCGTTGATGCGCTGCTGGGCAATGTCGCGGGCCAGCTCCAGGTGCTGCTTCTGGTCTTCGCCCACGGGCACCAGATCGGCGTCATAGAGAAGGATGTCAGCCGCCATCAGCACCGGGTAGTCGAGCAGCCCAGCCGACACCTGGTCGCCCTGCTTCACGGCCTTTTCCTTGAACTGGATCATCCTCTCCAGCCAGTTGAGCGGCGTCACGCAGTTCAGCAGCCAGCAGAGGGCGCTGTGGGCGCGCACATGGCTCTGCACGAACACGGTCGAGCGGGCCGGGTCGATGCCGCAGGCCAGATAGAGGGCGGCGGTGCTCAGGGTGGCCTCCGCCAGGGCGGCGGGATCGTGGGGCACCGTGATCGCGTGCAGGTCCACGACACAGAAGAAGGTGTCGTGGCTCTCCTGCAGGTCGACCCAGTTGCGGATGGCGCCGAGCCAGTTGCCGAGGTGCAGGCCCCCGGTGGGCTGAACGCCGGAGAGCACCCGGGGCCGTGCCATCGCGCTCAGCCCCCCTGGGCGCTGGGCTCTTCAGCCTCTGCCGCAGCGCTGGAAGCCTCTGCTGCGGTTGCGGGATCGGCCGGATTGCTGCTGTCGGTGTCGGCCGTGTCGGCGCTCACGGGTTCTGGAGCGGGCTCGGCGGCCACTGGGCTGGGTTTGGGCTTGCTCGGCCGCGCGAAGGGATCGACGCGGTCCTGCCGCTCGGGCCTGGGCCCGCGCCCCTCGGAGCCGGGGCGACGGCCAGCGGCGGGCTGGTTGCGCATCTCATTCACCAGGGCGTCGAGTTTGCCTTCCTCGAGCAGCTGGGCCACGGTGCGCAGGCAGAAGCCGAGCACGGCCACGGTTGAGCGCAGGCGGAAGGCCTCCTGCACGGCCCGGGCCGCGCGCATTTCGTTGTCGCTCAGGCGGATCCGGAACCCTCCGGGCTCACGGTTGCCGCCGGGTCTGCCACCCTGGGGCAGGGCCGTGCTCGTCTCGTCAGCCATGAAGGCCATCTAAGCAGTCAGGCGCAAGTGTGCCGCATCGACGGGCGCGGAGGTTTCAGCCAGAGGAGCCGATGCGGCTCGGGGCTGTAGGGCCGCGCCAACTGCAGCAGCGGCAGCGATCGCGGCGCACTGTGCTCCATCTGCTGGCGGTAGCGGGCCAGCAGCGCCTGGTAGGTGGCGAGGGTCCAGCCAGGGCTCCTGGTCTGCTGCTGCCAGTAGGTGCGCAGGGCCTGCTGGCAGGCCAGCTGGCCGAACTCCTCCCAGCAGTGCAGCTCCGCCAGCCATGGGTCTTCCCCGGCCTGCAGCCGTTCGCGGTAACGGCTGAGCTCCGGCGCCTCAGCGCTGCAGTCGGGCGGCCACTGCCGGGCCAGCTGGCCCACGGGCACCGCCCGCAGGCGCAGCCAGCAGCGTTCATGCACCACCACGGGCAGGTCGCCGCTCCAGCCGCCGGCCCTGGCCAGGTCGGCCTGCCAGGCCAGCAGCTGGCGATGCTGGCTCGGCGTGAACGCCTCCTCCCGATGGCCTGTCATGGCCTCGGGTCCTCTGTCGGCGCTGCCCCTGCCACTGGATGGACCTGCCATGGCGGCCACGCTATTGGTGACGGGTGAGGCGTGACGCCGTGAGGTGAGCTAAACAGATGCAGCTCCGCTGGTCACCCGTTGACGTCGCCCCTGCTGTCCGAGCTTCCTCACACAGCGGCCGCGAACCGGGCAGCCCAGAGCAGCTGGCCGCCTGCGACCCTGCTGTCCAGCTTGGGGCGCCGCTGGTGGCCGCTGGGCGCCGCCGTCGTGACGGGGGGCGTGGTGCTGGATGGGGTGGCTCACCTCTCCAGCGTTCCTGTGGTTTCCGCCGGCACCGGGGTGGCGGTACTGGCCGCCGGGTGGTGGCTTCTGCGCCGGCCCGCCCCTCTGGCGGTGGTCGATCCCGGCGATGTGGCGGGCTGGCTGAAGCGGCTGGAGGCCATGCAGGAGCAGTTTCGACAGCTGGAGGACCCTGGGGGCCAGCGGTTTCCCTTCAGAACAGAGGCTCCCCAGCTGACTGCGCCTCTGGCGTTGGCTGAGGCGAGCCCCACGCCGTCAACAAGGCCTTCAGCTGATCTGCAGCGTGCTGCCGATCGCCGCGCCCATCGGCGTGCCCTGGCCCTGGAGAGCCAGCGGGCCCTGCTTGAGCGTTCCGGTCTCACCCTGGGAGTGGCTGCCACCCTGGAGTGCCCCCAGGAGCGCCAACCCCTGCTGGCCCAGGCCCTGCGCGGCTCCGCGCCCCTGACGCTGCAGTGGTCGCGCCCCCTGCCCAGCTGGAGTGACAGCTGGACCTGGCCTGAGCCCCTGGCATCGGCCGACGCCCTCATCTACTGGCTGCGGATGCCCCTGGGGGCTGCAGACCTGCGCTGGATTGAGGCCCTGCCGCCGGGCCTGCCCACCTGGCTGCTGGTGGAGCACGACGACGGCTGCGAGCCCGCCGCCCTGGCCGAGGAGCTGAAGGCCCAGCTGCCCCTGGGACCAGCCCACAATCTTCTATTCTGGTCTCCCCAGGCGACGTCGCTGCAGCGGCTGCTGGCGCCCCTGGCCTCCCAGCTCGGACGGCGGGCTGCGGCCCTGCGCCATGACCGCCAGCTGCGGGGGCTGCGCACCCTGCACGACCGCTGGCAGGTGGAGCTGGAAGCGCTGCGGCGCCTGCGCTTCATCAGCTTGCAGCAACGCACCCAGTGGCTGGTTGCCGCTGGCGTGGTGGCGGCACCGCTGCCCTCTCTGGATCTGGTGGTGCTGGCGGTGGCCAACGGCCTGATGCTGCAGGAGATGGCCAGGCTTTGGCAGTGTCCCTGGACGGCGGAGCAGCTGCGCGCGGCCGCGCTCGAGCTCGGCCGCGCCTCCCTGGCCCTGGGGGTGGTGGAGTGGAGCACCCAGATGCTGGCTTCGCTGATCAAGCTGCATGGCGCCACCTGGTTGGTGGGCGGCGCCATTCAGGCCCTCAGCGCCGCCTACCTCACCCGGGTGGTGGGCCGGGCCATGGCCGACATGCTCGCCCTCTCAGCGGGGGTGACGGAACCGGACCTGCAGCGCATCAAACGGGAAGCGCCGCTGCTGGTCGCCCGGGCGGCCGAGGCGGAAAAACTCGACTGGAGCGGCTTCCTGCAGCAGGGTCAGCAGTGGTGGCGAGCGCGGCAGGCCAGCTCCGCTTCGGCCTGAATCATGTGAAGCCTTTGTTGCAGCCGCAATTAAGTTATACGAAGCATTCCCACGTTTGTTGAGATTCGGGGTTCCTTCAGGGCGTTCTGCGTAGGGTTTTGAAGAGCTTCTGATCAAGAAGCCCGTCCTGTTCCTCCATACCCGACCCTTCTGGGTCCTCCTGCCATGACCACTGCTGTACGCAGCGGCCGCGCAACAAGCTGGGAAAGCTTCTGCCAGTGGATCACCTCCACCAACAACCGCATCTATGTCGGTTGGTTCGGCGTGCTGATGATTCCCTGCCTTCTGGCGGCCACCATCTGCTTCATTGTGGCGTTCATCGCCGCTCCCCCCGTTGACATTGACGGGATCCGTGAGCCCGTAGCCGGCTCTTTCCTGTATGGCAACAACATCATCTCCGGTGCTGTTGTGCCCTCCAGCAATGCCATCGGCCTGCACTTCTATCCCATCTGGGAAGCCGCCAGCCTCGACGAGTGGCTCTACAACGGCGGTCCCTACCAGCTGGTTGTGTTCCACTTCCTGATCGGCATCTCGGCCTACATGGGCCGTCAGTGGGAGCTCAGCTACCGCCTCGGCATGCGGCCCTGGATCTGCGTGGCCTACAGCGCTCCGCTCTCGGCTGCCTTTGCCGTGTTCCTGATCTATCCCTTCGGTCAGGGCTCATTTTCTGATGCCATGCCCCTCGGCATCAGCGGCACCTTCAACTTCATGCTGGTGTTCCAGGCCGAGCACAACATACTGATGCATCCGTTCCACATGCTGGGTGTGGCCGGTGTGTTCGGTGGCTCGCTGTTCTCCGCCATGCACGGCTCGCTGGTCACCTCCTCGCTGGTGCGTGAAACCACCGAGAGCGAGAGCCAGAACTACGGCTACAAGTTCGGCCAGGAGGAAGAGACCTACAACATCGTGGCTGCCCACGGTTACTTCGGTCGCCTTATCTTCCAGTACGCCAGCTTCAACAACAGCCGCAGCCTGCACTTCTTCCTGGCGGTGTGGCCGGTGGTGGGCATCTGGTTCACCAGCCTCGGGGTGAGCACGATGGCCTTCAACCTGAACGGCTTCAACTTCAACCAGTCGATCCTGGACGCCCAGGGCAAGGTGGTGCCCACCTGGGCCGATGTGATCACCCGCGCCAACCTCGGCATGGAGGTGATGCACGAGCGCAACGCCCACAACTTCCCCCTGGATCTGGCTGCGGTGGAGTCCATCCCCGTGGCGCTCACGGCTCCGGCGATCGGCTGATCCAGCCACCCTGCTGATCCAGCCCCAGTGCGCCGTCACCAGGCGGCCGCTGTCCCCTCCCCTGCTTCGGCAGGGGTTTTTCTTGGGCGTCTGCCGTCGCCTCCGCCCAAGCACTGACAACCAGGGCCGTCATGTTGCAGAGCGTTGCGCGCTCCGGGGCCACCGCAGGGGCCAGGGCCGTGTTTTGTATAGTCCCTAACGAAAGACCACGCTGGGGCATGGACCCACGACCGGCTCCTGCCTGCGGCCCCCTGAAGGCGTTGAGTGGCTTTGGGCGCCCCCTGGCGGCGGCGCTGGCTTCCCTGCTGCTGGCCGCCTGCGACGCCCCCAGCCCCGAAGCGCGCCAGGACCCCGCGGACGACCGCCCGGTGGTGCTCACCACCTTCACGGTGCTGGCGGACATGGCCCGCCAGGTGGCCGGTGATCGCCTGCAGGTGGACTCGATCACCAAGCTGGGCTCGGAGATCCATGGCTACGAACCCACCCCCAGTGACGTCGAGCGCGCCAGCCGGGCCGACCTGATCCTGGAGAACGGCCTCAACCTGGAGCTCTGGTCCCGCAGGTTCACCGCGGCGGCCGGCAACGTGCCCGTGGCCACCCTCACCGAGGGGATCGCACCCCTGCCCATCGCCGAGGATGCCTACGCCGGCAAGCCCAATCCCCACGCCTGGATGTCGCCCCGGAAGGCCAAGCGCTACATCGACAACATCGTGAGCGCCTTCAGCCGGTTGGACCCCGAGGGCGCCGCCAGCTTCCAGGCCAATGGTGAGGCCTACAAGCAACAGCTGGCCCAGCTGGATCAGGAGTTGCGTGCCTCCCTGGCCACGATTCCGGAATCGCGGCGAGTGCTGGCCACCTGCGAGGGCGCGTTCACCTATCTGGCTCACGACTACGGCCTCACTGAGGCCTATCTCTGGCCGGTGAACGCCGAGAGTCAGGTCACCCCCAAGCGGATGGCCCGCCTGATCGACACCGTCCGCGACCGTCAGGTGCCCGCGGTGTTCTGCGAGAGCACCGTGAGCGACGCCTCCCAGCGGGAGGTGGCCAGGGCCGCCGGTGCCACCTTTGGCGGCACCTTCTACGTGGACTCGCTCTCCACGCCCGATGGGCCGGCTCCCACTCTGCTCGCCATGCAGCGCCACAATGTGGGTCTGATCCAGCGGGGTCTGGGCACCCCTCAGAGCAACGGAGTGACCCCATGAGGGCAGCCCGACCACCGCTGGGCGCCGAGCGGCTGCGGATCGAGGCCGACCAGGTCTGCGTTGACTACAACGGCACCATGGCCCTGCACGACGCCAGCCTGCGGCTGGAGGCCGGCTGCATCTGCGGCCTGGTGGGCATGAACGGTGCCGGCAAGACCACCCTGTTCAAGGCCTTGATGGGGTTTCTGAGGCCCTCCAGGGGCTACATCCGCATCAATGGTCTGCCGGTGCACCAGGCCCAGCGCCAGCAAGCGGTGGCCTACGTGCCCCAGAGCGATGGCGTCGACTGTGCCTTCCCCGTGTCGGTGTGGGATGTGGTGATGATGGGACGTTACGGCTCGATGAACCTGCTGCGGCTGGCCCGTGCTTCGGACCGGGCCGCCGTGCGCCATGCCCTGGAGCGCGTCGAGCTGCTGGAGCTGCGCGATCGGCCGATTGGCTCCCTCTCGGGTGGCCAGCGCAAGCGGGCCTTCCTGGCCAGGGCCATTGCCCAGGACGCCTCGGTGCTGCTGCTGGATGAACCCTTCAATGGCGTGGACGTGCGCACGGAGAAGCTGATGGCCGATCTGTTCATGCAGTTCCGCAAGGAGCAGCGCTCGATCCTGATCTCCACCCACGACCTCAGCCACGTGCGCAACTTCTGCGACCGGGTGGTGCTGATCAACAAGACGGTGCTGGCCTACGGCGAGACCTCCGAGGTGTTCACCCCGGAGAACCTCTCGCTCACCTTCGGGGGCCTGCCGCCCAATCTGCTGATGGGCCCCACCCCCTCCCGCGAGAACGAGCGATGACGGCCTCCCTGGCAACGGGCCTGCCGCTCACCTGGCTGCTCGAGCCGATCAGCCATGGCTTCATGGTGCGGGCCCTGCTGGTGAGTGCCCTGGTGGGGGGTGTGTGTGGCCTGCTGTCGTGTTACATGACGCTCAAGGGCTGGGCGCTGATGGGGGATGCCGTGTCCCACGCGGTGATGCCCGGCGTGGTGGTGGCCTACGCCCTGGGCCTGCCGTTCTCGGTGGGAGCCTTCGTGTTCGGGGTGGGCTCGGTGGCCGTGATCGGCTTCGTGAAGCAGAAGTCGCGGGTGAAGGAAGACACAGTGATCGGCCTGGTGTTCACAGGCTTCTTTGCCCTGGGCCTGGTGCTGATCTCGAAGATCCGCAGCAACATCGACCTCACCCACATCCTGTTCGGCAATGTGCTTGGCATCTCTGCCGGCGACATCACCGACACCCTGGTGATCTGCGCCATCGTGCTGGCGGTGTTGCTGGTGCTGCGCCGCGATCTGATGCTGTTCTGCTTCGATCCCACCCACGCCCGCTCGATCGGCATCAACACCGGGCTGCTGCATTACCTGCTGCTCTCGGTGTTGTCGCTGGCGGCGGTGGCGGGCCTGCAGACCGTGGGCATCATCCTGGTGGTGGCGATGCTGGTCACCCCCGGGGCCACGGCCTACCTGCTCACTGACCGCTTCGATCGCATGACCCTGCTGGCAGTGGCCAGCAGCGTGTTCTCCAGCGTGGGAGGGGTGTATGTGAGCTACTGGAGCGACAGTTCCACGGCCGGATGCATCGTTCTGGTGCAGACGTTCCTGTTCCTGCTGGCCTTCTTCTTTGCCCCTCGACACGGCATCTTCAGGCAGCAACAGACCTGAGCCAGCCGGTCACGGCAACCCCCTTCGTCCGCGCCAGTGCCACCTCCCCCTGCCGTCCCCCAGCCTCACCCCGCCCGCGGCGATCAGCGCTGGCCCTGGTGGCCCCTGTTGCCGCTCTACCCCTACGGCCGCCGCCGCACCCTGGTGCGGGAGCTGATCCCCGATCAGGTGTGGAGCTTCGAGCAGCTGCAGGGGCTGCTCTACGTGGCCGTGCCGATTCGCATGACGGTGCTGCGGCTGGCCGGCGGGTTGCTGCTCTACGGCGCCCTGCCGCCCACCCGGGAACTGCGCCGGGCCCTGGAGCAGCTGGAGCAGCGCTACGGGCCTGTGCTGAGCATCGTGTTGCCCACCAGTTCAGGGCTGGAGCACAAGCTGCCCCTGCCGGCCCTGGCCCGGGCCTTCCCCGCCGCCCAGGTGTGGATCAGTCCGCGCCAGTGGAGCTTCCCGCTGCCGTTGCCCCTGGGCTGGCTGGGCTTCCCCCGGGAGCGCACGCGGGTGCTGCTGGAGCAGGGGGTGCCCTTCCCCCAGGAGCTCGACTGGGTGGCCCTGGGCCCGCTGGACCTGGGGCTGGGCACGTTCATGGAGGTGGCCTGCCTGCACCGCAGCAGCGGCAGCCTGCTGGTGACCGATGCCCTGGTGGCGATCGGCCCCCAGCCCCCCGCCCTGTTCGAGGCCGACCCCACCCCCCTGCTGTTCCATGCCCGCGACCGCGGCGACGAGCCCCTGCACGACAGCGCCGAGCGGCGCCAGCGGGGCTGGCAGCGGCTGGTGCTGTTTGCCTCCTACCTCAGGCCCGAGCGGCTCCAGGTGCCTGGCCTGCTGGAGCAGCTGCGCTATGCCATGGCACCGGGGCTGCGGCGGTCAAAGGCCTACTTCGGGCTGTATCCCTTTCAGTGGCTGCCGGGCTGGGAGGAGGAGTTTGCCTCCCTGGTGCCCTCCGGTGGCCTGCAGCTGCAGGTGGCTCCGGTGCTGGAGCGGCTGGTGTTTCCGCGCTGCCGGCCGGCGCTGCTGGCCTGGATCCGCCGTCTGGCCGCCCTGGAGGGGGTGCGCCAGTTGATCCCGGCCCACTACGAGGCGCCCGTGCCCTGTGACGGCGCCGGCCTTGAGGCGCTGGCCACGGCCCTGGAGGCCCGTCCCTGGGCTCCGGCTGAATCCAGCTGGACGTTTCTGGCCAGCGTGGATGGGGCCCTGCTGCGCTGGGGCGTGGTTCCCGAGCAACCGGGCTGCTGAAGGACCCGTTGGGCCCCGCGGATGCCTGCTTCAGAGCCTCAGTTCGCCGGGGTCGGCGTCGCAGGAGTCGGAATCGTCGCCATCGCTGGAGAGCAGGCTGGAGTCCAGCTCCATGCGCTGCTCCATCTGGCGCAGGAAATAGCCGGTCATCATGGCCGAGGCCAGCAGGCCGGCCAGGTTGTCGCGGTTGGTCTGGATCTTTACCTCGAAGTGCTCGCCCGGCAGCATGCCGAGCAGACCCTGCACGTTGTGGCGAATGATGTCCTGGATGTCGCCGCTGGCCGAGCGCGCCACCCGCTGCAACACATCCGGAGACTGTTCCTGGAGGTACTGGATCAGCGAATTGCCACTGATGGCTTCATTGTCCGTGGTCAGGAACTCCGGGTTGAACATCTTCCGGTGTGCTCCGCATCACCACGGAACCTTAACCCAGTCCTTGTGACAAGCCGAGATCATCGGCTGTTCGGGAAAACCGAATCGCACCGAAGCGCTGCAGGGGCCAGTAGCGCCACACCGCCGCCCCGACCAGCTGGTCCTCCGGCAGGGGGCCCCAGAGGTGGGAATCGAGGCTGGCGTTGCGGTTGTCCCCCAGCACCAGCAGCTGCTGGGGCGGCACCAGCACGGGTCCGAAGCTGTAGTCCATCGGTTCGGCGGCCCAGTCGGTCTGAACGGCCTCGCCGTTGCGCCAGAGCCTGCCCTGACGCACCTCCACCTGATCCCCAGCCCTGGCCACGACCCGTTTGATCAGGGCGGCCTCCGGGGCATAGCCCGCCGCCACCAGCACGGCGGGGGGGTGGAACACCACCACGGAACCCACGGGCAGGGGCCGGTGCAGGCGGGTGCGCACCTTCTCCACCAGCACCCTGTCGCCCAACTCCAGGGTGGGCAGCATCGAACCGGAGGGAATCCAGCGCGGCTCCACCACGGCCCAGCGCAGCAGCAAGGCCACGGCGACCCAGAGCAGCAGAGGCAGCAGCTGGCGGCGCAGCCTCTGCTGCGTCGTGGCCGGCGCCAGGCTGGCTTCGGGCTCAGATGGGGAGGGGGACAAGCCGGTGGCAAGGATGGTGCACCCATCCTGCTCCTGAGAGCGTGGACCTGGCTCGCCGCAATCTGGAGGCCTCCGTTCGCCTGCTGCAGGCGCTGATGGCGGCTGGGCTGGAGCTGGTGGTGGTCTGCCCCGGCAGCCGCTCCGGCCCGCTCGCGGTGGCCGCCGGTCTGCTGGAGGGTCAGAGCCTGCGGCTGCGCACCGCGCTGGATGAGCGCTCGGCGGCCTTTTTCGCCCTGGGCCATGGCCGCGCCTCGGGGCACGCCGCCGCCGTGATCACCACCTCCGGCACGGCGGTGGCCAACCTGCTGCCCGCCTGTGTGGAGGCCGATCTCGGCGCGATCCCGCTGCTGCTGATCAGCGCCGACCGTCCGCAGCGCCTCAAGGGCTGTGGTGCCAACCAGGCCGTGAACCAGGAGCAGTTTCTGATGGCCAGCGTGCGCCTGCTGCTGCAGGGGCACGCCGAGGGGCTGGCGGCGATGGCGGCCGGGGAGCTCGAGCAGCTGGCGACCCAGGCGCTGGCCGCCACGACGGTCTGCCCGGGGAGGCCTCCCGGGCCGGTGCATCTGAACCTGCCCATCGAGGAACCCCTGCACGGGGATGGGCCGGCCCTGGAGAGCACCAGGGCCTTGGCGACCCGGCTTGAGGCGGCGCAGCGGGCTCGGGACACGGGCGCCGGGCCCGAGCCTGGCTCAGCCGGGGCCGGGAACCAGACCTGGACCCGGCCCCTGGGCGTTCCAGCGATCGGCAGCGGTGGTCTGGAGCCCGACCAGCCCGGGCTGGTGGTGGCCGGGCCCTGGCGGGGACTGCCCCAGCACGGCCCGGCCTACCGCGAGGCCGTGGCGGCCTGGCAGCGGCGCAGCGGCTGGCCCGTGCTGGCCGATGGCCTCAGCGGTCTGCGGGGTTGGCCGGGCCTGGAGCTGGTGACGGTGGCGGATCTGCTGCCAGACCCCGTGCCTGCCGCCCTGCTGGCCCCCCAGGTGCTGCGGCTCGGTCCCCTGCCGGCGAGTCGGCGGCTGCAGCAGCTGCTGCGTTGCTGTGGCGGCCGGCAGTTGCTGATCACCGAAGGCGAGCCGCGCCACCTCGATCCGCTCGGCACGGCCTCGGGCCAGTGGCCGGCAGGGCTGGCCGCCTGGATCGCCCAGCTGCCCCCTGAGGCGTGCTGCGGAGCCCCGGGGTCCGCCAGCTTGGCCCTTGCCCGCCGCTGGCACGTCCTGGAGCGGCAGCTGCAGGCCGGGCTCGACACGGCCCTGGCCGCACCGGCCTGGGGCGAGCCGGCCCTGGCGCGCCAGCTGAGCCTGCTGTTGCCGCCCTCCCTGCCGCTGGTGATCGCCAACAGCTCCCCCGTGCGCGATTGGGACAGCTTTGCCGCCGCCGCCGCTCCCTTCCGGGAGGTGTATGCCTTCCGCGGCGCCTCCGGCATCGACGGCACCCTGTCGCTGGCCTGCGGCGTGGCGGAGGCCGTTGGCGCGGCGGTGCTGCTCTGCGGCGATCTGGCCCTGCTGCACGACAGCAACGGCTGGCTGTGGCGGCGCCAGCTGGGCGGGCGGCTCACGGTGGTGTTGATCGACAACGGCGGCGGCGGCATCTTCGAGCAGCTGGCGATCCGTCCGCAGCAACCGGCGCCCCTGGATTTCGAGCGGCTGTTCGCCATGCCCCAGGCCGTGGACCCCCTCGCCCTGGCCGCAGCCCACGGCGTGCCCGGCCGGGAGGTGGCCGCCGCCGCCGAACTGCCCCTCGCCCTGAGCTGGGCCCTGGAGCAACCGCTGGCCCTGCTGCGGCTCTGCAGCGACCGCCGCCGCGACGCCGCCGCGCGGCAGGCCCTGCGCAGAATGGCCAGCGTCCCGGCCCCGCCCCCATGACCGCCGTTCCCGTGAGCTGGCAAGAGGCCGGTCGCTACCAGGACATCCGCTTTGAGCTCTGCGACGAGGGCATCGCCCGCATCAGCATCGACCGGCCCCACAAGCGCAATGCCTTCCGGCCCCTCACCGTGCAGGAGCTCTGCGATGCCTTTGCCAGGGTGCGCGACAACCCCCGCATCGGCGTGGTGCTGTTCACCGGCGCCGGCCCTGCGGCCGATGGGGGCTGGGCCTTCTGCGCCGGCGGCGACCAGAGCGTGCGCGGTGATGGCGGTTACGTGGATGAGCAGGGCCTGCCCCGGCTCAACGTGCTCGACCTGCAGCGGCTGATCCGCAGCCTGCCGAAGGTGGTGATCGCCCTGGTGGCGGGCTATGCCATCGGCGGCGGCCAGGTGCTGCACCTGCTCTGCGACCTCTCGATCGCCGCCGAGAACGCCCGCTTCGGCCAGACCGGCCCGCGGGTGGGCAGCTTTGACGGCGGTTTCGGGGCCTCCTACCTCGCCCGGGTGGTGGGCCAGCGCAAGGCCCGCGAGATCTGGTTCCTGTGCCGCCAGTACGGCGCCGAGCAGGCCCTGGCCATGGGGCTGGTGAATGCGGTGGTGCCGTTGGAGCAGCTGGAGGCTGAGGGGCTGGCCTGGGCCCGGGAGGTGCTGCAGCACAGCCCCACCGCCATCCGCTGTCTCAAGGCCGCCTTCAATGCCGAAACCGACGGCATGGCCGGGCTCCAGGAGCTGGCCGGTCAGGCCACCCACCTCTTCTACCGAACCGCCGAGGCCCAGGAGGGGCGTGATGCCTTCCTGGAGAAGCGCCCGCCGGACTTCTCCGGCTCCGCCTGGCTACCGTGAGTTCATGTCGCCTGCCCAGGCCCTTGCGCCGTCTGGCCCTGTCTGCCCTTGCCGGCGCTCTGCTGGCCTCCCTGCAGCCGGCAGGGGGCATGGCCGCTCAGCAGGCCGCCCAGGCGGTATCTGAGGACTCCAGGCCGCAACGGGAGCTGGTGCTCGATCGGCGCCGGCGCCATGTGCGGGTGATGGCCGGTGGTCGGGAAGTGCGCCGCTTTCCCGTGGCGGTGGGCCGCCCCGGCTGGGAGACGCCGGTGGGCCGCTTTGAGGTGATCGAGCTGGTGAAGGATCCGATCTGGGAGCATCCCGCCACAGGCCAGCGGGTGCCGCCTGGACCTGCCAATCCCCTGGGCAGCCGTTGGATCGGCTTTCACCGCGACTGCCTGGGCCGCAGCGGCTTCAATGGCCGCGAGTACCTGGTGGTGGAGGGCTGCGTGAGCTCCGGCTTCCACGGCACCCCCAACCGCGACAGTGTCGGCCAGGCCGTCTCCCACGGCTGTGTGCGGCTGCTCGATGAGCATGCCAGGGAGCTCTACGAGCTGGTCAGCCTGGGCACCCCCGTCACCGTGCTGCCCTGACGGGACCCCCCCTAAAGTTGCGCCCTCCCTGGGCCGATCTGCATGCGGGTTCTGTTTGCAGCTGCTGAATGCGCCCCGCTGGTCAAGGTGGGGGGCATGGGGGATGTGGTGGGTTCGCTGCCGCCGGCCCTGGCCGCCCTCGGCCACGACGTGCGGATCATCCTCCCGGGCTATGGCCGCCTGTGGTCGCGCCTGCAGATTGCCGCTGAACCGGTGTGGCGCGGTCACACCATGGGCAACGACTTCGCGGTGTTCGAGGCGCACCATCCCAGCAACGGTCTGCCGCTCTATCTGGTGGGCCACCCGGTGTTCGATGCCGAGCGCATCTACGGCGGCGACGATGAGGACTGGCGCTTCACCTTTTTCGCCAGTGCCACAGCCGAATTCTGCTGGCACCACTGGAAGCCCCAGGTGCTGCACTGCCACGACTGGCACACCGGCATGCTGCCGGTGTGGATGCATCAGGACCCGGAAGTCAGCACGGTGTTCACCATCCACAACCTCCGCTATCAGGGCCCCTGGCGCTGGAAGCTGGACGGCATGACCTGGTGCCCCTGGTACATGCAGGGGGACCACACGATGGCGGCGGCGCTGCTCTATGCCGACCGCGTCAATGCGGTGTCCCCCACCTACGCCAAGGAGATCCGCACGCCGCAGTACGGCGAGGCCTTGGACGGCCTGCTCAATTTCATCAGCGGCAAGCTGCGCGGCATCCTCAACGGCATCGACACCGAGGACTGGAACCCCGCCACCGATCCCACCCTGCCGGCCCGCTTCAGTGCCGCCGACCTGACCCCCCGGGCCGAGAACAAACAGGCCCTGCAGAAACACTTCGGCCTGACGCCGAGTCCGCGCTCCTACCTGATGGGAGTGGTGAGCCGGCTGGTGGACCAGAAGGGGGTGGATCTGCTGCTGCAGGTGGCTGATCGGGTGCTCGCCTACACCGACAGCCAGATCGTGGTGCTGGGCACGGGGGATCGCAACATCGAATCGGGCCTGTGGCAGATGGCGGCCCGCCATCCCGGCCGCTTCTCGGTGTTCCTCACCTACGACGACGCCCTGGCGCGGTTGATCTATGCCGGCACTGATGCCTTCCTGATGCCCAGCCGCTTTGAACCCTGCGGCATCAGCCAGATGCTGGCGATGCGCTACGGCTCGGTGCCCGTGGTGAGGATGGTGGGGGGTCTGGTGGACACCGTGCCCCCCAACGACCCCCTGGCCGGCACGGGCACGGGCTATGGCTTCGACCGCTTCGAGCCGATCGACTTCTACACCGCGATCGTGCGCTCCTGGGAGGCCTACCGGCACCAGGACAGCTGGCAGCAGCTGCAGCGCCGCGGCATGGGCATGGACCTCAGCTGGGCCAGCTCAGCCCTCGCCTACGAGGCCATGTACCGGGACGTGTGTGGCATCAAGGAGCCCACGCCCGAGGCCGCCGAGGTGGAGCGCTTCTCCCAGGGTCAGGATGCCGACCCCAGCCGCAAGGGGCTGGCGGCCCTGCTGCGCCGCCGCTGAGTGAGATCCGCATCTGCTGGGGGCAGTGCCTGTGGCCGGGTCCAGTCCTGAGGGCGACGGCCCCGGCCGCGTTGATGCCGCGTCGGCCCTGCCGGCTCCCTATCTCGACCCGTGGCGGTTGCTGCGCCGCGATCTGCGGGCTGTGGCGGCCAGCACGCGCCTGCGGTTGCAGGAGCTGGCGAGGCTCAATCGGGAGGGTCAGCTGCCGCGCCCGGGCTTCTGGCCCGCCTCCTGGGCGGCCTGGTTCTGGCCCCTGGTGCTGGCGGCGGCCCTGGGCAGCCTGCTGGCCCTGGCTGCTCTCCTGATGCCGGCGCTGCCCTGGTCGCGACCCGCCGCGATCGCCCCGGCCGAGCCCACCGTCGTGGTGGAGGGCCTGGACACTGCTGGGGATGGGGCTGCGTCCCCGGACGGTTCCCCGCAGCCCGAGCCGCTGCCCCCATCCCTCCCCTCCTCTACGTCGCCAGCGCCTTCCGTGCCGCCTCCGGGCGGCCTCAGCCAGTCCCCTGAGCCTGAAGCGCCCGAAAGCGCCCCCCTTGCCGTGGAGGATCCTCTGCTGGAGGCCTTTCAGGCGGCGATCCCGGGGCGGGAGGATCTCGTGCTCAAACTGGAGCCGGCCGTGGCCGCCCGTCTGCCCCTGCTGCAGCTTCTGCTCGGGCCGGCTTGGCCGGAGCTGGCGGCCGCAGAGCAGCAGCAGCTGGCCGATCGCTGGCTGCTGCTGAGCCGGCAGCTGGACTACGACGCCCTGGAGCTGCGGGATCCGGAGGGCCGGCTGCTGGCCCGATCGGCCCGGGTGGGTTCAGGCATGATCCTGCTTTCTGCGCCCTGAGCTGCACCATGGCCCTGCGCCTCGCCGAGCTGGATGCGATCTGGGCTGAACCTCCGGGTGGGGCAGGGGCTGGCCATCCGGGCAGCCGGCTGGATTCCGAAACGGTCCTCAGTGCCGTGAGCACTGACAGCCGCCGGCTCGAGCCCGGTGGCCTGTTCCTGGCCCTGGTGGGCGAGCGCCACGATGGCCATGCCTTCGTTCAGCAGGCCATCGAGGCCGGCAGCCGGGCTGTCGTGGTGCAACGCGACCGCCTCACTTCTGAAGCCCTCGCTGCCCTGGAGCAGGCCGCCGCCGAGCGCAGCTGCCAGCTCTGGGTGGTGCCCGACAGCCTGGCGGCCTACCAGCAGCTGGCGCGGCACTGGCGCCGGCAGCTGAAGGCCCCGGTGGTGGCCGTGACCGGCTCCGCCGGCAAGACCGGCACCCGCGAGCTGATCCGGGCGGCGCTCGCCCGCCTGGGTCCGGTGCTGGCCGCCAGCGGCAACAACAACAACGACATCGGCGTTCCGCTCACCCTGCTGCAGGCCACCTCCGAGCACCGGGCGGTGGTGGTGGAGATGGGCATGCGCGGGCTGGGGGAGATCGATCGGCTCAGCCGCTGCGCCGAGCCCGATGTGGCGGTGATCACCAACATCGGCACGGCCCACATCGGCCGGTTGGGAAGCCGCGAAGCGATCGGCCAGGCCAAGTGTGAGATCGCCTCTGGCCTGCGCCCGGGCGGCCTGATGGTGATTCCGGCCGGTGACCCTCTGCTGGATGCGGCCCTGGCCAGCAGCTGGGCGGGGCGGGTGGTGCGCGTCGCCCTGGCCGGAGAGGGTTTCGAGGCCAAGGCCGACTGGGTGGGCGAGCTGGATGAAGCGGAGGGCCTGCTGTGGCTCGATGGCCATCGGCTGAGGCTGCCCCTCGAGGGCCGCCACCATGCCCGCAACCTGATGCTGGCCCTGGCCGTGGCCCGCGAGCAGGGGGTGGGCCCTGATCGCCTAGGCCACCTGGAGGTGGACCTGCCTGGTGGCCGCAGCCGGCGCCTGGAACGGGGCGGCGTGGTGCTTCTCGATGAGACCTACAACGCCTCGCCCGAGGCCGTGCTGGCCTCCCTGGAGCTGCTCGCCCGCCACAGCAGCGGTCGCCGCTTCGCGGTGCTGGGCACCATGCTGGAGCTCGGCGAGCAGAGCCTCAGCCTGCACCGCCAGGTGGCCCAGCGGGCGTTGGACCTGGGGTTGGAGGGTCTGCTGATTGTGGATGGCGGCCAGGAGGGGGCTGCGATGGAGGCGGCGGCCCATGGCCTGGGCCGGCTGGCCAGGGTGAGCAGCCCGGAGGCGGCGGCCGCCGAATTGCGCGGCTGGCTGGCTCCTGGCGACACCGTGCTGTTCAAGGCCAGCCGCGGGGTGGCCCTGGAGCGGGCGTTCCCCCTGCTGCTGGAGCCGGAGAGCAGCTGAGCCTTCGCCGCCTGAGCCTTCGTGTTCAGCCCTGGGGGCCAGCCCAGTTCTCCTTCACCAGCTGGCGGGCGCGACCCAGCGCCAGGGCGCCGGAGGGCACGTTGCGGGTGAGGGTGGAGCCGGCGCCCACGGTCACGTTCTCGCCCAGCTGGATCGGCGCCACCAGCACCGAGTTGGCGCCGGTCTTGCTGCCCGCGCCGATCACGGTGCGGTGCTTGCGCACGCCGTCGTAGTTGGCGGTGATCGTGCCGGCCCCCACATTCACCCCGGCACCCAGGTCGGCGTCGCCGATGTAGCTGAGGTGGTTCACCTTCACGTGGCTGGCCAGGCTGCTGTTCTTGACCTCCACGAAGTTGCCCAGGTGGCAGCGCTCCCCGAGGTTCGAGCCCGGCCGCACCTGGGCGTAGGGGCCGATCGAGCAGCCGGCCCCCACCACCGCGTCGCGCACCACGCTGTAGAGCACCTCCACCCCAGCCCCGAGGCGGGCGTTCTCCAGCAGGCAGCCTGGGCCGATCCGGCAGCCCGAGCCAACTTCGGTGTGGCCGCGGAAATGGCACTGGGGCTCCACCACCACATCCCGCCCGAAGCGGCTGCCCTCGCTGAGGGTGCAGCTGGAAGGATCCACGAAGCTCACCCCCTCCGCCATCCAGTGGCGCCGCAGCCGCTCCTGCAGCACCGCCTCGCACTGGGCCAGCTGGATCCGGTCGTTGATGCCGTTGATCTCGGCCGCGTCGGCCACCTCCAGGTGCGTGGCCGACTCCAGCATCGCCACGGTGTCGGTGAGGTAGAGCTCGCCCTGGTCGTTGTCGCTGCTGAGCCTGGGCAGCACCGCCGCCAGCTGGGCCCAGTTGAAGCAGTAGATGCCGGCGTTGATCAGGGGATTGAGGCGCTGCTCGGGGCTGCAGTCGCGATGCTCGACGATGGCGCTCACCCGCCCGGAGGCATCGGCCATCACCCGGCCGTAGCCACTGGGGTCGTCCAGCCGGGCCGTGAGCAGGGTCACGCCGGCGCCCCTGCTGCGGTGCTGCTCCAGCAGCGCCTCCAGAGTCTCCGGCCGCAGCAGGGGCACATCCCCGTTCAGCACCAGCAGGTCGCCGCTGAACCCCTGCAGGGGCTCCAGCAGTTGCTGCACCGCATGGCCGGTGCCGTTCTGGGGCTGCTGCAACACGAACTCGAGGCCTTCCAGCGCCGCCAGCGAGGCCTCCACCCGTTCGGCCTGGTGACCCACGATCAACAGCTGCCTGTCGGGGGCCAGGTGCCGGCAGCTGCCCAGCACCCGCTCCACCAGCGTGGCCCCGGCCAGCGGCTGCAGCACCTTGGGCAGCTCGCTCTTCATCCGTGTGCCCTTCCCAGCGGCCAGCACGGCAACGGCGAGCATGGGCATAAGCAACGGCTGGCGGGAATCTACGTGGGCCCAACCACGCCGTTGCGGCGGGGATGGTCCAGGACCCAGCGGCGGCGCCAGGCCCCCGTGCTGCTGCGGCCGGCCTGGGCCTGCATCTGCAGCCTGCTGGCCTGGATCTCCGTGGCGCCGGCCCGAGCGGAGGGGTCGCGGTAGGGCTCACCTGCCCTGGTGAGCAGGTGCTCCTCCTCCATGGCGCTGAGGGGGCGAAGCAGGGTGCTCGGGGCCAGGGGCCGGGGGCTTGCCGCCGTGCCCCCACTCCAGCGGGGCCGCAGGCCTGGAGTCCCTGCGGGGGCCTGGAGTGCAGCGAGCTCAAGGCCGGCGTCCCGCAGACTGCCCCTCACGGCTGCCGCTGAGCAGTAGGTGAGCAGCCTGCCGCCTGGGGCCAGCAGGCGGGCCAGCCTTCCCAGGAAGTCCTGGCTCCAGAGCTGGGGGCAGTGCCGGGGAGAGAAGGGGTCGAGCAGCACCAGATCACAGCGGCCCCGCAGCCAGGGCTCCAGGCCCGCCAGCTGCTGGCGGGCATCGCCCCAGAGGATCCGCCCGGACCAGCCGGCCTCACCCCGCAACACCTGGCCCAGCTGCTGGAGGGTGGAGGGCCGCCACTGGGCACAGAAGCCTGGATCGGCCAGGGCCAGCTGCAGCGGCCGCAGGTCCTGCTCCAGTCCCCACCAGCGCAGCGTCAGGCCCCGCTCCGCCGCGGCTTCCAGCAGAACGGCGCTGTTGTAGCCCAGCCCCACCCCCACATCGAGCACCCGCAGCTCGGCGCCGGCCGCGTAGCGCTGCAGCTCGGCCGGCCCCAGGTAGGTGTGGTCCGCCTCCCAGCGGGCACCCGCCGGGCTGTGGAAGCCCTCACCGAACGCACCGCTGTGCAGGCTGAAGCTGCCGTCGGCCCCGGCCGCTGGCCTAAGCGCTGAGGCGTTGCAGGTCATCCCAGAAGCCGGGGTAGGACACGGCCGCCGCCTCGGGCCGGTGCAGCAGGCTGTCGCCGCTGGCGAGTCGGCTGGCCACCGCCAGGCTCATGGCCACCCGGTGGTCGGTCTCGCTGTCGAGCTCGGCCCCGTGCAGCGGCACACCGCCCGTGATCGCCAGGCCGTCGTCAAAGGCCTCGATGCGGGCCCCCATCACCCCCAGCTGACGGGTCATCACGGCCAGCCGGTCGGTCTCCTTCACCCGCAGCTCGGCGGCATCGCGGATGCGGCTGATGCCCTCGGCGCAGCAGGCGGCCACCGCCAGCACCGGAATTTCATCCACCAGCCGCGGCACCAGGTCGCCGCCGATGTCAAAGGCCTGCAGTGGACCATGGCTCACCCGCAGATCCCCCACCGGTTCCCCGGCCACAGTGCGCCGCTGCAGCACCTCCAGCCGGGCCCCCATCTGCTCCAGCACGTCCAGGATGCCGGTGCGGCTGGGGTTGAGGCCCACGTTCTCCACCGTGAGCTCGGCACCGGGGATCACGGCAGCGGCCACCAGCCAGAAGGCCGCCGAGCTGATGTCGCCTGGCACCACCACGTGCTGCCCCGTCAGGCTGGCTCCCGGCCGCACGGTGACGCAGGTGCGCGCCTCCCCGCCCACCTCCAGATCGGCCCCGAAGGCCCGCAGCATGCGCTCGCTGTGGTCGCGGCTCTGGGCCGGTTCGATCACCGTGGTGTCGCCCCTGGCCGTGAGCGCCGCCAGCAGGATGGCGCTCTTCACCTGGGCCGAGGCCACCGGGGTGTGCAGGGTGCTGCCCTGGAGCGGGCGGCCCAGCACGGCCAGGGGCGCGAAGTTGCCGCCGCTGCGGCCGTGGATCGAGGCCCCCATCGCGGTCAGGGGGTCGCCCACGCGCCGCATTGGCCTGCCCCGCAGGGAGCCATCGCCGTTGAGCACGAAGTGGCGCCCCTGCCGGCCGGCCAGCAGGCCCAGCATCAGCCGCATGGTGGTGCCGGAGTTGCCGCACTCGAGCACCTCGCCCGGCTCCTGCAGCCCATCGAGCCCCACCCCCTGCACCCGCACCAGCTGGCCCGCGGCGATCGGTGACACCTCCACACCCATGGCCCGCAGGCACGCCGCCGTGCTGAGCGGGTCTTCGGCCGGCAGCAGGCCCTCGATGCGGGTCTCACCGCCGGCGATGGCGCCGAACAGCAGGGCCCGGTGCGAGATCGACTTGTCCCCCGGCACCCGCACGCTGCCGCGCAGGCGGCCTCCGGCCGGCAGGGGGAGCGGCGTACTTCTGGAGAGCTGGACCAAGGCGGCGGCTTCGCGTTGTGGCGATCCTATGGAGCGCGCCTGCTCAGCCCAGCAGCAGACCGGCCTCGCCGTCGCGGCAGGCCTCGGCACTGCGCAGATCGAACAGCAGCTCCTCCAGGCTCAGCTCCAGCAGCGCCCGGGTCACGGCCCGCTGCAGCCGGGCCTCCAGGGCCCGGGTCACCTGGTCGGCGGCGGAGCCACCGCTCTCGGCAGGGGCGCTGGAGGGTCCCTGCACGGCGGCGATCACCTCCTGCACGCCGATCTGATGGGGTGGTCGGGCCAGGCGGTAGCCCCCCAGGCGGCCGCGCCGCGCCTGCAGCAGGCCGGCCCGGCGCAGCCTCAGCAGCAGCTGCTCCAGCATCGGCTCGGCCAGCTGCTGGGCCTCGGCCAGCTCCCTGGTGGAGCGCCAGCGCTCCGGGGCCTCAGCCAGTTCCAGCAGGGCCCGCAGGGCATCGGTGCTGCCCTTGCTCAGCATCAGCCGCCCAGGCCGGCCTGGCTGAGTCGCTCCAGCACGTGTTCGAGGGTGTAGCCGAACAGGGCGGGGTCCGCCTGCTGGCTGCCCACATCCCCCAGCCCCAGCTCCTGCCAGCGGCCGTCGAGGCGGGCCTCCAGCTCGGCGGGGCGCTGCAGGGGCTCGCCCCAGGGGTGGCGCTTCTCCGGGCCCACCTTGGTGGTGGCATCGATGGCCAGGCGGCCGCCCAGGCCCAGCCGCTCGCTGGCGAAGTCGAGGCTGTCGAAGGGCGTGTCGCCCAGCACGAACAGATCCCGCTGGGGATCCACCAGGGCGCTGATGGCCCAGATCACCTGGCGGGGATCGCGGATGTTGATCGCCTTGTCCACCACCACCACGAACTTCGTGTAGGTGAACTGGGGCAGGGCCGTCCAGAAGGCCATCGCCGCCCGCTTCGCCTGGCCGGGGAAGGCCTTGTCGATGGCGATCACAGCCAGCTTGTAGCTGAGGCCCTCCATCGGCAGGAAGAAATCCACGATCTCCGGGATCTGCTGCCGCAGGATCGGCGTGTAGATGCGGTTCAGGGCGATGGCCAGAATGGCGTCCTCCTTGGGGGGACGGCCGCTGAAGGTGGTGAAGTAGATCGGCTGGCGGCGCTGGGTGACGCACTGGAAGCGCACCAGCGGCGAGGGCTCCTCGCCGCCGTAGAAGCCCATGTGATCCCCGAAGGGGCCATCGGCCAACGCCTCGCCGGGGGTGATCGTGCCCTCCAGCACCACTTCGCTGTGGCTGGGCACTTCGAGGTTCACCGTCTTGCATTTGGCCAGCCGCACGCCTTCGCCGGCGTAGATGCCCGCGAACAGCCACTCGCTGAGCTGCACCGGGATCGGTGTGGCCGCCGCCATCACCAACAGGGGGTGCACGCCGATGGCGATGGCGATCTCCAGCTTCCTGCCCAGGGCCGCCGCCTTGCGCAGGTGGCGGGCACCGCCGCGCACGCTCAGCCAGTGCACGGTCATGGTGTTGATCGACTGCTGCTGCAGCCGGTAGACGCCCACGTTGGGGGTGCCGGTCTCGGGGTCCTTGGTGATCACCAGGCCCAGGGTGATGATCCGGCCGGCATCGCCCGGCCAGGGGCGCAGCATCGGGATGGCATCGAGGTTCACGTCCTCGCCCCGGAACACCTGCTGCTGGCAGGGGGGCAGCAGGTCGAGGTCGGGGCGGGCCTTCACCACGTCCCAGAGCACCCCGCCGAAGCGGGTGGCCTCGCGCAGGCCCTTGGGCGGCCTGGGTTGCTGCAGCAGGGCCAGGCGCTCGCCCAGGGCCTCCAGCTCTTCGGGCCGCTCCATGCCCATGCTCCACAGCACCCGCTCCTGGGTGCCGAGCAGGTTGATGGCCACCGGCATCGAGGAGCCCAGCACGTTCTCGAACAGCAGGGCAGGCCCGCCGCAGCTCAGCACCCGATCGGAGATCGCCGCCAGCTCCAGGTCCGGGTCCACCGGGGCCTGGATGCGCCGCAGCTGCTGGCGGCTCTCCAGCAGCTCCAGGAAACCGCGCAGATCCCGGCGGTTGCGGCGACGGGTGACGGGGGCAGCCTCGGTGGCGGTCATCGCGGAGAGGGAATTCGGTGACATCGAGCCGCGGCACGCCAGGACGCGCCGCCTGATGCACTGTGCCGCAGCCACTCCCGCCGCTGCGGCCTGAGCCTCGTGGGGCACGCTCCCTACGCTGAGGCCGCCAGCGTTGCCGCCTTCGTGCAGATCTCCTACTACCCCACATCCGAGTGCGTGCCACCCGTGGTCGCCGCGGCCGAGGGCGGGCCCGAGGCCGCCGTGGTGATCGATGTGCTGCGGGCCACCACCACCATCGCCTGGTCGCTGCAGAACGGCGCCGAGGCGATCGAGGCCTTCGCCGATCTGGAGGCCCTGGACCGGGCCGCCGCCGCCTGGCCCCCAGCGCAGAGCCTGCGGGCCGGGGAGCGGGGCGGCCAGCGGGTGGCGGGCTACGACCTGGGCAACTCACCCCTGGCGGTGACCGCTGAGCGGGTGGGGGGCAAGCGCATCTTCATGAGCACCACGAACGGCACCCGCTCGCTGCAGGCGGTGCGCGCGGTGCCCCTGCTGGTCACCGCCTGCCTGCCCAACCGCACTGCCGTGGTGCGACGGCTGCTGGAAGCGGGCGTGGAGCGGGTGTGGATCGTGGGCAGCGGCTGGGAGGGCGACTACTCCCTGGAGGACAGCCTGGCGGCGGGGGCCGTGGCCTCAGCCGCCATCGAGCTGGCGGTGGCTCCCCACCGGGGAGTGGACCTGGGCAATGACGAGATGCTGGCCGCCCTGGCCCTCTGGCAGCAGTGGCACAGCGACCCTGAAACCTGCCTGCGGGCCGCCAGCCATGGCAAGCGACTGATCGCCCTGGGCGACCACGACGCCGATTTCGCCTGCTGCAGCGCCGTGGACACCCTGACGATCGTGCCCACCCAGAGCGAGCCTGGGGTGCTCAGAGCCGGCTGAGGGGGAGGCCCTTACAGTGCGGCGATTCTTTTTCGGCATCAGGTGAGCAGTTATCTGGCGGCAGCGGTGCAGCTCACCAGCACTCCGGTCCCGGACGACAACTTCGCCGCCGCCGAGGAACAGATCGAGCTGGCCGCCCGGCGTGGGGCCGAGCTGGTGGGTCTGCCCGAGAACTTCGCCTTCATGGGAGACGACGAGCTGCGTCTGGAGCTGGCCCCCAGCCTGGGGCAGCGCTGCAGCAGCTTTCTGGTGACCATGGCGCGCCGCTACCAGGTGACCCTGCTGGGTGGGGGCTTCCCCGTGCCGGCCGGGGACGGCCAGACCCTGAACCGGGCGGAACTGGTGGGCACCGAGGGCCAGCTGCTGGCCCGCTACGACAAGATCCACCTGTTCGACGTGGACCTCCCGGACGGCAACACCTACCGCGAGTCGGCCACGGTGCGTCCCGGCACCGAGCTGCCCCCGGTTGTGGCGGTGCCGGGGCTGGGTCGCATCGGCATCTCCATCTGTTACGACGTGCGCTTTCCTGAGCTCTACCGCCACCTGGCCGGGGCCGGCGCCGATCTGCTGATGGTGCCCGCCGCCTTCACGGCCTTCACCGGCAAGGATCACTGGCAGGTGCTGCTGCAGGCCAGGGCGATCGAAAACACCGCCTACGTGCTGGCCCCGGCCCAGACGGGCCACCACTACGGCCGCCGCCAGAGCCATGGCCATGCCCTGGTGATCGACCCCTGGGGCACGGTGCTGGCCGATGCCGGCGATGCGCCCGGTCTGGCGGTGGCCCCGGTTGACCCACGCCACGGCGAGCGGGTCAGGGCTCAGATGCCGAGCCTGCAGCACCGTCGTCCGGCCCTGTTCTGAGTGGCGGCCCCCATGCCACTGAGGCGCTCCGGCAGCGCCAGGTCCCCGCGACGCCTCGGCCTGCTGCGGCTGCTGCTGGCCGTGGCCCTGGTGCTCGCCGACCTGCCGGCCCTAGCCTCGAGCCTGGCCGCCTGGCGGATCACCCGTCAGGGTGCCCTGGAGCTGCGCACCAGCCCCAATGTGCGGCTGCAGGCCTTCTTTGAAGACGGCACACGGCTGCGCGGCCCGCGGGTGTGGGTGGATCTGCCGGGGGCTCCTTCCCGCTCCCGCTCGATCCGCGGCAGCGGCGATGTGCGCGAGGTGCGGATCGGCAAGCCCACGCCCACCACCACCCGGATCGTGGTGGAGTTCAGACCGGGCACCCAGCTCGACCCTGCGGACCTGCGCCTGGTGGGCACCGCCTCGGACCGCTGGAAACTGGAGTTCAAGGGTCTGAGCCGGCCGGTGCTGCTGGGCCTGGGCGAGGGGGATGTGGACCGCCGCACCCCGATCGCCTCGAGGCCCGGCCCCGCCTTCCCGACGGCCAGCACACCTCTCTCCGCCGACGGCCTGCCCGTGGTGCCCCGCGGCCGTTTCCGGGTGGTGATCGACCCCGGCCACGGAGGCCCGGACCCCGGCGCTGTCGGGATCCGCGGCCTGCGCGAAACCGACATCGTGCTCGACGTGTCGCTGCAGGTGGCCCGCCTGCTGCAGGCCCGCGGCGTGAACGTGGTGATGACCCGCACCTCGGAAGTGGATGTGGACCTGCCGCCGCGGGTGGCGCTGGCCAACCGCGTGGGTGCCGATGCGTTCGTGAGCATCCACGCCAACGCCCTGAGCATGGCCCGCCCGGATGTGAACGGCGTTGAGACCTTCTATTTCTCCGGAGGTCGGTCGCTGCGCCTGGCGCGGTTGCTGCAGGCCCAGATGATGGCTGTGTCACCGGGTTCGCCGGATCGGGGCGTCAAGGCCGGCCGCTTCTTCGTGATCCGCCGCACCGTGATGCCGGCCTCCCTGGTGGAGATGGGTTTTGTCACCGGGGCCTTCGACGCGCCGCGCCTGGCCGATCCCTCCCATCGCCGCCGCCTCGCCATGGCGCTGGCCACGGGCATCCTGCAGTTCCTGGGGGGGCGCTGATGGAGCTGCTCGTGGGCCTGTTCGACAGTGGCGTCGGCGGGCTCACGGTGCTGCGCCGGGTCACGGAACGGCATCCCCACTCCCGCTGTCTCTACCTGGGGGACACGGCCCGGGTGCCCTATGGCAGCCGCAGCCCGGAGGAGATCCGGCAGATCGCCGCCGAGGTGGTGCGGTGGCTGCGGGCCGAGGAGGTGGGGGTGCTGGTGATGGCCTGCAACACCTGCAACGCCCTGGCGCTGGACGTGGCCGTTTCCGAGGCCGCCGTGCCGGTGCTCGGGCTGATTGACAGCGTGGCCACTGTGATCAAAAGTGATCGGGTGGGCGTGCTGGCCACCCCCGCCACCGCCGCCAGCGGTGCCTACCGCCGGGCCATCCATGCCAGCCGCCCCATGGCCGTGGTCACCGAGGTGGGCTGCCCGGAGTTCGTGGGCCTGATCGAGGCTGGCCACCGCGATTCCGATGTCCTGCGTCGGGTGGCTCAGGCCTACCTGGCACCGCTGCTGGCCGCCGAGGTGGACATGGTGGTGCTGGGCTGCAGCCACTACCCCCTGCTGCGGCCCCTGCTCACCGAACTGCTGCCGGCGGGGGTGGAACTGGTGGATCCGGCCCTGGCGGTGGTGGAGCGGCTCGGCCCCCTGCTCGGCAGCCTCGGCGAATCGCCGGAGGTGGAGCGCCGCAGCGAGCTGGTGCTGCCGCTGCAGCAGCGTTCCCGCCTCTGCGTGACCGGCTGTCCAGACACCTTCGCCGCCGGCGCTGAGGACTGGCTGGGTCATCGCCCCGCCGTGGAGCGGGTGGACCTGCGGACGGCAGCACGTGCCTTCTAGGATCTCGGCACGGCGGAGGTGATGTGGCAACGGTTGCAGAGCTGCTCCAGCCGGTGGAGGCCGATCTCGACACCCTGCTCTCGGATCTGCGCAGCCTCATCGGCGCGGGGCATCCCATTCTTCAAGCGGCGGCCGAGCACCTGTTCGCCGCAGGCGGCAAGCGATTGAGGCCGGGCATCGTGCTGCTGCTCTCGCGGGCGGTGGCTCCGGATGGGGAGCTCACGCCGCGCCACCGGAGGCTGGCTGAGATCACCGAAATGATCCACACCGCCTCCCTCGTCCACGACGACGTGGTGGACGAGGCGGCCACCCGCCGCGGCGTGGACACCGTGCACAGCCGCTTCAACTACCGCGTGGCCGTGCTGGCCGGAGACTTCCTCTTCGCCCAGGCCAGCTGGCACCTCGCCAACCTCGACGACCTCGACGTGGTGAAGCTGCTCAGCCGCGTGATCATGGATCTGGCCGATGGCGAGGTGAAGCAGGGCCTGTTCCGCTACGACACCACCCAGAGCTTCGAGAGCTACCTCGAGAAGAGCTACTGCAAAACGGCCTCGTTGATCGCCAACAGCGCCCGGGCCGCCGGCGTGCTCTCGGCCCTTCCCCCCAGCCACCTGGACGATCTCTACCGGTTCGGCCGCCAGCTCGGCCTGGCCTTCCAGGTGGTGGATGACATCCTCGACTTCACCGGCAGCGACCAGCAGCTGGGCAAGCCCGCCGCCAGCGATCTCGCCTCCGGCTACCTCACGGCACCGGTGCTCTACGCCCTGCAGGAGCGGCCTGCCCTGGCGGGGTTGATCGAGCGCGAGTTCTCCGAGGACGACGATCTCGACCAGGCCCTGGACCTGGTGCGGGGCTGCGAGGCCATCCCCCGCTCCCGGGCCCTGGCGGAGCAGTTTGCGCGGGAGGCGGCCGAGTCGATCGACTGGCTGGCCCCATCCGAGCCGCGCAGTGCCCTGCGAGGTCTGCCGGATTTTGTGCTCAGCCGGCTCTACTGATCACCTGCGCACTGATCCCCCAGCAGAGCTACTCGAGCAGCACGTCCTCGAGTGAGCGCAGGCACTGCACTGCCGCTGGATAGTGCTCCCTGAGGGCTCCATCGGGCAGCAGCACATACACCTGGCAGCCGGCCCCCAGGGCCGCCTGGCTGCCGGCAAGGGAGTCCTCGAAGGCCCAGCAGTCGCAACTCGGCACCCCGAGACGTTGCGCTGCCATCAGGAACGGATCAGGCGCCGGTTTGCCGGCGCTGAGCTCGGGGTCATCGCCATAGACGCAGGTCTTCATGCCGCCCAGCCAGTCGTGGGGGGCGCACTTGAGCGCCACGGAGGCTTCGGCGCTGCTGGTCACCAGCGCCATCGGGATCGCCCGCTCGCGGCAGCGCTGCAACAGCTGCGGGGCTCCCTGGATCGGAGGGGCCTGCACCAGCAGGGCCTCCGCGATCGGCTGGCGCACGGCCAGCAGTTCGGCCACAGCGGGCTTGGCAGCTGGGCTGGCGTTGGGGCTGGCGCTGATCCAGGCGCACACCTGCTCGGCGCAGTCCAGGCGGCGCCGTCCCCGCAGGCTGCTCAGCTCCTCGGGGCTCAGGGGTCGGCCGAAGCGGCTGGCGGCCTCCTGCCAGGCCCTGGCATGGAGCGGTTCGGTGTCGAGCAGGAGCCCGTCGAGATCGAACAGGCAGGCCGCGGGACGGTTCATGGCGCCATTCTCTCAGGGGGGTTGCCCTCACGGCGCTGGCGCCGGCCGGCTGAACGACACTGCAAACCGCCCCGGCTGGCCACAGGCCTCGGGGTGGAGCCAGCTCCAGCGGGTCCAGATCAGTAGAGAGAGCTGGGTGTTCTTGGGACCCTCGGCCCAGTCGCTGCCGAGGTAGTGCCCCCAGACCACGGGTGGGCCGCTGCCCTGGGAAGACTGGGCCGGGCCCCTGGCCAGCTCGCTCCTGTGCAGGATGACCCGGCCGTTGTAGGTGAACACGGGCTGCAGACCTTTCACCGCCCCGCGATCCACCCGGAACCACACCCTCTTGCTGGTGCGGAGGTACCAGAACCCCCAGGCGTGCCCGCTCACGGCATGGTTGCCGTAGGTGGAATACACAATGCCGCGGGCCTGGTAAGGGTGGGCACTGGCCGCTTCAGTGGATCCTGCTGGTGGCAGTGGCTGTTCCTCTGGGTCGGGGCGTCGCAGCTCAGAATGCATCCTGACTGCTGCCATGGCGATGTCTGAGGTCACGATCGAATCGGTGCTCCACGAGGAGCGGGTCTTTGCGCCGCCGGCAGAGCTGGCCGCCAGCGCTGGGATCGGTTCCATGCAGGCCTACCGCGATCTCGTGGCCGAGGTGGAGGCGGATCCGGATGGCTTCTGGGGCCGGCAGGCCCGCGAGCACCTGCACTGGTTCGAGCCGTTCCACACGGTGCTCGACTGGAGCGATCCGCCCTTTGCCCGCTGGTTCGAGGGTGGCCGCACCAACCTCAGCTACAACTGCCTCGACCGCCACCTGGCGGGGCCCCGGGCCGACAAGACGGCCCTGATCTGGGAGGGAGAGCCCGGCGATACCCGCCGCTTCAGCTACCGCGAGCTGCATGGGGCGGTGTGCCGGGCGGCCAATGCCCTCAAGGCCCTCGGCATCGGCAAGGGCGATCTGGTGGCCCTGTACATGCCGATGGTGCCGGAGGCGGCCATCGCCATGCTGGCCTGCGCTCGCATCGGGGCACCCCATTCGGTGGTGTTCGGGGGGTTCTCGGCCGAGGCCCTGCGCGACCGGCTGATCGACGGCGACGTGAAGCTGGTGATCACCGCCGACGGCGGCTTCCGCAAGGACAAGCCCGTGGCCCTCAAGCCGGCGGTGGATGCGGCCCTGGCGGGCGGTGCCGCCCCCAGCGTTGAGCATGTGCTGGTGGTGCGGCGCACGGGCGAGAACTGCGCCATGGAGCCGGGGCGGGATGAATGGTGGCAGGAGCTGGTGGATCCCCAGGCCGACAGCTGCCCGGCCGAGCCGATGGCCAGCGAAGACCGGCTGTTCGTGCTCTACACCTCCGGCTCCACCGGCAAGCCCAAGGGGGTGGTACACACCACCGCCGGCTACAACCTCTGGGCCCATCTCACCTTCCAGTGGATCTTCGACCTGCGCGAGGACGACATCCACTGGTGCACCGCCGATGTGGGCTGGATCACGGGCCACAGCTACATCGTCTACGGGCCCCTCTCCAACGGCGCCACCACGGTGATGTACGAGGGGGCACCGCGTCCTTCCAAGCCGGGTGCCTTCTGGGAGGTGATCGAGAAGCACCGGGTGACCCTCTTTTACACGGCCCCCACGGCGATCCGGGCCTTCATGAAGAGCGGACGCGAGGTGCCCGATCAGCACGACATGAGCAGCCTCAGGATCCTCGGCACGGTGGGCGAGCCGATCAACCCCGAGGCCTGGATGTGGTATCGGGAGGTGATCGGCGGCAACCGCTGCCCGGTGGTGGACACCTGGTGGCAGACCGAGACCGGTGGGGTGATGGTGAGCCCGCTGCCGGGGGCCACCCCCACCAAGCCCGGCTCCTGCACCCTGCCCCTGCCGGGCATCGTGGCCGATGTGGTGGACCATGAGGGGGTGTCTCAGCCCGCCGATGCCGGCGGCTACCTGGCGGTGCGGCGCCCCTGGCCGGGGATGATGCGCACGGTCCACGGCGACCCGGAGCGCTTCCGCAGGAGCTACTGGGAGGAGATCCGCCCGGCCGACGGCTCCTGGCTCTACTTCGCTGGCGACGGTGCCCGCCGCGATGCCGACGGCTACTTCTGGGTGATGGGCCGCGTCGATGACGTGATCAATGTGAGCGGTCACCGCCTGGGCACGATGGAGATCGAATCGGCCCTGGTGAGCCATCCGGCCGTGGCGGAAGCCGCCGTGGTGGGCCGGCCCGATGACCTCAAGGGCGAGGGGGTGGTGGCCTTCGTGACCCTCGAAAGCGGGCGCGCCGGCGACCAGGCCCTGGTGGCTGAGCTGCGCGCCCACGTGGGCCAGGAAATCGGCCCGATCGCCCGCCCCGATGACATCCGCTTCAGCGATGCCCTTCCCAAGACCCGCAGCGGCAAGATCATGCGGCGCATCCTGCGCTCCCTGGCGGCGGGCCAGGAGGTGAGTGGCGACACCTCCACCCTGGAGGACCGCTCCGTGCTCGATCAGCTGCGGGTGTGAGGCTCCGGGCCGATAGGCCCTCAGCTTCGCGCCAGGCGGGTGGCCACGGCGTCACTCCAGCTGCTGATCTGCCCCACCAGCCGCTCCATGCCCCGCTGGCGGGCCGGATCATCGGCCCAGGCCCCGAGCACCTGCTTGCGCAGGCCACCGCTGGCCGGCGTCAGGTGGTCGCCGGGCAGCTCCAGCAGAGTGGAGTC